>CAZPIO010000062.1:0-42068 GCA_964586235.1 uncultured Planctomycetales bacterium
CGGACAGATGAGCCGGTTTGCACCCGGCGCGCGAAGCGAGGAGAACGAACGCAAAGATAGAGCCCGCAAGAAACCGAAGTACCGTTCGTAAATGACCCTCGCCGCACGCCCCTCGCCCCTGGGCCCGTGGTGCGGAATCGGACCGCGACGCGATCAGGTTGCTCAGGTTGGGAATTGGCGTGCTCAATGCTGCTTCCCTTGCCTGACCAGCAGCCGTCCACATACTTGCGTCAGCACGAACCCCGCGGCCACCACGGTCTGGCTGGTGGTGATGACCACATTATCCCTTCCGTAGTGCATCTGTCCAAGAAGGCTGACCGCGATGCTTGGATACCCGATGGGAGCGGTCATCTGCGTGATCACCACTTCGAACAACGCCAGCATGGTCACAATGAGCCCTGCCGCCAGCAGCGAAGGCCAGACCGTCGGCAGCAGCACGTGGGCGAGCACGGCTGCGACTCCGGCCCCGTCGACGCGGGCCTGGTCCAGCGCCGCGTGTCCGCGATGTCCGACCGCGAGCCACGCGATCAGCACCGCCACTGCCCCGTACCGGCCCACCAGCGACAGCACCCACACACATGGGGTGTCGGTATACAGCGTTCCTACGAGGCCGGGGCGGTTGAAGACCAGAACGAACCCGACACCCAGAGCGGCAGGGGGGACAACGGCCGCAACGAACGACCCCCATCCGCCCGCTCGTGCCCACCGCGAACCGGTTGACGCTTCAAGCAGGGCTGTACCGGCCGCGACCCCGATCGCCAGCCCGCCGGCCGCCAGGGCCACCCCCAGCGACCCCGCCCATTCGTGGGCGAACAGCACGAAGCTCTCTCGCCAAGCCGGGCCGCCAGGCTTCACCGCCGACATGATCGCCACCGGTATGCCCACCGTCGCCAGAAGGACCAGGGCTGCGGCCGCCCGGCCGAACCAGCCTGCCCGGCCCTTACGGCCGTCCGGGCCGATCAGGCCCGCTGTCTCGTTGTCCGTCCCGGCGGGCTCCCAGGAGGCGGTCGTTCGGATCACCAGGACAACGGCCACAGCCAGAATGCCCAGGATGGCGACGACCTGCGCGGCCATCTGCATGATCTGCCCCGGCGGGGCACCTGCGTCAACCAGCACCAGAAGCTCGGTGGCGTAAATCCGACACCTTGTCAGGTGCGGGATGGCGTATTCCAACAGCGAGATCGCGAAGACTGCCCCCGCAGCCGCCGCGAGGTTAGGCCGAAGGCTAGGGACCACCGCCCTCAGGTAAGCCCGCGTCGGCCCGGAATCCAACAGGGCCAGCGTGTATGCCGTCCTGCCCGAGGATCGCCACCCGGCCGCCAGAATGAGGGCCGGAACCGGCCAGAGCCACCCAGCCGAGATCAGACCCGCCCGGACTGCCCCTCCCAGCCACATTTCGCCCACGTTCTCCGGCAGCAGCCAGCTCAGGCCGCCGGCCGGCGAGGCGGCCAGTTGCCACGCATATGCGTATACCTGCGGCGGGATCAGCAGGGGCAGCAGCGTCAGGCCGATCAGGGTGGGCATCCGCCGGGCCGGGGCCGAACCCAGCACCGCCGCCGGAAAGAGTCCCAGCAGTACCGCTGCCACCGTCGTCACCAGCGACAGCGTCAGGCTCCGGGCCAGCAGCCGCTGCCACGCCGGGACGGCCACCAGTTCGGTGCTCATCGCCCCGGGCTGAGCGAGCGCAAGACCCATGCCGACCAGCGGTGCCGCCACCCCGGCCGCCAGCACCAGCCAGCCGATCGCGCACAGCCCGACTGTGGCCCACCTTGCCATGCATCCCGTCCGCTTTCGGCGGACGCACCACAACTATTGACGCCTCAAGTCCGCAAACGTTTCCGGAAGGCTATTGCCTGCAAGGTTTTTTGCCAAGACCGCTGGCCCGGGTGACCCAGGTTCTTTCCGAACCTGGGCTCGCGATTCAGCCGTGTGCCGTGAGCGCCTTGTCCATCGTGTGCCAATGGCGGCCTTGGCCCCGAGCCCGGGTCGAGGGGCTTGCGTGCCAGTGGCCAGATTCAGAGCCCGGAGCGCAAGCGACGGGCCCGGCCACAACGCGACCGCTGGACACCCGGCCCGCTCGCTTCGGGCTTCGCACGCAGGCTTCGCCGGGACAAGTGCGCTCGGGGTTCTGAAAGACCCGCCTGAAGCGCCACGGACCCGGAGTCGGCTCAGCCCCAGATGGTTGTGGCCGCCCGCCAAGGCCGGCGATACACTGGAACGCATGCCTTCGATGACTGCTCTCGCCTGGCTTCTCGCTGCCGTTTTGGCTTCTGTGGCCGTGGGTGTCGCGGCAGTTGTCCTGCTCCGCACCGTCGTCAAGAAGAAGATGCGCGAAGAGATCCGAAAGGCCTTTACGGAGGAGTCGGCGCCGTTGTGCACCCGTTGCGGCTACGACCTTCGCGGCCAGAAGTATCCGCGGTGTCCTGAGTGCGGCACCCTCCGAGGATTCGACGTGCCGATGGATGATCTGCCTCTGACCGAGGAAGAGCGTCGGCTGATCGATGAAAAATGCCGCGGCGTCCGCCGCGAGAAGGCGTGAACGGCTGAACGAGAGTCGCATGCCGGCAGCGCGGGTGCCCCATCTGCTTTTTGCAGAAGGGGAGCGATGATTCGGTCGGGCCGGGCGTTGACGAGGGCGATATCGGGTGTCCAATTACCTCCCCCGATATACCAAGAAAAAGGATCACCTGGCCCGCAGGGAGCAGGACCTGCTTCGAGTTATCAAGCGAGGCGAGAGCCAGGAGAAGATAATCGGCGCTGCCGAGGGAGTGCGGGCGGCGATGCTGCGTGTGATCGAAGCCAAGCAGGCCATGATTCCGCCCCGCGCGGGGCACGAGGCGGAAGCTGCAAAGCTCGACGCCGAATTCCGGAGGTGGACCTTCCTGCCGACTGGAGAAATCATTGCGCAGTATGAGAAGCAGATGCCGAATCGAGTGACTGAGAAGACCAAGAGCTGTCGTCGGGCGTGACGCAGTCAGGCCCGACCGTCCGCAACGCTCCACCCTTGCTCGTGTACGACACCTGCCAAGGCAAAGATGGAAGCATGAGCCGAGCCCGGCCTGGGTGCTTCCTCGAGAAAAAGTGAACGCGGCTTATCGTCTGTTCCTGGTTGCTGCAAGCCTTTCGCTCCGCACCGGCTGCAGAATACCGCTCATCATCGCCAGGAACGCCGCAATTGTTCGGCCCCAAGGGATTCGAACCCGAAGAGAGCAGGTATCGCGCCGTGGCCGCTGCCACTTCATCGCCCCCGAAGAGGTGTCCGAGAATTGATGGACGCAGCGGCGGGGATGCTGGATAATGGGGGCACCACCCGGCGGCGTAGCCGGGGAGGTTATCGGGGAGGTCTCGGCCGCCGGGGCATTATGGCCGCAGACTCAGTCCAGGCTCTTGGAGGCGCGTTCAGCCATGTCATCTTGTCTAAAAGCGCTACTGGTCGCCGGAGGTTTGTTGCTTGTTCTCACAGGCTGCTATATTCCTCCTTCGGCGGGTGATCTGGCAAAGATCAACATCGGCATGACCAAGTCCTCTGTTACCAGTCACCTCGGCCAGCCGGCCTACGCCACGGGCGACGGGAAGACGGAGGTATATCACTATCGCTTTGTCGAGGGCGGCCGCCCGTTCGGCAAGACGTCAGGCTATTATGTCCGGATTGTGGACGGACAGGTCGAGAGCTATGGCAAAGAGCCGGCCGAATGCACCGAGGCCGGCGCGGCCCCGGCCGGGCAGTCCGCCAAGTAGTTGAGAACCGTGGGAACGACATGACGAGGACATCAGGTTTTCCCGCTCATCCCTGCCAACCACGCGGCTTCACCCTGATCGAAATCCTCGTGGTGGTCGCGATCATTGCCCTGTTGGTGGCGATTCTGCTGCCGTCACTGGCCCGGGCCCGCGAACTGGCCAAGAGAGCCCAGTGCGGGGCGAACACGCATCAATTGGGCCTGGCCCTGCACATGTACACGCTCCAGAACCGCTATTTCCCCGGCCACCATCTCACCACCGGACGGCGCGACATCCTCTGGCCGGTGCGGCTCAACCGCTTCATGAAACAGCCCCAGATATTCTCGTGCCCGTCGGCTCCGCCGGATACCGTGTGGAACGGCCGGGACCGAATCTACCACGATCTGGCAAGTGCCCTGCCCGAGGAGCAGGCGACCTTCGCCTACGGCTACAACGACTGGGGCGTCTCCGAGACCATCGGCGGGAATCCTCCCGTCTACAATTACGGCCTCGGCGGGCACATCAATCACGAGTACGAAGGCGAGGTACGCCTCGAGCGGGTGAAACGTCCGTCAGACATGATCGCGATCGGCGACAGCGACTCGGGTAGCACGAACCCGAAGGCCAGGAGCGGCGTCTGGGAGACGGCGATCGATCCGATCGATGACAGCGGGCTCGAGTGGCCGGGCGATCGGCATCTCAAGGGGGCCTGCATTGTCTTTGCCGACGGCCACACCGAATGGCTGCTTCAGTCCAGGCTCGTGGAGGGCACCATCGGCATGCGGAAGAAGTGGAACAATGATTTCCGGGCCCACTACGACGACTGGGGCGACAAGGCCAAGTATCCCATTGCCAACGTTCCACCCGAAGAAAGGTGATGGCCATGCCCGCGCCGCCGGATGAGAGGGCACCGTATTGAAGAAGATTCTGATCTATGCCAGCCTGGGGATCCTGATCATCGCGGCCGGCCTCTATACCTGGATGCGCGTCTCTTCGGTGACCTCCGACAGTGACGAGGGCTTTCATCTGAAGTGCACGGTGGCCGAGTGCGCGTCGGTCTTTATCGTTCCGCGCGACCAGGTTCGCACCTATCCGCGCGATCCCGACGGGAAGGGCTTCCGCTGCCCGAAGTGCGGCAGGTTTTCCGGCCAGATCGCGACCCGCTGCGAGCAGTGCGGTGAGTGGTACGCCGGTGCCGAGGCGGCAGGCCGCGAAGGCGGATGCCCGAAATGCCGCGGCCAGCAATCCGCGAAGTAAGAGTCGGCATATCACCGCCGGCCGACCGTTCATTCCAGCGCCTTGGCCTGTTTCTTTCTCGGACATATGATTCCGCCAGGCGCACGTGCGCCGCCGCATGAGCGGATCAGGCCAACGTCGCATATATCAAGAGGGTTTTCCATGTTTCAGACTAACATGTGGACCTACTTGTGGGACCTGGTGGACGAAGGCATTGACGCGGCGCTGGATCGGCTCAAGGGTGAGGCCGGGGTGACCGGCGTTTCGCTGGCGGTCACCTACCACAGCATCGAGCAGCTCCGGCCGCATTCGGGCGTGTCGCCGCGAACGTTTCACTCGCCCGGCGGGGCCCAATTCCAGCCGGCGTCGGAACTCTACGCCGCCAGCCGCATACGGCCGGTGGTCGCACCCTGGATCAAGAAGGCCAACCCGCTGGCGGCCGTATCAGACGGCTGTGAGAAACGCGGCCTCAGACTGCGTGCCTGGACGATCTGCTGCCACGGCGATGCGGCCATCGCCCGTTACCCGGCGTCGGCCATGAAGGACGTCTTCGGCGACCCGTCGGCCACGTGGATGTGCCCGATCAACCCCGATGTCCGCGAGTACCTTCGGGCGCTGGTCGAGGACCTGACCACGCACTACCTCTTCGATACCATCGAGCTCGAACGGCCGTCGTTCCCCGAAAAGCTCCACTCCCACGCCCACTACAAGACGGGTGCCGTGCTCGGCCCGGTGGGCGAGTTCCTCTACAATCTCTGTTTCTGCGAGTCCTGCCGCCAGTCGGCCAAGCGAGACGGCATCGACGTCGAGGCCGCGGCCGCAATTGTCTCGAAGGGGCTCGAAACGATCCTGTCGGACGGCACGTTGAAGGCCGCCTCGCCCGAGGAGTTTGTCTCGTCCAAGCCCGCTCTGGCCGCGTTCATCGATTGGCGGTGCCGGCAGGTCACGTCTCTGGTGGCCATGCTCAAGCGGATCTCATCCCGACGCGTGGTGGTCCACCGCGTCGGCGACCGATACATGGCCGGCACCGACTGGCGCGAGGTCGGCGGGGCTTGTGACGGCCTGCTGGCTCCCTGCTCGTACTCGGGCGAAGAAGCGATGAAGACGCTGGTGCAGGAGGTCAGCGCCGATACCGGCGGCACGGCCGGCGTCGAGCTGTCGTTCAACGCCTGCACGCCGCCATGTCCGAACGCCGAAGCCTTCGTCAGCGCCGTCGCGGGCGCCGCCAAGCTCGGCGTGCGATCGGTGGACGTGTACAATTACGGTCTGCTGCCGATTCAGCGGATGGAGTGGGTACGCCGGGCCTCGCGTTATGCGCAGCGGGAAGCGGGGGAGTGACAGGTCCATGCCAGTCCAGGCGAACCGAGTTCGAACCCTGGGAGGCCGACTGGCTGAGCCGAACGGCTGAGCCCGAACGACGCGATCTGAAGAACGGGGAATCGCGGCCGCGAAAAGGCACAAAAAGCTCAAACAAGAGTGTTGAAACAGCATCCGTCAATTCTCGCATTGGCGGCTGCTGGGTTGTAGATTTGTCCCGTAGTGCAGGAAAGGAACTGATATGCAAGACATTATGAAGTTGTGCGACGTGATCCGGGAAACGGGATTCGCTATTCACACCTACCACCGGAACGGTCACATGGAGAAGATCTACGAACGGGCCCTCGCGCACCGGCTGGACAAGAAGGGCATTGCGGCCGTTCCGCAGTATCCGCTCGTCGTCTACGATGAAGACGGTTTTGTGCTCGGCGATTATCTGGCTGATCTGTTTGTTGACCAGCGGCTGATTGTTGAGGTCAAGGCGTGCAGAGCACTTCTGGATGAGCATACCGCACAAGTATTGGGGTACATGAGGGCATCTCGCATCGAGCACGGTTTGCTCATCAACTTCGGCGCCCCGAAGTTCCAGATCAAGAAATTCGTTCTATCTGTCGATTCGCTGTCGGCTCATGAGGAGACATGCTGAGGGTCAGGGTGCTGCGTGCAGCGTACGCGATCGAGATCTTGCGTTGTTTTGAGCTTCTTGAACTTTTTCGCGGCGGATCTTCTTTTTGGGTCTGTCTTCGGGGTGGCGGGACGTGAGAACGTAACGCACTGTTGTGCGAGGCCTCCGGCCTCAAGAATGGCAAGCTCGCTGAGCACCTGCCAGAATGGATTCTGGGGCCAAGGGTGAAGAAAGATGAGTGCTCGATGCGATTGCTGATCGGAGGTCCCATGCAGGTGGCAAAGACGTTGTCTGGCAATTGTTGGTCTCTGGTGTTGGGGCTGACCGGCCTGTTGTTGGTGGGCGGGTGCTCCTGGCCTGCGCCCAACGTACGGCTCTTCGACTGGGATCGCGGCATTGGCGTCGAATCGCTCGAGCAGCCGGGGATGGCCGTGTACCTGTGGTTCTACGAGTGGAACATGTTCGATGCGGTCCAGTCCGGCCAGCACACTCACGCCGACTTCGCGCAGTTCACGCATCACGTCGACCGGGCCGGCCGGCGGGCCGAGATTCGCGGTGCCGACATGTCGCTGAAGATCACGGCCGCTCGCGACGGCGCGGACTTGCGGCTGGCGGTCACGAATCGCTCCGATCACGACTGGCCCGAGTTGGCGGGCATCATCCCCTGCTTCAACCCCGGCCCGACGACCTCACGCAATGCGGCCTTCGCCAACGAGAAGACCTGGTTCGTCGGCCCTGATGGCCTGGCCCGCCAGGACAAGCGGGAGATTCACTTCAACGCCGATCTGTGCGGCCGGGTCGATGCCTGCTCCGACCGGGGCAGGTTCGTCTGGTCGCAGAAATGGCCGGCCTCGCCGGTCAACGCGACGGCTGGCCTGCTGCTGCGCGAGTCGACCGACGGCCAGTGGGTGACCGGCATCGCATGGGAGCGGTTCCTGTCCGCGCAGGGCCATAATCCTTGGGAATGCATGCATTTGTGCGTTCTCGTGGGGCCGCTCAAGAAAGGCCAGACCCGCACCGTTTACGGGCGGATCTACCTCTTCAAGGGCGACCGCGAGGAGTGTCTGAGGCGATACCGCGGCGATTTCGGGTGGAAGACGGAGCACTGACAGCGACAGTCGCGTGCGCATGCAGAAAAAACGTGAATGGAACGGAACCCTTCGCCCCCGATCCCATATAATCAAATGGTGGGAGACGTTTGTTCCTCAGGGTGGCTTGCCTTTGTGGCCTGCCCCAGAGCCCGTCCACGGACGGCGGGTACAACGTTGGGCATTGTAGCCGGCACGGGTTGTCGAGCATGTACGAGCGATTCGGCCTGGTTCTGATGGTTACCCACAAGTGCAACCTGGCCTGCGATTACTGCTATGCCGGGTGCAAATCCGGCTGCACGATGCCCAAGCCGATGGCCCGCAAGGCTGTCGATCGGGCCGTTGCCTCACTTAAACCCTGTGGCACGCTGGAGTTGGGTTTCTTCGGGGGCGAGCCGCTGCTCGAAGCCGATCTTGTCGCCGGCCTCGTCAATTATGCCCGCCAATGCCTGGCGGCCGACGACCGCCGGCTGGTTTTGAGCCTGACCACCAACGGCACCATCTTCAGCCCGCCTGCCTGGGGGGTGATGACCCTGCCGGATCTCGATCTGGCCGTCAGTTGCGACGGCCTGCCTGAGGTTCACGACCGGCACCGGCATAACCGCTCCGGCGACGGCAGTTCTGAAAAGGTGGTCTCAGCCATTCGCCGTCTGCTGGAGGCGGGCAAGGACTTCCGCGTGGTGATGGTCGTTCGGCCGGATACGGTCGGTCGTTTGGTCGAAGGGGTGCGGTATCTTCAGTCGGTTGGCGTTCGGCACATCGACCCGTCGCTGGATGTGTGGACCCGGTGGGGGGCAGATGACATTGCCTCGTTGGAAGCGGCAATCGCCGATTGCGCACGCGTCTGGCGCGATGGCCTGCCGCACCTGAGCATCAGTTGGTTTGACGAGAAGGCGGCCCAGTTGGCCCGGATTCCGATCGGACCGACCGCCCGCTGCGGTTTCGGCCACGGCGAGCTTGCGGTGGCCCCTTCGGGCCGGCTCTACCCGTGCGAACGGCTGATCGGCGAGGACGCCGATGACAACCCGATGCGAATGGTCGGGCACGTGATGGATGGCGACGACTTCCTCGTGTACGACGCGGCCCCCGGCCGCTCCGACATTGCCTGTGACTCGTGTACCATGCTATCGATGTGCAACACGATCTGCCGATGCAGCAACTACGTGCGGACAGGCGACGTCACCCGGCCGGACTGGCTGCTGTGCGCTTGGAACCAGGCATGCCTGACCGAGACGGCCAAGGTCTTGAACGAAATCGCGGTGTCGCCGGCGGATCGGGCAGCGAGGGCAAATGCATGAGCCAGGACCCGAAGAACATTCCTGTCTTGAACTACGCCCCGGCAAGCCCGCGGCCGCTGCGCCGAAAGATCATCATCGGCCTTGCCGCTGGGGCCGTCGGGCTTACCATCGCCGCGGGTGCATACCGCTATCACATGACACGTGTGAAAACGGTCCCGCTTATGGGAATTGTGCTGCCCGCCAAAATTGAGTGGGAAAGCATTAGGTCGGAGTCGGCAATCGAAGACAACCTGAAAATGCCGGATTCGTCCGTCAATCATCCACCCGAGGAAGGAGAATCGCCATGAACGAGATCGATGGAAGCCCGATGACCGATCCGGTCATGCCTCGCCAGCCGGCCCAGGATGGTGCCGTCTGGTCGGTGCTGCGAATGGCCGGTGCGGCTCTGGTGGCCGGTGGAGTGGGCCTGTTGCTGATGAGCGCCGCCGCAACCGAAACTCGCGGCGCGACCCGCTCCTGCCAACTCAAGTGGCAGCAGCAGCAGAACCAGGCTGACCAGGTCATTCAAGCGGAACAGGCCGCCGCCTCCGAGGCCGAGGCGAAATGAGCGCCGCCGGTTTTCCGCAGGATACCGGAGTCCTCGCTCCGCCCGATCCCGCTGTCAAGCCTGCCCGCAAGCGGCCCAGGCTCATCCGGCGGCTCTTCCGCTGGGTTCGCGACTGTCTGGCGGTGGTTGGCCTGCTGGCGATCATCTACGTCACGTGTTTCGATCTGTCCGTTGTCGTGTCCGGCTCGATGTCGCCGACGCTCCACGGCGAGGGCGAGCCGGGCAGTGATTGGCTCCTGTGCGAGAAGGTCTCCTACCGCTTCCGCAATCCTCGCCGGTGGGAGATCATCTGGATGGAAACCTCCGACCGTCTCAAGGTCGCCAAACGGGTTGTTGGCCTGCCGGGCGAGCGTGTCTCGCTCCGCGATCGGCAGGTGCTGATCGACGGTCAACCTGCTACTGTCCCGTCCGGACTGGGCTTCCTGCGCTACTATCCCTTCGGCAGCCTGTTCGGAGGCAAGGAAGCTGCTTGCGGCGACGGCTACTTCTGCCTGGGCGACGATTCCGGCGACTCTCAGGACAGCCGCTTCGAAGGCCCCGTACCCCCCAACCGCATTCACGGCCGGGCCTGGCTCATCGTCTGGCCACCGGGCCGAAGCGGATTTGTGAATCCATGAGTTTCCACGAGCGTGATCGTCCGGTCGGCTTGTGCCCCGGCTGCGGTTACTTCCTCTACGATCTGCGAGACCAGCGGTGTCCCGAGTGCGGCCGTTCGTTCACCTTCGAGGAAGTCAACGCGAGCCCGGAGATCCTTGCGTTTGCGGGGTCAACCTGCGACGAGGCCATGCGATCTGGGCAATAAGGTCTTTCCTTACGCGACATCAAATGCGAGCAGCCGAGCCAGACGCAATCGGACCGGCCGTCTGCCCATGCGGCCCGGCCACGCGAGCGATGGCCTCGGCCGGCAGAATCCGCGAGGCATAGAGGTAAAGAGCCAGCGGCGTCACCAGCCAGGCCAGAGAGTACGCGAGAGTCCCCGACACACGGAGGAAGGCCGTTCCTGGAGACGAAAACGAGTAGATTTCGATTCTAAGAAATATGTTGATGAGGTGGCTGACGGCGATGCAGACAATCGCCACGATGAGAAACACCTTGAGGTGCCACCGCACCGAAGCCGGATCTCTCCAGATCGCCCGGGCGATCCACGCCAACCATACGCACTGGACGGCTGCCAGAAGCCCCCATGAAACCAGAGACGCCACGGTCCGGCCCCAGGAGTCACCGAAACTCGCTCGACTTGCGGAGAACTCAATCAACCAGAGTGCCGTTGTCCCCGAGGAGCCGAAGCATTCGATGGCCCCCGCCGTAAGCAGGACGATGAGCACCAGCAGCCAGTCGCCTCTGGGCGAGAAGAGTCTGCGCGGCAGCAAGGGGGGCGGGTCAAACGGACTACGGCGCAGCGACTTGCGCCGAAGCCGCGTCGAGAGCACGCAGGCCAGCATGATGGAAGGAAGAGAGACCTGGCTCGCGAGAGTCCACGCGGGGATGAGATCGTAGATCATGCCCAGGCTGAATCCTGCTGCGTACGAGAAGGTCCCCATGAGCCTGAGGAGGACATAGGCGCAGGCAGGCAGCAGGGATAACCCCAGCACCACGAACAGGCCGATCGCAATCTTGCGGCCGAGGTCGATCCTTCGTATCAGCCCGATGATGGCGAATGGGGCGATGACGATTGTTGTTGCCGGCGTGAAGGCCTGGATGAGATTGTGCACACCGTCGATCATGGACGAGAAGGATTGCCTCACACTGAGGGTCCACAGCACCCGCGACATCAGTTGGAGAGAGCCGGCCAGGCAGGCGGCCGTCAGGTACCAGACCATCAGGCGGGGCCATTCCGGCAGGTAGCTGCCGGCCATCTCCTGCGGGTCAAACGGCGTCCCGCACTCCGGGCAGCGGTTTTCGGTGAGCCCGCGGAGCGAGTAGCCGCAGCGGAGACACGACGCGTCGGCCAGGGGGTCGACGGCCGGTGCCGATTCAGCCTGTGGCGGTGACACGACAGTGTTCGTGCTGGGGGTCTCAATGACAGGTTGCTCGCGCGCTTCCATTGAAGGTATCCGTGTGGGCCGGCTGGCATGTTAGGCGTCACGGACGAGGAGGGCAATAACCAGCCGGGCGGTTGGTTCGGCATCCGCTTCTACGCGAGTGTGCCCTCACGGGCCGACGAGGGTGCGCGCCACGGCGACACGATGTAGTTGCGCAGTCCGCCAGCAGATCAGTCGTCGAGCGCGAACCGTACTGCTTCGCCAGGCGAAAGCCGTGTCGTCGCCGGGTCGGCCCCACTGAACCTCGCCACGGTCGCCACGGCGGACCACGGAGAGTCTCGCCTGCGGCGGACCTGAACCCTTACTCGGTCCTGTGCCGTCGCGTATCATGTGGGTGATGTTCCACGAGCTGCACGACACGATTGTTGCTGTGTCCTCGCCGGCCGGGGTCGGGGTTCGAGGTATCATTCGGCTCAGCGGGCCGGATGCTTTCAAGCTGACCGCGGGTGTTTTCACCTGCGATGACGGCCGTTCCGCGACGGAAGTGCCCGGCCATCGGCGTGTGTCGGGCCGCCTGTGGATGGAGCCGTCGGCCAGCGTGCCGGCCGAGTTGTACGCCTTCAGAGCTCCGGCCAGCTACACGCGGCAGGACGTGGTCGAATTGCACACCATCGGCGCGCCCGGCGTGCTCGCGGCGGTGCTCGAACGCTTGACGGCCGCCGGCGCACGGGCGGCCGAGCCCGGCGAGTTCACCGCCCGGGCGTTCTTCTCCGGGGCGATGGATCTGACCCGCGTCGAGGGGGTCGCGGCCATCATCAGCGCCCGCAACGACTCGCAACTGCGGGCCTCAGAGGCACTGCTGCACGGTCGCCTGAGCCGCCGCTCGAACGAGCTTCGCGAACGGTTGGTCGACCTGCTCTCGCTGCTGGAGGCGGAGATCGATTTCTCCGAAGAGGCCGTCGAGTTCGTCTCGCCGCGACAGGTGGTCGAGGTCGTCACGCGTGTCTCAGAGGAATTGGCCTCGCTGATCCACAATGCTCCGTCGATCGAGCACCTGGAAAAGCTCCCTGAGGTCATGCTTATCGGACGACCCAACGCGGGCAAGAGCACGCTGCTGAATTGCCTCACCGGAATGGACCGCGCGATTCAGTCGGCCACGGCCGGAACCACCCGCGACGTGCTCTCGGCCCCGCTGAGTGTTCCAGGCGGCGAAGTCATGCTGCTCGATGCCGCCGGGCTGATCGTCGAAGCCGAACAAACGACTGCTGCCAAGAGGCCGCACCCTGACGTGCAGGCCCAGGCCGCCGCGCGCCGGTCGATGTCGCAGGCGGACGTGATCCTGCTGGTCGTCGATTTGAGCGATGCACCGCTCGAAGCCATCGAGTGGCTGAGGCGGATCCTGCCGGCCAGGCCGACCTTCATCGTCCTGAACAAGGCTGATCTTGTGCCGCCGGCGGTGTCGGACCACCTTTGCTCGCAATTGAAGGGGCCCACGCCGCTGCACGTGGTCAGCGCGCACACGGGTCAGGGGGTCGACTCGCTTTGCGATCATATCGGCAAGGTCATTTTTACCAGCGCCGAATCGCACGTTTCGGACGTTCTCACCCTCTCGGATCGCCAGCGACAGTCGCTGCGAAGCGCCTGCGACGCCTTGAGACGCGCGCGAGCCGTCTGTGCCGAATCCGTGGACATCATGAGCGTGGTGGAACTCATCTCTCTCGAAATCCGCGACGCGATCAACGCGCTTTCGCTGCTGGTGGGCGAGGTGGCGACCGAGGAACTGCTCGGCCGGATCTTCTCCCGCTTCTGCATCGGCAAGTGAAAATAGTAAAGACCCCCCGTGTCAGCGGCCGATATAACAAACTGCGTGCCGACTTGAGGATTTTTTTCAAGAAATCCCGGCGGAACGCAGAGCGTTCTTTGACAATCGTTTCGATGTCTGTTGAGGCCTGCTACCAGAAAGGAGATACTCCGGTGGCAAAGAAGAAAGCCAAGAAAGCGAAAGCCAAGAAGGCCGCTCGTAAGAAGAAATAAGCCGAAACGAACATCAGCCGCAGCCGCCGCATGAGTGAGTGTGCCGTCATCGGCCCCCTCAACGCGAGGCAGCGGCGGTCGCATCTTCGCTTCGTACGGAAGATGACGACAACACGAAATGGGAAGTGTCCGTCGCGCCACGGCGACACTTCCCATTCTTTTTGCGCGAAAGACCCGTCGAACTCACCGGCAGCACTGAAAACGCGGTTGTGCGACGAAAAATCGCCACATCTCAACCTGTCATTTCGCGGCGATCCAGCCCACAATACACGGTTAGAGCACGGTCTGACGATACGTTCGTGCAGGACCGATATACTTGTTATTTGGGGCGCGGCCGATTGACGGCTCGCTGCTCGCGATACTGGAGCCCGTCCGGGCGGGTTGAACGATGGCAGGCAAATCCGGTGCCGGCAAGCGACGTACCCCGCGGCAAACGCGGCGGGTTCCGCCCCGCGTGTGGAGCCGCTGGCCGGAAGATCGCCTGCTGGACGTGCGTTTCTGCGATCTGCACTTGACGCTGCATCGCAAGCCGATCCGGCGCTGCATCGAGCGGATTCACCGGGAACTCGAGCGGCGTGACATCCGCTTCCGCCCGCATTTCTGGCTTGGCCAGGAGTGGTTCACGCCCGAGGGTGTCCCGGGGGCGGCCATCCCTTTTTACCTGGCCCACCCGCGGCTGGCCCGGCTGGAACGGAGCCAGATGCTCGAGGCCGAGGGCGCGACCTACAAGTGGTGCATGCGAATCCTGCGTCACGAGGTGGGCCACGCGATCGATCACGCATACCTGTTTCACCGCCGCCGCCGCTGGCAGAAGCTCTTCGGCAAGTCCTCGCAGCCGTATCCGGAGCGGTACGTCCCCAAGCCTGACAGCCGTCGCTACGTTCTCCATCTCGACCATTGGTATGCTCAGAGTCATCCCGATGAAGACTTCGCCGAGACCTTCGCGGTGTGGCTGCGGCCCAAGGCCTGGTGGCGCAAGCGCTATCAGGGCTGGCCGGCGCTAAAGAAGCTCGAATACGTGGATGAACTGATGCAGGAGATCGCCGGGCAGGCCCCGGTGGTCAGCTCCCGTCGGGTGGTCGAGCCGCTCACGCGCATCCGCGAGACGCTCCGCGAGCATTACGAACGCAAACGAGCCCGCTACGGTGAGGGACGCCCGGGTTTCTACGATCGCGACCTTCGCCGGCTGTTTTACGGCACCGGTGAGGGCCCTCGACGCCTGTCGGCAGCCTCATTCATCCGCCGCCATCACGCGGAGGTGCGGCGGATCGTGTCCCGCTGGACGCGCGAGTACCAGTACACCCTTGACCTGGTGATGCGCGAGATGATCGCGCGATGCCAGGAGCTGAACCTGTACGTGCAGGGCCCGGTCGAGCAGGTCAAGATGGACTTCGCCATCCTGCTGACCGTCGAGACGATGAACTACATTCACAGCGGCCGGCGCCGGCTGCTGATCATGTGAGCCATGAAGAAGAAGCGCGTTCTGGCCATCATGCATAAGGACCTGGTCCCCCCCGACAGCATCGAGGGGCTCACCGAGGCCCAGAGTGCGCCCTTTAAGACCGAATACGATGTTATCACCGCCTGCCGCGGCCTCGGCCACGAGGTCCGTTCGCTGGGCATCCAGAGCGACCTGAGCGTTCTCGGCAGGATGATCGAGGAATGGAAGCCGCATATCGTCTTCAACCTCCTCGAGGAGTTTGACGGCGAGGCGGTGATGGACCAGAACGTGGTCAGCTACCTGGAGCTGATCAAGCTTCCTTATACCGGTTGTTCACCCAGGGGCCTGATCCTGGCCCGCGACAAGGGGCTTTCGAAGAAGATCCTGAGCTATCATCGAATCCGTGTGCCTGATTTTGCGGTTTTCCCCCGGCGCAAGCCCATCAAGCGCCCGACGCGACTCAAGTTCCCGCTTTTCGTGAAGTCGCTGGTCGAGGAAGCCTCGCTGGGCATTGCCCAGGCCTCGATCGTCGATGATGACGAGAAGCTCAAGGAACGCGTGTCGTTCATCCACGAGCGCGTCGGCACAGATGCTATCGCCGAACAGTATATCGAGGGGCGGGAGTTCTACGTCAGTGTACTGGGCAACAACCGCCTTCGGGTATTCCCGATCTGGGAGTTGAAGTTCACCAAGGCGCCTGACGACCTGCCGGTGATCGCGACCGCCAAGGTGAAGTTCGATTTGCGGTACCAGAAGAAGCTCGGGGTTGTGACCTGCGAGGCCCAGGATTTGACCCTTGAGGCGGCCCAGGGAATCCTGAAGCTCTGTAAGCGGATCTACCGCAATTTGAACCTGAGGGGCTATGCCCGGATCGACATGCGGATGACCCCTGATGGGAAAGTGTACGTCCTGGAGGCCAACCCCAACCCACAGTTGGCCCGGGGCGAGGATTTCGCCGAGTCCGCCCGTGCGGTGGGGGTTTCGTACGAGCAGTTGATTCAGCGGGTGATCAACCTGGGGCTTCGGAGAGCCCGTCAGTGAGGCGCCTGGCCGTCCCTGTGCCGCTGCTGTGGGAGCAGTAGAGGGTGGCATGGTCAAGCCTGCCGCAGGCGGGGCGCCGTAATGCCTGTTGCCGCATGTCCTGACTAGCAAGCGGTGTGCCAGCAACGCCGCCGGGAAGGGAATTTCGAAAAGAATATAACTGGATCTCCGACGGTAGAGAATCGATGTTTTTCGGAATAAGATCAGTAACGGGACCTTTCACTCGGGGTATATCCTGAACAGGACGGGTCCGTTTCGGGTGACACGAGATGCCGGTGGAGACATTGCTGATCAGTGGACCGCCCGGGGGCGGCAAGAGCGCCTTGGCCCGTTTGATCGCCGCCGAGGTGCTCGACCGGCCGGTGCATTGCCTGCGACTGAAGCGGGCCTGTGACGGTCACACCAACGCAGTTGTGCCCGTGGACTCAAACGGCACCGACCTGCAGTGGGCGTCGTTGTTCAAGGTGAGCTACACGCCCGAGCGGGTGTTCGAGACTCTCCCCGACGCCCTCCGCGAGGTGCGGAAGGTCGACCGCTACGGCTTTGCCCTCATCGAGGCCGACAGTGATCCGGTGTTGCGACACGCCTACCCCTATGATTACCGCATTTTTGTGATGCCCCCGCCGGACGATGTACACAAGGTCTTCCGTAACACCCGCGAGGCCACCGAGGCCCTGCGGCAGGTGATGCAGGATACGGCCTCGTTTGCCTCCGAGATCTTCGGGCTGTTCAACTCCGCCTGTTTCGATGACAGTGTGGGAGTGTCGCACCAGGAGGTCCTTGCGGCCGGGCCGGCCCAACCCGCCATCGAGCGGCTCGAAGTCCACGAGTCCCAGGTCCGCGGCTTCCTCAGTTCGCCGCTCGGGGTCGAGATCGCATCGCGCATTCAGCTCCAGCCGCAGTATCACTCCGTCGTCGAGTCGGACGTCGTGGTGGTCAATACCGGCGTCGGCCCGCGCAGCCGGGTGATGAAGGAATGCGTCAAGCGTGTCGAGAAGCTCCTGGCCCGCGTTCGTCACGACGCCCGCCACTCCAGCATCCTGTACTGGGGCGACTTCCTCAATCACAAGGACCCCACCCAGACGAAGCTCGTCAAACGCCTCCGCTGCCTGTTCGCCACGAAAACGTGACCGTCCGGCTTCAGTTTCGCCTGGTGCCTGCCGATGCTGTGGGGAGCGGCCGTGGGGTTCGTGCGAGAGCGTCCCAGCGGTCGCCGGGCAGGCCCAGTCGCGCTTCCAGTACTGAAAACGCGTGTGCGGACGAAGCAAGCCGCTTCCCCGGGCCCCCGTTTTGCAGGAAGACCGACCATGCCTCGTTTGCGCCGACGCAAGGTTTCGCCGCCTGAGTCGCCTGAGAATCGCCCCGTGCAGCATCGCTGGTGGCGGACGGCCTTGATCGCCGCCGCTCTGGCGACGGGTTTGTTTGCCTTCTTCGGCCCCCGCGGCCCGGATCTGGCGCGTCACGCGATCGTTCTCTTTGTCGTCGTTTACCTGGTGGTGTGGTTCTGCAACCCGGCGAGGTTCTTCCGCCGCATGTCATGGGTGGCCCTGATGCTCGTAGGTGGGGTTATCCTGCTTTTCGTCCTGAACGCCAAGGGCTATTTCGGATCGAACGCATCGGCGGCCTTCGTGATCTCGCATGGGCCGTGGCTGGTGGCCATTTTCACCGGGGCGGCCGTCCTGTTTGCCGTGCTGGAGTACCTTCAGCACCGCAGCCCGGCCGACTCCGATGCCGTGGGCGAGGAGATCGTCAAGCCCGGCCCTTCGGTCCGCTCACTGCGGCGGCGTCGCGAGGATGATGTGCCGCGGTTCCCGCCGCCCGCCCCGTTCAAGCGGAACAAGCGAGTTGGCGATCAGGGCACCCTGACGAGAATCATCGATCGTTACGCCGCGACGCCCGCCTTGTCGGAAGAGCCGAAGGTGACCGTCCGGATGCTGCGCAGCGAGACCGACCGCCTGCTCGATCGTCTGGACGCCGCGCTGGCGCGGGCGGATTCGCTTGCCCAGGATGACGACGCCGAGGCCCGGGCGGCCGCCGATGCAGCTCGAACGAGCCTGGATATCGAACCGCTGCAGATCCTCCTGGCCGCCGAGGCCGATCGTCGCGGCTACAAGACCCGCGAGGATGCGACGGCCTACGTGGCCATCTGCCGCGAGATCGCCGGAATCGCCGAGATCCGCGGCGACTGGGACACCGCCCGCCGCCACCTGGAGGAGATCATCCGGCTGGTGCCGGAGGACGTGGACGCGTTCTGCCGTCTCGGCCGGGCCTGCCTGCTGCTTAACAAGCTGATCGCCGCCGAGGAGGCTTACCAGAGAGTACTGGTTTTAAGCCAGGAGGACGAGTGGCGGGCCATGGCCTTTACCAACCTGGGCACCGTCCTGCACCTGCAGGGTGACGTGCAGGAGGCCGAACGCGTCTTCGATCGGGCATTGGAGATCGACGAGCGGCTCGGCGACGTCAAAAGCATGGCCGCCAACTACGCGAACATCGGCAGCATCTGCCGTGAGCGCGGCAACCTGGGCAAGGCCGAGAAGATGTTCAGCGCCGCGTTGGAAATCGACGAAAACCTAGAGCTCTTCTGCGCCCAGCGACGTTCGGCCTGAGCGAGCCGCCCGGCCCATGCCGGCGGTGCCCCGGCCCCGATACGCGGTCTCCCGAGCCTCTCATTTCCGCCGCCGCGCGGAGCTGAGGTAGTCTTTCAGGGCCACCGCGTTGTTGTGCTCGCTATCCTTGGCCCCGAACAGCAGCGTGACCTTCTTCTTCCGCTTCTCCGCATCCACGATGGGCCGCCAGGCCTTGGGCTTGTGATCCAGTTCCGCGAAATACCGCCGCCGGAATTCCTCCCATTTCGGCGTCTCATGGCCGAACCAATGTCGCAGCTTGTCGCTGGGTGCCACATCCTTGATCCAACCGTCGAGCTGGGCCTCGTCTTTCTTGACGCCCCGAGGCCACAGCCGATCGACCAGCAGTCGCCAGCCGTCGTCGCCTTTCGGCGGATCGTACACCCGTTTAACGGTAATCATCTTGAATCCTCCAAATGATCGCACCTTCGCCCGCCGGTCCCCGCTTCATTGTAGGCTGGCTTGCGGTGGTGCCGACGCCCTCGTCGGCACTCTTGCGGGGCCTATCAGAGTTGGTGAGGCTGCTGGTCCGCGAGCGCGGACCCTACGCGAGCGTGCCCTTCGTCGAGGGAACCGACTCCTCTCGCGGGTCGATCTCGACGGCCTGGCGCAGGGCCTTGCCCAGGGCTTTGAAGATGGCCTCGGCCACATGGTGATTGTTGGTGCCGAAGGGGACGGTCACCTGCAGGTTCATCTTGGCGTTGGCCGCCAGGGCGCGCAAAAACTCCTCGACCAGCTCGACGTCGAAGTCGCCGATCTTGGAGCCGCGGTACTTGGCGTTGTACACGACGGCCGTGCGGCCGGAGAGGTCCACGGCTACGATCGCCTGTGATTCTTCCATCGGAGCGATAAAGAAGCCGTACCGGCGGATGCCTTTCTTGTCGCCGACCGCCTGGGCGAGGGCCTGCCCGAGGCAGATGCCCACGTCCTCGACGGTGTGGTGGTGATCGACGTGCAGGTCGCCGCTGGCCTTGATTGACAGATCGAACAAGCCGTGCCGGCCGATGTGGTTGAGCATGTGGTCGAAGAAGCCGACGCCGGTCTCGGCCGTCACCTTGCCGGTGCCGTCGAGGTCGAGGCTGATCTCGATCCGCGTTTCCTTGGTGGCGCGTCGCACGACAGCCTTCCGCGCCGAGGTGGTGGAAGCGGGCGACTTGCGTGTGGAAGGCTTCTTGCTCACGACACCAGCTCCTTCAGGGCGGCGATGAGGGCGTCGTTCTGCTCGGGTGTGCCGACGGTAATGCGCAGACGGTCATCGATGCCCGGCATGCTGAAGTATCGGACGAGGATTCCGCGGGCCTTGAGTGATTCATACAACTGCGAGGCCGTCGGTCGTGTCGCTCTGGCGAACAGGAAGTTTGACTTGCTCGGCAGGCACGGCAAGCCGAGTTTCTCCAGTTCCGCCGCAAGCCGCTGCCGCTCGTTGATCACCTTCCGCCGCGTCTGCTGGTGATACTCCTGGTCGGCCAGGGCCGCCGACGCCGCCGCGATGGCGATGGCGTCGACGTTGTAGCTGTCTTTGACCTTGACCAGCCCCTCGACCAGGGCGGGGTGCCCGATCGCGTAGCCGAACCGCAGCCCGGCCAGTGAATAGCCCTTGGACAGCGTCCGCATGACCAGCACGTTCGGCCACGTCTTAGCCAGCTCCATGCAGTTGGCGTCGGCAAAATCGACATATGCTTCGTCGATGCACAGAACGCCGGTGAGCGCGTTAGCCAGCCGCGCAACCTCCTCAACCGGCACAAACGTGCCCGTCGGTGCGTTGGGGTTGGCCAGGTACGTCACCGCGCCGCCGGCCTGAACCAGGGCGTCGAACGGCAGCGAGTAGTCCGGTCCCCACGGCACCTCTCGGATGATCGAAGCCTGGATCTGCCCGAGCACGCCGTACAGCGTGTACGTCGGCACCGGGTAGACCAGCGAGGCCTCCGGCCCGCTGAACGCCCGGCAGGTCAGGTTGAGAATGTCGTCCATGCCGTTGCCGCACAGGACGTGGTCCTTGGTCACGCCGAAGAGTCGTGCGGCCGTCTCGCGGAAGGCCTCGCCCTTCGGATGCGGGTAGCGGCGAAGCTGGTCGGGCTTGATCTTCGCGATCGCCTCCATCACTCGCGGTGACGGCGGGTACGGGTTCTCGTTGGTGTTGAGCTTGATGATGTTCGGGCTGTCCGGCTGTTCGCCAGGTGTGTAGCCTTCCATTGCCTCAATCTGTGGTCGCAAGTAACTCATAAAAAGCACTCAGCCGTCAGCTTTCAGCGGTCAGCCCGAACCGGCTACCCCGCTGTTTCACTCCGTACGGATCGTGGCCGTGCGGGCGTGTGCCTCCAGGTTTTCGGCGCGTCCGATGAGATCGATGGCTTGCGCGTCGCGTCTGAGCGCCTCGGGCGTGTATTCGATCATGCTGCTGGCCCGCAAGAAGCTCAATGCCGACAGGCCGCTCCAGAACCGCGCCGTGCCGCCCGTGGGCAGCGTGTGGGACGGCCCGGCCACGTAATCTCCGGCCGACTCCGGTGAATAATGCCCCAGGAAAATGGCCCCGGCCGAGTCGATGCGGTCGGCCAGCGCCCGCGGGTTCTCGGTCTCGATCTGCAGGTGCTCCGGGGCGATCTGGTCGGCCATCTCGGCCGCCTCGTTCATATCACGAACGACGACGATGGCCCCGAGCTTCTCCAGCCATTTGGCCGCGGCCGGCCCGCTGGAGATCGTCGCCAGTTGGCGGTCCAGCTCGGCCATGACTTCGCCCACGAGTCCCTCGTTGTCGGTCAGCAGGATCGATGATCCCGGATTGTGCTCGGCCTGGGCCAGCATGTCGGCGGCCACGAATGTCGGGTGGGCGGTCTTGTCCGCGATGACGACGA
Organism: uncultured Planctomycetales bacterium; assembly: GCA_964586235.1. GTDB lineage: Bacteria > Planctomycetota > Phycisphaerae > UBA1845 > PWPN01 > JAUCQB01. The sequence continues at coordinate 21,803 of CAZPIO010000062.1, forward strand.
CTTCGGTGGTCGCGGCGAACATGTCGATATCCACCAGGCCGTAGAGATATCGCTTGGCCAACTGCACGTACATCCCGCCGGGGCCGACGATCTTGTCTACGCGAGGCACCCGCTGCGTCCCGAGGGCCAGTGCGGCGATCGCCTGTGCTCCGCCCATCCGGTAGACCTCGGTAATGCCGAGTTCGCCGCACACCGCCAGTATGGTCGGGTGGATGTCGCCGTGATGACGCGGCGGAGCAACCACCGCGACTTCCTTGACTCCGGCCACCTGTGCCGGCAGGGCGCTGTGCACGACCGACGACAGCAGGGGGGCCGCCGCTGCGGGCACGCACACGCCGACCCGCCGCAGCGGACGTATCCGCAGCGACAGGCTCAGGCCGTTGGCCTGAATCGGGGCGGGCTGCCGGTCGAGCAGCGATTCCTGGAACCGCCGGACGGCCGTAATCGAGTGCCGGATCGCATCCCGCAGTTCCGGCGAGATCTCGGTCTGTGCCTGCGCGATGCGCTCGGCCGGGACACGCACCTGGTCGGGCGGGATGGTCACGCGGTCGACGCGGGCCGTGATATCGCTGACCGCTTCGTCTCCGCGGCGGCGGACCTCCGCGATGATGTCACGGACGGTCCGCGTCTCGGACGGCTCGTCGAGGATCAGGTGATCGAGCAGCAGCGGCTGGCGCACCGCCGCCAACTCGGCCGCCGCCGTCGGATCAGTTGTGCGGATGATGCGTATCCTGGGCATGTCTGAGTCCACCGTCTCGGCGGGCCTATCAAGACCCTTCCGGAATCTTAACAGGCGTGATTATAAGAGGTTGGGGCCGCGTTGGCCAGCGGGGCGGCGAATCCGGCCCTGGCGCGCAGACAGGCGAGGATCCACCTGCCTCGCGCCGCTCGCTTGCAGATGGTTCCTGGCCTTGCCTTGCTTCCAGTGCCTGGGGTCGACCGCGTTACGGTCCGACAACTTCGGCCGCCAGGGCCACGTCGACGTTCTCGGTGGTCTGACCGGCCGTGACCGCGACATCTGCGGCTTCGGCATCCTGGTAGCCGGACGCGGAGAACTCCACGCGGTAGGTCCCCGGCGGCAGGCCGCTCAGGATATACGTACCGTCTGCTTCGGTGGACGTTGAGGAGATCTCTGTATCGGTTCCGTCATACGCGGTCACCGACGCCGAGGCGATCGGGCCGGTCGTGGCTGCGTCCGTCACCGCGCCGGAGATCTGGCCTACCTCTGAAGCTTGCACGACCCGAATCGCCCCGTGCAGCGTTGGGCTGAACCGGAACTCCTGGATTTCATCGATGCTGTCCACGGCGCTGCCCGGAATAACGTCGAACGCCCGGCTGAGGTCAAAGTCCATCAGGAGTTCCGTGGTCTGGCCCTCGGCCACCTCAAACGTCGCGTTGAGCTTGAGCCCCGAACTCGCCCCGCTGGGCACCGTCAGGTCGAAGGTGGCCTCGTTAGTCAGCTTGATCTGCCCGCTGGAGATCACCAGCCGCATCTGCGTGTATTCGCCGACGGGGACTTCAGCTTCGGCCAGCAGGTCGGTCTGCCCATTTTGCAGCTCGAGCAGATCGAATGGCTTGCCCGTCTGGTCCTCGAACACGGTGATGAATGCGTCGTCGTCATCGCCGCCTTCCTCCTCGCCTTGGCGCACCTCGACACGGACGACGGTGACAATGGCCTCGGAGATATGCTCAAACGGGTAGGGCTTGTCGGTGATCAAGACCCTGAGGGTGCCCGTGGGTGTTCTCGGACTGCAGACTGCGCCGAGTCCGAGGATCACCAGGCAGGTGAACGCCGAGAATGCCATCAGCCTCTTGTTGATCATGAAGACCTCCTTTGCTCGAAAGATGCAATGAAGCGGTCTACTGCGCCTGCTCATCCGACCGGTCGCACCTGACCGCGGGCACGGCCGGCCCTGGCTACTCATTGTATCGCACCGCCCAAGTGGCCTCCGGTATGCGGGTGCACTTTGGCGGGCCCTTCCCTGTAGATTCGGCTGGCAACTACCTCAGCATGAGGTCGAGCACAAGACTATCGACAGTATGGCGTCGTTGCGTCAGGCGGAGACACATGGAAGATCGCTGCCGGCGCGACGGCAGGATCGGCAAGACACCTAGAAACAGGGCGGTGTTCTCCGCAAGCTTGACACAGGCCCGGCAATCCGAGCCGCGGTTCACGGTGTGGGGTCGCAGGCGTCGCCGATCCCATCGCTGTCCGTATCGGCCTGGTCCGGATTGTACGTGTCCGGGCAGTTGTCCACATCGTCGCAAACGCCGTCCTCGTCGCGATCTCCCTGTGCGGGCTCGCGGGTGAGCGTCAGATCGCACTCTTCGGCGGACTGCCACTGACACGAGACGCAGGCGGCTTGCCGCTGCGTGGAGTTGGTGCCGCGGTAGCTGGCCGTGATCGTATCGCGGCCGTCGGGGCTCCGGTGGTATTCGCCAGTCAGATCGAAGGTGAAAACGGGGCAGTCAGCCTCGGTGTCGCCCGGCAGGGAGAAGGTGTCGGAGGTGCCGGTGCAGACATACTCATACAGTGTAGTCGTCGTCGCGACAGCGGTGGCGCTGGCTGAGGGTTGTATGATGATGCTGACCTGAACGGGGAAGGTGTCCGCCGTCGTGTCGCCCAGGGCCAAGTATACCAGCGAGATGTCGGAGGCCGTGATCGGGCAGGCGAGGTTCTGGGTTTCGTTGTTGTCGATGGTGACCGAGTTGCCGGGGCAGACGTCCCGGTCAGGATTGTCACAGCTCGTGCACACCTCCTGCACGAAGTCGTGAAACGTCTGTTGAGATGTTCCCTCGGTGGAGCCCTCTGCCTCCATCAGAGGGCCAGAGAGCGAATCATTCATCGTGATCGCCACGGTGGCCGACTTGGACCATGTCACGTCGATCGAGACGGTGTGGGTGACATCTTCCGTCGAGCAGTCGCCTCCGCAGCTCGCGCCGCCGGTGGAGTAGTCGCGAGCCACGATCGTTCCGGTCCAGATTCCCTCGTCGCACTCGTCACCACCGGTGCCACCGGTCACGAACACGGCCGTGACGTCCTTGTCGGCGTCCATCGTCAGCACGGCCGGGTTGGTATTGCCGGTCAGGTCGCCTTCCCAGCGATCGAAGCCCCAGCCCGAGCCGGGGCTGGCCGTCAAGGTGACCTGCGTGTTCAGGGCATAGGCGATGACCGCCGATGTGTCCTCGGCATCGTAAGTTGTCCCGGGTGGAGTGACTGTCACCGATCCTTGGCCGGTGATGCGGAGGGTCAGTTCAATGTTGGCGCCCCCATCGCGGGGTCGGAGACAGCCGTCGGGACCCGACAGAAAAACACTGAGTACTGCCAGGAAGAACATCGCGCGTGCAGGAGTGAGAGTGGCCATGACAGGACCTCCAGAAGCGAGGGGCCGGACGGACGTGTTCAGTTTCATCGGTAGCCGAAGCCACCGGTCCAAGCTTCCGACAATCGTACTGCTCATGGCATGCCCCTGCAAGTGCCTTGTGGACGATGCTGCCCGGCGGGCCGCGACAGTCTAAGTGATGGGTGGCCAAGCCCTGGCTTGCCGTGACGCCGCCATGTCTTTCGATATACCGGGTGCTATGAGAAGAGCCGTGCCCGCAGGCAGAATCGCTGCGAACGCGAGAACAGGATCAGCAGGGCCCCCAGGAACAGGGCGGTGTTCTCAGCCAGTTTGCCGCAGAAGTTCACCACACCCGCCCCGCAGCCGCAGTCGAAGTAGATCTTGCAGAACGCCAACTGCTCCGTGTTGTGAATGCCCAGCCCTCGCAGAACGATCGCGGGCGTGAAGACGGCCAGCATCGCCATGATCACCAGGGCCGTGCCGCGCAGGCCCACGCCCAGGACCAGCAGCAGCCCACAGAGAATCTCGATCCAGGGCAGCGTTGCCACGCTCCAGTTCAGGAACCACCAGCCGCCGTCGGGCACCATCTCATATTCGCGGATCAGCTTGAGGAATGTCACCGGTTCCCTGGCCTTGACGATCCCCATGTAAATGAACAGGACGCCAACGGCCAGGCGGCACAGCAGCAGCGGCACGCCCGTGCGGTCAATTCTGCCGAGAAGGCCGGGCTGGTCGCTCACTTCTTTGCCTCCTGCGTAGCCGGAGCTCCGTTCTTGGGCGCTTCCTGAGTGATCTGGCCGCTGTTGCGTTCGCCGGCTTCAACCGGCATGCCCTTGGTCTTCCACCCGGTGAAACCGAGGCCGTACACAAACACCTTGTGTGGCTCGATGCCCTTTTCCAGCAGGTATCCAACGGTCCACTCGCTGTCTTCGCATTTCCCGCCGTTGCAGTAAACCACGATCTTGTCAGCCTGGACTCCGTCGGCCAGGTTGTACGCCTTCAACACAGCATCGATGTGCTGGTCGGCGTAGTAATAGTCCAGATGGTACGCCCCAGGGATGTGGCCCTCCTTGTAGAAATCGTCGCTGCGGGCATCGATGACCATGTAAAGCCCGTCCTTGTGGTACGGGCTCTGGTAGATCTCCACCATTTCCATGTGGTTGAGCGGCTGGAAGCCGCCATCCCTCAGGTGCTGAATGATCTGCTCCTCCGTCCATCCCGTGCCATTACCGTTGGGGGGCGGCGGGGCCGGAATAATCGGGCCGGGCTGCGTGCCAACTTCGGGTCGCGAACCAGGATTCAAAGGTCCGGGGTGAGGAGGAGGCGGTGGCGGAGGCTGGACCCTCGGCGGGTAATAGTTTCTTGTGAGGGACAGTCCCTTGGGATTGGCCGTGTTCGCGACCAGGCCTATAACCAGCCCAAGGACGCCCACCACGAGGAACTCCCGCAATGTCCGATTGATTTCCTTCACGTCTGGTCCCTGAATTTGCTTGCCGCCACGGATCGGCAACAGGATCAAGCCCGGCCGACGGTCACATTAGCCTTCGTACGCATTATATCCGTTCGTGTTTGAGGCCCAAAGCCGCAGGGAACCGCTTGCCGCAGCGGACGGCGCGGCTGTCCTCAACTCGCTCGGACCAAGGCAAGCCAGCCCCGTGAAAAACCGAGGGGATAAACCCCTCGGCTCGTCAAGATCGCGGTCGGAGACCGCTCCTACTTGGATCGCGGCTGCAAGCCGCTCCTACTGAGCCCTTCATCGCGACGGCGCCCGTCGCCGGACACGCGCGCGGATCGCGTCGAACGGGGCGGTGCGGTCGGCCACCATGGCACGAAGCAGGATCACGCACTCGATCAGCAGCGAGCTGGCCCAGGCGTGCGGAGCTGCCCAGTAATCGAACAGGATCTTGGGGATGAGCTCGGGCAGTTGGCCGGTGGGGCTGCTGTTGGCCAGAGCGACGCGCAGGTGCTCCATGGCAAGGGCGATGTGCTGGCGTTTCTCCTCGAGGTTGCCGGCCGTCTGTGCGAGCATCAGGCGGCACAAGGCCAACCAGATCGTATTGACGCATCCGGGGCCACCGCCCATATAGGACTCTCCGGCGAACCGAAGGATGGCCGAGCCGCCTTTGACTTCCGATCGCAGCTCCTGGGCGATGCCGTTCAGCGTGCTGATCGCGAGCGCCCGGTCCTGAGGATCGGTCAGGTTGAAGACCTCCCACGGATGGATGAGGCCCATGGCCGAAGAGTCGAGTGTCGGATCGGGCTGTCCCTCGGGGGTGATGCGCCGCAGCCACCGCTGCCGCTCGGGTTGCCAGAAGGTTCTGACCAGCTTGTCGCGCATGACTGCCCGCGAGGCCGGACCGGTCCTGGACGGCTCCAGGCCGAACACTTCGTCGGCCTCTCGCAGGGCCGCGATCACCCCGGCCTGGGTGTACGGAAAGCTTCCAACGCTGTTCTCCCACAGGTCGATGGAGGGCAAATGCAGCCCGTCCTCGCGGACGTAATCGAGAATTGCCCGGGTTGCGGCCACGGCCGTCGACCGGAAGGTCTCGCGGAAGGATTCGCCTTCCCGCCCGAGCAATCGGACGAACTGCCCGGCGGCATGGAGGATCGCGCAAGTCTGGTCGAGCTGGATCTTGTTCTCGTGGACGCACCAGACCGAGCCTGGTGAGCCAGTGGTCCAGTAACGCTGGTACCAGTGGCCGTCGGGCATCTGGGTATGAGCACACCACTCGAAGAAGCGCCGGGCGATATCCTGCCGGCCGATGCGGTGTGCGGCCAACGCACAAATGACCGCGTCCCTCGGCCAGCAGTAACCGTATCCGCCCGACAACTCGTAGCCGGGGTCGAACTCCGGGGCCGCGATGAATGTGCCCTGTGACTGGCTATAGAGGTCGTGCAACGAGATTACCGCCCGGTCGAACGCGTCGGCCAGTTCGGGCACCGGGCAGGTCCCTGCGGCGGACAGTTCGTCGGCCACGCGGCGGTCGGCGGCCGCCATGACTTCCTCGAAATTCACCCGGGTCAACCGGTCTGCGGCGGCCATCGCCGTCTCCGGGCTTGATCCGCCCGCCAGCACCATGATCGTCTGCCAGCGCTCGCCGACCACCGGCTCGAAACCGACCGCGAAGTCGACACGCCCAATGGACAGGTCAAAATGCCCGAAGTCGCCGGCGGCCATGGCTTCTTTCGTCTGGGTGTGCCCCGGTTCCTTGTAGGAGCCGCACCGGCAGTGAAATCGCTCGCTGGAGGAAAAGGCCACCGAGATATCCCGGAGGAACTGCACGGTGACATTTTCGTTGGGGTGATGGTAGACGCAGTTTCGATCCAACACGTCGCCGATTGCGAGGCGGAAATAATGGACGAACTGCACGGGACCAACGGCTGGTGTCTTGGTGATGACCACCCGGCGCAGCAGGGCCTGCTCGTTCGGCGGCAATACGTCGGTGATCTCGAGCGTCAGATCCAGATCCCGGTGCGCCAGTCGCGTAATCAGGACGTTGCTCGAGGGCTCGAATGACTGTGCCACGCGCCAGGCGTCGTCAAAACACCACAGGAACTGGCCGCCCCGGCCCAGCAAACGCACCGCCGGCATCCCTTCCCGCACGTTCTGGGCGAAGTCAATGTGTGGGTAGAAGAAACCCATGATCTCGCCCGACCGCCCGAAAGTGGCGAGTGTCAGTCCATTGCCCGCAGCCGCGGTGGGGATGAAAAAAGCCATGTAGACCCCTTGGTCGGCCAACCAGCCGCATCCTTAGCTTAGCCAAATACTTATCGGCCTTCCAGTGCGATTAATCCACTCCCCAGACGCCCAATGCTAGGCACGCCCGATAACATGCGGATTGCGCACTCAGTCCGGCGATATGGCTCGTCGCGTTGACGGCGTTCGAGGGCCGTTTACCATGCCCGGCGTATGGTGCCCTGTGAGATGATTCGAATCCGGCACTCGGACGGTTACGAGGCGTTCGCGAGGTTGTGGGTGCCCGCATCACCCTGCGGGGGGGCGGTTTACCTACACGGCATTCAATCGCATGGGTGCTGGTTTGAGGGCTCGGCTCGCCGGTTGGCCGAGGCGGGCCTGGCGGTGCTGCTGCCCGATCGGCGGGGCAGCGGCCGGAACGAAGTGGAGCGCGGGCACGCGCAGTCGGCCAGGCTTCTCCTGCGAGATGTAGCCGACGGGCTGGACGAGCTGCACGTGCGAACGGGGTTTGACCGTTTTCATCTCGTGGGGGTCAGTTGGGGGGGCAAGCTGGCCGCTGCTTTTCTGGGCCATGCTCCTGCACGGGTGGCGAGCCTCAGCCTGGTGGCCCCCGGGCTTTTTCCCCGTGTCGATATCTCCTTGGGTCAGAAGATTCGCATCGGCCTGGCCGCAATCGCATCGCGGCGGTCGCTGGTCGGCATTCCCCTGGATACACCGGCGTTGTTTACCGCGAACCCCGCCCGGCGGGAGTTCATCGAATCCGATCCGCTGCGTCTCCGCAAAGCGACCGTGGGGTTCATGCTTGCCTCCCGGGAATTGGACAGGCGGGTGAGGGCGCTGGCCAACGACTCGCAAGGCTGTCCGCTGCGTCTGTTCCTGGCAGGCAAGGACCTGATCATTGACAACGAGAGAACAAAGGCCTTCGTGCGATCTCTTCAGTGGCCCATTCGGGAGATCGTCGAGTATCCGGAGGCCCACCACACCCTGGAGTTCGAGACCGATCCGCGTCCCTTCTTCGACGACCTCGTCGCGTGGCTTGCCTCGCGGGTCGATGCCGAAGGGGGCCGGGGTGGGCAGGCCGGCCCCGCCCTTGCGGAGGGGGCAGTGGCGGGCTAGCGCCTATCCCACCCGTTACGTGCTGCCGCGGTGGCCAACCGGCCGGTGGCACCGGCTTGAGGCGTGTCGGACCCGGCCGGGTTCGGCGAGACAGCCTGGGAATGCCGCGGCGACGAGGCTATGATGGAGCCATCGCGAGGAAGAAGGGCGTGATTACCTACTCTCTTCAGAGCGGCTCGAACGGTAACTCGATCTACGTTGAAGCAGGCGGGGTTCGCCTGCTCTTTGACGCCGGTATCTCGGGCAAACTCGCAGAGGGCCGCATGCGTGCCCGCGGCCGGGACATCCGCGACGTCACGGCCCTGATTATCTCCCACGACCATTCAGACCACATGCGTTGTGCGGGCGTCTATCAGCGGAAATTCGGTCTGCCCATCTACATCACCCGCCCGACACACGAGGCTTACCCATACGAGCTTGGGCTCCTGCGCGAGGTAAGGTATTTCCACGCCGGCGAGTCCTTGCGTTTCGGCGAGGTTGTCGTCCACACCATTCCCACCCCGCACGACGCCGCCGACGGGTGTGCCTTCGTGGTCGAGCACGAGGGCCGGCGCCTGGGGGTTTTGACCGATCTGGGGCACCCCTTTGAGGGCCTGCGCCGCGTGCTTTCGACCTTGGACGCCACGTACCTGGAGAGCAACTATGATCCGGAGATGCTGGCGGCAGGGCCATATCCGCCCTTTCTGAAGGCCCGAATCCGCGGCGCCCGCGGGCATCTCTCGAACCATGAGTCCGCGGTGCTGGTCAGCGAGTCCGCCAAACGCCTGCGATGGGTCGTGCTGGCGCATCTCAGCGAACAGAACAATCGCCCCGAGCTGGCTCTTGAGACCCATCGCCGGGAGGTGGGTATTCACCTCCCGCTGCATGTTGCTCCCCGCTATGACCTTGGTCCGCTGATGCAGCTATAGCAGTATTACAGCTTGGCTGCATGCGGCGGGCGTTGGGCCGGCCGGGGCCCTGCCATTGAGTCGCGGTTCTCGGTTTTTGATGTAATGCGTGCTGGCTCAAAGCGATGGATGGATGTATACTAGCATTAAGGGACCAGAGTCTGTCCATTCTGTGCCGGTGCTATTCGAGGTGATAAAGATGAAAGACTCGATGCGGCTTCTGAGAGGGCGACCATTGTATCCCTGTCCTTCCCGGGGTTTCACCCTGATCGAGGTTCTGGTCGTGGTGGCCATTATCGCGTTGCTGGTGGCCATTCTGCTGCCGTCGCTGTCGGCCGCCCGCGAGGGTGCTCGGGCCACGGTCTGCGGCACCAACCTGAAGCAGAACCTCAATGCCGTGCAGATGGCCATCCTCGAGAGGACCGTCCGCAAGGAAAAAGAGCGCGTCAGCACCAACTACGGCTGGGCCGCCGCCGTGTTCAAACACGCCAGCGGCCAGGGGGAGATATTCACCTGCCCAAGCGATCCTGAGCCCTGGCCCATCCCGGCCTTATACGTCAGGATCCTCGGCGACCAGAGCGAACTGCTTTCGGGCGATGCCCTGTTTAACCGCCCGAAGGCGCTCAGTGAGACGCGGTACCAACTCGATGTGCAGGACAAGGTTTCGGGCACCGACTTTGGCAACGACGCCAACAATGCCAATGACATTGACCTTCTTCTGGAGTATCACGCCTTCAAAAAGGCTCACACGGGCCCCGTTACCGTGGCCAACAAGGAGTCGGCCCTGGGCTTCGATGTTCTCGACCATAAGCAGAAAGTGGTGTGGGCCAACGTGACCGGAGCGATCTCCACGCCGGTGGTCATGCCACTGCTCTGGATGAGCTATGGCGCGAACGCCTCGGCCGGCTTGAAGAACGTGAGGGGTACCCCTGCTCTGCTCGTGGAACTCCCCAAGCCGGGTGCTTTCCCGGAGCAGTTCGGGCCTTACCCGATGGACAACCTTTACCGCGCCCTTCGCTTCCGCCATGGTGAACTCGCTCCCAAGAGCGCCGGCCTGGGCGGCTGGAACTACAGGACGAATGCGGTATCCGGTACGGCGGGCGGTGCGGGCTACATTCCGCGAATCCGTATGAACGTCGGGTTCTATGACGGTCACGTCGAGAGGCTGCACTACACCCAGATGCTGCCGCCGGTAGCGACGCCCACCGCTGCGCCTCCACGGGCGCTGTGGCTGGGTAACCGGCCCGCCGGGCAAAGGCCGATTTTCTATTGATTCAGGTCACCGTCGACTCGGCTCAGCAGGGTGTGTGTTGTTGCATCAAGCTTTCTTCGGTGCGCCAGGGTACGCGCGTAAGTCTATTCGTCGAAAAGTCTTAGCGCTATGATCGCGGTTCGTGCGGGCTGCGTGAAGCGTGGCGGGTGATCGGCTGGAGATCTTTTCGCGCCAACCGGTCTGGCCGCTTGACACGTCCGCAGTTAGGAGTTATAAGTGAGAGTGGCTGGCGGGGGGCTGTTCCGGCTGCCTCCAGCAGAGTTGGTGAAATACGAAGGGACGGCGAGAGAGAGATACGCTCGCGGTCCCTTTTTCGTTTCCGGAGTCTCTTCCGGACGCCGATCGAAAGGAGAAATGCACAGGTTCTGGGATGGTCGACAACTGAATATCGTACCTATATGTTTCCCGCAATTCGCCCTTCTCAGCCCCACACTCGGATTGGGGAAAAGCACGATGGGAAAAGCACCAGGCTGGGGAATTGCACTGGAGGGTAAAAGCGAGGAAGGGAAGAGCTTGAGGGGAGTCCCAAGGAGCACAACGGGAAGTCCCTCCTCTCGAACGTGGAGCTGGGGAAAAGCCTCCTCTCCCGAAAGAGCTAGGAAACGCCTTCTCTCTCGCAGAGGAGTTGGGAAAAGCGCTTTCTCCCTGAGGGGCTAGGGAGCCGCCTTCGGACGCGAGGGTGGACACGCCTCATACCGGGAATGAATGCGGGGAACTGCACTGCCGGCTCTGTTCGATCCAAGGACAGAGCCGGCACTTTTTTACCTGGCGGGGCCGGCTGAAGAGATGTGCCATGGGGCGTGTTGCGGCCCTGAGAGTGATGGGGCGGTCTCCGGTCGTCCGACTGATTGGCCCGGACCGTTCAGCGGACGGACAGGCTGCTGTTGCCACCTGTGAGTTTTGGTCTTTTTGACCTCGGGTGGTGGTTTTAGTACCGTGAAGGTCTTTGTCGGCCTTCCGCCGTGCAAGGCGGGTCCGGAGGCCGCGGATGAGACAGCTTTAGAAAGGTATCCCATGAATTGCAGCAGGTTGGTTGTTGGTGCGATGGTGATCGGTGCGTCGGCGGTGCAGGCCCTTGGCCAGACCACCAGACCGGCGACGGCGCCGGCGACGAAGACGGCCCCGGCGGACGAGGTGGCGGTTATTGTCAACGGTCAGCCGATTATGGAGAGTCAGATCGACGGTGGGGTCAGGGACTATGCGTTACAGGGGCGACCTGCCAGTGATGCGGAAGTTTCCCAGATGCGGTCGCGGATCCGGGGAGGGAATCAAATGGGCAGGCTCTTTGACTTCGTGATCGAGGACGAGCTGGTCACGCAGGACGCCAAGCGGACCGGGGCGATGCTGACCGACAAGGAATTCGCCGCGGAGATGGAAAAGCGAATCGATGAGCAGATCAAGTCCCTGGGCATGACTCGCGAGCAGGCCGCCGATCAGATTAAGAACCAGCAGAACAAGACCTTCGACGAGTTTGTGAACGAGAGGTCTCGCGCCCCCCGTTTCAGGGCCCAGGTACTGCAGGACCGCGCCCTTCACAAGAAGTCACCCGATGAACTCAAGGTCACCGATGATGATGTCAAGAAGCACTATGATCAGAACCTGCAGACCCGTTACACCAGGAGGGAGGATGAGGTCAAGGCCAGTCACATCCTTCTGGCGATCAAGGATCTGAAGACGCGGCAGCCGCTGCCCGAGGAGGTCCAGAAGGAGAAACGCAAGAAGGCTGAGGAGGCCCTCGCCGAGGTGAAGAAACCGGGGGCGGATTTCGCCGCGTTGGCCAGCAAGTACTCGGAGGACCCGGTATCGAAAGCCAGGGGAGGCGACCTTAATTTCTTCACCCGCCAGCGGATGGTCAAGCCGTTTTCGGATGCTGCGTTCAACCTGAAGGTCGGCGAGATGAGCGATATTGTGGAGAGCGAATATGGCTACCACATTATCAAGGTCACGGACCGGCACCAGGCGGGACCGATACCCTTCGATGAGATCAAAGACAGCATTCGCAGAGAACTCGAACAGAGGAAGCTTCAGGCCGCTGCCGCGCCGTACAGGGCCGGGTTGAGAAAAGATGCCAAGATCGTGTACCCGCCGGGCAAGGAACTCGCGACCCAGCCATCGCCGATGTCGATGAGCCGTCCGGCCCCGACCGGCCCAGGCGCATCCACCACCCAGCCTCGCGGAACGATCAGGCTTCTCCCGAAGACCCAGCCCAGCACGGCGAGGTAGTCGGCGACCGCTCCTGAGCTGAAACCGCCCGGATGATGGGTCAGACCCACGGTCCGGGCGGTTTTCTAAGATTGGACGGAGGTCGGCCGGATGGCGTAACCGCGGCCTCCATGGCCCGAGTTGACGGCTCCCCCGGCCGTGTGCCGCGTCTTGCGTGCCCCCTCCTGGAGGACGGGTTTGCGGCAGTGTGGGCGGAAGGATCAGCGGCGTCTTAACCCAGAGGGGAGGCGAAGGGCAGACGGCGAACCGGTTGCGCTGCCGGAGACCCACTTGCCGGTGGTCGCCACGTCGACCGGGCTTTGGGTTCTGAAAGCCCCGCCCGTACCGTCACTGCCCCAGAGGACAGAAGGCCGAGGGGGTGGTTGCCAGTGGGTGGTCTGCGGCTACAATGGTGCCGGTTCGAAGGCATCTCCCGGTGCAGTCTTGTTGTGGTGAGTGAGCACGTAGAGCGATTCAAGGAGAAACGATTATGTCGAATGCCCGATTAACCCGAACGAAGGCGTGTGCGGTCGCCGGTCTCGGTCTTGGAGTCGTGTTCGTGGTTTTTGGCCTCTCGGCGTGTGGTCCAACCCGCGACGAGGTCTATGAGAAGCGCCTGCAAGTGGTTGAGAAGCCCGCCATTCACGCCGTTACCGCCGATCGGCTTCGCGAGCTCATGCACTCACTCCAGTTCGATCCCATGCCCGACCCTGACCAGGCGATTGCCGCGGTGGCGCGCAAGGAGAAGATGGACAAGGCCGCCGGGGTCGCGGCGAAAATGGCGGAGACCGCCAAGGATATCGTTCCGCTGGCCGATCAACTGGGGCTGAAGGGGCAGGAGAAGGACCTGTTCATCAGCCTCGCCAACAGGCTGGAGAGCGGCTCGCGTCGTCTGAACACCCTCCTGGCAAACGGCGAGTATAACGCCGCCCAGCCCGTGTCCGAGCAGCTTCGGGGCACGTGCCAGGCTTGCCACGCGCTGTTCCATCCGAGAGGCTTCGTGCAGCCGCCGCCGAAACCTCAGAGCTGAGAGAACGTGAGCCCGCCGCGGGTCTTCTTGGGGTATTTGGCCGGCCCGGGGGGGTATTTGAGCGAAAACCAGCCCTTTCTGCCGACGGTGACGGCGCCGGCGCCTATCATTCTTTGACGAAAGCCGGCCGCGAGCCGAGTGGCGGTCGTGGCCGATGGGGACACGGCCGCGTGGTCTTCGTCGCGGTTGCACGACGGCGTTCAGGGAGGTCGTCACGATGACTGTTGCACGAATGCTCGCGGCCGCCGCGGTTGTGGTGGCCGCAGTTGTCTTTCTCGCCGCCGGGGCATCCGGTGACCGCGGCCGGCGCGAGTCTCGGGCACGATCCGCTGCCGGAACCGGCCGGCAGGAGGGCAAGCCTGTGTATTCCAAGAGCGGGTACGATATCACGCCTCTGGATTCCAGACGTGTCGCGGAGCTTGCCGCGCCGTTGTCTCCGGATGAGCGAAAAATCCTGCTGGAGAAGGATACGGAGCGGCCGTTCTGCGGCCTGCTGCTCAAGAACAAAGAAGAAGGCATCTACGTGTGTCGCCTGTGCGGGTTGCCGCTGTTTGAATCGCAGGCGAAGTTCGAATCCGGCACCGGCTGGCCGAGCTTCTTCCAGCCATTCGATCCGGCTCATATTCGCGAGGAGCGTGACACCAGCCACGGGATGGTGAGAACCGAGACCCTCTGTGTCCGCTGCGGCTCGCACCTGGGGCATGTGTTCAGTGACGGGCCGCGGCCGACGGGGCTGCGGTACTGCATGAACTCGGGAGCGTTGCGGTTCCACGCCGCGGGCGCTGCGCTGCCGCCCGAGTCCCGGCCCGTCGCCGCCGAGACAGCCTACTTCGCAGGGGGCTGCTTCTGGGGCATTGAGGACCGGTTCCAGCAGGTCCCGGGCGTGATTGATGCGATGTCGGGATACCAGGGCGGCACCACGACAAGACCGACGTACAAGCAGGTCTGCTCCAGCACTACCGGGCATGCCGAGACCGTCCGCGTCACGTTCGACCCCAAGCGGGTGACATACCGGCAACTGCTCGAGTGGTTCTTCAAGTTGCACGACCCGACGCAGCTCAACCGGCAGGGGCCCGATGTGGGCTCGCAGTATCGTTCCGCCATATTTACGGCCAATGAGGAGCAGTTGAAGCAGGCTAAGGCTTACATCGACGAGCTGGCGCGGTCTGGGCGTTTTCGCGGGCGGAAGATCGTGACCATCGTGCAGCCGGCCACGCCGTTTCACCAGGCGGAGGAGTACCATCAGGATTATCACGCCAAACATGGCGGATCGTGCCCGCTTCCCGGCTGAACTGCCCGATCAGGTGAGGTAGACGCGGGTCACTTGGGGGCTACGAGGTTGAACTGCTGGAGGTCTATGTTGATCCTGCCCGTGTGGAATTTGGACGGGCGGGTCCCGGGCGGGAGGTGGAACAGGAACGCATAGGCGTATCGGCCCTTGAGGTCGTCGAACCTGATGTGGTCAAATCCGCGCATTCGCACGAATCCGCGTTCAGTCTCGTTCAGGTAGGTGAGTTCGAACAGTGTGCGCCCGCCGGTTTGAGCGATCGCATATTTGCCGACAGGCATGTACTGCTTGCCGTTGCTGTCGATCAAGTAGATGTTCCTCATCTGGTCGGTTGCCGTTCCCAGGGCCTGCCCCAGCCAGCTTTGGGGGTCGAGCTTTGCCACCAAGCACTGCAGCAACCGCATATCCTCGGGCACCTCGAACGCATCGAGCGGCGGATTCGAGCCTTCGGCCGGCTGCCAGTCGTCGCTGAGCTTAGCGGTGAGATCGTGCGTGCTCTTGAGCTTGGAGCCCGCTCGCTCGAAGTTCATGCCCTCGCTGTAATCGGTCAGCCGGAAGGGCAGGTCGTTGGAGAAGAACGGTGGACTGCCCGCCAGATTCACGCCGTGGACGCGGCCTGGTGGGTTGGGGTCGCCCGGTGGGGTGGAAGAGCCGCCCGTGCCGGACGACGACCCGGTGCCGGCGTTGTTGTCGGGCAATGTCGTCTCGCTGTTGGCGTCGGGCGAATCCGGCCGCCGCTCGGGCCTGGTTTTGTCGTTTCGCTTTTCGGAGGTCTTGGGTCTGTCGCCGCCGGTTGCTTTTTCCCGCCCGCCGGAGGCGGTCGAGCCCGATTTCTCTTCAGTGCGGTTCAGCGAGGGGAGCATTTCGCTTCGCCCGTTGAGCTTGTATTGAACCATCCAGGGCCGGAAGGCCTCAGAATCGGGGACCTCGAACAACAGGCGCATTTCGGTGACGCCGCCCTCGCCCCGCTTGTACTGGATATCCTGACACCGGTGCAGCTCGAGCAGACGGTGGGCGTTCTGAGGATCGTCCTCGTTGATTCCCGCAAGCGGGTAGGCGGTCACCGGGCCATCCTTGCGCTCATGTGCCAGCAGCCGAATCTGGGCCGCGGTGAAGTTGAGGTTTGCGCTGTCCTGGGCTCTTTCGGTCTTCTCCCGGACCTCGGCGGTTACCACCATCCACCGCTTGCCCGGTCCCGGTTTGCGGTCCGTCAGTTCATACTTCCAGATCGGGCTGCCGCTGTCATCCGTCGCCTTGACACGCCTGTAGATGGGCTCGTTGTCCCGGAGGAGATACTCGTACTCCTTCACGCTGAAGGCGTTCGGGCCGATGGCGAGCAGCGACTCGCGAACCAACCCGTCTCGCATGTCGCCGAGGTAGTCGAGGAAGTCGGGGTTCAGGTCCGCGAACCTGTTTCGGCCTTGAAGGGCGTTGTTCGAGAGGAGCGATGCCAGGCCCACGGTGAAGCCGTCGGGGTTCAGCCATAGATTGCATCGTTCGGCGCGAGCGTTGGCCCAGTTGAGCTCATTGCGATGGACGACGTCTTTGTCCTCGTCGACGGCCATCCTGCCGGGAGTGGTGACTCTCGGAGTGTTCACGACCTCCTTGTTGCCGGACTGGTCGACGAGACTGTAGCGGCTGAAGCCGAGGAAGGTCGGGCCGAACGGCAGCATCTGAAAGGCGATGCTGAGCATGCCGATGATCAGCATGGCGGTGACGAAGCCAAAGATGCCGCCCCCGGCTCGATCGAAGTAGATCGGAAAACGGAGGTTGCCGGTGATCAACTTGTCCACGATCACCCGCAGGATCAGGAGGGACAAGACGAAGATGGCTATCAGAGCGATGGCCCGGCCGTGGTCGGGCTGGTAGGCCATGAGCTGCCACTGGTACACATCCTCGTAGAAGCCGAATGCGAGCATCACGGCCAGAAGGGTCAGGATGCAGTTGATCAGCGCGGAGAACACCCCCTGCAGGCCCTGATAGAAGGTCACCGCGAGAATCAGGATGGTGGCGAATAGAGAGAACCACATCGCGGATCAACCTCCTTCCTTTCGGGTGGCCTGAGGGGCCTTGGGGTTCCGGGGCTTGGCGCTTGCCGGCCCAGGCCCCGGAGGGGGCTGGCTGCTGGAGCTCGGCTCCTCATCGCGCATGACCCGCAGCAGCTCGGTCATGCTCGTGACGCCGTCCATCACTTTCTGTAAGCCGACCTCCTGGAGGTAGAGCATGCCGTTCTTGCGGGCCACGGCGCGGATGGCCGCCACCGGCTGGCCCTTGGCAACCAGGTCTCGCAGGTTGTCGTCGATCTCGAGCAGCTCGAACACGCCCGTCCGGCCGAAGTAGCCGCTCCCTTGGCAGTTGGTGCAGAGGATCGGGTTGCCCTTGGCATCGACCAGCCCGCCCGGCGGGGGGCGGTAGAAGTGGTCGATCTTGTCGGCCGGCAGATTCGCTTTCTTCAGCAATCCCAGGTCCGGCTTGTAGGGCTGGCGACAGGCGATGCACAGCTTGCGCACCAGCCGCTGGGAGGTCAGGGCCACCAGGGCCTGGGCCACCGAGTCGAGGTCGCCGGCCAGACTGACCAGCTTCTTCAGTGCGTCGAAGGTGTCTCGGGCCTGGATGCCCATGTAGATCTTTTTTCCGGCGCAGGCGGCTTCGGCCGCACGGTGCGCGGTTTCGCGGTCCGTGCATTCGCTGATCATGACCACGTCGGGCTCGCGGCGCAGCACGCTCTGCAGTTGCCGGGCGTAGCTGGCCTCAGGTTTGGTCGAGTCGTAAATGTGCTGAGTGATGTTCTCCAGGTCCCTCAGCGGCTCGCGTTCGAGGGTCAGCAGGTTCTGCATGAAGGCGTCATGATTGAGCAGCGCCGCGTAGAGCGTGGTGGTCACGCCGCTGGCCCGGGGGCCGCAGACGATCACCAGCCCGGACGGTCGGCGGATGATCTCCTCCAGGCTGCTCAACTGCTTCTCGGTCATGCCCAGGTCGCCGATCCGCAGCCGGTTCTCTTCGCCGACGATCCGCAGCGAAAGCCTCTCTCCCTGGGTCGTCCCGCTGGTGCGTACCTCGATCTCGGTCGGCTGAGCGCTGGTGCCGGTGATGACCGCGGTGAGCGAGCCCTGCTGGGGACGGCGTCTTTCCTCGATGTCGAGCCCTCCCACCGACTTGATGAAGTTCATGGTGTTGACCGCGGCCTCCCGCGTCAGCAGTTCGCCACGCGGGGTGCCCACGCCGTCGATGCGGTAGGCGAGCCTGACGTCGCTGGTCCCGATCATCATCTCGACTTCGGTCGCCCGGCGCCAGAGGGCGTCGAACAGGAGGTTCTGGGCGGCCTCGAATGCATCCGTCTGGGTCGGATCGTTCGGCACCGGCACCTTCTCGCCGTTGTGGCGGGTGACCCGGACGCGTTCGACGGCCGGCCCTCTGTCCGGGCCCTTCTTCTTGCCCAGCGAGTTCATCCAGCCTTTGATGTGCCGGACGGTGAACACACGTGAGTTCACGTCCACGTGCCCGTTCCGCAGAACCACATAGACCGCGCAGGTGCCGACCGTGGCCAGGAACCACAACCCGAAACCGGCGGCGAACAGCCCCGCGGTGCTCCACGGAAGCATCAGCCAGACGATCAGGCCCACTACGCCGCCGCCAAGCGTGATGCCATTCCAGGTGTTGCGATCCATGCGGCGGACGTATTCGGTGTCCTTGTCCACCCACTGGCAGAAGGCCAGCCACGGGAGGATGGACAGGAATACCAGGAGGATACGCAACCAGCTTGTGTAGCCGCCCGGCTCGGGCAGTGCCGCAAGGCTGCCCGAGGCGAGAGCGACCGCAGGTTGTGTCAGGCACAGGCCCGCGATTGTGATGCCGGCCGCGATGTTGCCCTTCGTAAGACGCATGGCAGCTCCGGAGGTCAAAACGTCTGTTCGGCGCCGGGATTGCCGCTGGTCCCGGCGTACCGGGGTGCTCCCTCGTCCCCCAGTATTGTACCCCATGGCCGGATGGCCGTCACGGCCCCCGGCCAGTCATCCGAGGATCGAGCCTGCACCCGCGCTGATGCCCTTCAGCCGCATTTTCAGCTCCTGGGGGTTGGGCGAGGCGGCGTAGGCCACATGGGTCTCGATGTACTCCTGCTCCACGAGAGTCTTCAGGCACTCATTCATATCCAGCATGCCTTCGCTCTTACTCGCCCGGATGACCTTTGAGATTTCATCGTCCCTCTTCTCGTCGACCAGCTTCCGTATCGTCGGGCTGGCGAACATGATCTCGACGGCCGGGACCCGCGACAGGCCCGGCTTGACGCAGGGCAACAGCTTCTGGCAGATGATCGCCTGCAGATTGAACACCAGCGTCTGGCGGACCAGGTCGCGCGACCCCTCGGGGATCAGGTCCAGAATACGGTTGATTGTCTGGGAGCTGCTGGAGGCGTGGACCGTTCCGACGACCAGGTGGCCGGTCGGGAAGATGGAATAGACGCGTTCGGCGTCGGCAGCCGAAAGATTGAGCGAGACATTGCCTTCGCGCTGGGCAAACCAGAGCGGCGCGCGCACCGGCCCGGACGCGTCCGGCGTGATCAGGATCGAGCCCTGGCCGGCATAGACGCCGATGGGGCGCTACACCTGCGCGCCGCCCTTCCAGAACGACCATTCCTCGAATTTGACCGCTTCCGCGTCCTTGGCGCGCTTCAGCGCAATCGTGCCGAGCATCTCGTCGTCCGGCCCCGGCACGTAAACGCCGAAGCCGAACTGAAACACCACCGAATTCGCGTCGATCGCGGCATCCGGCATGACCGTGTACATCGGCTCGCGGTCGGCCGGCAGCGAGCGGCGGAATTTCGAGGTGTGGAGCTGCGACAGGTTCGAGGCCAAGGCCTCGAGCCGTTGGCCGCGGCGCTTGGCGTCCGCCCGCCATTTGGCTTCCGGGATCCAGACCACGACGTCGGTGAACACCGGTGTCGTCTCGCGGAAGCGCCCTTCCGCGTCGCGGACATGCTTGATGTCGCGGCACCCGTCGAGCGCCGCCTGGAGGCGGAAATCGCCGTCGCCGGTCCGCTGCTCCGCGATCTTCGGATTGCCGCCGTAGCGCCGGTCCCAGAGCGGGTCGGGATCGAACGGGTCTTCGACGTTGACCAGGGTCAGCGTGAAGACGCCGAGGTTCTCCCCGGCTTCGCGGTACTCCTCGATCGTTTCCTTGGACTTGTGCTTGAAGAGGCCGAACATCGGCCGGAAATTAACCGGTGAAAGAAGGCAATGCTAGGACTTCGCGCGGGGGCCGGCGGCGGGGTCGAATCGAGGCGGTGCGGCGAAAGTTCCGGTCACGGACTTCGCGCGGGCGGCGTTGCGGCGGTGGCCGCCTCGAGGCAGGCCATCCGGACGTGTTTGACAGCTCGCCTGCTCACATTCGCCTCAGCTTGCCCAATCCCATCATAAGTCCGAGCACCATCA
>CAZPIO010000063.1:0-41543 GCA_964586235.1 uncultured Planctomycetales bacterium
CTGGCGGGCGGCCATGGATGCGGACAAGAATGCTGCTTACCAGACACTGTGGACCTGCCTGAGCACGCTCAGCAGGATGATCGCCCCGTTCGTGCCCTTCTTTGCCGAGTCGCTGTATCAGAATCTGGTGCGGTCGCAGACTGCGGAGGCGCCCGAAAGCGTTCACCTGTGCGACTATCCTGCTGCCGACGAATCGGCGATCGACCATTCGCTGCTGGAGGAAATGGCAGTGGTGCGCGAGATCGCATCCCTGGGCCGTTCGGCCCGGATGGACGCCAAGGTCAAAGTCCGTCAACCACTGGCTGTGGTGGAGGTTGTTCTTGCGGATCCGCGGCATCGGGATTGGCTCGAGGGGCATTTGCCGCTGATCGCCGACGAGTTGAACGTCAAGCGGATCGAGTTCGCCGCCGACGCCGACCAGTACGTGACCTACGAGGTCAAACCGAACTTCAAGTCGATCGGCCCCAAGTTCGGCAAACTGGCCCCGCAGATTCAGAAGGTGCTGGTGACGGCCGATGCGGCCGCTCTGCGCCGCAAGCTGGATGGATCAGGCAGGATCGATCTTGAGGTTGCCGGGCAGGCAATCGAGTTGACGCCCGAGGACGTGCAGATTGCGTTGAAGGCCAAGCCGGGCTGGGCAGCCGCCCAGGGGCGCACGGCCGTGGTCGTGCTCAGCACCGAGTTGACCGACGCCCTCAAGGCCGAGGGCCTGGCTCGCGACCTGGTGCACCTGATCCAGACCGCCCGCAAGACCCAGGACCTCGAGTACCAGGCCCGTATCCGGCTGCGGATCAACGCCACCGGTCCGCTGGCCGAGGCCGTCGAGGCTTTCAGGGAATACATCTGCCACGAGACGCTGGCGGTCGGCTTGAAGCTCGATCCGTCGCTGGTGGAAGCCAGGCACACCGGCGAGGTTGAGGGCATGAGCGTGAGGCTTGATATCGAGACCGTGGCTTGACCCTTGTGAGTGCGTAAGGATGCCTGTTCCGAAGGCAAACAAGCTTCGTCTTGGCGTGTTGATCTCCGGGAGCGGCCGGACGCTTCAGAACTTTGTCGAGCTGATCAAGCGCGGCGAGTTGAACGCCGAGATCGCAGTGGTGATCTCGTCGTTGCCGGATGTCAAGGGCGTCGAGCGGGCCAGGGCCGCGGGGCTGCCGGTGGTGATCGTCCGCAAGAAGGAGCATCCGGACGAGGATGAATTCAGCCGACTGATCACCGAAGCCCTGGAAGCCCACGGGGTGCAATTGGCCTGCCTGGCGGGCTGGACGTGCCTCTGGCAGATCCCGGACCGCTGGACCGGGCGGGTGATGAACATCCACCCGGCCCTGCTGCCGAAGTACGGCGGGCAGGGTTTTTACGGCCACCACGTCCACGAGGCGGTGCTGGCGGCCGGAGACAAGGAAAGCGGCTGCACCGTCCACTTCGCCAACAACCAGTACGATGCCGGGCCGATCATCCTGCAACGAAAGGTCCCCGTCTTGCCCGGCGACGATGCCGACACACTGGCCGCCCGGGTGTTCGAGCAGGAAACGCTGGCGTACCCCGAAGCCATCCAGTTATTCGCCGAAGGACGAGTCACACTGAAGGGTGATCGCGTCGAGATCCGATGATCTTGGGTGGCCCAAGTCCTTCCTGGACTTGGGGTCACGATTGGCTTGCCGAGTATCGACGCTCCGGGCACCGTCATGCATGAGACCAATCGGGGGCCCGGTTCGTCAGCGAGCCGCCGGCTTTATGCCGGCGGTATTCTCCCGGAAGCATTCGATTGCACAAAGAAACATTAGCGAGATAAACCCGCCGGCTCGTCAAGATCGCGGCTGCGACCCGCTCCTGCGACAAGTCGCGGTCGGAGACCGCTCCTCCCGTTTCGGGGATGGAGGCAATCAGAAGAGGCGGTCCTGCTCGCGCAGGGCGATGGGCGGGCTGAGAATTTCGCTCAGGATGATGGCTCGCGGCAGGTCGGCACGGGAGAGGGCCAGCCACTCGATTCCCGGGTGCCTTGCTCCCACCGCCTGAGCCGGTTCGCGGGCGGGACGACCGACACCGCCCTCGGCCTCCTTGGCAATCACGGCAGCCTCAGAGGAGGTGAGCGCAGGTTGGACCAGCACGCGCCGTTCTGACGTCGGCACAGCCGGCGGCGCCGGGGGACGCTGGGCGACCGGGCGAGGTTTCGGGGGAGCCTGCGGCCGTTGAGGCTGGCGAGGCTGCGGTGCCTCCCAGACCACCGGCGGACGAGGCGCCTGTCTCTGCTGCTGCGGTCGCTGCGGCGCGACCGGCCTCGGCGGGACGGGCCGGCGAGGAGGCTCCTCCACTCGGATCTCGCCTCTGGGTACCTCCCGCGGACCAGGCTGTTTCGCGGGGGGCTTGGACTCGCCGGCCATCTTCTGCTTGATTTTGTCCGCGATGGCCCCGATGCCGGCCAGGATCAGGATGGCGATCACATACAGCAATTCGCTGCTGAAATCTCCGTCCTTCGCAAGGATCGCCGGCCAGCCTAACATCGCCTGTATTCCTTCGCCTCAACCGGTCAAGGCTTCTTCTGTTCCGGCGGCTTGACCTCACCGCCGATCGCACCGCGCATCGCCGTGTCCGCCTGGATATTCTTGAGCCGGTAGTAATCCATGATACCCAGATTGCCGCTACGGAACGCCTCGGAAATCGCCAGCGGAATAGTCGCCTCGGCCTCGACCACCTTGGCCCGGTTCTCCTCGACCAGGGCTGTCATCTCCGCCTCGCGAGCACGGGCCATGGCCGCTCGTTTTTCGGCCTCGGCCTGGAAGCGCCGCTTGTCGGCCTCGGCCTGGTCGGCCTGAAGCGCGGCGCCCACGTTGACTCCGACGTCCACATCGGCGATGTCGATGGAGAGGATCTCGAATGCCGTCCCCGCATCGAGGCCCTTCTCGAGCACGCGCTTGGAGATCACGTCAGGATTCTCCAGCACCACCTTGTAGGTCTCGGCCGAACCGATACTGGTGACGATGCCCTCGCCGACCCGGGCGATGATCGTCTCCTCGGTGGCCCCGCCGACCAGCCGTTCGATATTGGTCCGCACGGTCACGCGAGCCTTTGCCTTGAGCTGAATACCGTCTTTGGCCACCGCCTCGATGGCATGCTTGCCGCTGGCCGGATTGGGGCAGTCGATGACCTTGGGGTTGACCGACGTGTGAACCGCTTCGAGCACGTCACGGCCGGCCAGGTCGATGGCGCAGGCGGTCTTGAAGCCCAGGTCGATACGTGCCCGGTCCGCCGCGATCAGCGACGAGATCACGTTCTGCACCCGCCCGCCCGAGAGGTAGTGCGTCTCCAGGTCGTTGGTGGTGATCGGCAGACCCGCCTTCACCGCCCGGATCTTGCTCAGCACGATCGAGCGGGCGTCGACCTTCCGGAACTTCATTCCGATCAGGTCGGTGATCCTCACCCCCGCCCGGCTCATGAATGCCTGGAACCACAGCCCGGCGACCTGGGCCACCAGTGCCAGGAAAACCAGACCCAGGATGATGAGAACGATGGCCCCGATGATCTTCCAGGGGATTGAGAACCCGTCACTGGTTGGACTCTTCGCGGCCAGCATGCTCAAGGCGAGAATGTGATATGTCATAACAGGTCCTTTCGTTGCTGATCACCGGATTATAGACAGCAGCACCCTTGTTCGAAAACCTTCAACCGTTCTCACTGGATGGAGGCGCGTCCGGCGGCAGGACCGGCCGTACAACCACTGTCCGGTCCGCCAGCCCGATTGCCTCTACTTCCGCACCTTTAGCGATGACGTTCTGCTCGGCCTTACACTCCAGCCGCCTGCCACGGAAGTCGCAAATGCCCACGGGACGTAACAGCGTCACCGCACGGCCGCGCTGGCCAATCACCTCTCGCAGACTCGCCAGCGGAAGCCGGTCTTCTTCCTTGAGCTCCGGGTTCGGCGGCGAGATGCGTTTGCCGATCGGAGTGGAGTGCCACCTTTTCACCCCGATCACAAAGCCGATCGGCAGGATAACCACCATCGCCGCCGTCGCGACGACACCGGCGGTGCTGCTCACCGCGAACGTCGCATACAAGGCGAACGCCAGCACACCCAACCCCACCAGCCCCAGCACCCCGTGCGAAGGGATGAACAGCTCCGCAACCAGGATCACCGCGGCGGCGGTATACAGGAGTACGATCCCAAGCAAGTCGGGCATACGTCACATCC
The DNA here is from genome assembly GCA_964586235.1 of uncultured Planctomycetales bacterium. GTDB lineage: Bacteria > Planctomycetota > Phycisphaerae > UBA1845 > PWPN01 > JAUCQB01. The sequence continues at coordinate 4,187 of CAZPIO010000063.1, forward strand.
TCGTGGCAGCGGTGCAGGGTCATTCGACGCGCCGCACCACCACGCGATTACCGTGCCGTTCCACGACCACGACGCGGGAACCGCCCTGGATGTACTCGCCTTCGGAGACCACGTCAACCAGCACGGACCCGAATCGGGCCTTGCCAGCCGGCCGAAGCAGGGTCTCGGCCCGGCCGACGTCACCCACCTGGGCAACGTTCGGATAGGGGTCGTCCATCTGAAGAGCTTCGCGGACGGGGTTGGGAGCGATCAGCCGTGCGGCGACGGGCACCTTGGGCAGATACCGCGCCAGGATGTACATGCCGACGATTCCACCCAGCAGTCCTCCCGCCAGAACATACAGCCCTTTCTCGAAGTAGCGGTAAGTCCCCGGATAGGTGGGCCAGGCAGGGTAGTTCGGCTCGAAGCCTGGTTCAGCCGGTGCAAACGAAGCCAGTAGACCGATGCCCATCACGATCAGGCCGACAATGCCAATCACGCCGAAGCCGGGTGTGACAAACAACTCCACTACCAGGAGGATGATCCCCAGAACGATGGCCACGATCTCCCAGGTCACTGTGTAGCCCGCCAAGTAAGGGGCGCCCAGGAACAAAACGAGGCACACCAGGGCCACGGAGCCGGCCAGACCGAATCCCGGTGTATGGAACTCCGCGTAGGCCGCCAGCATCATCACCAGGAACAGCACGCCGCGGACCATCGGCGACGCCAACCATTCGATCACGGTTTCGATCCAGTTGCTTTCAAGCCGCGTCAGCGGGCCGGTGATGTTGAAGTGGCTGCGCAGATCACTCTCGTCGTTGATCACCGCGGCGCAGAAGCCGAAGGCGACGGCCTTGTCAGTGCGCATGGTCAACAGGTCATTTACGCCGTCGACCGGCTGGCGAACGTGACCGAGTCGCGGATCTTCCTTGACATACTTCCAGTCGGTCGTGCTCAGGCTGTCCGGAACCAGCGCCGGCTCCTCCTCCTTCTCACCCTTGCCCTCTCCGCGGAGGAAACCGAGAAGGCCGCCCCCGCCGGCCTGCTTGTCGTCAGAAAGGCCGAACAGCCGGTCACGACCGGCGGCATCGACAAACCGCTTCTCGCGGGTCTTGCTGTTGACCACCCAGAACATCTCCTTCGACGGGTCGATCAGGGCCAGCAGCATGTCGTAGCTGTAGCCGTTGCGGCGGGCGGAATCCTCCAACTCGGCCTTCAACGGGGCAATGGCCTTCGGTTCGATCTCCTTGGGCAGGGCTCTGGCGCCGCCTTCCGGCGTGATCTGGATCGGCTGGCAATCGCCGATGGTGGCGTTGCGTGACATGACGATTCCATCGGTGGCCAGAGCAATAATGGTACCGGCGCTGTAGGCCTCGTTGTTCACCCAGGCATATACCTTCACCCCGTCGTCGCGAAGGTTCTTGAGCAAATCGCAGATCTCGAGCGTCGCCGTCAACACCCCGCCCGGGGTATCCAACTCGATGATGACGAGTTGCCGGTCTTCACGCTCAACGGAGTTGAGCCGTCGCTTCAAGCTGTCGTGGGTGATGTCGCTGATCTCTCCGCGGATCGGCAGGATATAGGCCCGGCTGATCGACTCGGGCATGGTGGTGGTCGGAGAGGGCGCAGTCGCGGGCGGGCCGGCCGCATCCGATGCCGCCCAAGCCCCCGTAGCCGCCACAATCAACAGGACAACCGACAACGCCGGTGTCGCCGGTCGTACGCCACCTGGAACCCTTCGCCCCCCTGTTGTTTCCATTCTTGCAGACATTTCTGCAGACCTGAAAAGGGGACCTCAGCCCGGTGCAGACCTTCCCACGGGTCGGCACCCATCCCGGTAGTCACGTGCATCAGGCCAATATTACGACACTCGTGCCAGGGCAGCAAGTCGAATTCCAGCCGATGTTTATAATCGGGCGCGGTGGAACAGGCGGGCGCAGGTGAGCCCGCGGCCTGCCGGGCTCACTCGCCGGTGTGGCACAACTTCCGGTAGATGCCCGCGATGCTCGAAACCATGGCGCTGGCCTGATGGTGGGCGCGGATGTAGTCAAGGGCTCCCTGGCCCAGTTGGCGGGCGGCGGCTCTGTCGGCCAGGAGGGCCGCGAGGCGCTCCGCAATCTGGCGGGGCCTCTGGGGGTCAAACAGGCTGGCGGTCACGCCATCAATCAGATAGTCGCCGATGGTCCCGGTGGGCGCCAGGATGGCCAGCCCGGTGGCCATGGCCATCAGCGTGCTGATGGTGAAGCGGCGGCGCTCGGCCGGCAGGATATAGAAGTCGGCGTCGCGCATCGCCGCCCGAACCGCCGCCCAATCGTGCAGGTCGCCCGCGAAGGTCACGCACGACCGCAAATCGAGCTGCCGGACCACGCGGCGAAAAACGTACTCAGCCGGCCCGGAGGAAATGACGAAGAGATGCATCTCCTGTCCGCCGGCGATCACCGCCTCCATCGCCTTCAGTACCAGGTGCAGTCCACAGTCGTGCGTCAGCGGGGTGGTCACCAGACCCGCCGGCACGCGCTCAGGGCTATCGAAGCACGCCGGCTCAGCCTCGGCCGGAATGCCCAGCGGAACCACGCGCACGCTGTCCGCCAGATTCGGGCGCTTCCTGATCAAGGTCTGCTGGATGCTGGGAGTGGTCGCAATCGCAATGACACCCGGTGGAACCCTCAGACGAAGGAAGCGACGCACATCCTGGAGATCGGTCAGGTGGATGACAATGCGGCAATCCCACTCGTTCGCCCAGCCCAGCACGACCGGGACAAGAGCGGGCGACAGGCAGTGTATCACATCGGGCTTGTCGCCGCCGATCAGTTCCAGGGCCTGCCCGGGCTCCAGTCGCTGCCAGCCCAGCGGCCAGCAGCGCTTCGCCAGATAGCACAATCGGGACGGGCCGGCGTTCTCCTCAACCTGCCGCGTGGAACGGGCCAGGGTCGTCACCCGGATGACCTCGTCCATCATTCCCACGCAAAGCTGGCGCACCGTGTTGCCCAGACGGCGGAACACGTCGTCGTCCACGACCATCAGGGTGTTGATGGGCGAAACAAGCTGTTGAACCTCGTCAGCCATGCTGGGCACCCCTGAGGCCGACCACCTTTCCGCATATCGCGACCGAAGCATGTCAATCCAGGGGTCGCGCATGCACGCCGCGTGCGTACCTTGCAGTAGGGTTTTATCGGCAAAGAAGTCTTCATCCCGCCACGCGCCCCGTGAAGCACCGATGGTAGCCATCCAACATCCCCACCACTCTGTCACGCATCGCCTCGGAGGCGAGATCCTCGATTGACCCGAGGTCCAGCGGAGTGACAAAGTAAAACCGATCCGCACCCTCCCGGTAGTGCTCCACTACCGGCTCAGGCCAGTCCAGGCCGGCCTCTTTGAAACCAAGACCCACAAATTCCCGGAAGGTTAGGTGCGAATCGGCGACAAGTTTCTCGGCGTCGCGGCTGCGTTCAGGATCGTCGGTCAGCACCCCCAGGCAGACCTGGGGCAGCGTCGGGCGGACGGCCATCTCCAGCCACCAGCGGCGGTCAATCGGCCAGCGCGTGGCCATGACCCAGTGGTCCTCCCGGTCGTGCCGCTGGAGTTCAGAGAGACCAAGCCGCGTCCCGACCAGCGTCTCGACGCCGGCCCGGAACAGCTTAATGATCGCCAGCTCGCGTTCGGTCGACCCTGTGTGAGATAACGACGTGTTCTTCTGGCCGTGCATCTGCATCAGCCCCCTTGAAACTGGCTATGGTCCTCGCGGGAGAACGGGTGGCCGCCTGTTCCATGAATGCCGGCCCATCCTGCTTGAGCGACCGCCATCGGCCCGTTAGCATCCGCAATGCCGATCTTCGCAGCAGGGTCAGCGGCCGAGACACCCGCCGGTGCAAATCGTGCCAGAAACCGAGGCGGTACGAGGCCTCGATCTGCTCGGGGCTCAGCGTGTCCGGCCGATGCCGGCGCCGGTGCTTGAGCAAATGGTACCGGTCGCCCTCCTGTAGTCTAGCCAGGAGGAAGCGACCCAGCGAGTCGGGAATCAGACGCTTAAGGCCCGCGCGTCGGCCGCCGGACGGCCAGCGCCAGGAGATCTGGAAATCGATCAGACAGGGCCGGCCCTGGCAGTCGACGAGTATATTCTCCCGCTTTTCGAGGTCCACGTAGGCGATGTCGCGATGGTGAAGCTCGTCGATCAGCCGTTCCAGGCGCGGAAAGAACTCGTCATTGACCGCTTCTCGCTTCTGAAGCGGGTGGCCCTCGACAAAAACGTGAACCAGCCCCGTCTCGCCCCACCTGCCGAAGCAGCGTGGTATGCCGGGCAGATCATCCACCGCACGATAGATTTCCAGCTCGCGATCGCACAGCAACCGGCCGATCCACGACGCCGGCACTCCAAGCAGGCCGGCCTTGCGCCCGAGCTTGAGCACCACTCGCCCCGACGGTCCTTCGTAGAGCCCGGTGGCGGCGAAAAAATCATGCTTCCAGGTGCGCAGGTGGACGTAGTCACCATCGTGGAGCGCGATCCGCTCCGGCATCTCCGCCCGCCCCAGCGCCCGCAGCCAGGCATGTCGCAGCTTCTCGTCCGGCATGATGCAATCAAGATACCGAATCGGCAGGCGTGGAACAACGCTCGCACCGACTCTTCCGGGCCATGATTCGGCAGGTCAGGCGTTGACCAATGGGCCTCTGGCCTGGCCCGGCGTCTGGCGCACGGTACATGACTCACACGGGTCGTTGCGCGGATCGTCCGTTACGCACGGGAATCATCGGGGCGAGGACCTCCCGGGCCCAGGCTCGCGACTCGTAGCCGAGGTGGTTGCCCCAGTGCCCGAGCTTTCGCCAGTCGGGCGTCCAGGCGATCTGGGTGAGGCCGTCGCGGACGGCGAGTTTTCCGTTCGCGTCGAGGAATCCCAGCCTGCCGGCCGTGGAGGTTTTCTTTCGATCCATGGTGCCGAAGGTTTCGGTCAACAGGCCGGCGTCGAACCAGTCTTCGCGGCTGTAGAGGTTGACGATGCCGCGTCGGCAATGCTCCAAGGCCGGGGCCAGGTCGTAGTCGGGCGAAACGGCCGACGCGAGAAGGATGAGCCGGTCGACCTTCACGTCCTTGGGCAGCGACTCGCAGACAAACAGGGCGATGGCCCCTCCTCCGCTGTACCCGATGAGGGTGATGGGCTGTTCGGGATGACTGCATCGATACTCGGCCAGCCTGCCGGCCCGCTCGGCGGCCCATTTTCGATTCCGTTCGAGCGACTGCACGTTCTTGAGTTCGCCGAACGGGCGGGAGCCCCACAGATCCCGCTCGATGGCGCAGTCGATGCCGGCGTCCCTGAGCCCGCCGGCGATACCCGTCATCGACGCCGGCTTGTTGGCCACGCCGGGCAACATCAGGATGCAGCCTAGCTCCAGTTGCGCCGCCGTCACCGGCTCGAAGCGAGCACAACCGGCCAAAGACGCAACCGCCAGTGTCACCGACAGGACTCCGGCTGCTTCAGCAGGTCTGTTTTTCAACCGAGTCGCCTCCGACAGCTGTCGATCCGTTATTGTCGCGTTCTGCACTCGCCACGCAAACCTCGCTGCTCCAGAAAAGCGCTCATATCATCCTGAAAGTCATCGGCGAGGCCGACCACCCGCCCTTGCGCACGCGGGATCCGCAGTCGGCAGTCGAGGGCCAAGGTTCATCAAAGGGTGCATCCCGTTTTCGAGAAGACATGGCGGCGCCCCGGCAAACCGGGGCTTGGCCATGCCACCCTCCTGGGACCACACCTTTCATCAGGAATCTGGATCACCTGCGGTTGCACGAGTCTCGGAGACAGGTTAGAATCATTCCTGGTGGTGGGAATCAGGAGCGGGTAGGAGCAAGCGATCCCATCGATCAAACGCACAGAGGCAGTTTGCGAGTCTGCCTGCCGGGGCAAGTTTGTATGACAGCGGCCACACTGCTTTCCTGTCTGATGTTTGCCGGAATCGCCGCTGGCGCTGAACAGCGCCTGCCGGAGCCCGTCACACTCTTCACTGACGCGGGAATCGAGGCGCCGGTTTCAGCGCATCCGGCGCGGAGCAGGCGAAGTCGGCCGGCCCGGCTGGAGAACAGCCTCCTTCAGATCCCCATCGACGGTCACGAGCGACCCGTGCGACTCAACTTTTTCGCCGACGCGGCACCGGTGGTGGTTTTTCGGCGACTGGCCGATGCGGCTCGCAGCGGCGAGGTTCTGGTCGGCAGGGTGGTGGACGGTGCGGGGGGTGATGTGGTGGCGGTGCGGCGGGACCACGGCACGGCCATGAGCATCCACCTGCGGGACGGGCGAATCTTTCAGGTCCGCCCTGCCGCTGACGGCACTCATGTGATCAGCGAGATCGAGACGGCCGGATCGGAACCCGACGATGAAGGCCGGCTGCAAATCACCGCAGACACTGACATCGTCCCGGCCGGCAGCACCACCGGTTATCTCTGTGACGATGGGTCGATTATCGATGTCATGGTCGTCTACACGCCCGCCGCTCGTGCGGCAATCGGCAGCGTCTCGCAGATGGAAACCGAGATCCTGTTGGGCATTTCCCAGATCAACGTGGCATTCGCCTACAGCGGCATCAGCACCCGCGTGCGCCTGGTTCACACGGCGGAGGTCAACTACGTTGAGAGCGGCGACAACGGGGCGATCCTCGATCAATTGAAGGACCCGGCGGACGGCATTCTGGACGAAGTGCACGCGATGCGGAACGCGTACGGGGCCGACCTGGTCAGCCTCTGGGTGCAGGACTACATCGCCGCTGGCATGGCCTTTACCATGCGCGGCCTCAACCTCGGCTTTGCCGACTGGGCGTTTACGGTGTGCAGGATCTGGGCGGCCGTGCCCAACATGACTTTCGCCCACGAGGTGGGTCACAACCTCGGCTGTTACCACGATCACCCCAGCGCGGGAACTCGAACGGGCTTGTTCCCTTATTCATACGGCTATACCGAGCCCACAGGAGCGTGGCAGACGATCATGTCAGTGGCCGGCCGGCCGCGGGTTCCGCACTTCTCGAATCCCGATGTTCTCTACATTGGCCAGCCAACCGGCGTGCCGATCGATCAGCCACTCCCGGCCAACAATGCTCTGACGATCAACCAGAGCGCGTTCACCGCGGCCAACTTCCGCACCGCCTGCTCTGCCGAGCCGATGCCGGAGGTGTTGTACGTCGACGACGACGCGGCCCCGGCCGGGGACGGCCGAAGCTGGGCGACGGCGATAGACGACCTGCAGAGGGCCATCTGCCTGGCAACCTCGGCGGGAGGAGCGGTCAAGGAGATCTGGGTGGCAGCCGGCACTTACCGGCCGGACCGCGAAACCGGAGAGCGAGGCCCCTCGTTCTGCCTGATCAGCGGCGTCGCATACTACGGCGGCTTTGCGGGCGGCGAAACGCAGCGCGATCAGCGCGATCCCGCCGCCAACGTCACGATTCTCAGCGGCGACCTCGCCCAGGACGACGGCCCTGACTTCGCTAACAACGGCGAAAACAGCTTCCATGTCGTCACCGGAACGTATGTCGACGGCACCGCCGTGCTGGACGGTTTCACCATTACCGCGGGGAACGGCAACGGCGGCTTTCCGTTTGACGCCGGCGGCGGCATGCGCAACGACCACGCGAGCCCGATTATCTCGAATTGCCTGTTCGAAGGCAACGCCAGCACGTGGGGAGCGGCCGTGGAGGACTACGTGGACAGCAATCCACGAATCACCGGCTGCACGTTTCTCCGCAATCGAGCGGGGCTGCGCGGAGGGGCCCTCAGCAACAATGACAGCAACCCCGTGGTAAGAGACTGCACATTCGCCGAGAACCACGGGGCCCAGGCGGTCGGGGCCGTGTTCAATGTTGTCGGCAGTGCTCCTGTGTTCATCGACTGCCGATTCATCGGGAACACTGCGGTGGAATGGGGCGGCGCGATGCAGAACGCCGACCAGTCACAGGTAAACCTGATCAACTGCCGGTTTCTCGGGAATGTCGCCGGGACCAACGGCGGGGCCATTGACAACTACAAGAGCACGTTAACGCTGACCAACTGCCTGTTCAGCGGGAACCGCGCGAGCCAGTCCGGAGGGGCAATCTGGACCCTGGGTGGGAGCCAGGCGAATCTCTACAACTGCACCTTCTACGGAAACTCGACTGGTTGGAACGGCGGCGGTCTGGGCAACGATTACATGAGCACGGCCAGCCTGAACAACTGCGTGTTCTGGCAGAACGCCGACTCGGGCGGTTTCGACGAGACCGGACAGGTGTGGACCGAGGGCGGCCCGGTGACTTTCAACCACAACTGCATCCAGGGTTGGACGGGGGTCATGGGCGGTACGAGCAACACCGGGCAGGACCCGATGTTCATCGACCCTGCGGGGCCGGATGCTGTCCCGGGAAGTATCGATGACAACCTGAAGCTCTCGCGCGGGTCCTCCTGTATCAACAGCGGGAATGACGCGGCCGTGCCACCGGATACGTTCGATCTCGACAGCGACGGCGACACAGTTGAGCTTGTTCCATTCGATCTCGCACGGCAGCCCCGAACGATCGGTATTCACGTGGACATGGGGGCCTTCGAATTTCAGAGCCCGCCCGGCGACTTCGATCTCGACGGCGACGTTGACCAGGCGGACTTCGGCCGCTTCCAGGCCTGCCTGAGCGGCGGCGGCACCATCCAGAGCAACCCGGCCTGCCTCGCGGCCCGTATCGATGACGACGGCGACGTCGACGGAGAGGATACTCAACTTTTTTTGGGCTGCCTCAGCGGCCCGGACATTCCGGCGAGCCCACAGTGCGCCGAATGAATCCGTAATCCCCGGCCCAGGTTCTCGGCGACACGCGCAGACGCCGCCTGCCAGCGGTATTCTGGACGATCAGCAAGCCCGCGATTAGCATTGCCTGCGTATTCAATGAAATCGGACAACCCAACTGCAGGAGCCTACACATGTTCTGCCGAGCGCTTGTTTTCGTTGTGATTGCCGCACTTTCGCTGTCGCTGGCCGTCGGGTGCCAGGCCGCCAGGCCGACGCCCTTCGAGCGGGGGTCGTGCTCGACGCTGGTCAAATCCAAACAGCCGCTGGAGCCGGCGCTCAAGACGGTGGCGGACATGGGGTTCAAGTACGCTGACGTGATGTGCCTGTTCTGGGTACCACACGTCAACGTGGATGCGCTGGTCAAGGATTTCGACGCCGAGGCCGCGCGAGTGGAGAAGGCCCTGGCCGACAACAAGCTGAAGGTCTCGAACCTCACCTTCGACGACATCACCGCCAAGCCGTTCGACGAGTACAAGATGCGATTTGCGGCCGTGGTCAAGCTGGCGGTGCGGCTCAAGGCCCCGCTGATCAACATCATGGCTCCACCCGCCAAGAGCGACCGGGCCGACATGATGGCCAAGCTGAAGGTGATCCACAGGATCGCCGCCGACAGCGGGATCAAACTGACGCTCGAGACGCACATGGGCCAGATGACCGAGATCCCGGCCGACGCAGAGAAGATCTGCAGGGAGATTCCCGGCCTGGGCCTGACCCTCGATCCCAGCCATTACTACGCCGGGCCGAATCAGGGCAAGAGCTTCGACAACTTGTATCCCTACGTCATGAATACCGGATTCCGCGCCGGCGGGATGACCCGCGAGACCATCCAGATGCCCTGGGGCGAGGGAGCGGTCGACTTTGCGGCCATCGTCCGCAAGCTCGCGGCCGGCGGCTACAGGGGCTACTACGTGGTCGAGTATCTCGAAGGCCTGGGCGGCGTCGACTCGGTGGCGTCGTCGAAGGCGTTCCTCGAATGGATGAAGAAGCAGTGAGGAAAGCACCATGGGTTGGGGACGAATGCTGCTCCTCGGCAACTGGGGGCAGCAAATGGACATCGAAGACCAGCAGAGAGAAATCGATGATCTCTCTCTGCGCAAAAACACGCCCGCGCGTTTTTAGGGGAGGTTAGAGTCGCGGAGAGCGCGGGCGCAAGGGAATGGTTTGTTTGTCGGCACTATCTCGTCACCTGCGGGCCTGGGTGTGGCTCACCGCAAGTTGTCGATCATTATCCTCCCAGAGAAAGGAAACTGCCACCTTTGCACACCCACCACGCGCCGCTCGTCGGCCATCATTCCGGGCCGCCGACCGCCGCCTCAGCAAAAGGGCGGCACTCACTCACATGCGTCTTCCCCCAAGTCACCTTTAGTCTAACACAACCGTGAAACACAAGCCACAGCGCAGCTCCTCTTTGGCGTGTATTTTCCGCGAAATCTCCCGCCACATTCTGCTCAAGCGGTTCTTGACGGCGGTTCGTCTCTTTGATCACCGCGCCAAATGTTCGTTAACCTGCGGTTTAGTGCTGATACGTCCTGAAATCGATCTGGTTGATTCAGCCAACCTCTGCTGCTCGTACCAGATGCCCCAGGCTTGCGGCCAGGGACGGGGCTGGATAGAAACTCGCTCGATGGACTCCGTGTTTTTCGCTTTCGAGGTGCCATTGTGAGACTTCGGTCGTGGTCGATTCCCGCGTTCGTCTGCGTGTTCTCGGTGCTGTTGGCGTCTAGCGGCTGCGGCGGCTCGAAGACCACTTCCCTTCGCGTCCTGCTCGTGACCGACCGTAACAGCGGGGAGAGCGCAGAATTTGCCGAACGGCTGGGGGGGCGCGGCGAGATGAGGGTCGCGAGGTGCCGTGATAACGGCCGACTGCCATGGGCCAATGCCGACGTGTTGTTGCTGGACTGGACGGCGACAGCCAGGCCGTCGGAAGCGGACCGCAAGCTTATCCAAGGCTTCGCCCGGCCGGGCAAGGGCATCGTGGCCATTGGCGGAACGCTGGCGGCGGCCGGTTCGTGTTCCGCGATCGCCGACGCGCTTGGAGGATCGGCGGCTGAAACAGCCTTGGCCGAAGAGCTCCCGCTTGTTGTGCTTGACCCGGCGGACACAGCCATGATGAGCCTGGGGGGCGCGTTCACGCTTGTGGACTCACCTGCTTCAGTTGATCGTTTCGAGGCGGGTAACGACCTGCTGATCCGGACGGCGGGGCCGCTGCCCCTGGCCGGCGGCAAATCCACTGAGAGACCCGCCCCCGTCGCCTGGACGCGACGTCCGGGCGGAACTCGCGTCTTCGCCACTGCCCTCGGGGTCGATGGCCGGGCACTGCAAAACGAGGATTTCATTACCCTGGTTCACAACGCGCTGCGGTGGGCCGGCGGTCATGCACCCGATACGCAGCACAACGTGCTCAGCAGATCGGAAGAGCAGGTCGGCTTCGAGCTGCTGTTCAACGGCCGCGATCTCAGCGGCTGGAAGGGCACGCCCGGGCTGTGGTCGGTCGAAAACGGGGAGATCGTCGGGCGCAGTGCAGACCTGGCGCACAACGTCTTCCTTATTCATGAGAAGGAATATGGCGATTTCCTGCTGCGGTTTTCGGTGAAGCTGATCAACCACAACAGCGGCGTGCAGTTCCGCAGCCGTGAATTTCCCGAATTCGTGGTCAAAGGCTACCAGGCGGACGTCGCCGACAAGTGGTACGGCAGCCTTTACGAGGAAGGGCTCGGACGGGGCGTCCTGGCCGACGGGTTCAAGGACAGGGGCCAGAAGGTCGCCCGACTTGACGGGTGGAACGACATGACGGTGAAGGCCGTCGGACCACGGATCACCATCACTCTGAACGGCCTGCAGACCGTTGAATTCACCGAGACCGACGCGACGCGCCCGACCAAGGGCATCATCGCACTGCAGCTTCACAAGGGGCCGCCGATGGAAGTGCGGTTCAGAGATATCCGGATTCGGCCGTTACCTGAGTGACGGGAGGACTGCGATCGGCCATCAGCCGTTGCGTGCCAGGCCGAAGCGATCAGACGCCTTGTTCGCCGAATTCGCACCCTCATATCGACGCATCGTTAGGATTCGGCAGTGGCCGCATCCGGACACGCTGATCGGTAATGGTTGTGAAATGGCCAGTCCAGTCAGTGCGGCTTTCCAGGAGACTCACGATCCTGTTAACGGTTTCCGCCGTCGGTGGCAGGGAGATGCGCAGTAGCACGATGCCGCACGTCGCCGGCAGCCTCGCATGGAACGCTAGGTCGCCGAAATCTTTGTCAAGCGTCACGACGATTCGCTGCTCCGCCTGCGCGCGCCGCAGGACTTCGGAGTCGGGCACCCCAGGCATCTCGGTTCGTACCCAGAGGACATCGTGGCCACGCCGACGGAGTTCCGCGACCGCGTCCCCCGAGAGATTCTCATCGGCCAGGATGCGCATGTCTCATGCCTTGACGGGGTACACTCGTTCGGATTCAAGCACCTCATGTGCATAACTGAGACAGGCTTGAATATCCTCCTCGGTCAAGCCCGGGTAATTCCTTAGCACAGCCTCGTGCGTCCAGCCCTGAGCCAACAGCCCAACGATGAATTCCGCGGCCAGCCGCGTTCCTTTCACCACCGGTTTCCCAACCAGTACGTCTGGGTCTATCGTAATCCGGTCCTGCCAGTTCATGGCAAAGGCTCCTTTCACAGGAACTCGTCATCCGCCACTAATAGTATACCACAGCCACACACCTTCATCGTCACCCTGCCTCACTGGGTATTGACGAGTTCGCCGGACGAGATGCGGGAAGCCGCGGCGTGGGTTGTGTCGCCGGTTGCGTCGCGGGCAGTGTGACAGGCCGGCTTGTCGGGGTGATCGTCGGCTGCGAGGCGGGGACCAGGGGCACGCCGCCGGGCTTCATGTAGGTGACGATGTTCATGGCCAGCGTCCAGCGGGTCGAATGCTTGGTCATGCGGCCGGCCTCCTGCCGCTCGACCTTCAGGCCTTCGTAGTAAGCGAAGCCCTGGCCGTAGTAGTCGCCGTCGGCGTACATCATCAGCGGCTTGGTGGCAACGACTTCGATATAGTAGGTGCGGCCAGGCTTGAGCGGCAGCTCATCGGGCAGGTAGGCCGTCTGGAACAACTGGCAGGGCAGCTTGTAGAAATCCTTGTACTCGGGCATCTGGGCGGGCGTATCGGTGTAGCGGATGATGGGCCGCAGCGGCGACTCGTGGCTGCGGGCGACCTTGGCCGGTTTGATCATGGCGCCATAGGGGCCGTTTTCGCGCACCCGCACCTCGCACATCACCTGCTCGGTGCTGCCGTTACTGGCCCAGAACGAGATGCCTGCCAGGCTCACGCCGTGCGATACGAACGTCTGGCCCCAGGTCAGCGTGGGCCGATGCCGGGGGATGAAGATCTCCCATTCCTCGGTGCGGATCTGGTTTTCGACCAACTGGCCGTGGCTGTTGCCGAAAATCAGGCAGCAGAGGTCGCCGTCCAGCGGCTTATCATCGGCGAAGACGCGGCCTTGAGCATAGCCGTCGCCCTTGTCCGGCCGGACATAGGCGTCGAGCTGGAAATTGCGTCCGCCGTGCGAGTGATAGCCGCAGGCACGAACGGCATACGTCCGGCCGGGCACCACCTCCAGGCTGCCATGCCGCCAGCCGACGCGCGGCAGCTCGCGGTTGCTGGTATTGCAGGTCAGCTCGTCCCATTGGCCCTCCCATCCCGGGTCGGGCGAGCCATGATCCTTGAACACCATTACCTTGCCCTGCGGGCCGTCCTCCTGGAGACGGACGTGCAGGCGGTTGCCCCAGTCAACGATCTTCGGGCCGTCAAAAACGCTCACGCCGTAGATCTGCGTGCACTGGGGCACGAAGGTCTGGTGGAAGTTGTAGGCCCTGACTTTGTAGAGCTTGTCCCACTGGTCGCGCGTGCCCGCGGGGACGCAGGCGTACTCGGTGGGTATGAGCACGTTGAAATCCCCCGGCCCCGTCGGCCAGGTCGGCACGATCAGCGGCGGCGTCTCGATGCGGTCGAACATGGCGATGAGCACGCTCGGCGCCGGCTGATCGGGCAGGGTGAAGCGGCCGTCGTCACCGATTCTCGCCGATGCACTCTTGCCGTATCCGCGCTGGTAGACGTCGACCCACCCGGGATGGCCGGCGAAAGGGCGCACCTCGGTTTGGCCGGTGACGTGCGGAACAACCACCGTACCCGTTGCGGCAACGGCCGTGTTGGCAAGGCAGACTAAAAAGAAAACAGCGGGCCCGACAGGGCCGCCGGTCCGGCACACGGTTCGCATCAAACGCTCCTCCGCTTCGGCAGGACTCGGCCTGCCGACCCTCGGACTTGATAGCCTAACACGCACCCGCCGCTTTGCCAGACCCGCGGTCTCCGGCGTTTCGGGCAGGGGCCGCGAGACGCCGGGCGCATGCTCGAGGGCGGCTTGTCCCAAACCCGGTGTGGCGGGTGGGCCGTCGATTGAAGTGGGGCTGGACGGTGGGTTCGTTTGGCGCTTTTGGGTGAGGCGGGCTCGCGGGACCGGAAGACGGTGGACGGCGTTTGGTGGTAAATCCTTGCTCATGAAGCGGTTGGCTGTCGCGGGGCCTGGGGTGATTCGGCTTGTCGGGTCCATCTTTTTGCCTCTCTGGGCCAGCGGGACATCAACCTGGTTGAAGTCCGTGGCGCGGCTTCGGTCAGCGCGCGGCATCTCCGCTGGGCTCTTTGCATTCATAACACGGCGGGGCGTTCGGCGGGGTACGGTTGAATCAGAACAGGCGGGGCGGCAGTGACGGATGAAGAATCGCGTCTGGGCGTGGACGGGATTGCCTGCCCCACCCCGTGGCCGGCTACTCATCGCTTGCCGTGGCTGTCTCGAAGTGGCTGGAATGTGTATTCGCCCGGGGGAGCGCTGGCCGTGGTCAAAGCGATTGGCAGGGCCAGCTCGGCGTAGAGAGGTTGAATGTGTCAAGAGTCAAGAGTTGACCCCACTGAGTTGACCCCACTGATATGGCCGGTCGCTTGCGCTCCGGGTTTTGAATCGGCCCTGCCGCTACCTCGCCTAATCTGTCACTCACCCCTCGAGGGGGGTCACTTCGCTGCTGCGGAGGACCGATCGATCTGCTCCCAGAGATAATGGGTGGGGCCGATTTTCCACCAGAAGTCTTCCTCAATCATCCCATCAGGCTTAAAGCCGTTCTGGTTGACGCGTCCGTCTTTGAACACGTAGAGGATCATGGCCGGATGTCGCCCCTCGTATTGAGCGGCATCTCCCCAGCAGTCGGGGAACTGCTGGACTCTGACGCCCGCGAGGTCTGGATCGCCCGCATATCTGTTTGTCCACTGACCTACAGCCCGGTTGCGCATTGGTGGGTCGGTCGGAGCCTCCGAGATGGCTTGCCCGCTGCATCCCATTAGAAAGAGAGAGAGCAATGCAAACAGGGAGCGCACCCGCAAAGTCCTGAGACATCGGCTCATCATAGACCCTCCGATTGCGGACTTCGCTTAGCAGGAGGTTTCATATCTATATCGTCATCTGTGCTCGTCTGCCGCAGAGCCGGATCCCGGTTTCGTTTCGGGATCGGTGGTGGTTTTGAGGTCCGCCCACTGGATGACGCGGGGGTCGTAGGCGTCGCCGGTTGCGTTGGTCATGACCATTCGGCTCGTCATGCCCATCAGAGCGGTGTTCCGGGCGGTCTCGATTCCGGCCTGGGGCGCCCGGCTGCGGTTCTTTCAGAACCGCGACCGTGAGGGAGCGGCCTCTCTGCGGTGCGGTCGCTTGTGGTCTTGCCCCTCGCTTACGGTCGCCACGTCGACCAGGCTCGGGGTTCTGAAAGAGCCGCCTAAACTGTCACGAACCCGCACCCGGCGGGGGCTCTTCGTATGACTTGCCCGACCACGGGGGTTTGGGTACAAGTACGGCCGACTCGCCTTCGCGGAACTTGCCGGTTATGGGGAGACTGATTCATGCCCTGGTTCAGGCTTGTCGCGTTGATCGCGCTGGTGAGGGCCCAACCGCGAGGCCCCGCGCTTCCGCCGTCGCCAAGGCTATGGCGGACAAGTGCGCTTGGGGTCCTGGCGTTGCTCACGCAGTTGGGTGGCCAGGCCTTCGGCGACGGCCTCTCTCCGGCCGATGGCGCGGTTGTCTTTGCCCGGGGACAGGCAGCGACCGTCAAAGCCTGGGAGCTTGCTGACAATCAGGGGCTCAGGGCCGTCGGCCTCTCCGGAGAGAAGATCGAGTTTGCCGCAAATGATCTGCTGTGTCTCGACGCGGGCATTGCCTCATCGTCGGCCCCGGCCGGCCGAGTCCTGCTTCGCAATGGCGAGTCGATCAACGCCCGCCTGGCCTCTGGCTCCACCGGCAAGAGGCTGCTCTTCGAAAGCCCGCTGCTGGGAAAGCTCGAAGTGGACGCTGGGGAGGTCGCCGTGTACCAGGCCCTTGACCGATCCCCGCAAGTCGGACAAGGGCAGGTCGGACCTGTGTCGCAGGCCAATGACCGTCCCGCGCCGCCCTTCATCTTGCTCAAGAACGGCGACCTGATCGCCAGCGGCATTGAGCAGGTGGGCGCCGAGCAGGTCTCGGTCAACACCGAGTTCGGCCAGACGCAGATCCCGCTTGAAACCATCTCGGCGGTCGTGCTGTCGGCAGACACGCCGCCGTTCGACGGCCGGCAGGCAAAGCAAAGTCTCGTCGAACTCGTCGATGGTCAGCGTTTCTACTGCGAGCAGGTCAAGCAGACCGCCGGGCGCATGGTCCTCACTCGCGGGCCGGGTGAGTGCCAAGTGGACCCCGGTGCGGTCCAGCGGATCGTCTGGCCCGGCGCCACCATCGCCTATTTGTCGGAGAAACCCTCAAAAGGTGAGGGCCGGAGCTACTTCGGGCGCTCCGTCGAGCCGCGCAAAGACCGGAATGCCCTGGGCGGCCCGCTGAGAATCGGCAATAGCTGGTTCTCGCGCGGTTTGGGTATGCGTCCGAGATCGCGATGCGTCTTCCAGCTTTTATCTGTCCCCGGTGCGTCGGTTCAGGGCGGGCCGGACGGTCCCTGGGCATATCTGACGGGATACGTCGGCATGGACCCCTTGCTCGGACGGCGGGGGGACTGCCGGATCGCCGTAAGCGTGGATGGCAAAGCGGCTTTGAAGGACGCGTTACGGGGCGATCAGCCGCTCGTAAGTCTCGGTGAGTCGCCCAATGGGCGGCCGATCCGTCGATTTCTGGTGCCCGTGTCCGGTGCCGGGCAGATCGAGCTCCAGGTCGACTTCGGACCGGGCGGCGATCTGGGCGACTTTGTGAACTGGTGCGATCTGATGCTGGTCGGCCAGCCCTTGCCCAACTCACGGGGGTCGGTCGAGGTTCAGCAGAGGGGGGCCGGCAAACCATGAAGCGACGAGGTTTCTTCCGGTTCCGGCTGAGCAGCACGGCGCTGGGTGCATTCGTCTGCCTGCTGATGGCCGGTGTCGATGCGGGTTGGGGACCGGTGTCGCGGCTGCAAGCCGCTCCTACAACGGCATCGCGGTCAGAGACCGCTCCTACATTGCAGATCGTGGCTGCGAGCCGGAGGCCGCGGCCGCAGGCGGGAGGGCGGCAGCCGGCGACGCGGGAGGCGCCCGCCGCTTTGCCGGAGGATCCGGCGGTTGCATCACTGGTCAGCGAGGCGGACCGACACGCTGCAGCGAAAGCGTACCATCTGGAGGCCGAGGCCCTGGAGAAAGCCATCGCTCTCTTGCCGGCCGGGCATCCCAAACGCGCGGAACTGGCCAGACGTCTGGCCGAGGTGTACCGCGGGAGCCTGTGGCATTTCGAACGAGCCAAGTTCTGGACCCAGACCATCGCGGAGGAGCTTCGGCCGACACCTGCGGGGATCGACGCGCTTCTCGATTATGCCAATACACTCTTTGCTCACAACCGGCCGGATGAGGCCTTGCAGATCTACCGGGAGGTCCTCAAGCGTATCGTGCCTCCGCAGCCGCCGTACGATGTGGATGTCCGGGCTCACAAGGGCTGGCACGGCGAGGAACTGTGCAAGTTTCCGGTGGGCGGCGATCCATTGTTCCCTTCCGACCCGGTGGTCGGCGGGAAGCTCGGGCGTTTGCCTCAATTCGTCCAGAGCCGTGACTGGCGAAGCATCCGCTCGCTGCTGGATCAGAACCTGTCGCTGCAGCCCCTGGTTCAGGATTCGACCGGGTCGCGGATCTCCTTTCGGCGGTGGGTGCAGGAGACATTGAGAAACCTGCCGCCCGAGACGGCTCGGGCTCTGACAACCGCGTATGAGCCTGTTCTGAGCGAACTGGCCCTTGACCGACTTACGGGGGTCGGTCAAGGGCTGGCGGCGAAGGAGGATTGGCGGGCGATTACGGCGTTCCGAACCGCTCATCCGCTTGCCGCCCTGGAACAGAAGGCGGACGTCCTGGCCGGCGACAAGCTGCTTGACGCGGGCCTGCCCGCTCTCGCGTCGCTCTATTACGACAGGGCGGCAGCCGCTTCCGCTGAGGTGACGCCCGAACTGCTGGCTCGTGAGCTGTTCTGCCGCGTGAAGGCCGGGCAGTCCATCGCGATCGAGACGGTGCCCGACGTGGCGGTCGAGGTCGGCGGAGAGAAGAAGTCGCTGCGCGAGCATGTGTCTTCATGGCAAGAATCGCTGCCGGGTGGGGCCGGCTCGCCCGCCGCCACGCTGGATCTCGGCAATGCCGTGGTCAGCCGGCTGCCGGTCATTCGCGCGACGTTACCTCTGCGCGAGTGGCAGCTCCGATGGAGCGCCAGGGCCATGATCGAGGAGGAAATACCGCCGTACGCGGAGGAATTCGTCCCGATGATTCCGGCCGGCTCGTCACGGTGCCTAATGGTGAACATGGGCGACGCCATCGAGGCCCTGGACCTGGTCGAAGGCCGATTGCTCTGGTCCTTCCTGCCGCCCGAGCACAACGCGATGACCTTCCCGTCGCAGAA
Organism: uncultured Planctomycetales bacterium; assembly: GCA_964586235.1. Taxonomy (GTDB): domain Bacteria; phylum Planctomycetota; class Phycisphaerae; order UBA1845; family PWPN01; genus JAUCQB01. Next base: position 22,869 of record CAZPIO010000063.1, read on the forward strand.
GTACGAGCCGCACAAGGCGTTTGTCGAATGTGCCAAGGCCCGCACGGCCGTTCTCCAGGGCGACCGGGTCTACTGTCATCTGGCGTGGGGGCATCACGACACTTTCCGGCAGGCCGGCGGCCTGTTTGCTCTGGATGCCCGCGACGGGCGGATGCTGTGGAGCAGCCTGCAACTGCCTGAACTGGCCGACATCATGATTGCCGGCGACCCGGCGGTTGATCGCGGCGTGGTGGTGGCCCTTGCCTGGCGGCCACGGGAGGCCCTGCCGTTGTTCTTCGTCGTCGGACTGTCAGCCGAGACCGGCGAACTGCTCTGGATCAACCACCTTTACAGCGGCAGTTGCCTGACGTCGTACGAGAACCAGTTCTACCTCGACCGCCCGCTGGCCAGTGGTCCGCCGGTGATCGTCGACGGCATCGCCTACCTCTGCACGCAGGCGAGTGTCGTCGCCGCAGTCGACATCATGGATGGTACCACGGTGTGGGCGACGACCTATCCGCGGGTCAAGGTGTTGAAGAATACTAAGTGGTCATCCCGCATGGCCGTCAGCAGGCCGGCGGGAATCGTCGCGGTCTTCAAGGACACCGTCTTGTTCGCGCCTGCCGATGCGCACGTGCTCCTGGGCGTGGACCGGGCCACCGGCCGGGTCCGTTACTCGCAGGAATCGATGGATTTCAAGGCGATTGCGGCCGCGGACCCTTCGAGAACCTCAGGGCAAGACCCTTCGAGAGCCTCAGGGCAAGGTGATGAACGTGCCTACCTCAGCGTGGGGACCACGATCCGCGCGGTGCGGCCGGTGGACGGCCAGACGCTCTGGGAACGTCCGTTGCCGGTGTCGGGACTGATCGACCTGCCGACGCTCGCACCGAGAGGGTTGCTGTGCCCGACGTGGGAGGCGCTGTACGTGCTGGATCCGGCCAGCGGCGAGGTCCGGCAGGAGAAAGCCTGGAGCCGCGAGGAGGCGTGCGGCTACATTCGGGATTTCGGCGACCAGCTTGTGGGGGCATCGCGGATCGGCATCAACGTTCTGTCCGGTCGCAAACTCGACGAGATCGATCCGGCATGGCTCTGTTCAGAACGTGAGGTTCGTGAGGCTGACCGGGTTCGCGTGCCGTCACGTGCCGACAAGTGGCTCCGCTGGGGACTGCCGGCCGTTGATCGCGGCGATTTTGTCCTGAGCGATGCCGATCCGGATCATCTGCTGATCCGCTCCGAGTTGCTGCAGATGCGGGAGATCGAGCCGGTGCCGACGCTCCGCTGGCAACGGCAGTCGCCCCTGCCATGGGAATGCGAGGCCGCGTTCAGCAAGCGCTGGGTGGCCGTCTGGAATCTGCACGACGTGTACGTGATGGACGCTTCGACAGGTCGCACAGTCTGGGAGGACCACCCGCTGCGCCGCATCAACCGCCCGATTTCGAAGGTGCTTATGGTGGGCGACGAGGTCCGCGTCCACCTGGGATGGAAGGACGGGAAGGTCCTTCCGCAGCCGACCCCCGTCCTGACCCTGTTTGACGGAAAGACCGCCAGTGATGTGGCCCTGGCCGAGGTGCCGTCCCTGGCCGAGCCGCCGGCGGTTGCGAAGGTGCCGCCCGGCGATGTGCGCTACGAGTTCGCCAATCGGCGTATCCGGGCGGTCAGCGTGCAGGATGGAAAGCAGTTGTGGGAAACAACGACCTTGCTGGATGAGGTTCGGCTGCTGACGCAGATGGGCGGGTACGTGGCGTCGCTGTCGCAGGACCGCACCTTCCGGACGAGGCACGTGCGAGACGTGTGCCACGTTCGCGTATTCGACAAGGGCAACGGCGAGCGGCTGAAGGACATCGCTTTCCCGAAGCGGTACTTCCACCTCGTGGGAGAGCGGAACGGGCGGCTGCTCATGTGGGATTGCGCGTTTCTGTACTGCGTGAAGGCGCCGGAGGCGGATGCCAGGGCCGAGGCCGACATGGTCATCCGTCAGGATCGCCCGGACCCCGACGCCATCGCCGCCTTGCGCATGGCTCGCGACCTGGAAGATCCGCCCGAGTTCGAGATCGGTACTCTGCCCGGCGCCCCAGGCGTCGACGCCGATCTCTCGGACTGGGCTTCAGTCAAAACCCGCCGACTGGGAGCGGCGATGGACTGGACGCCTGATTTCGCGCACCACAGCTCGGCCAAGTCGCGATCGTTCGGTGGGCCTGAAGATTGTGGTGCCGATGTCCGCCTCGCATTTTTCGAAAACGATCTGTACGGGGCGATCGAGGTGTCCGACGACATCCATGTCTCGTCGACCGCGCCCGGCCTCTGGCAATGGGACGGCATCACGCTTCTTTTTGGTGAGCCAGTTGGCGAGGAGAGCAAGGAGATCGATCCGCTGTTGTTGACCCTGTCGCTGGTCAACGGGTTGCCGAGGTTCGAGCTCGGTACCGCGGTCCGTACGCAGGCCGTTTCCGACCCCGCGGGCCAGGAGACCGCCGCCGCGCCGGGTCCGCGCCGCGTCGCGTTGCCTGCTCTCAATGCCGGCGCGATCGTGCTGCCTCAGCCGACCGAGTCGATCGAGATTGCCGCCCGCCGTGACGAGTCCCGACGCCGAACGGTGTACGAATTCAGGGTACCCAAGGTCCTGTTTCGTTACGGACCGGATTCGTATTGGGATCTGTTCATTAACGACAACGACGGGGCCGGCCGGGAAGGCTCGCTGCAGATGGCTTCTGCAACCTGGGGCACCGAGGAGACGCAGATCGGCAGCCTTCGCGGAGTCGGCGAGCGGTTGACGCCGTTGACGCCCGGCGCGCAACAGAGAAGAACCCGCGATGGGTCGGCAAGCCGCCCGGCGCGTTGATGCCCGGGCAGACCGGCTCGGAGGGTGGCTGCTTGCGCGGCAGGGTGGCATGCCCAAGTTCACCGCGGCGAATGCCGGCATGTTTCCTGCGGCAACGGACGTGACAGCCCCGCGCCCGTGGCTTGGCTACGTCGCCCGGCGTTTCAACGGATTCTCACATTTCCGCGGCGAGTGATTCCTCGCCGGATTCGCTTTCCGGCGCCAGCGACCGGATGTGCTCCATCAGCTTGATGCTCACCTTGCGAAGGGCCTCCCTGTCGCCGCTGGGAATCCAGTATCGGCTGAGGTCGATCGGTTTGCCGAACCGGACAAGGGCCTTGTGTCGACGCAGGAAGGACCGGCCGATGTTCTCGTCGTAAACCGTGCCGGAAATGTGGGCCGGCACGATCAGGGCCCCGCTGTGCAGTGCCAGCATGGCGGCCCCGAGCTTGGGCTCGCGGATCTCGCCGGGTTCGGGAATGCCGCCTTCGATGAAAATGCCCAGCACGTTGTTGTCGCGCAAGTGGCGCAGGGCGGCCCGTGTCCCGGCGGCATCATGACCGTCGCGCCGGACCGGGATACATCCGATCATCCGGATCAGCCGGCCGCCGATCGGGATGTGGGTGTACTCCTCGGCCACCAGAAAGCCGATCAGCCGGTGCGGTGTGCTGGCGATGAGCAGTAACGGGTCAATCCCGCAGGTATGGTTGGCGATGACAATGACCGGACCATCAGCCGGGACGGTGCATAGCCCCTCCCGCCTCAGCCTGAACCACCACTTGCAGTAGAACTCGTTGACGTTCCACCAGAACTGCTTGGTCGACGGCAGTTGGCGGCTTCTCAGCCGTATCAACAGCGATGAGACCGCCGTCGCCAGCACGATCGCGGTCACCCCCAGCAGCATCCAGCCGATCCACCTGTCGATGCTTCCCCAGTCTGGAATACCGATCAGGCCGGTGGCCGCCAGCAGGCCGGCCATGGTTACCAGATCGGTCAGGCCGAACAAGCGCCCCCGCAAACGGTCGGGCACGATGCGCTGGAGCAGGGCATTGTAGCTCGTCATGACCCCGGCGGCAAAGACACCGGACAGGATGATGGCCGCCCCGCCAGTGTGATAGGCCAGCCATACGGGCATCGGCACCAGGGCACTGACCGCCAGAAGCCCGATCGAGACCGCGATGCCGGCCAGCGACCAGGTGATCGCAATCTCGCTGCGAAGCGCATCGCCCAGGGCGGTGAGAATCAGCGCCCCGACCAGCATGCCCGCTCCGAGGCGGGCCTGAAACAGCGTCATCTCGAAGTATTCATGCCGCTGGTACACGTCGCGAACCATCGCCGGGATCGTGCTTCGAACCGTCGCTCCGCACAACCAGACCACCACCGCGACCCCGATGAGTTGGGCGACCCGGCGGTGCCGCCAGATGTAGGTTATGCCATCGGCCAGCGCCGCCGGACCGGCGTCCGTCGAGGCATGACTGGTCTTGCGGGCCGGCACGCGAATGAGGATCAGCAGCACGGCGCTGGCCACGAACGTTGCCGCATCGACCGTAAAAGACACCCGTGGCTGGTAGTGATCCGCCAGGTAACCGCCGATCGCCACCGATAGCATCGTGGCGATGACGCCCAGCCCGCTGGTCATGGCGTTGGCCCGAACGAGCTGGTTGTCGCGGATCAGGGTCGGCAGCAGCGCGGAACGCGCCGGAGAGAACAACGCCGCGAACACGCCAACGATCAACAACGGCATGAACGTCCCCACGGTACCCCAGGGGCTGAACCAGCCCAGCAGGAAGGCGAAGTTCAGCATCAGGACGGCCCGGACAACGTCGGCGAACACCATGATTCCTCGCCGCGGCAGCCGGTCGGCGAGAATGCCGTTGAACGGCCCCAGGACAAAGAAAGGGAACATGAACATGAAGGTGATCATCGCCTGGAGCCGGGTCAGCTCCGGGCTGTGCATGGCGTCCATGGACTTGAGGACGGCCATCTCCGAGATGTGGTCGCCCATCGCGCTGATGCCGTAGGCCGCCCAGAGCAGCATAAAGGCCCGGTTGCGGAACAGACCGGCCGCCGGCTCGTGGCGAACGGTGCTCTCAACAGCGGAAACCGCGCTTGCCATGACACTCCTCTGCACGCCACCGTAGCCCGCCGGCGGCGGTTGGGCATTCTACCGGCACCTGCCGTCGGCTTCATCGGCAAACCGGCGCGGTCGCCGCCAGGCTCCATCCCCACCGGATCGCCTCCAGGGTTCACCCCGAGAGGGGGGCATGGCCAAGCCCCGGTTCGCTCAGGCGACGCCATGTCAGTCATCGAGCGTATACCCGGATGGTCGCCCCGCGCTTCGCTCGACGGGCTCCGCCGCTATTGACGCCCGGTCGGAATTGGGTAGGTTTGGGGGACGGCTCGGCCTCCAGACTGGCCGGTTTGCGAGTTAACTCTCGCGTCGACAAGCTGTTACGGACCGTCTGGCTGCTGGCCAAGCGGGTCGGGCCTGTACCCGGATCACCCGAAGGACCGCCTGATGAGGATTCTCCAGCTCTACGTCACCCGCGAGCTACTCAAGACCTTTGCGCTGGCGGTGGTCGGTTTGACGCTGGTGCTGAGCCTCTGCGGGGCGATGTCGACCTTGCTGAGAGTCGACGTTCCAACCGCGGGCACCGTCATGCACATTCTGTGGCTCATTCAGCCGATGGTTCTGGCCATCACGCTGCCGGTTTCGGCGCTGTTCGCCTGTGCGATTGTCTACGGGCGTCTGGCGGCGGACAACGAGTTTGACGCATGCCGGGCGAGCGGGGTCAACATTCACCGTCTTCTGGCTCCGGCCTTTGCCCTGGGCCTGCTGACCGCCCTGTTCGCGTTTGTGTCCAGCAATTATGTGATCCCCAAGGCCGCCGCGGGCATCGCCAACCGCATCCAGCTCGACATATCCAAGTTCGCCTACCAGGCGCTCAAAAACAAAGGCCATTTCAGACGCGAGGACAAGAAGAAGAACGAACTTCAGGTCCTCTATGCGGGCAAGGTGGACCTGGTCAACCAGGACGGCCAGGATATCCTTCTGCTCCGCGATGCCGCGTTCCTGGAGCTGGAGAAGGAGGACTTGGTTCGCTGTGGCACCGTCGGGCAGGGACAGGCCCAGTTCAAAACCGCTGACGATAGCCTCCTGCCGCTGGTCGAAGTGTCTCTCGAGGACGTTCGAATCGTGGACATTGCCGAGGGAAACCGCCTGATGCAGAACAAGCGGCAGTCTTTCGGCTCGCGGGAATTGCCGAGAAACCTGTTCTACGATCCCAAGTGGTTGCCGCTCGGCGACCTGCTGAACTACAAGCAGAACCCGACCCGCTTGCCGCCGATTCGCCTCCCGCTCGCGCTCCTCCGCCGGTCGGTGCGCGACCACTCCTTCTACTCCTGGGTGCGCGACCGATTCAACACGCCCGGCAAGCCGCTGGTCCTGGCCGACGGCCAGCGACGCTATGAGATCAGCGCCGAGAGCGCCAGGCTGATCGAGGACGACTTCAGCCCCGAGCTTAAGACCGTCAAGGTGACCTACACCTGGACGGAAGGGAAAGGACAACAGAGAAAGCGGTCCTATGAAGCGGGCGCGGGCGCTCTGAAAATCCAGCACAGGTATTCCGGAACGCACGACGTCGTCCTGATCACCCTGCGGAACGGCGTTCGGTTCAAGGACTCGCTTGAGCCGAACAAGTGGGTGCCGCACGAAAGCCTCGAACTCGAAGCCGTCGCGGCGCCGGCCGACCTGCTGAGGGGGGATGAGACCTACTCGGACGAACAGTTGCTGGGACTGGATGCCGTCGCGGGCAAGCGGATCCGGAAACGCGAGGACCTGGAGAAGGCGCTGACGCCGCTGGGCCTCGGCCCGCAGATCGAGAAAAGCCGCCTGGCGGTCGTGGCAGCCATGATCCGCGGGCAGCACGAGATCGTCGGTACGCTGCATTCGCGGCTGGGCCTGTGCGCCAGCGCGCTGGTGACCATCGTTCTGGCGGCGGCCCTGGGCATCATCTTCCGGAACGGGCAGTTCCTGACCGCTTTCGCGATCAGTTTTCTACCGGCGCTGCTTATCGTGGCCATGAACATGCTGGGGCGGAAACAGTCGGAGAGTCCGGATCCGTACCTGCACGTGGCCGGCGTATGTATTATCTGGGCGGGCATCGTTCTGCTGGCGCTGGTCGACGCGGTTGTCCTCAAACGGTATCTGAAGCGGTAGGGCAGGTGGGACGATGATCAGGACTCTCGATCGCTATCTGCTCCGGAACTTCCTGGCCAATTACCTGCTGTCCCTGTTCGTTCTGATCAGCCTGTACGTGGTCCTGGACCTGTCGTTCAACGCCGACGAGTTCACGGAAACGATCACCGACAGACCCGACCGGGACGTCTCTTATGTTCAGGGACTGGCCAAGGTTGCGGTCAACATCGCCGATTACTACTTGTGCAACATCCCGCTCTATTTTGCCCAGCTCTCGGGCGTGATCACCCTGTTCGCCGGCTGCGTGACCCTGGCCCGGCTCCAGCGGCAGAACGAAGTGACGGCCGTGCTCTCTTCGGGGACCAGCCTGTACCGGGTGGCGATGCCGATCGTCCTGGCCGGCCTGGTCATGAACGCTCTCCTGGTTTTCGACCAGGAGGTACTGATGCCGTCGATCGCCTCGAAGCTGGCCCGCTCTCGAGACAACGTCGAGGGCGCTGTGGCCTATGATTTGTGGTGCGTGAAGGACCAGGACGGTCGGCTGTTCAGCGCCCAGAAATTCTCGCCCAAGGAGCAGCAGATCGTCGGCCTGGTCGTCATCGAGAGGTTCACCGAGCCGGGCGACGCGGCCAACTATGGCAAGCTCCGCGGCGTGATCCGGGCGGACCGCGCTCGCTGGGACGGCCGCAAGGGCGGCTGGGAACTCACGCAACGAGGCTATCGGCTGACGATCGGTCGCGAGCAGGGAGTCAGCGTCGCCGCCGGCGCCGCCGGCAACCTGACACCCGTCCCGGCCTCGTTCTACCCCACCGAGCTTTCACCGGACAACCTGCTGCTTCGCAAGAGCGCCCAGTGGCTCGATTTCCTCAGCCTGCGGCAGATCCGCCAGATCGAGAAGCGCGGCGATGCTGAACCTGCCCGCGTTGCCCGAATCCGCCACACGCGATTCACGCTCCCGATCAGCAACATGATCCTGCTGCTGCTGGGCATCCCGTTCTTCATGAATCGGCTGCCGGGGAGCGTCCTGGGCGCAGGGGGCAAGGCGCTGGTGGTGTGCGGGGTTGCGTTCCTGGCGATTTTTCTCGGTCAGCAGATTGTCGAGCCCACCGGGGGCATCTGGCAGACCCTGCCTTACTGGCTGCCGATCTTCGTGTTCACGCCGATCTCCGTGCTGCTGCTGGACAACGTCAAGACGTGACCCGGCTCGATCGGTCGACGGCGGGCTCGGGATGGAAGGATGCGTTTTTCTCAGGAGCTGTTCACAATGGCAAAGCGAGTCCTGGCCTTCATGGCTCATCCGGACGACGTGGAGTTCACCTGCGCCGGCACGCTGATCCGGCTCAAACAGGAGGCCGGCTGCGAGATCATCATCGCGACGGCTACCAGCGGTGACTGCGGGTCCGTGCAGCATCGCCCGGAAGAAATCGCCAGGATTCGACACCGGGAGGCCGCCGCAGCCGCCCGAGTCATCGACGCAGAGTATCGCTGCGCCGCCTGCTCGGACGTTCTCATTGTCCATGATGAACCGACGATCCGCCGTTTTGTGGAAGTCGTCCGCAAGGCCCGCCCGGACATCGTCATCACCCAGCCGCCGGCCGATTACATGGTCGATCACGAAATGACCGGCCGGCTGGTGCGCGCCGCCACCTTCATTGCCCCGGCGCCGAACTTCCTCACCTGTGATCTCGATCCGGCCCCGCCGAGCAGGGCCGTGCCGCACCTCTACTACGCCGACCCGGTGGAGCTGATCGACCCGATCAGCGGCCAGCCTGTCACGCCCGAACTCGTCGTGGATATCACCTCGGTCATCGAGACAAAGGAGCGCATGCTCGCCTGTCACGCGTCACAGCGAGAGTGGCTCCGAGCTCACCATGGCATGGACGAGTACATCGAGATGATGAAGCGCACAGGCGCCCAGCGCGGAAAACTCATCGGCAAACCCTTCGCCGAAGGGTTTCGTATCCACCACGGCCATCCTTATCCCCAAAACGACGTCATCGCCGAGCTGCTCAAGATCCAGAAATGACGCCGGCTTTAGCTATTCCGCCAGGATAATCGGCACGATCCGCGGCACCGGCGGGTTGGTGGCCCCCAGGGCCTGGCTGGCGGCGGTGCGGAGCGTCAGGTTGGGCTCCTGGGTCGCCACCTCCATCAGCCGGGTCATGAGCGCGTCGTCCAACTGGCCGCCGAAGCGCCGGGCCGAGTCGGCCAGCAGACTGAAGGTCGCGATCCGCAGCGACTCGGTCTCCTTGGCCGCCACCGCGACGCCCGCGATGGCCTGCTGGGCCTGCGGCACGGCCATCCATGAGAGTGCCGACCCGGCGGCCACCCGCAGCTCCTCCGCCGTGCCCGTGCGCAGCGCCTCGGTCAGCGCCGGCATGGCCACTTGCGTGTTGAACACCTGCGACTGGTTCGCGGCGATGCCTTGCAGCACATCGGCCGCCTGCAGGGCCAGCGACAGCTTCCTCTCCGGCGACAGCGGCTGCAGCCCGCACAGCGTGGTGACCTGCTCGAGCTTGGCGAGCATCTGCTCGACGATCTTCGGGTCGACGCTCTTGTCAGAGGTGGTCAAGACGAAAACGCTGCTCACGCGCTTCTCCGCCTTCCCGATGCGGTCCAGGACTCCGGTCTCGTTTTCCTTGACCAGCACGATGATGGGCACCAGGCAGAAACGTTCGTCCTTGTTCAGTTCGTTGATGGCCTCGGTGACCGTCGGCTGTTTCATGTCGCTGGCCAGGAAGATGCCGTCCAGGTGCGTCAGTTCGCGGCGGGCCTGCTCAAGCGCCGGTCCGAGATGATCCGCCGACACGACCGCGGCACCTGCGTTGATCAGCCCGGTCTGGATCACGCCCGCCGACTCGCTCTGGGGGTCGACAAGCAGGAAGCTCTTCTTGTCGGACGGTGTCAGCACCGAGGCCAGCACAGGCACGACCTCGGTCGATCCGTGGAAGGCGGCGGGCGGCATGGCCTTGCCCAGAGCCAGCGCCGCCTGTACCCGCACCAGCAGATCGGGGAAGTACAACGCCTCCCCGAGACTCATCCCGTTGGGATCCTGCGGGCTGGTCATCGCCGGCCGACCCGCGGTGACGTTCAAGGCGGCGACAGCTCCCAGGGCGATATTCCGGTCGCGCTCCCTGATTCCCCGGGACAGCACAATCTGGCAGCACGTCGGGCCGGCCATCCGCGCGAAATAGATGCTCCGTGGGAAGTTCTCCGGCCGCGATGCGTCCATCGTGCGCTGATCGACCGTCTCATCTGATTCAACGTCCAGGCCCAGGCGCGACTCCCTGCGGAAGTTCGTTGCCAGCCACAAAGCCAGCACGCCCGGCTGATCGGCGTTGAGTTCGAGCGACGCCTGGCAGCATTCCATGCACCGCACGAGGCCGTAGATCTTGTTCTCCACGGCGATCGGCTCGACCACGTCCTCGCCCGGTTCGGCATTCGGCCGAATGCGCCACAGGTTGGCGCGGTCCTCGCGGGGGTCCGGCCGGAGCGAGTCGATTTCCGCGAAATACTGCTCGGCCAGATCGTTGAACAACTGGTCCGCCGCTTTGAGCTTCATCCCCGGATGCTTGGCAAGAATCCGGTTCGCCGCCTCCGCCGCCGTCCGCTGGATCGACTCCGGCGTTGACTTGGAGGTTGCCAGCCGCTGCAGGTAGGGCAGGGCCTGCGGGTAACCGATCTTGCCCAGCGAGTCGATGACCGCCTCCAGGAGCGGATCGCTCTTGGTGTTCAGGGCCGCAATCAGCGGGTTGACCGCCTTGAGCCCCAGGTGCGGCAGGGCGTGCAGGACAAACGGCGCGAGTTGGCTTTGCTTCGGGTCGGTCAGCGTGCCGAGCATCCAGGGTACGGCGTACTCGCCCGATTCGACGAGACGCTCTATCGCAACCGCCTGTTGCATCGGGTCGCCGGCCAGAAGCTTGATGTTGGCCTTGATCCGGGCGGGATCTTTCCGCTTGAGGGTGTGGGCCTCGCGGATCAGGGCCATGAGCTTCTTGGCGTTTTCGCCGATGCTGCTGTTGTTGATCAGCAGCAGGAGAGTGTCGAGGCTGTCCGGGTACTTCTCGCACAGCGCGACCAGCGTGTTGGCCGCGTCAGGAGTCAACGGGTTGAACTCCGGGCGGCTCAGCAGCGGCTGGGCGAACTTCTGGTCGGCGACGTCAAACCGACCAACCAGGGCGAAATGGAGGTAGTTGACAAACAGGGACTCGATGGACGGTCCCGCGGCCTCAGTCTCACTCGGATCGGAGGCGGGGGGAGCGGCGGCATCCTGAGCGATGGCTGTCGTCCCGAGACCCGTCACCAATACCACGGCGACGGCGAAGAGACGCTTCATGACCGGGCACCGGCCGTGCATCCACCAATTGCTCATCGTAAACCTCCGGTTGAGGAAGCTCTTGGGGCAACCCACGCGGGCGATTATCTGGCATGCATCCGGTGCGGGAGGACCGGGCGTGATCCTCCTGCCGGACTCAGCCCGGTCCGACGACGCCGTGGTCACGGCCGACGGCCAGCCAGGGCCGACCCTCCATGGCAGCAGGTCAGATTATATGGTTGACCCCTACCCCGTCAACGCGGCCCGCCATTGCCCGGGGGCACGGGTGCATCCCAGAAAGGCAGGCGTGGGGTGCATCCCAAAAAGGCAGGCATGGGGTGCATCCCAAGAGGGGTGGTATCCCATGAGGGGTGGCATGGCCAAGCCCCGGCTTGCCGGGGCGCCGCCATGTCTTCTGACAAGGGTTATCGCCGGGCACCACTGGCAGCCTTCGTCCCGAGCACAGGCCGAGGGGCTCGTCTACCGGTGCCTTCCGCAACGCCGGCTCGCAGGGGTGGATGGGAATATCCCGCCGATTTATCGCTGGTGAACGTGGGGACGCTCAGAGCGAACAAGTCCCGGAGGGACAGTTGAACCGCTGGGGCCGACCGACGACAGCCTCACCAACGTATCCGCCTTTCACTCTTTATTGTCTGTCAAAAAGTAGCTTAGGACGATTCCTGCTTTGTCTCCTTCCCACGCTTGCCCCGTACAGCTAGAATGGCCCCCGTGGCTGGCTGCCCCGCACAGGAGGTGCGCCACATGAGTGATCGTACTGTACCTCTTGAAGCTATTGATGACGATTTCGTGCGCGTCATGATGGAGGAGCTCTCCTGGCGCTCTCCAACTCCGGCGCCCGCGCCTCCCCACGGCCATGTCGCCACAAAACCGGAACCCCACCCCGGTCAGCCCGTGCCCGACGCGGGCAGCGACACGGCCGATGCCGCCAGCGTATTTGCGACCGCGCAATGGCGGATCCGTGTCACGGAGGAGGATGGGCCGGACCATGTGCTCCTCCTGTCGGAGACGCCGATTACCATCGGCCGGTCGCGGAGCAACACGGTCGTCGTCCAGTGCCCGCGGGTCAGCCGGCGCCACCTGCAGATCTGGGTCGATGAGGGCTGGCCGCGGATCGTCGATTTGAGCGGTCGCCTGCACATGAAAGTCAACGGCGTAAGAGTCTCGGGCTCAACCCTGCAGAACCAGGACATCGTCGAGGTCGGATCGGTCAGCATCTTTGTCGAGCAGGTTCCGCGTGAGACGATCGCTCCGTCTTAGCCGTGCCCGCGGGAGGCGGCACATGAATTACCCGCCGATGCTCGTTTCTCCGGTGGTTTTCCCGCTGCTCGTGGGGCTGGTCTTCCTCTGGCTGCACTGCATGGTGGTGGTGGGCAGGCAACTGGCACCAACGGGTAGATCGCAACCGTACTACAACCTGCTGGCGATGCTCGCCGGGCCTGTGACCTGGGCGGTTCTCTGGATCAGCGGTCACGGCTCCGGCCGGCCGACCGATTTCCGCGGACGGATCCGTGCCCTGGCGGCCAGGCTGGGCGGCTGGCCCGTCCCGAATCGCCGCTACGACGCCGAACTCGTCACCGTGCTGGCGGGGCCCGACGGCAAGCGCGTCGAATCGCACGCGTCCGGCAGATCCTCGGGACAGGAAGCGGTCGCGCTGACCCTCGCCCGTCAGATGGTGGATTGGGCCGTGCGTCTGCGGGCTTCCGACATCCTGCTCGATCCGAGGTCCGATCAGACCTACCAGTTGCGGTACCGCGTGGACGGCCTTCTCCGCGAAACCGAACGGATCGAACGAGACACCGCCCTGGCGGTTCTCAATTGTTTCAAGATCATTGCCGGGATGGACATCGCCGAGCGCCGCCGGGCCCAGGACGGGTCGCTGCTGGCCTGTCACGACGATCGCGAGATCAAGCTCCGCGTCGCCACCGCCGGAACCGTCTACGGCGAGAAGATCGCGATCCGCGTCCTGGACAGCGCCACCGGTTTGCTGGGTCTCGACCAGCTCGGACTGTCCCACCGTAACATGGAACTCCTGTGGCAGCAGATCCGGCGTCCTCACGGCATGGTGCTGGTCTGCGGCCCCACCGGCAGCGGCAAGAGCACGACCCTTTACGCCGCCATCAATGAGCTGGCGGACTCGGGGAGAAACATCATCACCATTGAGGATCCGATCGAATACACCCTGATGATCGCCAGCCAGACGGAGATCAACACCAAGGCGGGCATCACCTTCGCCGGCCAGTTGCGACATGTGCTCCGCCAGTCGCCCGACGTGATTTTCGTGGGTGAGATCCGCGATGCCGAAACCGCTCGCATAGCCCTCCAGGCATCCGAGACGGGCCACCTCGTCTTCTCGACGCTGCACTCCAACGACGCGGTTACCGGCCTGATCCGCCTTATCGAGCTGGGCATCGAGCCGCATCTGATCGCGGCCTCCGTAGCCTGCGTGCTCTCACAAAGACTGGTCCGCAAGCTGTGTCCGAAGTGCCGCAGGCGGGCCTTCATTTCTGATCGCCTCAGCCGGGAAGCGGCCGCGCGGAAGATCCCGCTCGACCACGTCTATGAGCCCGCCGGCTGCCCCGAGTGCGACAACACGGGGTACCGGGGACGCGAGGGCATCTTCGAGTTCCTGCCGATGTCGGCCGAGATCGACGAGCAAATGCGCTCCCGCCCGACGCTGCACGGCCTGCAGGCCCTGGCGAAGTCCGGCGGCATGATCACGATGCGGCACGATGGTGTGGCCAAGGTATTGAACGGGACGACGAGCATGGCCGAAGTCATGCGGGTGACGGTGAGCTGATGGTTCTGCTGGGTTTCCTGATTGTCTCGGCGTATGTCGCGTATGTCGGCACCAGTCTGGGCCTGTACGCGATGTTCGAACGCTACCTGCTGCTGGTTCTTGCCGTGGCAGCGGGCATCGGTTTCGGCGGCCCCTTGCGGTCGGCCATACCGGCCGAGAGCCCCTGCCTGTATGGTCTCTGCCTGCTGACCATTGCCGTCGTCGCTTATCTCCTGCTGCGATCCTTGGCCCGATTCTGTTTCGGCGACCCTGAGATCAGCTACCCGGTCTTCGTGGACCGTGCGGGTGGGGCTTTGCTGGGTTTTGCGATCGGATATACCATATTGAGCTATGTGGCACTGGTGGTCATGAGCCTGCGCCTGGATTTGCCGGGTCGCGACTGGTCCCGCCAGTTGACGGCCGCCGCCAAGTGGGCGGTAATCACCGCCGACGCCGTCGGGCATCTCGCCGGAACCGGGTCACCGATCACACTGGATACGGTCCTGCCGGCGTAGACGCGTTGGGCCATCGGACCGCGACACTCTGGGCGGCTCTTTCAGGACTCCGAGCGTAAGCGAGGGGCCCCGACCGCAAAGTGGTCGGCACAGCAAGGGGGCCGCTCCCGTACGGTCGCCGCGGCGAACCAGGGTCGCGGTTCTGAAAGAACCACAGCGTCTCCCCGTCGAATGTGTCATGGACCCGTTGGCACATTGCAGCATGCGGCGGCGACGGACGGGCATGTGGCGTGCTGAATCGCGAACGACTGAGGTAGAGGCGTCTTGTCTGATCCTCGTCAGTCGGTCGAGAACGAACCTCGTTCCAATCCGAAGGGGTGAATGATGAAGCCGGTCTATATCATTGGCATATTGCTGATCCTGGCGGCTCTCGGGTACTGGGTGGCCTTCAAGTCGGGCGACACCGAGGGGGCGGCCCTGAATATCCCCCTGGCCTTCGGCAAGCCCACCGGCGGGCAGGTGGATATGCACGTCATCATCGGCGTCACCCTGGCCGCCGTCAGCCGGGGGAAGGATTCGATGAGCGGCAAGGGCAAGGATTGGAACGGCTGGATCAAGGACCACTGCCGGCTGACCGATTCGGCCGGCAAGCCCGTCACTTTCAGACGGCAGAGCACCAGCACCGTGATCCAGGCCTACGAGGCCGCCCAGATGGGGACGGAGGAGTTCTTCATGGTCGCCACGCTCAAGGTCGGCCAGACCTATACTTTCGACTACATCGGTGACCTGAGCACCGGCAAAACCTATCGCTGCCAGTTCACCGCCCCCTCCGCCGCCGAAAAGGTCGCTCTTTATCGGTTCGAGCCGGTGAACGTTGTCCGGTAGAACAGCCGCATCGACCTTTCGCTGCGACTGGCGCCAAAGAAAAAGCCCACGATCGCATGATCGTGGGCTTCTGCTGGTCTGCGGTACCAGTCAGCCGGCGAAACCGGCGTTTTAAGGGTTCAATCCATATCCTGGGCCTTCAGCTCCTCCAGCAGGCGGCTGACCGTGTAGTTGATCTTCGCATCAGTAATATAGGTTCCGTTGGCGATGGCCTCGCGGATCTCCGTCACCTTGTCGACGCGGATGTCTGACCCCGCGTCCAGGGTGCTGAGCAATTGGCCCATTTCGGAGATGTCCACGCGGTCCGCCAGCGGCGCGGATCGGGCCTGCGGTGCTTCTTCGCCTCCGGGTCCCTCAGGCACGATCGGAGGCCTGATCCCCACTGGGCTTGCTGCTGACTTGATTGGAGGAATGTCGTTCATCTGCCATCACCTTGTTCCGGCCCGGCGACCATCGGGGCTCTCCACGCCCAAAAACCGCACGGCCGGCCTGTTCCTTGCTACCCGCTGCTCTAACCTCTTTGCGGATCGTCGGTTCCCTTCACACCAGGCACGGGCGCAAGGACACCCGCGCCATTTGCGTGGCATTCCTCCATGAAACGCCGGTGAGTTTTGAGTTACTGACCCCCACCAGGACTGCGTGAAGGGCCGATCCATCAACCCGCTCTCGCGGTGCTCTCACACCAACACTGTTATCGACGTTCCTAGCGGACGTTCTTGAGGGGAACTAGCTTAATTGGACGTAGTTTCGGCGTCTTTTTGCGCAATATGTTGTGCCCGCGTGCGTTGGGCGCCCCATATATGGTTTATAGGACCTTAAAATCGAGCCGCGGATCGGCCGAACCGTATCGCTCGGGCGGTGCCGGCTTTGCGACCGGCGATGCTCCGCGGCCACGGGTACTGGCACAACCTCTTGCAGGTTCGAGAGATATGCCAGCAGATCCTCTTCGTTGAAGCCGGCGAGAAACTCCTCGGAAGCGGTGCGGTTCCGAAGGCGAATGTCGGCGATGATATCCTGCTTGGTCATCTGGGTGGGTTCCATCCGTGCGGCTCCGTCAAGGAGATATGGACTCATCAGTTCGCTGCGGCCATCCACGGCCGTCGATGAGTCATCGGCCGTTGACCGGAGCAAACTTTCAGCGATTTGACGGGCGATTGTTGCGCGTCAACAAGGCGATTTCTGCGCCCCGTGGAGGGATGCCGAATACTGCTATCCGCCTAAGATCCGAGAGGCGATTTCATCAAACCGCCCGGAGCACGTGGAGGAGAATGCCCGGTCAGATAAGGCCAGAGCACCCTGGCCCCCGAACAGTCGAATAGTCGAACAACCGAACAGCCGAATAGCCTTCTCGCATCCTCCTCTCGCAGGTTGCTCGGCGCAAGCCCCGTTTCACGCCCTTCCAGAAACCAGCTACGTTCTCGTTGCGACGTCGCTGCGCGCAGGGCGAACCAGGCAAGGATGAACCGTCTATGGCGTTTCCCGTTTGTCCGTAGCGGCCGACCTCGGCTCGACTGAGCTCGCCGAAGTCCGAGTCGGCCGTCCGCAGGCTGGGACGCCGACAGTTACACTCATTCGCAAAAAGCTATAGCAACTCATCCTGAGACCTTTGTTTGTCCGTCGCCTCTTTCGGCCGTGACCACCTGCCCCGAGCGCGGCAGTGGCCCGTAGCCAGGCGCGGCCGCGGCCGCCCCTGGTTTGTATCACGCAAACAACAACCCGCTTCGGCGGGAGCGGAGGAGTGGTTCGGTCAAGGATTGAGAGCGGATCACCGACGACTACTCCCGCCCAGGTGGGCCAACGGACGGAATGAACAGAGGAGCTTGTGGGCTGTTCGCAGGGCGAGCCTAGAATAAAAGTGGTTCCGTATTGGCTCTGTATGGCAGCGGAACACGGCCCGGCGGGGCAGCCGGGCAAGGTTATGAGGAAAACCTCGGATTGGTAGCGGTGCGTTTCGCTCTCATCGGTTATGTGAGTCCTGAAGGATCTCGTGAACTCTTCTTGGGGGTCCGGCCATGTATCGCATGATGTTCGCGGCAACTATTGTATGCACGATGGCAAACGGCGTCTTCGCGGCCATTGTCACAGGAACCGATAACGGTGCATTTTCAACCGTCAGAGTCTTCGATTACACGACGGGTATAGAGGAGTCCAGCTTCCTGGCCTACGGCGGCGTGTTTACCGGTGGCGTGCGAGTCGCGACCGGCGATCTTAATGGCGATGGCCTCGCGGACATCATTACGGGCGCTGGTGACCTTGGCTTCGGACACACGAAAGTTTTCGACGGCGTCACCGGCAACGAGATTCGCAGTTTTCTGGCTTACGGCGGCAATTATTCGGGCGGCGTCTTTGTCGGCGGCGGCGACGTCAATCATGATCTTACTTCCGACATTATGACGGGCCCGGATGCGGGAGCGGGGCACGTGAAGGTTTTCGACGGGAACTCGAATGCGGAGATTCGCAGCTTCTTTGCATACGCGCCCGGATTTACGGGCGGCGTGCGTGTCGCTGCCGGCGATATCAACAATGATGGCTTCGAGGACATCATCACGGGGGCGGGCGATGGGGGCAGCGGCCACGTGAAGGTTTTCGACGGGAACTCGGGCAGTGAGCTGCGAAGCTTCCTCGCCTACGGCGCGGGTTACTCAGGGGGAGTGTACGTTGCCGCCGGCGACGTGAACAACGACGGCCTGGCTGACCTGATCACCGGCACCGATTCCGGTGTGGCGCCCCACGTGAAGGTGTTCGACGGGCTGACCGGCAGCGAGATTCGCAGCTTTTTCGCTTTTGACCCCTCGTTCGCGGGCGGCGTGCGCGTCGCAGCGGGGGACATCAACGGTGACGGCTTCGCCGATATCATCACGGCTGCCGGCCAAGGCGGCGGTGGTCAAATCAAAGTCTTCGACGGCAACACCGGTCTCGAGATTCGCAGCTTCCTCGCCTACGGCTCCGGCTATCCGTTCGGCGTATTCGTCGCGAGCACCGATTTATCTGTACCTGAGCCTTCGATCGCCGCCGTACTGCTACTCGTGCTTCCGTGGGCTCTATTGCGACGACGGCAGGTAAGACCGAGACCGTAAACGGGGATTGCGCCAGTCCGGAGGGGTCAGAAGCAATCCTGTTCGGCACGGCACTTGCTCGAAGCCGCGGCCGACAGGCCGGAGGCCGGCCAAGTCATCAGATTCGCGCCACACTTTATTTGCGCATTGGGTTTTTGTAGCGCATACTTGT
>CAZPIO010000064.1:0-41005 GCA_964586235.1 uncultured Planctomycetales bacterium
CAGCTTGGGAAGCTGACACTCTACCACTGAGTTACGCCCGCAACCATTGATCACGAAAGCACTTAAGCTCTGCTCGGCTGTCGCCATGAACTGTGCTCCCGGGACGCCTTGGGACGTAATCATAAGCCCTTTTGCCACAGGAAGCAAGCGTTTTCGCCGTGATTCCGCGGATCAACATCCAGCGTTGAAAGCTGGACGTCTTTGTTGCCAGCAGAGCGATGTACCAGAACAGGCGGCCGCTCGACGAGATTACTCGCAAGACCCGACCGAGGTGGGATCATTCGCGCGACCCTGGACGGCAAGACCACCTAAGCTTCCACCGGTAAGCAGATCCCCATCGCGCAGATCCGGCAACAACGAGTATGCTCACGCATCCCATCGGCGGACTGTCATCCTCACGGTGTCCGGGCTAACGCGTGAATCACGACTGCCCTTTTCGGCGATGTGCCAGAGCCCGGAGAATTGCGTCGAGGACCTCGTCCAACCGCGCGCCCACGTCTTCGGCGAGGAATCGCAGCACGAAGTAGCCATGTTCCTGCATCAGGGTGTCCTTGCGCCGGTCGCGACGATAGGCTACGGCGTCTGCCAGATGTTGCCCACCGTCCAGTTCCACAATCAGGGCCGCTTCTGCGCACAGACAATCGACTTCCATCTTGCCCGAGCCATCGAAGGGAATGGGCAACTCGACGTTCAGCCGGAACCGTCCAGCCGTTTCCGGCAATGTCTCCAGGCGACGGAAGAGGAAGGCCTCGCTGGCGCTCCTTGCGCGGCTTGCTCCCTCCGCGTCTGGCGATACCTTGCGTGCAGCGTGGACGAACAGATTGGCCAGGGGGGTATCCACTCCGTCGCGAACCAGCCGACGAACGCTGGCTGCATAATCCTGCTTCCACTGAGGATCAACCGGAAGCGGGACATCAGCAGGCCACCCGGGAACCGCACTGGCCGGCAGGAGGATTGAATAGCCCACCGCCTCGTATCCGCGGCAACGCCGGTCGAACATCCTGGCCAGCATGGGTACGTTGAGGTCGGCATAGTCATAAACGCGCACTTCGCGTTTCCGTTCGTTCAGGCGATGCAGGCGCCCGACGTACTGAGCAATCGTGCCGCGCCAGGACACCGGCAATGTGAGAAACAACGTGTCCAGCCGAGCGTCGTCGAACCCCTCGCCAACGTATTTCCCTGTTGCCACAAGCACCCGCTCTTCAGTATCCGGAACGGTTGCCAGGCGCGCCGTGAGCGTCTTGAGTTCCTTGCTTGTCATGCCGCCCCGGAGCACAATCAGGTGACGGATTTCGGGCGACAGCCTGTCAGCCAAGCGATCGAGGTGCTCATTGCGCTCCGTCAGGACAATAGGCGATGGCATTCATCGACGATGAGATGGCCGTAGTCCGCAACCTGGTCATCCACGACGCCTTTGCGGATCAGGCTCTGGATGACCGCCACGTCCAGCGTACCTGTCGGTGTCTTCCGCCCGCCGCCTATCCGACCAATCGCCTTCGGTGGTAGGCCCAGGAACGCTGACAAGCGTTCAACCCATTGTTCCAGTAGTTGCCGTCGGTGTACGAGGACCAGTGTATTGACGCGGCGCTGTGCGATAAGCCATGCCGCAAGCACGGTCTTGCCAAACGCGGTGGTGGCCGAAAGGACTCCCGTGTCGCAGGCCAGCATCGTCTCCGCGACGACTTTCTGTTCTGGGCGCAATTCGCCGTGAAACGCGACGTCCAGCGGCATGCCGGTATATCGTTCGTCCCGGATCACAGACTGGATCTTCAGGTCAGCCAGAAGTTGCTGCACGTCTTCGAGGCACCCACGCGGCAAACCAAGGTGATGAGGGTGATCCTCCGCACAGGCGATGACCCTCGGCTTGTCATAGGTGGGCAGGCGCATGGCCTGTGCCTTGTAGAATTCCGGATTCTGAAATGCGGCGAGACGCAGCAGCCGATTGCGAAGGCCCGCAGGCAGCATCTCCCTGGCAATGTAGATTTCGCTCCCAAGAATCAGCTCCAGGCTCTCCGGCAGCGGTTCCGTGATCGGCGTCTCCTTCCGACGGCGCGAGGGTGGCGCGGCCCATGGTTCGGCGTCTTCATCGTCTGGCATCGCGAGCCGAACCCCGACAATGCGGCCGTTGCCTTCGGCGTCACGCACAATCCTCTCCACCTCGGAGCGAGCTATCTTGTGTACGGTCGAAAGAAATGCCCACTGGTCCGTGTAAGGAACGAGCCGGTCGTCGATAAAGACGCTGTGTCCTTGTTCGCGAGGGTGTTTCTGCAATGGCAATGCGATCAGGTTGCCAAATCCACCGTGCGGAAGCGTGTCTTGGTTCGGGAAGAAGCGGTCATACGAATCCAGGCCGATATCCGGGCGTCGCTCCATCGTTTCGGTTAAGACGTGCGACCCGAGCTTGCGAGCCAAGGTGGCCGGGATGGCCTCATCGAAGAATAGCCATACGTGGCCGCCGTTGCCCGATCGCGACCGTTCCAAGGCAGCCGGCACGTGCAGGTCACGGCACGTTCGAACGAACGCTGCCGCGTCGTGGCACCAATTAGCCTTGTCGAAATCGACAGCCAAGAAAAAGCAGGTCTCGTCCTGCAGCATCGGATAGACGCCCATGACGAACGCGTGGCCATTGTCGTCCTGTCCCGAAAGATGCCAACGGATCACCTCATCCGTGATGGGAAGGAATCGGCGGCTGGGGCACTCGGCACATTTGACTTTGGGCTTCTCGCAGATCCCTCTCACCCATTCATGGGCACAGGCGGGCTGATAGCCGGATTTGCCCGTTTTGCGGCTCTCAAAGCGGCGGGGATAGACGTCCTCACGTCCGCGAAAGAGCGACCGAAACAGCGAGATCTTCAATTCAACCGGTGAATGGTGGTGAACGTTTTCATTGCTTCGGTGGGTCGTGATGTGCACCTGCTCCTGCCTCATTCACGCTCCGACAGCCGCGAGGCTTCAGAATTCATAGCCCATGCGGACCCAGTAGTGCCAGTCGGCGACGGCCTCCTGGGTTCCTTCGTCCGTATCGCCCACAGGCTTCAGTTGGGACAGCGGCACGGCCAAGCCTTCCTTCCTGTCCCACCGGATACTGACAAACATCTCGTGCGAACACTCGTCCTCGCCCGGCATGCCGATGACCTCTACTTCATCGCCAACGCGCAACGGAGAGATAGCGCGCTTGGCGGTGCAGGTCGCGGTGAACGGGAATCGGAGCTTATCGTCGACGTAATAGTGCCAGCCCATCACCCGCTCGTCGGTATCATGAGCATCCACGACGATCTCCATCTCGATACGATGCTCCCGCTGTTCATCGCGCGTTGGCTTACGCTTGGCCACGAGGATGCTCCTTGGGTACTGATCGTTTCGCTGCCCCTCACTCGACGCGGAGCCGTTTCCGGGTCGTTTCTGAGTCGTTTGAGTCGTTTACGAGGCGTTTAGCACGTAATGGGCAGCTCGGCCGGTCTTTCCGCGGCGAACAAGGACACCTTTCTTTACGAGGCCGTCGAGAAGGCGAATCGCCGTGGCCCTGGAGACGCCCAGCAGTTTCTGGACTGTGCGATTCGTGGTAAGGCCTTGCTCCTTTACGGCCCTGACGATTCGAAGCTGCGCCTCGGTCAATCCCAGCGTTTGAAGGCGGTCTTCGCTGAACCGGTCCTTGGAGAACATGACCAGGAATCCACCCGTCTCCTCCCGGAAATCCGGTTCGGGAAGCCCCTGTTCGCGGCAGAGGCGACGCATGCGGCCGATGCCGGTACCCCAGCTTTCGATCAATCCAGCGAAGAAGAATGCCTCCGCCAGGAACGGATTCCGGGGCCGTGAGCCGTGTGGTTCCCGAAGCAGCTTGGTGAGCGTCATGCCCGGCGGCAGGTCACCCGGGCTCCAGATCCTGATGGAATCGTCTTCTACCCGCACCTGAATGTGCCCGGACACCGTGTAGTCGCGATGAATCAGGGCATTGATGATCGCTTCACGCAGGGCATCGAGCGGATACTCCCAGATGTCGTGGTGCTGGAGGCCTTCGACTGTCGGCGCGGTGGACCGGACCTCTTGTCTGACCTGTAGATAGCCGCGGAGCGCATCCATCGTGGCGTCAAGCTGTTCCCAGAGAGTACCGTCCAGGAAACGGTTGTCGAGGATGACCTCGCCCTTGAATCGTCCGACCTGGAGTCGAGCCGAGGAACACGCCTGCCGAGGCCGCTTACCGAAGAGTAGCACCGCCCCCTTCGTGAGGAAACCATCCGACAAGAGGTCCAGATTCTCCATGGCCCGCTTGGGCGGATCCTTCGGGCTGAGCCTCGGAAGACGTCTTTGGGCAATCTGTGCAAAGCGGCGGAATGCGGTGTTTTTGAGGTCCTTGATAGTGACTTTGCTCGGCAAGCCGTCCCATGACTCGCCGAGTTGATCCATCAGCCGCCGGCCCACCTGATCCGGCGTCATGTCGCGGTTGGTGGTGCCCACGCGGGTGAAGTACCGACCACGGCAAGGCGTTGGTATCGTGGTCGGCTCGACCTGGAGGACAAGGACGTTCGCTCGACCGCGCTTTTCGACACGAAGGCGGGGGCGCAAACCGAGGGCCTGGACGACTTGGTTGACGATGCGTTGTTGCTCATCGTCGGACACATTGCACCCGACTGGCCGACCATCATCAGCAATCCCCACGTAAACCGTACCGCCCTTGTGGTTGGCGAAGGCGGCGAGAGCTTCAAGGGTGCTGTCGGTCCATCGTTCCTTGAACTCAACGGTCTCACTTTCCTGGTGAACGAATCGGGCCATGGTGCTCAAGATAACAGGGGCCGTGACCTGGGCATAGCCCGGCGGCGGGGACCGTCGTGCTCCCCCAAGAGACGCGGCAACTCCACGGAGCATGGACCATCTTCAGGGCCTATCCTTCCCCAAAACGCAGTCCGTAACTGTGAACACGAGAGCGGGGCCGGATTGATCCCGAAGCTGCCCTATCGCCGGCATCGCGTGCGACGTCGTTTCATTCGGCTCCCGATCTGGAGACGGTTCTGCGTGGTTGGGCAGAGATGTGTAGGCTCGAAAATGTTGCCAGAATCGTGCGAACGCATGTTGCCAGGATTTCGTAAGTGATTATGGAGTCAGCTGTTATGGACGTGAAAACACGGCTTGGGAAGCTGGCATTCTACCACTGAATTACGCCCGCGTTTCGTTCATAAGTCTTTTCCGATCAAGATCTTATAAACCAACCGCCGTGGAGCTTAAGTAGAGCGGAGCCTCTGAACCTTGCTCTACTCAAGCCGTATTCTACCAGAAAAGCCGCGATTGGGAAGCGCCAAGCCGACAGGAATGCCATCTCGAAAAGCTGGAACTCTTCAGCGCCCGAGGACGGGCTTCGAGGGATCGGCAGCGCTCGTGAGTAAAGGGGCGTATCAGGTCGCGGCACGCATCACCCGGCAGAAACACGGACAAAACGACGGGGTGGCGAAATCAGGGCTCATCCCCGACTCGCCTTCACGGGAAGGCAGAGCAGCCCGCCCTGCTTGGGCTGTACTTGGTAGAGATACTCGCTGATCGGGAAGCCGTGGAACTCGTAGATGCGGCGGAGGGAGCCGGTGACGTAGTGGTCGACTTCGAATTGGCTGATGCGACCGGGCTCCTGGCTCATGGAACACCTCTCTTTCGAATCGTCGTAGGATCACTCGTTCTGCTTAACGGGTCGATCTGAATCTACTCAGGGCGATCAATTGACCACCGGCTCTGACACGGTTAGCACCCCCTGTATACCCTCGCTTGCCTCCATCTCGACCCGAACGGCTGGCATCCGCTTTTCGCCGCCAAGCAGAGATTTTCAGAGGTGAGATAACCGTGAGAAAGGGGTGAGAAACCGGTGAAAAGTGCGGGGCATGTTTATGGAAAGCAAAGAGAAAGAATCTATCTTGGGCCCAGGAGACCGAGCCATGAGAGTCAGAAACACTATCAAAGCGAAGGTCGTCATGTTGACTGCGGTTGGGTGCTCGTTGGCGACGCGAGGAGATGAGGCGTCGGCCGCCTCCCTCGTTCCCGTCGGCGTGTTGGATGAAAGCCATGGCTACAGCATGGTCATGGCTTTGTCCCCGGACGGCATGTGTGTCGTGGGGGGCGGCGTGAACGCAGCCGGTTTCATGGCGCCCTTTCTCTGGCAACGGGGGACGGGGACCCAGGCCCTGCCCAACCCCGGAGACCAGTATGGCTACGCGACCGGCGTGGACGTGAGGCCGGCCGTGGGAGAGATCGTGATCGCCGGCCAGATCGGCTACACCGCGCAAAGATATAACGCCCCGTTGAGTGGGACCGGACCATGGCTCGGATCCTGGGCCATTCTGCCCGGAGCCGTCTACACCGAGGTGTCGTCGTGCAACAGTGTTTCCACAAGCACGAACGGCGACAAATACTACATCGCCGGTTGGACGACCAGCACATGTTATAAGGGCGCGAAGGGCTACCGATACCGCGGATCGAGCACCCAAGACGACTACTGGGACTTCAAGGGCACGGGGGGAACTTACTTCGACGCCGTCGCCTCAACAGGTGTGTGCGTTGGGTCTGATTCGGGCGGCTCGGGTGCCCGGTCCCTCTGGGCATGGCAGAGCGGTTCGGGCCTTATACCTTCCCTCTCGAGCGAGCAGGGCGTCGGGCAGGGCATCGGAATCTCGCCTGATGGGACTTGGATGACCGGCGGTTCTTGTGTCGACAGTACGAACTACCACGCCTTCCTCTGGAAGACCGGCCAGACGCAAGCCATCGATCTGAGCCCTCTGGCCATGGATACAGGCAGTGTAGGTTATGACGTCACCGACGATGGCGTCGTGGTCGGCTATTCCTGTGGTACATCGTGGGAGACTAGACGCGCTGCTGTCTGGGATCGCACCGGCACATGGGACACGACCGGCCAGGGGGCGCTGGTGATGGATGTGCTCACGCAGGCCGGCGTTGATCTGGGCGACTGGGCGCAGCTCACGGAGGCGGTTTCCATTTCAGCAGACGGCCTGGTAATCGCCGGCAACGGCGTCTGGGCTTCCGACGGCAGCGCTCGGGGATGGGTAGCCGTTATTCCAGAGCCCACCACTATCTGGCTGGCTCTTGCTGCCGGTTTTGGGCTGCTTCAGGGCCGAAAACTCGCAGCGGTGAGGAAGCGGTGAGGTTTATGGTGTATGTTTAAGGGACGGCCAAGGTGCTCGCGCGATTGAGCGAAGGAGAACGCAATGAGGCCCCTGTACTGGATTCTGCTGATCCCGGCCGGGCTTGTATTGCAGCTTGGTTCGTTTGTGGTGGCCGCGGAGCCGCTTACGGTGCTGCTGGAAAAGGGCATCTATGCGGAGGAGACGCTGGGCGACCTGGACGAGGCCATCCGGATCTACGGCCAGATCAGTGCCAAATCGAAAGCCGAACGGCCGATCGCCGCCCAGGCCCAGTTCCGCCAGGGACGGTGCCTGCTTGCCAAGGGCGATCAGGCCCGGGCGGCCGCGGCGTTTCGAGCGTTGATCTCGGACTATCCCGACCAGAAGGATCTGGTCGCCGAGGCCGAGAAACTGCTGGGGGACCTCAGGGCCGCCGGCCAGAACCCGCCGGCTGTATTCGAGACGCAGCCCCGGGTGTTTGATAACGCCGTACCCGCCACTTTGAGGGAGATCCGCGTTACGTTCGACCAGAAGATGAAGGACAACTCCTGGTCCTGGACGGTCGCCGAGGCAGAAACGAAACCGGCCGGTGGGGGCCGAGTCGTGGCGGGCGGAGATGTCCGTGGAGGGGGCGGATTGGCCTTCGCCGGACCGGAAAGGCCGCGGACCACGGCGACGGCGCCGCCGTTGACGGGCCGGCCTCGCTATGATCACAAGAAGACAACGTGCTCGGTTCCCGTGGAGTTGAAGGCAGCGACCATCTACCAGTTGGAGATCAATGTGTCGCCGACCCGCGAGAAGTTTCAAAGCACTCAAGGAACGGCGGCGCAGCCATACGTCATCCTGTTCGCCACCCAAGGGGACAAAGGAAAGCCTACGCCGATCCCGGATGACCTCGCCGCTGCGGCCAGGGGGATCAACGAGTGGAACCGCAGCCTGGATCGGATTCGGGCGGACATTTACATCCTGCGGCAGCAAGTTGTCATTGGCGGCTGGGATGGGTGGATGGGCGCAGCGTACCGCCTGACGCAGGACGGCAGGCGGGCCGTGCCTGATTTGGCGATGGAACTGATGCGTCGCACGCCGGATGATCAGGGGAAGCGCCGGGCGATTGCCCTCACATTGCGGGCCATCGGCGATCTCCGGGCCGTGCCGGCGCTGATCCGGGAACTGCCCAAATGCCCATATCGCGAGGGTAGCGATTGTACTGTCCATCTGCCGACCAACGAGGAATGGGCTCGATTCATCAGAGCAAACCAGGCGGAACCGATCGAGGCCGAAGACAAGCGCGATAGGTTCGCCTTCCACCGGGCAGTGACCGAGATTAACGGGGCTTTGGAGAAGATCACCGGCCATTCTGAGGGCGACAAACACCTGGATGGGCGGCCGAACCCCGCCCAAAGCATGAAGTTCAGGGAGGAGGTGGCACGGCGGTGGCAGGCCTGGTGGGATGCGAACGCTTCGAGCCTGCTGACGCCGGAGGAACTGGCCGAGGTCAAGCGCTGGCCGGGCATGTCTCGCCAGGACCCCGTCGAAGAGGCCGGTCTGCGCATCCTCGGTCCAACGGTTCCGACCGGACCGGAATACTCCTTCGGTCCGGAAAAGGAGATGGTGATCCGTACGCACGTGCTCGATCGCGAGGGTTATGGCGGATGGAAGATGGGAGATACGTACGTCGACCTGGACACCGGCCGGGCGTACGGCGGCCGCCCTTACCCCGACGCTGGAGAACCATGGGATGCCAGGCAGCGGCGCAGAGAGGCCCAATGGGACGAGGAGCGCGGTATCGACATCTATGTCCAGAGTTCGGGCAGCGACGAGCTGGAAAAGACGCAACTGACCATGCACAACTGCCTCGGCTGGGCTCTGGAGCCGGGGGCGTGGCCGGCGATGGTCGAGGCGGTCGGCAGGCCGGAACCGCTGAAGCTTCCGCCCATGAGCTTTAGCTACTCCATCCGCAAGAAGGGCAACCAGTTTGTCGACACCTTCCTCTTCAAGACGCGAGAAGGCGGGGTTGCGCTCCTGCAGGTACAGGAGGCAATCCTCGAGGAGTGGTCCGTCAAATTCCGCTACCGCATGCTCTGCCGGAAGGACGCGTCCGGCAGCCTCGTGCAGGTCGGTGATTTGCGATCTCGTGTGCCCCCCACGGGGCCATTGGCTGACGCCGACAAAGCCGAGCCGGCTCCTGCCAGCCGGCCGGCAGGGCTGCCAGTGCAGGATTGGACCAAACCCCTCGACGAACGGGAGCATCAGCGGGGTCTGCTCATGGCGGAGCAGATCATACTGGATCGCCTGCGCAGCCGGCAGGCTGTGGAAAAAGCACAGTATGATGCGATGGAATTCTGCCAACATGGTCTGACGTGCCTGGCAAAACTCAATCGGGCCGGAGTTCGGGAACTGCTTCTCGAGGCAGTCGACCCCGAGATCCGGCCATCAGTGACCTTTGCTCGCATCCTTCGGAAGATCGGCGACAAGCGGGTGGAGGAACGCATCAGGCGGGCCCTGGCTGATTCCAATTCGCCGGCCAGCGAGCGCGTCAAATGGCTCCGTTTGTGGTATGAACAGGACCCGCGGATGGTCCTGCCGCCGGAAGTTGAAGACTACATCGTCAAGACGGCTTTCGAAGACCCTGAGTTCGATCCGAACCCCGTCGACCCCAGTAACTGGGTCAACGGCTGGATGGGCGCCAGTCTGACACGAGCAGTCACGGAACGCAGCCGGAGTGCCTTCGAAAAGCGCCTGCTCGCCGAGATCTCCAACACGCAGGCCCGCCCCGACATCGGGTGGCATGACGGTCCGTCGCGTCTTTGCGCTCACATAATGCCGGGCGCGTTCAGTCCATGCTCGGCAAAAACATGTGTCAAGGCACTTGTTCACATCAACAACTCGGCATCAAAGGACGTCCTGCTTCGCGTGGTCCGGGAGGGGCCACCCAATGGTGTGCGGGCGTGCGCGGCGATAGGTCTGCACCACTTTGGCAGCGACGCCGAGAAGAAGCTGGCCATCGGCGCCCTGCGGGACATTTATCGCCAACTGAAATGGGTACCAGTGAGGGAGGAGTACGCCTTCCGCATGGCGTATCTCGGGGACGCCTACGGCCTCCAGCAGCTTCGCGGCTTCATGCACCACAAGGATGCCTCGATTCGCGGCCAGGCGTATTGCGATCTCAGAGAAATTGACGATCGGTCGTTCATATCCGTCGCCGCGAAAGACCGCTCCAACAAGGACGATCCCAACGATTTCGAACGCATCGTGAACTGGGGCAACGCCTGGTACAAGGATAAGAAGTCGGGCGAGATGGTGCTGAAGGAATGCGTTTACGATTACCTGTACGAGGTTCTCCGCACCTCGAAGAGCCCATCGTCGTCACGGGCGATGTCGACCCTGTTCGGGATGCCCGACGAAAAACTTATGCCGGTCCTTCCACTGTATCGCACCGCTCTGGCCGAACCGATCCCGAGCAATGTGTTTGATGTGCCGTACTCGCTGGAGTTTTGGGGCCAGAGTCGTTGCCTGATCGGGCTCATTCGCGTCGGCAGCCCCGAGGAGAAACGACGGGCGATGGAACGTCTGGCGGAGCTGTTTGCGGTTGAAGAACGGCTCAAGAGTCACCCGACGATGGTCATCAATGCGTTAAAACAATCGCGATACAAGCCGGCTCAGCGGCTGCTGCTCCATATCATGGAAACGTATCCTGCGGCAACGGATATGGCTGAAAAGCCCGATGTACCGTATCTTGCGGCTTGCGCCTTTCTTCTGATCGAGACCGGTGATGTCGGGGGCTTCAACTAGCCGGTGGCCAAAGACCTCGGGGAAATACCATGGCTCTTGAACGCTATTATCTCATTTTCGCGGCCTCACTCCTGATTCCGATCTATCCCACAGTCGCAGCCGAGCCGCTCTCCGTACTCCTGGAAAAGGGCATCTATGCTGAGGAGACGTTGGGTGACCTGGACCAGGCCATCCGGATCTACGGCCAGATCAGTGCCAAGTCGAAGGCCGAACGGCCGATCGCCGCCCAGGCCCAGTTCCGCCAGGGGCAATGCCTGCTTGCCAAGGGTGATCAGGCCCGGGCGGCCGCGGCGTTTCGAGCGTTGATCTCGGACTATCCCGACCAGAAAGACCTGGTCGCCGAGGCCGAGAAGCTGCTGAGCGACCTCAGGGCCGCCAGCCAGAACCCACCGGCTGTATTGGAGACGCAGCCCCGGGCGTTTGACGACGCCGTACCCGCCACTTTGAGGGAGATCCGTGTCACGTTCGACCAGAAGATGAAGGACGACTGCTGTTCCTGGGCGTTTGCGGGAGCAGCAACGACGCCGATCGAGGCGGCTGAGACGGCAGTCGGCGGGAGCTTCGGCGGGTCGATGGCCTTCGCCAGGGCCGGCGGTCCCGAGCCGCCAACGGTCACACCCAGGGAGCCGCGTCTGACAGGTCAGCCTCGCTACGACAACAAGAAGACGACCTGCAGCGTTCCGACTGAGCTGAGGCCGGGCACGGTCTACCGGCTTGAGATCAACGTGTCGCCAAGTGCCGGCAAGTTTCAGAGCGCCCAGGGCACGGCGGCCCAGCCCTACGTGATCCTGTTCGCCACGCAAGACAAGAACGGCAAGCCGACGCCGATCCCAGATGATCTCGCCTCTGCGGCCAAAGCGGTCAACGAGCGCAATCGTGACTTGGACCGGATACGCGCCGACATTTGCCTGCTCCGGCATTTCACGATCATCTGGTCGTACGAAGAGTGGATCGGGGCCATCTATCGTCTCGCCCAGGATGGCAAACGAGCCGTGCCGGAGTTGGCGATGGAACTCATGCGGCACGCACCTAACGACCACTATAAGCGGCGGGCCGTGGCCTTCACCCTCCGAGCCATCGGCGATCCGCGAGCGGTGCCGACGCTCATCCAGGAGCTCAACCGGACTCCGCCCAACGAGGAATCTGATTGCGAGGGACTGACCACGGGCAACGAGGCCTGGCTGCGTTTCATGATTCAGCACCAGGCAACGGGTTTCAGGACATTCCTTGGAGACATCCCGGCTGCATTCTGTTTTCTTCGGCCGGTTTGTGAAATCACGACATCTTTGGAGAAGATCACCGGCCACTCTGAGGGCCATGATCACGCGGACGACACGAGCCGAGCGCAGGCCCTTAAGAATCGACAGGAAGCCGCCCGCCGGTGGCAGGGCTGGTGGGCCGGTCATGCCGGCGAATTCCTCAAACCTGAGGAGTTGGCCGAGATCAAGCGGTGGCCCGAGCTGGCCAAAAAGGACCCGATCGAAGCGGCGGGCCTGCGGGTCTGGGGGCCGACGATCCCGACCGGACCCGAATACAGCTTCGGCCCCGAGAAGGAGTTGACGATTCGCGCCCGCGTCCAAAACCGCGACGAACCCGGAGGCTGGTCCGAAGGCGCCATCTACGTGGACCTCGACACCGGGCGTTCATTTGCCAACCGTCCCAACAAAGGATGGGAGATGCCCTGGGATATCCCGACGCGGGCCAAGGTCGGCCGATGGGACGAGGAGCGCGGGATCGACCTGGAGGTTCGCAGTTCCGGGGACATCGACAGCTCGCACATCACCGTCTACAACGGCCTCGGGTGGCGACTCGGACCGGGGGAGTGGGAAACGCTGCCGGAGATCATCCGCAAACCCGAGCCGCTGAAGCTTTCCGGGCCGGACAATGGCAGGGGATTCGGCGTCGAGTGGAAGGGTGAGTCCGTGCGGGACGCCTTCCTGTTCCGATTACGCGAAGGGGGCATCGCTCTCGTCAAGATCCAGTCGGCATCCCCCAATGAATGGTCCGTGATGCTGCGCTATCGGATGCTCTGCCGGAAGAACACATCCAGCGAACTCATCCCGCTCGGCAGGCGGCGATCCGCTCCGATTGTGGAAGAGTCGATGAGCCCGACCACAGCGAGTTCGGAGGCCGGGGAGGGCAAAGAACGTCTCTCCACTCGTCCGGTCAACCTGTCGGTGCAGGATTGGAGCCAGCCGTTGGACGAGGCCGAGCATCAACGCGCGCTTGAACTGGCCGACAGAATCCTCATGGATCGCTTCCACAGGCTGTCCAAGGCGGAGAAGGAGAAGGGCTGGGTCCTTATGATGTGCAGCAGAGATTTGAGGCTCCTCGCTTCTCTGGATCGGGCAGGAACTCGCGACCTGCTGCTTGATGCCATTGATCCTGAGGGCAATTACAGCTCCAGGTTCCTCAGCACTCTGTACCAGGCAGGGGACACGCGCGCCTCCGAGCGCATCCAGCAAAAGTTGAATGATAAAAACGTCGATCCTGCCGAGCGGCTCAAATGGCTCTGGGTGAGCAGGCCGGCAGAGATACCGCCGGAGGTCGAGGATTACATGATCCACAGGGCGTTCGAACACTTCGGAAACGGTTTCGACAAAAGCGAACGCTTAGGAAGATGGTGCTACCGCGTTGGCATGGTCAGCCATTCTACGGAGCGGAGCCGCAAGGCGATCGAGGAGCGCCTGCTTGCCGAGATCTCCAACAAGCAGGCCATGCCCGAGGTGTGTTGGCCGGACGTGCCGTCGCGGCTCTGTGAGCACAGGACGCCCGGTCCATTTCGTGAATCGGCTGCGAGGTGGCTGGTCAAGGCGCTCATTCAGATCAACAACCCGGCCTCCAAAGACGTGCTGCTCCGCGTTGTGCGAGAGGGCCCGCCCAACTGCGTCCGCGCCTGCGCGGCGATGGGCCTGCACCACTTCGGCAACGATGCCGAAAAAAAGCTAGCCGTCAACGCGCTGCGCGACATCCATCGACAAATGAAGTGGGAGCCGGCGAGGGAGGAATACGCCTTCCTCATGGCGTCATTGGGCGATTCCTACGGCCTGCAGCAGCTTCGGGGCTTCATGCGCCACAAGGATGCCTCCATCCGCGGCCAGGCCTACGTTGATCTCCAGACGATCGGCGACCGGTCGTTCATCTCGATCGCCGCGAACGACTACCCCCACAAGGACTTCGAGCCCAACGACTTCGAACGCATTCTGAACTGGGGCGACAGTCGGCACTACGATGAAGAAGGCGGGCGCCTGGTGCTCCATGATTGCGTCTGCGAGTACCTGTACGAGGTCTTCGGCACTGCGAAGAACCCGACGGCATCTTCGCGGGCGCTGACGTCCCTCCTGGAAGCGTCCGATGAGAAGCTCAAGCCGATCCTGCCCCGGTGCAGCGGCGTCCTGGCCGAACCGATCCCGGAAGACGTGCTCGTGGTCCCGTACTCAAAGGACTTTTTCGGGCAGATGCACCGCTTGGTCGCGCTGCTCCGCGTCGGCACTCCGGAGGAGCAGCGCCGGGCGATGGAACGGCTGGCCGAGTTATTTGCCATCGAAGCGCAGCTCAACAGCCGTCCTACGATGATCGTCAACATGCTCTGCTACTCGCGGTATAAGCCGGCCCAGCGGCTACTGCTTCACGTGATGGAATCATATCCGCCCGAGCCGCCACAGCAGGAAGGCCAGTACCCCAAGCCGGACGTCTCGTCTCTGGCCGAGGCGGCGTTTCTGATAATCGAGACCGGTCAAGTGGGCATGGTGGGCGTGCACTACTGAGTCGTGGTGCGGGTGGCGAGAGCATCGAGTATGAACTGGAGACCGCTCAGATCGGATCGCGGACTGTGGTTGATACTCCTGCCACTGATCGCTGTGGTCGCCGTGCCCACGGTCTGTGTGCTCTGGTTTGCCGGCCGGGCAATGCGGAACGAGCAGTTGGCCGTGCAGCAGCGGTTGACGGACGCGTACCGCCTGCAACTCCTCGGCGCACAGCGACAACTGGACGAATACTGGCAGGCCAGGCTCGACGACCTGAAGGCGGCCGAGACGATGCCCTCCGCTGGTGAGGCATTTTCGCAACTGGTAAGAAAGGGGCGCTTCGCCTCCGTGATTGTTTTCGACGCCCAAGGGCATGTTTCCTATCCCTCTCCCGCCCCCTGGCGTCCCCCGCCGACATCGGCGAACGAGACCTGGGACACAGCGGCCGCAGCCGAGCACGAGGAAGGGAGTCTGCGGCGGGCGATCGAACTGTATGCCGAGATCACCGACAAAAGCCCGGATCCGCAGGAACGTGCCC
Organism: uncultured Planctomycetales bacterium; assembly: GCA_964586235.1. Classification (GTDB taxonomy): domain Bacteria; phylum Planctomycetota; class Phycisphaerae; order UBA1845; family PWPN01; genus JAUCQB01. The sequence continues at coordinate 15,192 of CAZPIO010000064.1, forward strand.
GCGCGCTCATTGCCCAGGCCCGGTGCCTGGCCAAGGCCGGCGACAAGACGGCGGCCGTGCGGATTCTGACGGAGACAGTCAGTGACGCACAGTACCGCGACGCGACCGACGAGCGAGGCAGGCTGATCGTCCCCAACGCACAGCTCATGGCGCTTCGCCTGCTTGATGAAAGATCAACGCCGAAGTATCGGCGCATTCTCGGCGACCTTGTCAATCGTCTGAACGATTACGGTGAGCCGGCGATGCCGGCGGCCCAACGACTGCACCTGATGGGTGAAGTGCAATCGATTGCCACGGGCCTTGCCGGAATGGCTACCAGCAGAGTCGCCAACACTGTGGAAGGATCTGCGGGCGACTCATCCCTCAACCCGGACGCCCTTTTCCCGACGCTGGAGGCTGAGCGTCTTGCCGCAACCTACCTGGACGCCGATCAGCCGCCGTTCGCGGGCAAGGGGAGCCTCGAGACTACCGCCTTGCCCGGCGTCTTGCGCTGGGTCCCCCGGGGGCAGAGGATCGTGGCGCTTTTTTCCGGCCAACGTCTGGCCAATGCTCTGAATGCACTGGCTGTGGCGGATATCTCCTCTCACGATATTACGGTGAAGCTTGTTCCACCGGGAACCGGCACGTCGGGGGCGTTTCTCACCATACCGGCAACCCAAGCGATGCCGGATTGGACCCTGGCACTCTATCTGCCGGGGACCAAGCCTCTGGAAACAGCAGCACGGCGTCAGGCAGCCGCTTACATTTGGACCGGCGCGCTGGCCCTTATGGTGGTCATCCTGCTGACGTTTGTGGTCATTCGTCAGGTCAGAAAACATGTCAAGCTGGCCGAACTCCAGAACAACCTCGTCGCGACGGTGTCGCATGAGTTGAAAACGCCGCTGAGCTCCATTCGGCTGCTGCTGGAGGTTCTGGCCGAGAACGAATGCCAGGATCGCGGCCAGGCCCGGGAGTACGTCGGCCTGATCGCCGGCCAAACCGCTCGCCTGGATCGCCTCGTGGAGCACTTCCTGGCCTACTCGCGCATGGAGCAAAGACGCCACACCTTCGTCATGGCGGCCGTGGAGCCGGCCAAGGTCGTTCAGGCCGCCGTCGAGTCTGTACAGGAACGTTGTGCCGTCGCGGGAGGGCACCTTGCTGTCGAGATCGCGCCCGACTTGCCGGCCATCCGTGGTGACGGAGAGGCCCTCGTGACCGTCCTGGTGAATCTGCTCGACAACGCATGCAAATACTGCGAGAATCAACCGCAGGTTCTGCTGCGGACGTACGCAGCCGACGGCCAGGTGTGCTTCGCGGTGCAGGACAACGGGATCGGGCTTTCCCGCCGGTCGATCAAGCGGATCTTTGACCGTTTCTACCAGGTTGACCAGCGCCTCTCACGCAAAACCGGCGGGTGCGGCCTCGGCTTGAGCATCGTCCGCTTCATCGTGGACGCCCACGGCGGCGCAGTTCAGGTGGCCAGCGAGCCGGGCAAGGGCAGCACCTTTACGGTCAGATTGCCGGTTGCCCCGCAGCGATAGGATTCAAGGCTCATGAGCCCGGGTTCCATTCTCATCGTTGAAGACGACGCCACGTTATTGCGTGGCTTGAAGGACAGCTTTGAGGCTCACGGATACGAGGTGGCAACTGCTGCCGACGGCGAGGCGGGGCTCGACGCTGCGCTGAAGAGCCAGGCGGACCTGATCCTGCTTGACATCATGCTGCCCAAGATCAACGGTTACCAGATCTGTCGGGCGGTGCGCGAGGCGAAGATCGGCGTGCCGATCATCATGCTGACCGCCAAGGACCAGGAGTCTGACATCGTCATGGGGCTCAACCTGGGCGCCGACGATTACGTTACCAAGCCGTTCGGGCTCCGAGAACTGCTGGCTCGGGTGCACGCCGCCCTCCGCCGCGGAGGTTCACCCGAGGACAATGTCTACCGCTTCGGCGATTACCAGCTCAATCTGGACTCGCACAAGCTGCTTCGCGGTGATCAGGAGATCCCACTGACACCCAAGGAGTTCGGCGCGCTGGCTTACCTCCTTCGGCGCGCGGGACACGCGGTAACTCGCGATCAGATCCTCAACGTGGTTTGGGGTCACAACGTGTTCGTGACGCCGCACAGCATCGACCGGTGCATCAATACCCTTCGCAGCAAGATCGAACCGGATCCGCGCGATCCGATCTACATCCACACGATCCGTGACGTGGGTTACCGTTTCGAACTCTTCGACGCCCACGATGATGCCATCCTGTGAATCCACTCCACACGCGTCTCCAGAGTCGCCGAGCGGTCGTGATGCTGATGCAAGATCCAGGTCCGTGGATGTGCCGTCCTCACGGCGGCTGCCGGAGCATCATGCTACCTGCACCGAGGCGGATAACCCGCAGCACAATGCTGGCTTGTCGACCGTCCGATCATTCACCGCAACAGGATCCGCCTTTGCGGACCAGCTTGCGCTAACCGCGTGACACGGCCGAAGATGATGATCAGTTCACACAGTTCGGATCGATGGGTTTGTTCGACCCGCTGTAGCAGCGTTGGAAGAGACCGAAATCCGACGCATCGACGTCGTGGTCATCGTCCAAGTCACTGCTCTCGCAGCCCGCACTGAAGGGCACCTTGTGTCCTGAGAGGCAGGCGGCGAAGATGCTGAAGTCCGATTGATCCACATCGCAGTCCCGGTCGAGGTCCGCCGGGATGTGTATCACCGTGACAGTCACAGTTGCACAAGTGCTGCCCGTGGAGCCGGTGGCGGAGTTCTTCGTTCTTGCGTAATAGTCGGTGGTCACACTTGGGCTGACCGTCGGTGAAGCCCCGCCGGGGACCGCTGTGCCGCCGCAACTGACGGTGAACCACTCGACGATATCGCCGCCGCTCCCCGGAGTTGCGGAAAGCTGCGAGAGTTTTCCGCTGCACACCGCCGCCGGGTTGGCGGCGGCATCGGTCGGTGCAGCCGGCCCCCCGTCTGCGGCAGGAGTGAACTTCATGACAAACGCGTCCTGGAGACCCTGGTTTGTGTTTCCTTCCAGGCTGCCCGTGGTTGTGCCGCCAACGAGAACATCGCCGTTGCCGGCGACGGCCACCCCGTCGGCCACGTCATCGCCGGCGGTGCCAATCTGCGTTGTCCACAGACGCGTTCCCGCGGGATCATACTTGGCTAAGAAAACATCCAGGCCGCCCTGATGGACGTTTCCGTCGAGCGGCCCAGCCGTCTCTCCCGCCGCGTAAACGTTTCCGGCGGTATCCGTCGCGACGCCCCAGCCTTGATCGTGCCCGCTGGTACCGGCCTGTCGTCCCCAGAGCAGATTCCCCGACGCGTCATACTTGGCCAGAAAGTAGTCGCGGTTGCCGAGCGGCGGGGCATAGAGCGAACCTGTGGAGTAGCCGGAAACGTATACATTGCCCGCTGCATCGCATGCCAGCGAATAACCTGTGTCCTTGTTGGCCGTGCCCCACTGTCGCAACCACTGCCTTTGTCCGTTGGCGTTATATTTGACCAGGTAGTTGTCGCCGTTGCCCAGATAGGGGTTGTCTTCAATGCTTCCGCTGCACCACCCGGTGACGAATACATTTCCGGAAGCATCGCACGTTATTCCGAAACTCTCATCCACCTCCGCCGAGCCGAACAACGCGGACCACAATCGGGTACCGGCCGCGTCGTACTTGCTGATGAACACGTCTGCCGAACCCACCCGAGGGATTCCATGGAAGTTGCCCCGCACGTAGCCGGTGACATAAACATTGCCCGAAGGATCGGTGGCGATCGCACGGCCTTCATCGTCCTGGCCGGCCCCATCCTGCTTTGTCCATAGCCAGTTGCCGGTCGGGCCGAGTTTCATCACAAAGACGTCCCAATTCCCGAGGCTCTTGTTTCCATCGAGTCCGGCGCCGGTGTATCCCGTCACGTAGACGTTCCCGGCCGCATCCGTCGCGACCCCGAAGGCGAAATCGCGCTCAGCGGTTCCCCGCTGGGTCAGCCACAGCCGGTTTCCCGCCGCGTCATACTTGCCGACGAACATGTCGTAGCGTCCGGCATTGCCGCCGCCGAGGGAGCCTTGCGTCCCTCCAGCGATGATGCAGTTGCCGAGATGGTCTGCCGCCACCGCGTAGCCCAGGTCATAGCCGCTGCTCCCCGCGAGCCGCGTCCAGGCCTTGATATCGGCCTCAGCATGAGCATGGCTCGCGCCGATGATCAGGAAGCTCAACACGGCTAATCTCTTCATAGTATTGGCACTCCACAATTCTCCAGGCAGAAGCCTTTGTCCTTTTAGCGGAAAGGCTGCCTGCGTCAAGTTGACAGGGAATGAAGCCGGTCGTTTCTCCCCCGTCACGGGCTTACAGGGTCGAGGAACCACCGATAGCCCGCACACGTCACATTAAGTTCCAGCTCCCACGTCTTGGGATACCACGGCAGCCCCTCCGCCTCCAGCATCCACTCTCCGGGCTCCAGGTACAGCGTGGTCTCGCCGTATGCCTGGTGGATCATCCCGGCGCGTGAAGCACCGTCGGGCTTGGAGGCCGTGATATAGACCGCCTCCACGTCCGTGCCGTTGACCACCACGACCTCCGCGGTGTCGCACGGCGGCGGTTCCTCCGGTTTCTCCCAGAGAATCAGGTCGCCGTTGCCCTTGGCGCGAAGGCGCACGGTCACGGTCGTGGGATTGCCGCTCGCGTCTGCATCCTGCGCCGCATATTGATGTGGCCCCGAGTTGTACCAGGTGCGCAGCTCGACAGGCTCGTCGAGCGAGGTGTTGCCCAACGCGTTGTACATCTCCTTGGCCCAGGCAGCGTTCTTCTCCGTCCACACCTTCCAGCTCATACTTAGTGCGGCCTGAGCGTGTGCCTGCTCAACGATCTTGGTCTGGAAATCGCCATGATAGCTGTAACAGAAGCCCAGATACACCAGGCTCTTGCTCTGACTGAAGTCGCTGTATTGTGTAATGAAATCGGCGCTGAGCACATAGACGGGCTTCCGTGTGCTCTCGTCGAGGTAGTTCGTCCGCATGTAGGCAACTTTCTGCGGCACGAGGTTCCGCCTTCGCAGGAAAGCCAGGCTTTTCTTCGTTGCGATGTGCCCGGTCATGACGTAGACCCGCTGGATGTTGTACTTGTTGGGCCATGTTACACCGTGCGAGTAGATGTGCACGATACCATAGCCGCTCAATTGCATGAACCTGGGGATCCTGCACTGCTGGTCCTTGTAGACGACGAACTCATTGAACCCGCATTCCCGGAACCGCGTATTGGCCGTGGTCATCAGATTGTCCGTGTACTCCTGCCGCTCCCAGTAGTGCGGATTGAGGAGGATCGTCTTTTTGGACTCGACGAGGTCGGGCGACTGTGTCCTCCGCGAGGTCTTGGCCGGCAGGAATTCGGAGCCGTCAACGGCGTCACCTCCGCCGTCCACCATCCCGGGCGGCTCGCCATCTTCCAGATCGAGCACGATCCCCGTTTCCGTTCCGTCCACGTACCGGATGGCGATTCCGAAGCTGCTGGCTTCGGCCCATTCCACGGTGGGGTCACTGTTAAGCCGGTTGACCATCTCCGCCTTGGCCGCCTCCTCGTCCCCCATACTCGCCAGCAGGGATTGCAGGTCTTCATCAGCCTCGGCCAAGGCGGCCAGGTCGGTCTCGGCTTCGGCTTCTTCGGCCTCCGTCACATCGGAGAGGCTGCCACCCAGTGCCTCCGCCAACTCCTTGTCGGGATCCACGGCGGTGTCCGGCACATCGATGGGAGGGCCGTTCGACCCTTGCGGAGCACACGCCTGGCCCATCAGGCAGAGCACGAACGCGGCAGACAGCAGCAGCCGGCGCCTGGCACGTCGCATGATCATCGCGGGGCTCCTTTCCGGCGGAAATGACGTCTTAGAAGGGGTCTCTTGTCGCCGATCTCATGGCGTTGGCCTCATTGTATTCGAAGGCACGACCTGTGAGAAGCCACAAACAGACTATATCAGGCGAATGAATCCACGCCGGCGGTACCAGCGTCGTACCGAGGGTATCGCGAGCGCATTTCTTCGCGTCCGAGGCTTCCATGTGGAGCCCGAACATCGCAAACGGAGAAGTCTCTTCAGCGGTAGTTAGGTCGCGCGACCGGCTGAAGGCCCTCTCGATACCGTCGAATCGACCTTAAGTCTTGCCCTTGCAGTGGGTTGCGTGCTAGCCGCCCGATAGTCGTAGTGTTGCCGTCCGGGCTACCGAAAAGCGCGTGGCCCGGTGCGAGGACCGGCCCACGGATCATCATCGTCTCCTGAGAGCGGGGCTTCTTCCTGTGATTCTCATGCTCAGAACTCATCTTTTCACAGGGCCGGGAAACACGTCACGCGGTGCTGACTGACACGATGCTTTTCCTTCGGTCCGACCGACGCAGCGAAGGGAGTCACGTCTGTCGGATGGTTGGGGATCGGGCCCATGCCTTGAATTCCAATTCGGACGCGTACCTCTGGCGCCGGTTCGCCAGTCTTTGTACGCGGGCAGACACGCGACGGGAGAATCGATGAGCGGCACTTGAAATCGGTGGGGCGATGCAGTAGCATGCCCGCGTTTGCCACGAGGGTCATCGGAGACGCGTGGCAGGCACGTCATCAGCGGCTCACAGGCGCGGTCAGGAGTGAGCTGCCAGGACCGACGATTCTGGTCGGCAAGTAGTCGGGCACTCACCGTGTGGGCTGGGGCGTGCGCATTCGAGGACCCGTAGGTGGGCTCTTATCAGGGAGGTCTGGCTATGTGCGGCTCGTGCGTCTTCAATGGGATCATCGGGATCATCATGGCGATTCTATATCTGCTCTTCGGTGCCGGCGGCACGCCGGCCTGAGCGGGCACGACGTTCCCAGGTTCCGGTTGAACCCGAAAAAGTAGGTCCGCTTGCTCGCTCATCCGGGCGCTAGGGTGTTTTTGCGCCTAATCGGTCAACCGATCAGGACTGTTGCCTTTGTGTTGGTCGACACGGCCGGCCGCGAAATAGACGTCATCCGGGCCGATCACTGCCGATTCGGACAGCGCCACCCGGGCCGCCGCGGCGTCCAGGATCGCGATGGCCTTGGCGGGGAAGTGCCCCGGTAGTGGTCGGGCAGCCTGAACGCAGGCGGCAATGCACGACTCATCGATCCCGACTTGATGATGGGTCGCCACGGGTTGGGCGACGGCCCGAAGCACTTCCACGGTCTCGTGAGGCGATAGCTCCGCCAGTTCCATGACATGCAACCGCCGCCAAAGCGGTGCGACAGCGAATTGACGCACATACGGCGGCAGGGTGGTGCCAACGATCCTGGTGCCCCCATCGATGGCCTCGGCGAGCAGCGCGGGCCCGCAGGGGATGCCTACGGCCAGCTCAAGGTGCTCGATCGCGCACGCCGTGTCCGGCGAGGCTGAAACCTCGTTCAGGAGAGCCGAAAGCGTATCCTCGCGCTGGGCATCGAACAGGCTGCCGGCAAACAGGCGGGCCAAATCGATCCGAACGAACCGCAAATCCGGGTGTTGCCCGTGCAGCGTCCTCGCCACGGCGTGGAGAAGGTTCGTTTTCCCGACTCCGGATGCTCCGGCCACGACCGGCGTCCGTGCCTGGCCCCAGCGCATCAGACAGCAGGCCACCTCGCATGTCTCCTCCTCTCGATGCAGGGTAGGCTCGGTCTCCCCATCCCGCGCGAGTTGAGATAAGTCCGTACCGAAGGTTGCCAGGAGTCCGTCGGGACTGCCCGAGCCGGCCGGCGGATCCGCGACGGTGACCACCGGTTCTTGCCCGTCGAAACCGAGAGCGGAAAGGGCGTCCAGCGTCGCCTGGTGGAGGTCGGTTTGCAGGCGACCACCGGGCAGCAAGGCGAGCCAGCCGTCGCGCCGCACGCCCGCGCGAAAAACGCGGCTCAAGCGAACGTCGGGCCCGGTGTACTCCAGGTCCTCGTCCACGCAAACCAGAAACGGCATATCCGCGGCCGGTCGCTTCAGGAGCAGATCGGTGCGGACCTTGTTGAAGTATTTGCCGTTGGCGGGCACATTACGATAGACCACTGTGTCGCTGTCCGGCACATCAATGCGGACGCGGAGTTCTCGCAGCCTTCTTGCCAGTGTGCGTCCCAGCTCGAGCATACGCAAATCCTCCAGGTCTACGCGGGTGTTGAGGTGGGCACCGGCCGGAGATTCCGCGTTCGCCACAGCCATCGTCCGCGGTCGACGTCCACGCGCACCGTGGTGCAGCCGGAACTGTCCTGAACCGCAATTTGGGTAATGACGGCCGTTCGCCCGACGTACTGGTTCATCGGGGGTGCCCAGTTGTCATAGCCGTTCACCGGGTCGTGCCGGCCAAGAATCACGCGATCTCCGACGCGGAAGCCGTCTGGTGTGTCGGGAGGTTCCGTCTGCGGGGGTTCAGAGGCTACGCGCCGGGAGACCCAGGAACGCCGGGTCGCGCGTCTCTGTTGGTGCCGCGCCAGGACTGTTGCCAGGTAGTCCTCCGAGAAGACGTGGAACAACGGGTCGGTCTGGCCCTCGGCCGGCTGCGGACCATCCTGCCAGATCTCCTCACTCGCGAACGGGTCCTGAAGATCAAGCTTCCTGCCCGAGGTCACGTCCCAGATGCCGTTCCACGAGCAGGCGTACAGCGAGTGCTCGCTTGCCAGGCGCCGAATGCACTGTCCACGGATTTTTGCGCGCCCCGTCGCCGGCGGGTTCTCCATGGCATGCTCGATGTTGTCCACACCCGGAACCCGGTGATCGAGCACGCCGGCGCGGTCAAGCGCCTCGAACGTGCCCTTGCCACGTCCCACCTGGCCGAACCTGACGTCAATCTCGCAGAACTCATTCCGCAGAGGGGCCATGGGGTGGGTACCATCTGCCCGAGCCGCGAGAAGCGTTCGGCGGGGCAACGCCGCCCAGTCCACGGCATGACGGTGGGCGTGCTGCGCGTAAAGCTCGCGTTTGATCGCCCAGTCGAGACACGTGGCCACCGCCTGTCTGCCCTGCTCGATGCGGTCCAGGATCTCGCGCCATCTTCGACAGGCGTCCGGTGCCCATGACGGCATGAAGTCATCGTGCATGTGGCTCTCGGCGTGGGCGAGATAGTGACGCTGGATATCCAGAGCGGACATCGGGCGTCCGCCGGTCACCTGCACCCTTGCCCTGCATTCCGGGTCCGACGCGAAGGTTTGCATCGCATGCAGCGGGGAAGAGGGGGTCACCTGGGCTCCCAGCGGAACGCCCCCGTCAATCAGGGCCACGACCAGGGCGGTGGTGGCCGTTCTGAGCCACATCGCCGTATGTGAGCAGAGGCTTTCACCGCACAGGAGGTGCAGGCGGTGATAACCACTTGTGCTCAAGGTTTCGTTCTTGGTGTGGAACACGCCCCGCCGGTACGTTGACTCCTGCGAGATGCTCGCCTCCAGATGCCACACGCGGGGAGATACCGTGAACTCCAACTGCGGGACCTTGCTGTTGAAGCCGCCGGCGCCGGTGTAGATGACGCGCGATACCAGGTGGGGGATGATCTGCTCGGGGAGCAAGCAGGGGTTCGACCGGTGCAGATACGACTCGTGGCAGCCCCAGGTAGCCTGGCTGCTGTAGTCCACGTTGGTCTTGAACAGGAGGATCTCCTTGATGGCCCGGTCGCGTGCCTCCAGCTCTTCGGCGAGACGGCCCAGTATCTTCTCGCCCGCCAGGATGTAGCGAACAACGTCCCACGGATTAGCGCACTCCGGCGTGGTCATCTCCAGGTGCAAGCCGCAATCGACATAGAACCGGGCGCCGTTGGCCAGGAAGATCCCCCGTGAATACTCGTCGCTCAAGCACGGCAGCCGCGCGCTAGCCAGCTCCATCAGTTGATACAGCAACGGCTCGGCCGAAAGGGCCTGGCCGTCCCGCCCCAGCACCGCGAAGGCGTACTCGGTCTCCACGCCGAACAGCCGTTCGGTCACGGCTACTGCCCTCCCTGCTGCCTGCCGGCGGTGAGGAACCGTTCGCTGTCGCCGGACAGCCCGCGGTTGATGGCCACATCACCGGCGTTAAGGAACGCTTCTCCCCGCTGGCGCAACTGGGTGAGCTCTCTGCCCTCGGGGCCGCCCGGGCCCGACATCTGGGCTTCGGGTCGTGCAACATCGTCGTGCGGTCGTTCTTGGAATCTCATGATTCCCTCCTCTCATTCTGCTCCAGGGCGTCGAGCGCTTCTTCCAGGCTCACGATCCCGCGGAGAAGCGGCTCGCATTCGCCCCGCGTGAACGACAACGGATCGTTCAGCTCAACGGTGCGGTAGGTGGGCATGTAACGCCCTTCATGCTCAATCCGGAATCGAATCGAGTCCCAATCCACATCAGCGATCTGGTCTGGCCCGCCCAGCCGAAGAAGGGCCGTGCGCAGCCAGGCCCGCGTATCGGCCGGCGGCTCGGCCACAAACCGCTCGATCTGGGCCTCCGGAACGTGCTGTTCGGTACAGCCCGCCCGCTCATAGGCCCAGTAGAGCCCCTCGTTCGGATCCAGACTGCTGTAGAGCTGGTCCAGGTGTTTGATCTGAGGCGAATCCCACGACAGGTCGGGGTGCTGATCCATTGCCCGCTGCAGGATCAAGAGCTTCAGCACCCAATCGATCCGCGGGGCGAGCTCGATCAGGGCGCCAGGATTGTCGCCGGATGCGGCGCTCCGGAGCTTGGTCAGGGTGTCGCCCCACAGCGCCAGGATCTCGCTCGCCCGCGGCACGACCCCGTCACAGCCGCCGTGGGCGACGAACCGCGACGCCTCCTCGAAGAACCGCATCTGCAGTTCGACGGCGGTCAGTTCCTGGCCGCGGACGGTACTCACCCGGCTTCGCAGGGTGCAGTCATGACTGAACGTGGTGAGAGCCGCGATGGGATCATCAAGGATCAGGTCCGAGTCTACGCATCCGCGCTCGATCATCGCCAGGATGATCTGCATGACACCGACCTTGAGAAGGTTAGAGCCGTGACACAGCGTGTTATCGTAGAAGATGACGTGAAGCCGCGCCAGCGACCCGTCGGTGGACCGGTCCCTCAGTCCCCAGCCACGGCTGCCGCACAAGGATTCATCCCGCGAGTTGACAATTGGACGACGGTACATCGTCTGCCCGCTGGTCAGCGTGTCGAAGAAGTCGGCCCGCGCCGAGAGCTGATAGACAACGGGGTCTCTTCCGTTTTCGCTGCCGACCTTGCCTGCCCCCGTGCACACGATGCTGGAGACCTGGTAGGCGGCCAGGAACAGCATGTAGTGAACCCTGCGGTGAAAGATGCTATCCCAGGTCTCGCGGCGCAGGAGGAAGTTAAGGTGACTTCCGTAAGAGTTGCCGAGGCCGTCGCTGTTGTTCGCATGTACCTGGATCCGGCGCCCGGGGGGGAGAGCGTCATTGGCGTCCGCCTGCGCCTGACGGGCGATCCGGAACATCGCGTGCACCGCGGCCACAAAGTCATAAGCGCTGATGACCTCTGGCGTGCAGAGTTCCAGGTGCCCGGAATCGATATAGGCGCAACCGCCGTTGGATCGCAGGTACTTGCGCCCCCAATCCTGTGGATTGTATCCATCCCTCTTGCTGCCGCGGTCGCAGCTTCGGCCGCCGCAGCTTTCGCTGTCCCAGTCATCGTCCTGCCCGTAGTGCCGGGAACCGCCGACCGCGCTGTACGATGTGCCCAGCATGATCGTACCGATGGTCCGGTCGCAGACCTGTCCCTGAATCTGCCGGAGCAGAGCATAAGCCGCGTCACAGCACGAATCCCGGGCGCCGGATTCGCACAGGATGAAGTTGCCGAGCTCCATATCAGCTCCACAGACCTTCGGGACCGGTCTGGGCGACTCGCGGGCCGGCTTGGACTCGGTTTGTTGTTCCTGTGTGCTCACGTGTCTTCCCTCCCTCGAGCCTCAGGCGACGCTCAGGTACTGCCTGGGACGCGAAACCCGCCGCGTGACCGGCTCTACGCTCACCACGTCCACATCCTGGGGCAGGTCCGCGAGGTACGCGTGGGCATTTCGCGGAGTCAGGGTCGTGGACATCTTCTCGATCATGTCCGAAACGGCCGCGTCGATGTCGGCGACGCAGAGCCCCTTCTCCCCGCCCTCGACGCTCCGACGGAATGCCGAAAGCCGGGCCGCGTGGCAGACCTGCTCGAAGGACCGTCCGCTCCCCAGTTCGCGGGCGGCAACGGTCCGGACCTTGCCGTCGCGGAACCGAAGGCGGCACACCTCGTTCCCCGAGTTCGGGTAGTAGAGGCGAGACACGGCCGCCTCGATCATTTCGTCCCGGGTGTCAGCGGCCGACTTGCCGTTCGCGTTGTAGGGCAGCGACGCCGCCAGATGGATATCGAAGATGCTCCTGGCCCCGCGCATGTCCGGACGCCCGACTGAAATCTCGATCTGCCCCAGCCGTTCCAGCAGAGCCGGGTCGATCAGGTCTTTCCGATTGGTGGCCGATAGGACGGCTACGTTCGGGTTGGCGGTGAAACCGTCCATCTCGGTCAGCAGGGCGGCAAGGAACTTGTCGCCGTGGGGGTTGGTAAAGCCGCCGCGGATCTGGCCGATCGACTCGATCTCATCGAGGAACAGGATCACAATCCCGTCCTCGGCGGCACGGGAAAGAGCGGCGAACGTCTCGCGGATCTTGCGCTGGGTGACGCCCACAAACGGGTCCTCCCATTCGCCGGGCTTGACCACGGCGAACCGGCAGCGTTTGCCCGAGATCCTGCGGATCTGGGCCGCCACGATCTTCGCCATCAGGGTCTTGCCGCACCCGGGCGGTCCGAACATGAGCACGCGCTGGACCCCATTGATACCGTACAGCCGGGCCTCCGCCGGCGCGACCAGGGTGGCGGTCAGCGCCCACAGCAGGGTATCAAGGTTGGCATCCTGGCCTCCGATTCGATCGCGCTCGATATCCGGGACGTCTTCCAGTATGAACTGGCTCCCCTTAACCTGCGGGAGCTTCTCAAAAGCCATCCAGGACTCGCGCTGCCACCGGATCAGATCCCCGGGCTGCAGGTCGGTCCCCGCCAGGGTGTCCGCCGCGTCGACGATCACCTTCTCGTCGCCTCTCACGTTCAGCTCGAGACGCCCGTCTTCCGTTTTGCGCTCAAGTATGCCCACGTCTCCCCACGGCGTCGGCCCGTAGGGTGACTTGGCCATCACCACGTTGAGCTGGTTTCCCAGATAGACTTCGTCCCCCTTGCGCAGCGAGTCCGTCGAGACGCCGTCCGTCAGCCCCACCAGCCGCCGTGTGTTACCGTGCGCGACGAGCACCCGGCCCTCGTCGCCGGTCGCGACAGGACCGAGGTAGGTCGCCGGATACCAGGGCGCGGCGGTCAGCTCCTCCAGCAGGACGCGGGTCTGATCCAGGTTCGTCTTGGCTTCGCGCAGGCTCGCATGGGCCTGATCGAGCGTCTGAATGAAAAAGCGGTCCATCTCCGCGGAGTGTCCTTCGGACTGCCGACGGAGAGAATACACGAGGGCGAGCTTCTGCTCGGGAGTCAACGCACCCTCGCCGGTGGCCGTCAGCGTCGCCAGGTACTCCGCCGGAATAGTCGCGCTATTTCGATCTCTTGGCATGATCATCTCCTCCTGTTACGCAAAACGCGGGTTGCGATTCGGAACGCAGTTCCAGGGCTCCCAGGATGTGGAATGCCCGGGGAACCACCATCCCCTGTCGCCACCCGAACAGTTCCCAACTCAATCCGGCACAGGGGCTGTCGCTGATGACCAGTGCGGTGGAGAACGCCCGCGGGAAACACGTCAAATGCAGTGCGACGTCCTCCGCGGACATGAATGAGGCCGTTGCCGTGCAGGCCCCTTCGGCGCGTTTCACGCAATCCTTGCACGTGGTCTTCAGGTACGAATGGCTGTGCCACCATCCGAGGTGAATCTCGTTTCGTCGACGCAGGCTGATCGCCGCCTGCACGGACGCCCAGGTGTCCGCCGTGAAAGTGAGCTTCGTCAGGCCGGATTGGGCATGCCTCGCGGGCATCTGGGCCGTAACATTGGCGAAGATCTCCGGCGAATCGGCGTCACGGCAAAGGTGGCCGATGAGAATCCCGCCGGTCTCATTCTCGCCCGACCGCCGGGTCAGGGCGGACGCCTCCCGCAGAACACTCATGGGTATAAAGACCGGCAGATCGCCGGCCGTGGGGTAGCCGAACAGCAGGGCATCGTTCAGTTGGTCGTCCAGGCACCCGGGGTTCAGGGGCAACGGCTCGGGCACCTCGCAGACTGAGAAGGGCATTTGCTCGAGCGGCGGTTCCTCGCCGTCGGCCGGGAGAGCGAGCGCCCAGAAATAAAAGCGGTCGCCGGCCTTCAGCCTTCCCGTCTCAGTGAGCTGGTTCGCGGTTTCCTTCGCCACCCCCTGAAGATACGTGGTCGGAATCTCCATCGAGATCGGTTCGGAATCATCGCCGAAGATGGTCAGAGTGAAACCGCTGACGTAGGGGCTCTTGTGCCTCGGGTGCCAGACCGGCTCGACGCGGCTGCGCCCGGAGGCCATTACCGGCGCCAATTTGCCGCGCCGGATCGCCGTGAACCGGGCCCATTCGACTGCACAGCTCCAGTCGACCCGGACGGGGAAGCGGCCCAGGACCACTCCCCCGTCCGTAATCAACTCGACAGCAAAGCAGTACCCTGCCTGCACCATGAGGCTGCTCCCAATGACTGCCACAACTTGACCTGGCCGCTGTCTCGGGCTACCGGCCGCCGGCATCCACGTCCGGCTGGAGAACGATGCGGTCGTTCTCCTGCAGTGCCTCGCCCACGGTCTCCGAGGCACGCAGGTGCCGCCCCTCGCGATCGAGGCGCGCCTTGTAGGTCAGCGGGCGGCCGCTCACGTCGTTGCGCGGCAGGTTCATCCGCGTCAACAATCCGTGGATCAACTCGCCCACCGTCGAGTCCGCCGGAACGCCCTTGGCTTCCGCGTGCTTCTGGCCGGAGACGTCGGCAACCCGCACATCGATGGACCCGGGCCGTTCGGTAGCAGTGGTGGAACTACTCATTTCTGGACCTCCTTGTGAATTAGAAACCGTTCATCAATCGATCCCGGCAGTCACGAGGACATCCCCCGCAACGCCAGGTACTCCGCCGCAATCTCGCCGTCCTCGAGCACCTCGACCTCCCGCCCGCTGAGCCGGCAGCCAATGGACAACGCGGCCAGCGCGTGTGTCAGTTCGATCCCGGCCGGGCACCGCCCGAGACAAGCCTCGAGACGAATCGCCGACGGCCCGTCGCACTCTTCGACGGCTGGCCGCACCATCCGCACCACGCCCCCCAGCGTCAGCAGCAGCACGGCCACGGCCACGCGAGAATCCTTAGACGCCAATCTCGGTGTCCCAAGTCCAGCGGTCACATGAACACCCTCGGAACGACGTTCGAGCGTCGCCTGATAGAAGCCGTCATGGGTATCCAGCGTAAAAACGACCTTACCGCTGGATCGCACGGTGAACGGCCATCCGGTCTCTTCGCACAACGCTTTGAGATCGCATGAAGTCTCGTCGCCGTCGGTCTCTTTTGTCACCTTCGGCAAGCGTTTCTTTGCCGGCCCGCCGGGCAGGCGGTGTGAAGCCGCCTGCATTCCCGCGCAAATCTCCGTCAGATGGGCACGGATGTCCGTCTCGTTCTGATCTCCGAACAGCGGCAACTCAGCCCGGATCTGGAGACGACCCTCCGGGTCCAACGCGTATTTCACGCCGCCCGGCAGCGTGCCGTTCCGCTGCAGATACCCCCACGCCAGATCCTTGCTGACACCGGCCGTCTGGACCGCAGCCGTTTTGCCCGCCTTGCCCGCGTCGGCGGCCAGGTGCAGCCATCCCTCCTCCAGCCACGCCCTGGCATTCAGGAGTTCACCGTTCTTGAGGGTGAAACCCCACTGCGTGGGCCCGAGTCGTGTGATTGTGTGGGCACTCTTGTCCAACGCCCGGTGAAGGCGATCGGTCAAGGCTTCTTTCTGGCTGTCGGTCACGACGCATGCCCCTCCGAGGTCTGGTGATCCGGCGCGGACACGTTCAACTCGAACTCGACGACACGGCGTTTCAGCGGGCGACCGTCGATCGGGAAGCGGTGCGTGTTCTGCCTCGCCCAGGCGCAGGCAGTGATATTCAACGCATCGTCTTCTCTCATCGTAACCTTCTGGTACGTAATGATTTCGAACAGTTGGTAGAGCAGGTCGACAAGCGGCGTGCCCGGTGTCAGTCGCCCGACGCAGATCACCGGTGCCTTGTCGCTGATATTCGGATGAAAGACCGCACGCGGGCCGAGCCAGCTCAAAACCCGAAAGGGGTCCGCGTGGCGGAGGTAGTCCGGCGGGAACCAGATCGCGGCTGCGAACTGATTCGCTTCCGCAATCTCACCGTTGGGCTTCCGGACCAGGCCCCTGCAAGTGAATTCGGCCATGAATCGGCTGTACGGCTCGGTTCCCACGGGCATCAGATCGAACAGGTCGCTCTCCGCGGCCAGCCGCATCGCTTCTTCGTACTGGTGCCGCAGAAACCCGTTGAGGATCTTGTCCTGCATCGCGTGGCCTCCTTTCCGGCTTTCCACCGCACTTGCATAGGCTATCCGACTGAAAAACACTGCCGTCAAAAAAAAGGCAATCACAAGGCTTGTCGTGGCCAACTCGTTTTCTCCACGGGACTTGCCTGTGAGAGCAAATCTTCGATCACATCCACCGATTCACGAGTCACAACCGATCTCATAGGCTCGAACCTGGCCAACCGAACCGCCAACCAAAAACACATCGCCGACCCGGAACCCCAGGCTTCGCAGCGAGCGGTTCAGCACGTCGCGGGGCATGGCGGTGTCCAACCGCTCGATCATCTCGAAACCGACGGCGACCAGACGGCCTCCACATTCGGCGCACCGCCGGTCGGACGGACGCAACCGCCCCTCCAGCCGAAGCGTTTTGAGCCTGCGACCGCAGCCCATGCACGCGGTTGCCTTCACGAATACCTTGCCCTCCACCCAGAGGGCCCGCGCACCCGGTCCGGTTGTCGCGCCGCAGTCCAAATCGAGGGCCTGCGCGACCGTCACGGCCGGCGATCCGACCTGGCCCTGCGAAATAGTCCACACCTCGTGATCGAACCGGCACCCCTGGTTCCGCGTGAGGCGCGTCACGTAGTGATTGTGATGCGCTGCGTCGACGAGAATCTGGCGAGCCACCGCGAGCCCGTCGAACTCCCCTGCGAGCAGCTTGCGGCACTCGATCGCCTGCAGTGACGCGGCAAGGGCCCCCAGACTCGACAACGCGTTCGTGGGGGCAGCGCCGACTCCCGCGTCCCCGCAGGGGTATCGCTGCTCCAGGAGCTCGTAGTCCTGATCTTCCCAGCCGCATTCCAGGCACGGCCCGCCGTCGAGCGTCGGTACGTACACTTGTACTCTCGCCAGGAGCCCGCCGGGCTCGACTCCGGCGTCAATCCACGGCACCCCCAGGCGGAATGCCGCCTGATTCACCACGCGCCGAGCCTCGCGTGAATCGAGACACGCCAGAATCACGTCGGCGCGCAACGTCGCCAGCGGCACATTCTCAACTGCATCCGCGATGGCGGTCACTTGAAGCCGGGGATTGATCTGACGCAGTCGAGAGGCCTGGACGTCGACCTTTCGCCTGCCCACGTCTCGTGGGGTAACGTTCTGCGACTGTACGTTCCGGGCCTCGTAGACGTCGGGATCGATGAGGATCACGCGGCCCACTTCGGGCATCCGGCCCAGGTGCGGCACGCCGTGCGAGCCGATGTTGCCGCCCGCGCCCGCAACGACCACCACCTTGTCGCCTTCGCTTTCGAGACTCGTATCGACGTTTATGGTTGTCTCTCGCGCACACGTTGTGGGGTTGTCTACAGTTCTTCCGGCGTCCATTGCAGTTTGCCCTCGGTCGCGACCGGCTGGTCGCAGTTGGTGCAGCGCTCAAACGGCTTTCCCTCGTAGCCGTACCAGCACGGCAATTCGTCGTACTGGTGGTGGAGCACCCCGCAACGCGGACAGCGCACGCCCAGCTTTCCTCCCACAATCGGCAGCTTGCAGCGCGGACACAGCGTCGGTGACGCCGGTTCGGCCATGGTTTCCACATGGGGCAGCCGCTCTGTGGAGAAGAAGAAGGGCCCCGTGTTGCCCACGCGGAGCTGATCCTTGTCTCGCAGCACGCGCAGACCCAGACGCATCAACCAGCCGTTGACGTGCAGACCGACACCGGGCGGCGCCGCCACCACCCAGGTGTCGCCTTCGCAGCGGCGGCGGCGAATCACGACGGCCTCGGCTGACGTCGCGCCATCACCCGACGCCGACGTTTCCGCCCGAGCCGGCAATCTCGTCCCCAAGTCATCCGCAGACATGAGGTTGACGCCATCGTCCAACTGGAGCGGCGTCCATCCATCAGCACCGCGGTTCACCCACATGTGAGCCATGGCAATCCTCCTTCCTGACACCGTCGAACACGGGCACAATCACTGCACGTATACACGCCCATTCTCCATCCTTTTCGAAGCGCACCGCCCCCTTGGCGACGAGTCACACTCCTCGCGCTTCGACAACTACTCGGTCTTACGGAACTTACGCGAACTTATGGGGGCGCCGATCACACGCATCTAGCCACGATCACATCGTCATCGGCGCGTCGTTTGGCAAACCGGTACCCCAGTCGGTGATCGGTTTGCACGAGGTAAGGGTTGTACCCCTTTGCGGCCAGGGCGTCGCGGAGCCGGCTAACCGCCGCGGACACGGCGTGCGGCTTCACGTGCTTCTTGGCATTCTTCCCGAGCAACCACGTCAAGTCGGCCAGCGTCTTGAAGCCGACAAGCCCGTCGTCACTGAAACCGGAATCCTCGCACAGGGCCCGCATCAGGCCGGCCAACACGGGCGTGAGCTCCATTTCGGCTCCGCCGTCGATGGTGACCCTGGCGCGCCCTTTCGAGAGCGGCTCGATATTAATGTTCGTGACACCGGTTTTCGCGCGGTCGCGCAAGGCCGCATGGCCCTCGGGGGTGAGTTCATCGCGCCAGTTGCCCTCGCGCTTCGGACCGCACGACGAGGGCTCGGCATTCTGAGCCTTACCGGTTTCCTCGATGACTTGTAGAAGGCTGTGGAGATCGTCACCGATTCCCGACACCTCGTTCTCCACCTTGCCGACTCTCCTGGCGAGAGTCTTAACCGTCTTTTCGATCTTGTCATGCCCCATCCTTATGGTCCTCAACATCTTTCCCACGGCGGCCAGGGCAAGCCGGGCTTCTACGGCGGCCCTGTCCTGCCTCGATTCGTCTTGAACGCGTCCGTGCAGTCCTCTTTTGTGACTTGATCGAATAGTGCTTGAGTTGTCTGTCTCTCCTCCTCGGGCCTTCCGGCCCCAAACTCGCGACTTCGTCGCGCGCCGAGTGAGCCTCGCTCACTCTCACATCGCGCTGTCATCAGTCCGCCTGACGCTGTTGCGTCGCTGCTCCGCCGCTTCGGTCCACCGTCCGCCCGAATAAAAAAGGGCGAGAACACGTCATCGTCTCTTGAAATGCATTGTCGATTTTGGTAGACAATGCTTATTGCGATGCCGGGCACGTGGACCGCTTGTGAGCGGCGACAGCCAGTTGCGATTGTACCTGTTTCATGGGCATATTGCAACGAAATTCCGGCATGCCCGGAGCAGGAAAGCGGGCGCAGGCGAGGACTCATCAGTAAGCTTTTGTCCGGATCTGTGTACATAACTTTTTGTTCGAAATTGAGTAATTGCCGTTTGCAGTATATGGCCAGCGCCAGAAGGGCGGACCGAAGGCGCTGGCAATGTCCCGTTCACAGAGATGGGAGGAACGCTGCGATGGAAGTCGAGATTCAGTTGGCCAAATTGATGAAAGAGTACGATCTTCTCCGGCGCGGTATCGCGCAGCGGATGGCGAACGAGATCGGCGTGCATCGGCACACGATCCGCAAGCTCCTTGCAAACCAATTGAAAAATCCGAGACTCGACACGTTGGGTTTCATCTGCGATTGGCTGCAAAGGAACGGCGTGCCATCCGATCGTCTCCCTCACAGCCTGCTGGGTGTCCGGCCGTCGGACCTCGGGCAGGCCATAGCGACATCGGGGCTCGTCAGCATCTACGTGGGCGAGTTTCACCAGATGGATCCGCCTACCCGGACGCGGCGTTGGATAGCTCAGCACGATGCCGTTGCCATGGCCAAGGTTGTTCAGTGGCTGTCCGACGTGGGCAGCGACCGACGGCGAAATCTGAACGTCGGCATCGAATACGTGCCGTTTCGATTCGTCAAGGGGGCACCGCGAGTGAGGGACGAACACCTCAGGGAAGACAGGCGGGCCGCGGAACAGGTTTTTCAACGAATGATGCAGACCGGCATGCACCGCAGCGCGATCCTTCTGGGCAGTCAGCGAGCGAACCACGTCGTCGAGGTGTTGGTCGCGGATCTTTTCGGGTGCGAGCCTTTCGCTCCTGTGGGACGGACACCCCGCATCCCGTTCTTCCTGACCTACCGCGACGATGATCGGAACGTGCCCAGTTGCTTCGGCGGCTCCGAGCCTCCGCCATGGTGCAGGACGCCGACCGGTCCGGGCATTTACTACATGGATAAAGGCCGCCGTTGGAACGCCCTGCCGTGGAAAGATCACCAGCAGGATGGCGGCCTGATCATCATCATGCGGGACGTCAGCACCCAGGCCATGCAGATGGCCATGTTCGGGTTCTCCGGATGGGGAACCGAGCTGCTGGGGGGCCAGTTGCTTCACGGCACGAGCAAGCTGTGGCCGCTGCCCGTACAGGTTGGCGGACGGCAGGTCGGGATCTACGTGTGCTCTTTCTCCTCGCCGGCGCACGCCGACCTCGATGGCTGCACGGAGGCCTGCGCCAAGGACACCAAGATCATTGCGCTCGATGCAGGTATTCTCGAGGGGTACTTAACGCGCGCCCGCGACCGGGCTGGCGAATCCTGACGACGACGCGAGGTCGGGCCGCAGGTATCCCGACAATTCCTGATCAGTGGTGTGATGCGTCCCTCGGTCGCACACCGCCTTGCGCTGGCTGATCCTGAGTAGCAATGCGGATGGGACTCGGGTTATTCCCTCATTGGCATGCGGGCACCTCGCCCGCCCCGTTCAGGCAGCCCCGGAGTTGGGCCAGGTCCGTGGAATCGACGTCGCCGTCTTTGTCGAAGTCGGCGTCGCGGCAGCCGGTGTCACAGATGACCCCGCTGCCGGAGAGGCAAGCCTGCAAGTACCCAAAGTCGGCCATGTCGACGTCGCTGTCGACGTTGAAGTCACCGGGCGGGGCGCTGGCAGCGGTGTTGGCCGCTGGCGCATAGTTCGCCACCGCGTCGTGGGCGAACGCCGCATACCAGTACGCCGCTCCATAGGGCACGCTGTCGTGAGTGACACTGTCCCCGGAGCCGGGAGTGTTGAGCTTGTCCACCAGCAGCATGCCATCGGTCGGCCCGGTGGGGGCCGCCCCGGCCTTGTAGCGGAGCAGAGTGCCGGTGAAGTCGGCGTCGCTGGGATTGGTCCAGGACAAGACCACCCGGCCTACACGGCCGGCGGCTGTCAGGTTTATCACAGATGCTGGGGCAACGCTGTCCCCAGCCAGTAGCAGCTTGCCCCAGCGATCAGGAACCTTGCTCGGAAAACCGCCGCTGTTGACGTTGTCGGTCCAGGAATAGACCGTGGTCCGGCTCACATCGTTGTTGTTGTCGTTGTCGCGGAAAGTGAAGTCCAGCCCGATGGTTCCGCCGCTCGCCGGAATGGCCGGAATCAGCGTGTTCTTGTCGATACGCACCTCGAGCCACCAGCCTGCCGAGTCGGTGGTCACCGCGGAAGTCACGCCGCTCAGGACGAGCGAAGCATAGTCACTCGGGTACGGGGCCGGCCAGTTGGGGTCGGTCATGTAGACACCCTTCTGGTTGGCCGCGTCGATCACTAACTGGATGTCGCTATGGGAATTGCTCATTGTGCTGGCGCCGCCGTCGTTGCCGGGATCGACGTAGAACGCCACGCAGTCGTTGTTTCGGTTGCCGCTGGCCGGGTTGGGGGTCTGCCGATCGCTGTCATCCACGCGGGCGAGGAAGTAGAGGAATGCTTCATCGTGTCGGGCATAGACGCGGACGGCATGATCGGCGGCGTCGGCGGGAGGATACTGGCCGCCGGTCCAATGCCCGCCCTGGTAGCAGGTCCAGTTCTGGTACCCGTTGTAGCCGACGATGGCCGTGTCGCCGTTCCCGGCGTTGCCGGCGTAGGTTTTCGTGGTGAACTCGGCCAGGTTCCAGTCGGCGGCATTGCC
This sequence comes from uncultured Planctomycetales bacterium, assembly GCA_964586235.1. GTDB lineage: Bacteria > Planctomycetota > Phycisphaerae > UBA1845 > PWPN01 > JAUCQB01. The sequence goes on from CAZPIO010000064.1 coordinate 37,385, forward strand.
GTCGATGCTGATCGTGCCGGCCGGCCGGGCGTTCAGCACAGCGGTGATCGCCGGCCGGGTGGTGACGTGCAGCACCCAGTCATTGGCGTCGGGCGTGGCAAAGCTCCTGTTCCCGCCGGCGTGGCTGAAGGTCGTCACCCCAAAGAAGCCGCCGCTTCGCGGGTCCCACCATTCGCCGCGGTAGGTGCCGGCGGCCAGATTCATCGTCTTGCTGCCGCCGTACGGGAAGTAGCAGACGTATTCATACCCCGGGGCCGCCATGCAGTAGCCGCCGCCGGAGATGATCAGGTTGTCGCCTGGTCCCGCCGCGACGAAGTCCCACCCAGACATCTCCTTGAACGAACGGATGTTCTCGAGTAACGCGTGAGGCTGGGAGGCCTCCCCCGCATCCTCGATGTGGAAATGCCCCCCGCTGGTCACGATCGTCCAGCAGATTTCCCGCAGCACGTCGGGATCGGTCAGGCCGTTGGCGAATTCGTCGATATTGATCGGTTTGTTGTATCCCCACCTGTCGTTGATATAGGGGTTGGCGATTGACGGGTCGTTTTCGAGAGCATCTCCGTAGTGCTTGTTGACGATGTCAATGGCCGAAATCGCGTACATCGCCTCGAGATCGCTCTCCAGGCTGTTGTATGACACCAGCCGGGGCGAAGTCGGATAGTTCGCCGCGATGCAGTCCTTGACGAACTGGCCGTAGTGAGTCGCCCAATCGGGATCGCTGTGCTCCCAGTGCTCGTTCTCGATCTCATAGATGACGCTGTTGTATCCGATGGTCTCATCGATCATCTTGCGAATGTAGCGTTCCTGCTGGTTCCTGAGGTTCGGTTTGGTGGCATACTGGTAAAACTCGGGTGTGCCGTCGCCGGGCGGCTGGGCGTCGGGCACCTCCAGGCCGTTGATGTTGTTGTTCGCCGCCCAAGGATTGTTACCCCAGCGGCCGTTGTTGCTGGGGGACATGCCACAGCGGTCGAAGAGCATGATCTGGGCATAGACTCCGGCGCTGTCAGCCCTGGCGATCGAGTCCTTCAGTCGCGTCCAGGCGGTCGCGTTCCAGTTGTTCATGTTCAGCTTGTAACCGCCGAGACCGCCCCAGTAGCCGCCGGCAGTGTCGCTGGTCGCCCACGGCCAGACGGCGTACTGCATCGACCAGGGCGTGAAGTGCCAGACCCGGGCGTACATGACCCGGCGAGATTGGACGACGGTCCGGAAGGTGGTCTCCTCGTCGTAATCCAGCGAATTGGGTACGATGGAGGCGTGACCGGTGATCATCACCGCCCGCCCGGTGGTGGTCTCCTGGAAGTAGTGTGGATTATCGGGATGAATCCGCAGATAGGCGAGGGCCGAACCGGCAGGCCAGCTCACCGCGACCAGTGCAACGATACATCGTGCTTGCCGCCTCATTCCGACACCTCCACACCTTATCCTACCACGCTGGTCCGTGGTGTGCAAAGGTATTCTGGATTCAGTTCAAAACCGGTTGCGGCAAGCACGCCTGCTTCAAAGACTGATGCAGGTGCGGCTTCGACCTGCTCCGATCACAGGTGATAAGGGTACCGCTGGGGCTTGGCGAGCAGGCGATTGGCCTGCGGGTCGCCGACGACCTCCTGCCTGTCGCCATCCCAGACCAGTTTGCGGCCCAGCAGGTATGACAGATTGCCCAGGTTGCACAGAGTAGCGACGCGGTGGCCGATCTCGATGTCCACGGCCGGCCGTGTGCCCTCGCGGATGGCCTTGAACCAGTCGGCCTTGTGGTTCATGTTGAAGTCGTCGTACTCATCGGTGCGCGGCGGGATGACGCCGCCGGGAGGCACCTTGAAGCTGACCGCCTCGGGCTCGGCGGGCTTGTATGCTCCTTCCCATTCGAGGATCAGGCGGCCCCTGTCGCCCCAGAACACGTTGCCGAACTCGCTCTTGCCGATCTTGTCGCCCGGCTGGCCCCAGATGAGCTGCCAGTCGGGATTCTTGAAGGTGTAAACCACCTCCATAGTGACCGGGCAGTCCCAGAGCCCTTTCGTTGGCCGCGTGCCCTTGGCGTCGACGGTGTACGAGGTCTGACGGTCGGCATCCATACACCACAGGACGGTGCTGAATTGATGGGCGCCACGGTCGCGGATCTGACCGCCGCCGGATTCCATCATCCAACGGAAGGTGCCGGGGCAATACCGGGGATTGTACGGCCGCCATCGCAGGGGGCCGAGCCAAAGGTCCCAGTCCAGTTCGGGCGGCGGATCGCAGTCCGGCAAAGGTTTCTCGTCGACCGGCGTCTCGTAGTGCCAGCACGTCACCTTCGTGACCCTGCCGATGATGCCGTTGCGGATGGCCGTACAGGTCGCGTGGGCCCCCTTGGCGGTCCGTGCCTGGGCTCCGACCTGGACGGCCCGCCTGTAACGGCGGGCGGCGGCCACCATGGCCTTGCCTTCCTCTATCGTTACCGAGGCTGGCTTCTCGACATAGACGTGCTTGCCGCACTCGCACGCGTGCACGGTCTGCACGGCGTGCCAGTGATCGGGGGTCGCGATGAGCACTGCGTCGATGTCGCTGCGTTCGAGGATGTAGCGGTAGTCGCGGTAGGGCTTGACTCCAGCCCCGGCCGTCTCGATCGCCTTGGCCAGGCGGCTCTCATCGGCGTCGCACACTGCCGCGATATTGACCTTGCCCTCCTTGCGGAACTCCAGCAGGTTTTTGAGATGGACCGTTCCCATACCCCCGACGCCGATGACTGCCACCGTCAGACGGTTGTTCGCCGAGGTACGCCCAGCGGCCGCCAGCGTTCCTGAAGGAAGGATGTAAGGTAACCCGAACGCCACCCCAGCGATTGAACCGGTAGTCTTGAGCATTCGGCGCCGCGATAGTCGCGCGTCTCGTTTTTGGCTCATGTTTCGGCCCTTTCCTGCTATGTACGCGCCACCGAGATCGTACCGGTCGGCATGAGAGGCGTCCATCCCCAGGAATGCGTACGGCATGTGGGATCGCACCGGAGCCCCCTCTCCTGAACCCTGCTCGCCATGCCGTCTCGCCACGACGAAGCGAAGCGGACGCGGGAGCCCGGCGGAGGCGGGAACCCCGAAGCTTTACCACGGCCACTTGACTTTCCCTAAACTCATGGCATAATTGCCATGTAGCCATGAAAGTCCGAACCAAACGACATTACGAGGCCCGGGCCCGGATCGCCAAGGCCCTGGCTCATCCCAGCCGCCTGCTCATCCTCGATGCCCTGACCGACGGCGAGGTCTGCGTCTGCGAGCTCACCCCGCTGGTCGGGGCGGACCAGTCCACGGTCTCCAAGCACCTGGCGATTCTGAAAAATGCCGGTCTGATCGAGGACCGCAAGCAGGGCGTCATGACTTACTACCGTCTGAAGGTCTGTTGCCTGGAAGGATTCTGGAAGTGCATCGAATCGGTGCTCAAGCACAATCTGAAGGAGCAGGAAGCGGCGCTGGGTTAGCCGGGCGGCGGGCGGTGTTTTTTCTTTTGCCGCATCCATGGCGAGGTGACCATGGAGCCATGAATCGCGGCTTCTCGGGTTCGCGGCAAACGGGATGAGTGTCAGGAGGCTGTGCGGCATGATGGCAGAGTGGAAGACCCAATGGAAGAAGCTGCTGGCCATTGTCGTGGTCTTTC
>CAZPIO010000065.1:0-40773 GCA_964586235.1 uncultured Planctomycetales bacterium
CTCGACCGACGGCCGCCCGGTGACCGAAGCGGACGAGCCGCAGCCGATCACGACCTACGGTCGCTCGAAGCTGGCCGGAGAGCGCGCCGTCTTGTCGTTCGCCGACCGCTTTCACGTGATATCGCTTCGGCCGGCTGCCGTCTACGGACCGGGGGACCGCGAGCTGCTGACGTTCTTTGCCGCCGCCCACCGCGGGCTTCGGCCGGTGATCGGAGATCCCAGGCGCAAACTGCAACTGGTGCACGCCGACGATCTCAGCCGGGCGGTGGTGATGGCGCTGACGGGGGGAACGCGCGCCGGGGAGGCGTATTTCATCGCCGAAGAGGAGGCTTACGCGATGGGGCGGCTGGTGGATCTGGTGGCGGCGGCGGGCGGGCGCAAGGGGATCGGCCTGCGCCTGCCGGGCGGGGTTTTTCGCGCGATCGCGGCCGTGTCGGAGGGATTGTTCCGGCTGGCCGGGGCGACGCCGATGTTGACGCGGGAAAAGTGCCGCGAACTACTGGCCTCGTGGGAAGTCTCGACGGCGAAAGCGCGGGCGGAATTCGGATTTCAGGCCCAGATAGGTTTTGCGGACGGGGCGCGGGAGACGTTTGCCTGGTATCGCCGGGAAGGATGGCTCACGTGATCAACATGACGCTGATGGCCTATTGTCTCATTGCGGGCGGGGTGTACCTGCTGGTCGTGACGCTGGCGCACGAGTGGCTGGGACGGAAGCTGGACATGGCCAAGGGCATTCCGCCGGCCCAGCGCGAGGCCTGGGGGCCGGCGGCGTTCGTGGTCGGGTATGTCATGGAAGGGTTATTTTTTGTCGCCATCCCGACTCTGGCGTACTCATTTTTCACGGCGGTGCTGCCGCTGGCGGGGATCCGCACGGGGCTCGCCCTGGCCCTAACCGGGTTCGTGCTCGGCGGAGTCCCCGCGATCATGGGCTTGTCGCTGCGCGTGAGACTCTGGATGCCGCATTTATTGTACTTCCTGCTCGGCCTGCTGCTCAAACTGGGCGGCTGCCTGGCCATCATCGGCTACCTGTACAGTCTGTGAGGACGGGATGACGACATCGACAGCGGAACAGTTCCGGGCGGTTCGCGGCGAGTTCCCCCACACGCGCGAGCTGGTCTATTTCAACTCGGCGTCATACGGGCCGTACTCGACCCGGGTGCAGAGGGCGCTGGCCGAGACGATTGCGGCGCGGGTGCGGTCGGCGGAGGACAGCACGGCGAGCATCTTCGCCATGCGGGAGGCGCTCCGCCGGGACTACGGCGCGCTCATCGGCGCCCGACCGTCCCAGATTGGGATCGGGCTCAACACCACGTTCGGACTGAACGTGGCCGCCTACGGGCTGCCGCTGAAAAAGGGGGACGAGGTGCTGCTGACCGATGTCGAGTTTCCGGCGCTCGTCTACGCATTCCGTGGGGCGGCCCAGACGCGCGGGATTACCCTGAGGTTCGTGAAGACGCGAGACCGGCGGGTCGATGTGGAGCAGCTCAGCCGCGCCGTCACCAAGCGGTCGAAAGTGCTCGCTATCTCGTGGGTGCAGTTTTTCGACGGATACCGGAACGACCTCGCCGCGCTCGGAGAGTTCTGCCGGGACCATGGGCTGTTCTTCGTGGTCGACGGGATCCAGGGAACGGGGATGCAGCCGCTGGATGTGCGGAAGCTGGGGATCGACATCTTCTCGACCGGGTGCCAGAAGTGGCTGCTCGCGCCGCAGGGGAGCGGGTTTTTCTATATCGCCGATCGCATCCGGGACCGCCTCCAGCCCCCCTCGGCCAGCTGGCTGGGCGTGGAGTGGCATCAGAAGTTCGGCGACCTGTTCCGGTACGACCGGGAGTTTCTCGCCACGGCCGCGCGGTTCGAGCTGGGCTACTACGTCGAGTTGAATCTGGCGGGAATGCGGGAATCGGCGGCGATGTTCCGCGAGTTGGGCACGCGCAACATCCAGCGCCACACCCGCGCCCTGATCGACCGGCTGGCCGATTACATCAGGGGACACAAGTTCTACCGGATCACCTCGTCGATGGAGCCGAAACACCGGTCCTCGATTTTCACTTTCACCTGCGACCGGTTCCGGGACCTGCACAAGGAGCTCTACCGGCGGAAAATCACGTGCGTGCACCGGGAGGGTTCGATCCGGATTTCGGTGCATTTCTTCAACAACGAAGACGACATCGACAAACTGATCGCGGTGCTGGACCGGTTCGCGGAAAGCGCGCCGTAGCTAGAGGCTGTCCCTGATGCAGGCTGCGATCATCGCGGCCGCGAGGCGGTGGCCGAAGTCGTTGAAGTGGGCCGGATCCACCAGGGGATCATCGAACAACCCCGGCCGGCCGGCAAAGCCCTCCGCCAGATCCACCACATCATAACCGCGGGCGGCGGCCATCTCGCGGATCGCCGCGTTGTACCGCTCGTGGTATTTGTGGAGGTTCGACTGATACCCCTTCGGGTAATAGGTCGGCAGGTCGGGGATGGGCGATGTGAGCAGGATCGGCCGCGCGCTGTCGGCGACAATCATCCGGCAGAGATCCTCGAGGTTCGCCCGGAAATCCTCCAGCCCGACCCGGTAGATCGGCGTGCGGCGGTCGAACAGGGAATCCATGGGCGGTTCGACCGCCGAGAGGATCGCTTTCTTTAGAAGGCGATAGGTGTGGAGGCGGCCGAGCGCGTTTTGAATGTCGAGCAGCCACTGCGGGGGCATACGCTGGTCCTTGTCGGCCCGGTCGCCGGCGGCCGCCCAGTGGTCGTTGAAAGCGAAGAGGATGGTGACGATGGCGGGGCGAAGGCGGGACAGATCGGATCGGTAAAAACGCTTGCCCTGCAGCGAGGTGTAGCCGGGGATACCGGCGTTGATGACCTGGAAAGAGTCGCCGAGGAGGGAATCCAGCAGCCGGGGGTAGCCGTGCTCGGTCGCGACGCCCCATCCGAAAGTGCACGAGTTGCCCAGCGTGATGACACGGGTGCGCCCCTCGGCCGGCGTGATCTCGGGGCCGTGGAGACCGGCGCTGTTGATGCGGTGGGTGCGCCCGATGAAGAAGCGGGAGGTCACGCTCTGATCGGGGCGGAAGCGCCAGAAGAGTTCGTGGTCCTTGTCGAAAATCTCGGGATAATCGAGCGCCCGGTTGACAGTGAAGAAGCGGTTCTGGAAATAGGGATCGAGACCAGCGAGGCGGACGACGCCCTCCGCGAGCGCGACAAAGAGCGCCAGCGACAGGAGCACGGCGGCGGTCCGGAAGAGCACCGGATAAGTGTCTCGCGGCGGCATGAAACCAATATATGCCGCGCGGGGATGTTTGTCAGGGGGAGAGCAGCCGGCCCCGCGGTCAGAAGAGCGAGTAGATAAAGGGGGCGAGAGCGGAGGATTCGGTGAAGAGGATCAGGGCCGACACCAGCACGAGCAATACCAGGATCGGCCCGAGCCACCACTTTCGGGAGGTCCGGAGGAAGTACCAGAACTCGGCGAGGATTTTGACTCGTCCGGCCATAACCGATTGCCTCACGGGAGATTACTCCTGCGGCGCGCAGACACTTCAGTCCTCCGCCTGCACCAAACGGAAACGCTGCCGCAGCGCTTCGGGAATCTCCTCTTTCTTCACTAGATAGTCACCCAGAAGGAGAATGTCAAGACCGCCCGAGCAGAAGGTCGCAAACGCTTCCTCGGGGGTGTTGACAATCGGGTGGCCGCGCAGGTTGAACGAGGTGTTGAGCAGGACCGGAATTCCCGTGAGGGATTTGAATTCGGCCAGGAGGCGGTACAGGGGCGGGTTGTCGGCCTCGGCCACCGTCTGGATGCGGGTGGAGTTGTCGATATGGGTGACCGCGGGAATCAGGCTGCGCTTGTCGGCGCGGACGGTGAAGTTGACGAGCATGTGGGGGGCAGGGCGGTCGCATTCGAAGTAGTCGGCGGCGTGCTCGCACATGACCGCCGGGGCGAAGGGGCGGAACGGTTCGCGGAATTTCACGGCCGCGTTGATCTTCTCCTTCATGCGGGGGTCGCGGGGATCGGCCAGGATAGAACGGAAGCCGAGGGCGCGCGGTCCGAACTCGGCGCCGCCGTGATAGAACCCGACGATGCGGCCCGAGGCGAGCGCGGCGGCGACGCGCCGCAACTGGGCGGCCCGATCGCCCGCCGTGTGCGGGATGCGGTGGGCGGCCAAAAAGGGGGCGATCGCATGGTCGAAATTCGGGCCGATCCCGAAAAAGGGTTGCGGTTGGCGAGCGGCGCCCGTGAGACAGAAGTGGGCGTACAGGGCCGCGCCGACCGCCCCCCCGGCATCGCCGGCGGCCGGCTGGATGGCGACGTCCTCGAAAAGCCCCGAGCGCAGCAGGGCGCCGTTGGCGGCGCAGTTGAGAGCGACCCCCCCCGCCAGGCACAGCCGGGACTTGCCCGTCGTCTCGCGCACATGCCGCGCCATCGCCAGGACGATCTTCTCCGTCACCGCCTGGAGCGAGGCCGCCACGTCGGCATGGAACTGCTCCAGCGGCGCGCCGGGCGCGCGGCGCGGACAGCCGAAAAGACGTTCGATGGCCCGTCCGGTCATGGTCAGGCTGCGGTGAAAAGTGAAGTATTTCATTCGGAGGTGGAGCGAGCCGTCGGCATGGACGGTGACGAGCCTGTCCTCGATCAGGTCGGCATAGCGCGGCTTGCCGTACGGGGCGAGACCCATCACTTTGTACTCCGCCGAGTTGACGCGAAAGCCGAGGTAGTAGGTGAGGGCCGAATAGAGCAGACCGAGGGAGTGCGGGTAGTGCATCTCGGCGATCAGCCGGACCCGGTTGCCCTCGCCCACGCCGTAGGAGGCCGTGGCCCACTCCCCGACGCCGTCGACCGTGAGCACTGCGGCATCGCTGAACGGGGAGGTGAAAAAAGCGCCGGCGGCGTGCGAGAGGTGGTGCGGGAGATAGAGCACCTCGCCGTCAAATCCCAGTTCCTTGCGGATGATGTGGTCGGTCCAGAGCTTGCGGCCGAGCCAGACCGGCAGGGCGGTCAGGAACGGGCGCCAGGAGCGGAAAGGGGCGGCGAGACAGCCGGTCAGGATGCGGTCGAATTTGAGAATCGGTTTGTCGTAGAAGGCCACGGCGTCGAGATCGGCTGTCGACAGACCGGTCCGGTCGAGGGCCCAGCGCACGGCGCGGACCGGCAGCTCGGGATCATGCTTGAGGCGGCTGAAACGCTCCTCCTGGGCGGCGGCCACGAGACGGCCGTCGACCGCCAGCGCTGCCGCGGCGTCGTGGTAGAAGCAGGATAGGCCGAGGATATTCATGTCAGCTCTGCCGTCGGAGCGCCTCGCGGTCGGGCGCAGGGCGGGCGACCGGTTTCCAATTGGTGGTGCGGGCGGCTTTCCGCGCGGAAACATCGAGGGGATCCCATCCGCCCAGACGCATGAGCAGGCCGAGCGGCGACAGGAGAAGGGCGTAGAGGACGGCCAGCAGCGCCAGCGTCTGTGCCCGGCCGAGCACGCGGGCGGCGCGCCTCCACCGGCCCCAAAGATACGATGCGACTTTCTTCATTTTCCGCGCGTTAATCTAATAAAAGCTGTTGTGAGAGTCGAGATTCTTTGCGTATTTCCGGGGGTCCGGCGGCCGACGCCGCGGCCCCCAATTAGCTCACGAAGCAGATGGCAACGCACAAGCGCATACTGGTCACCGGTGCTTCCGGCTCGCTCGGCCGGCAGTTGCTCTATGAGTTCACGCGCCGGGGATGCCGGCCGATCGCCCACGTGCGGCCCGACTCCGACACCTCGTACATCGATTCGCTCGGCCTGGAAAAACGGGTTGCCGACCTCGGCAACGAGGGGCAGATCGAGGCGCTGGTGCGGGACGTCGACGGGATCATCCACACCGCGGCCTGGGTCAATTTCCGCCAGGACCGGCTCACCCAGTTCGCGGGCGTGAACACCTTCGGAGCCGTGCACGTCTTCCAGGCGGCGCAGAAAGCGGGGGTGGAACGGTTTGTCCACGTGTCGACGATCGCGGCGACGGCGGCAATTCCGCGGAAAAACGGGGAGGACGGCCGTCCGGGAGGACCGCGAGTGCGGGTGACGGAAGAGACGCCGTTCAATCTCGGGCACCTGCGCATCCCGTACTTCATGACGAAGCGGGCGGCCGAGGAGGAGTTGCTGAAGCTGGCGGCGGGGGGGGCGACCCAGCTGGTGATCGTGAATCCGGCCATCATCGTCGCGCCGTCGTCGACGGGCGACGACCGGGCGAAAGCGCTGAAGCGGTTTCCCCGGCTGGTGATGCCGGGGTTTCCGAACCGGCTCAACCTCGTGGACATTCGGGATGTCGCACCGGCGATCATCGCCGCTTTGGAGCGCGGGCGGCCGAACGAGCGGTATATCCTGGCCGGGGACAACATCACGGCCCGCGAACTGGTGCTGAGCATTTCGCAGGCGCTCGGCCGGGTGCCCCATGTCATGCACGTGCCGCGCGGGGTGATCGAGGTGGCGGCCCGGCTGTGGGGAATCTGGGTGAAGCTCACCGGACGGGGCAAGCTCGCGTTCTATCCCGATCTGGTCAAACTCCTGGATTACGACTGGGCGTACTCCTCGCTCAAAGCGCGGCGCGAGCTCGGGTACACCTCGCGCTCGGTGTGGGTGACGCTGGACGATCTGCTCCACAACCGGTTTCTCGGGACCTACCTGCGGCCGGCGACGGAGGGGAAATCCGAGGCGGCGGAGAAGACGCCCTCGTGAGGCCTTGGCGGGGAAGCCGCCGTTTGTTTATATTGCCTCCCTGACATCCGTACGCCGGCGGGCTTCGTATCAGACGAGGCGCCGCCGTACCATCTCAAGCCGAAGGAGCAGGCCATGCGCAAGCTTGTGCTGTTTGTTGTCGTGGTTGCCTCCCTGACCGGCGGGCCCTCCCGTCCCGCCGCAGGGGTTATTCCCTCATGGGAGAGCCGCACCGGGAAGCTCGGGTTCATGCCTCTGTCCAACGAGGTGACAATGCTCAGGAGCGTCGACGATGCCGGCGGCGACCGGGGGTGGACGCTGCAACTGGTCTTGATCAATTCGCTTAAGGTGTTCACGACCTTCAAGTTAGAGTTCACCGCCGACTACAATTTCGACTACACGCCGGGGCAGAACCGGGACCACTATGTCGAGCTGTCGTTGGTCAAGCCGGTGACCGGGCTGGTCTCGCTGAACTACCAGCGGGTGTTGTCGACCTTTGAAGCCGAGGCGGTGAACCAGTTCGGGGTGCGGCTGGCGTTCTGATCGGGTGCGGGCCGGCCGGGAGTGTTTTCGCCTTTCTGAGGGTCTCGGGCGCGCATATATTGGTGCGATTCAAAACCGGTGAGTGTATGACAAAAGTATGAGTATCAGAAAGACGAGCAATTGGTGTCTGCTTTGGGCGGCTGTCGCCGCGGCGGCCGGGTGCGGCGACAGCCCGGGCGACGACGCCGGCCGATCCGGCGGAAACCCGGGCGGCGCGGCGATGCCCGTGAACGTGATCGTCGTGCAACCCCAGCCCCTGGACAACAAAATCTTCACAACCGGCACCCTGCTGGCCAACGAAGAGGTCGCCCTGCGCCCGGAGATTTCCGGGCGGGTGGTCGGCCTGTATATCGAGGAGGGGAAGGCCGTGAAAAAGGGGGACCTGCTGGTGAAACTCAACGACCGCGAGCTGGAGGCGCAATTGAGGCGCAAGCAGCACGAGGAGGCGCTGGCGGCTGAAGAAGAGCGGCGGGCGAATGCCCTCCTCGATATCAAGGGGATCAGCCAGGAGGACTACGACCGCACGCTGAACAAGCTCCGGATGATTCAGGCGGAGCGCGAGGTGATCGAGGCGCAGCTCGCGGAGACGGAGATCCTCGCGCCGTTCGACGGGACGGTCGGGCTGCGCTACATCAGCGCCGGGGGCGTGGTGACGCCGAGCACGCTGGTGGCCACGATGCAGGACACCGACCCCGTCAAGGTGGAGTTCTCGATTCCGGAGAAGCACGCCGGGAAGCTCGCGGTGAAGACGCCGGTGCTGGTGCAGGTCGGCGACGCGCCGGAGCGCCACGAGGGGACGGTGTACGCGGTCGAGGCCAAAGTGGACCCGGCGACGCGGACGCTGAAAGCGCGGGCGACCGTGCCGAACCCGGATGGGCGGCTGATCCCCGGGTCGTTCGCCAAAGTGGAAATTACGCTGGAGCATCTCCCCGACGCCCTGATTGTGCCGGCCCAGGCGATTGTCCCGCAGCTCGGCGGCGACCTCGTCTATGTGTGCCGCGAGGGCGCGGCCCGGGCGACGCCGGTGACGGTCGGCCTTCGGGGAGAGCGCACCGCCCAGATCATCCAGGGACTTGCCCCCGGCGACACCGTCATCACCACCGGGCTGCTGCAGTTGAACGACGGGAAGAAGGTGGCGGCGCGGCCCGAGCCGGCCGACCGCAGCCGGACCGGACTATGAACATTTCCTCCCTGTGCATCAGCCGGCCGGTGCTCGCCACCGTGCTCTCGATCCTGATCGTGCTGTTCGGGGGGATCGGCTTTTTCTTCCTCGGCGTGCGGGAGTATCCGAATGTCGACCCGCCCATCATCTCGGTCTCGACCGCGTACACCGGGGCCAACGCCGACGTGATCGAATCGCAGATCACCGAGCCGCTCGAGGAGGAGATCAACGGGATTTCCGGGATCCGGTCGCTGACGTCGACGAGCCGCGACGGGCGGAGCTCGATCCGGGTCGAGTTCGAGCTCGGGGTGGACATGGAGGCGGCGGCCAACGACGTCCGGGACCGCGTGTCGCGCGCCCTGGGGAGCCTGCCCAAAGATGTGGACCCGCCGATCGTGTCGAAGGCGGACGCCGACGCGACGCCGATCCTCTCGATGACGCTCCAGAGCGACCGGCGGTCGCTCCTGGAACTGTCGGCGATCGCGAACGACGAGTTTAAGGAGCGGCTGCAGACGATTCCGGGGATCAGCGAGGTCGGAATCTGGGGCGAGAAACGTTACGCCATGCGGCTGCTGATCGATCCGGGGCGGCTGGCGGCCCACGGCCTCACCCCGCTCGACGTGCGCGATGCCCTCAACCGGGAAAACGTGGAACTGCCCTCGGGGATGATCGAAGGGTACGCGACGGAGCTGTCGATCCGCACGTTCGGACGGATATCGACGCCGGCGGAGTTCAACGACCTGATTATCCGGGAAACGGCCGGCTCGGTGGTGCGCCTGCGGGACGTCGGCGAAGCGATCCTCGCGCCGGAAAACGAGCGCACGAGTCTGCGCGGCAACGGGGGCATTCCGATGGTCGCGGTGGCCATCACACCCCAGCCGGGGTCCAACCACATCGCCATCGTCGATGAAGTCTACCGGCGGGTGGAGCAGATCGCCCGGGAACTTCCGGACGATCTCACGCTCAATATCGCGATGGACACGACCGCGAGCATCCGCCGCGCCATCACCGAGGTGGGCGAGACGATCCTGATCGCGATCCTGCTCGTCCTGCTGGTGATCTTCGTGTTCCTGCGGCACTGGCGGACGACGATTATCCCGATGCTCGCAATCCCCATCTCGCTGATCGGCACCTTCTTCATCATGTACGCGGCTCACTTCTCGATCAACATCCTTACTCTCCTCGGGGTCGTGCTGTCGACGGGGATCGTGGTCGACGATGCGATCGTGGTGCTGGAGAACATCTACAGCAAGATCGAGCGGGGCATGCCGCCGGTCGAGGCGGGCCACCGCGGGTCGCGGGAGATATTCTTCGCCATCCTGTCGACCACGATCACGCTGGCTTCGGTGTTCCTGCCGATCATTTTCCTGCAGGGGCTGACGGGGCGGCTGTTCCGGGAATTCGGAATCGTGGTGGCCGGGGCGGTGCTCATTTCGGCGTTTGTGTCGCTGACGCTGACGCCGACGATGAGCGCGCACCTGCTGCACAAGAGCGAGCATGAAAACCGGCTCTTCCTCTGGAGCGAGCGGCGGTTCGCCGCGCTGGCGGCGGGCTACCGGCGGCTGCTGGGACGGTTCATTGAGCGGCGACTGCTCGCCCCGGTGATCATGGCCGCCGCCCTGGCGCTCATTTTCGGCATCGGCGCCACAATCCCCTCGGAACTCGCGCCCATGGAGGACCGGAGCCGCTTGGTGATCAACGCCACCGCCCCCGAAGGAACATCGTTCGACGCCATGAGCGCGTATATCGACCGCCTGATCGGCATCGTCGACACGCTCCCGGAGCGGGATGTGATCATGGCGATGACGGCCCCCGGATGGGGCGGGGGAGGCTCGGCCAACAGCGGCTTCGTGCGGGTCAACCTCACGCCGCCCGACCGGCGCGCGCGCACCCAGCAGGAAATTGCCGATGCGATCGGCGCGCGGCTCCGCGCGGAGACGTTCGCCCGGGCGTTCGTCACGCAGGAGCAGACCATCGGCAGCGGCCGCGGCCCGGGACTGCCCGTGCAACTGGTCATCCAGGCGCCGACGCTGGAGAAGCTCAAGGCGGCGATCCCGCCGTTCATGGAGCGGGCGCAGACCGATTCCGTTTTCCAGGTGGTCGATCTCAACCTCCGCTTCAACAAGCCGGAGCTGACCGTCGGGATCGACCGTGACCGCGCCCGGGCCCTCGGGATTACGGTGCGCGACATCGCCGAGACCCTCCAGCTGTATTTCAGCGGCCAGCGCTACGGCTACTTCATCATGAACGGCAAGCAGTACCCGGTGATCGCGCAGGCCGACCGGCCCAACCGCGATGAACCCCTGGACCTCAGCTCCATCTACATCCGCAACAACCGGGGGGAACTGATCCAACTGGACAACGTGGTGACGCTCTCCTACCGGAGCAGCCCGCCGCAGTTGTACCGGTACAACCGGTATGTCGCGGCCACCGTGAGCGCAGCCCCGGCGCCCGGCGTAGCGCTCGGGACGGCTATCGACGAAATGCAGGGGATCGCCGACAGCGTGCTGGACGAGTCGTTTTCCACCAGTCTGGCCGGGACGGCCAAGGAGTACGCCGAGAGCTCGAACACGCTGTACTTCGCTTTTGTGCTCGCCCTCGTCCTGGTGTACCTGATTCTGTCGGCCCAGTTTGAGAGTTTTCGCGATCCCCTGATCATCATGTTCACGGTGCCGCTGGCGCTGGCCGGGGCGATCCTCTCGCTGTGGCTGTTCGGGCAGACCTTCAACATATTCAGCCAGATCGGCATCATCGCGCTGGTCGGGATCGTGACCAAGAACGGGATTTTGATCGTCGAATTCGCCAACCAGCGGCGTGCCCAGGGACTGGGGATTCGGGAGGCGGTGATCGACGCGGCGGCGCAGCGGTTCCGGCCGATCCTGATGACGAGTCTGGCGACCGTGTTCGGGGTGCTGCCGATCGCGCTGGCCCTCGGGGCGGCCTCCAAGAGCCGGGCCTCGATGGGTATCGTGATTATTGGCGGACTTCTGTTTTCGCTGGTGCTGACGCTCTTCGTCATCCCTGCGCTGTACACCTACCTGTCCTCGCGGCGGCGGCACGAGGTCGAAGCGACCGACGCCGCGGCGGTGGCGGAGGCCGTGTAGGGGGCGGGGACGCGGCCGGCACGGCGGGATCGTGCGTCAGTCCGGTGGAGCCGCTTGCAGCGCAAGGGCTGCAAGAGGATCCCGGACGGCGGCCGCCCGGCGAGCCGGCGGGATCGCGAACCGACGGTTTGACAGCACCGGTTGACTGCGCGCTGGCGATCCGGCGGGACTGTTGGATTGCGGGCCGACGGCTTGGCCGTCCGACCTGATCGTGGGCCTGCGGCTCCGGATCGGCGGGGCGGAGTGGAACATCGGCGGGGGATTTTCGTTACAACAGTGCGGGCATTGCGTATTCCGGTCGATAGCGTATATTGGGGTTCGGCGATGACCCGCAGTGTTCTTTGACAGCTCAAGAGGCGGCGGCTTCTCTTGAGCCTGCAGAAACGCTTGTCACGATATGGGGGTGACCAGGTTTCGACGGGTTTAGCGAGGAGTTGTCGGCGTGCCGGGGATGTCTGGAGCCCCGTTACCAATTCAGGCAAACCGATAAATGGCGAAGCTAATTTCGCTATGGCTGCCTAAGAGAGAATCTTAGGTTCAGCCCGTCGCGCCCGATTTTGTCTTTCGGGTCGGGAGCCGCGGCGTCGATGACGGAAGGCTCGGTCGGCTGATGTCTCTAAAGCGGGCTTAAAGCTCAGAGGCTGGCTTCGGCGGTGGCCTGTCGATCGGCAGCGGTCGGAGCGAGAATGGTAGATCGACTACGCACGTAGTTCGGCGGCTTGGCGTTAGATTCGGACGGGGGTTCGATTCCCCCCACCTCCAAATCATTGTCCCACACTAAGTTACTATGACACAAGGGGTGGGATGATTTGCCTATTCCCCCCACCCCTCTTATCCCCCAACGAATTATCAACGACTTGCGATGACGTTGGTCACGATTTCGTCACACTCGACCAAACCAGATCATAGTTAATATTGGTCTATATATCGCCGCCATGCATACAAGTCGCGCTTGCCTTACGTCTCCCCAGTTATGAGCATCACTCTTCGGACCCGGATCCATGCTAACATGCTTGAACAATGTGATCCGATAGGGCCAGAGTCAATTGAAGTCATTCATCTCAGTTACCATTTCGACGGTACGGCATCCCGGATATCACCTGTTAACTTGTTGCCCGGATTGTCAATAACTTCTATATTATAGCAGGCCTTAGGCAACCGGCGGAGTCAGTCCGCCACTACCGGGAGATTGTCGATCGTGCCGGAAAGCGATTCAGACGACAAGACCCGATCGTGCACTCAGCTTCAGAAGGACATCCAGATCGGGCATTATCGCATCATCGAGCGCATCGGCGCTGGTGGCATGGGGGAAGTGTATCTGGCTGAGGATACGGAGCTGAATCGAAAAGTCGCACTCAAGTTCCTTCCTCCCCATCTCTGTCAGGATGCGGACTGTCGCGCCCGGTTCAAGAGCGAAACGCAGGCGGCGGCGAGGCTCGATCACCCTAACATCGTTGCGGTTCATGAGGTCGGCGAGTACCAAGGTCGGCCGTTCTTCTCCATGCAGCACATCGAGGGGCAGTCGCTCAAGGAAGTGATTTCTGACAGGTCAGTTCCTATCGATCGCGTTCTCGAAATTGGGATTCAAGTGTGTGACGGTCTTCAGGCGGCGCACGAAAAGGGGATCACCCACCGTGACATCAAGCCGTCGAACATCCTGATCGATTCGCACGGCAGAGCGCGAATCGTCGATTTTGGTCTGGCGTCTGTACTTGGACTGGATCACAAAGAACAGCTGTTGTATCTACATGACGATTTGAGAGGAGAGCTAACCAGATGTCCCGTAATCGTGCCTCACAGTTAGTAGTTCTATTGTTCTTGCTGAGTACCCTTTCTGGGCTTGGAAGGGGACAGGAAGCGCAGACGGTCAATTGGCTCTCTTTTGATGAAGGCCTCAGACTAGCCAAAGCCGAGGGGAGGCCTCTGTTCCTATTCATAGGAGGTGAAGGCTGTCCAGAGTGCCCTCAGTATGAATCTGAAGTCATCCTTGGCGAAGACCTGCTTTCTGATCGGTGGGTGACGGCCAAAGCGCTGAAGATGTCGCAGTACGAGATCATTGGCTCACTCCAGGTCTCTCCGGAGGATATAAAGCGTTTTCCTCTGCCTGAACAATTCAAATCAATAGAGCTACCTGCAGTAGTGATGATAGCAATATCGGGTGAGGTCTGCGGGCCATACGTGGGACCGTTAACTCGAGATCAGCTGTACTGGACAGCGTCGGCAGTAGAGGATTGGAGCCTTCTTAACAAAGAAACCAGGAAGAAGCTCACTCGACATCCGTACAGCGTGGATGAGGTCGCACAGACGTCGAAGGGTATCAAGCAGTTGGGTAGCCCGCTTCTTGGGGCTCCGTTCGGTGGACCCCTTGTTCATTCTGACACAAGTTCAACCAAGCAGCAGCCACTTACGTCGATTTTCGGAGGGGCACAATCTGGCGAAGTCAAGATCAGCGGGGCTGGAGGACAACTCGACGAATTGGCTGCGGCTGTCGCAGCCCACCCCGACGATTCAGACAGCCGCTGGAAGATTGCAAATCTCCTGGAATACCAAGGTAGGTATCGGGAGGCTCTCACTCATTATCGGTGGATCGCCGGGGACTCCGCTCAAGTGGGGATTAGCGATAAGCGCCGCCGCGAGGCGAAGCTCCATTTGGCCACATGCGAATTCCTGGAACAGGCGGCGACGAAGGGAAAAGCATCTTCAGCTAACAAGGGAGTCTCCGAACAGGTTGCTTCAGGGCAGGTCGTTCCGAAGGGCAATCCTGAGAGTAATATTGTGCAGTCGGTGTTCCCGGAGTCTGCTCAGGAATATTCCACTGACCGTCCGGAATGGGGATATCTGGAGCACCTGGTCGCTGCTGTAGCCGTGGCAGGCGGAGTGACATTGGCTGGAGGGAATGATTCTGAGATACAGTCGGCCCTCAGTTACCTTTGCTACTGGCAGTCGTCACCGTTAACGGACGACGCTGAGCTACGAAATCGCATAGTCGCGGGAATAGTGTCGTATCTGGTTTCAGAGATATCGGGGAAGCAATTGAGGCCAAGGGTGGATTCATTGATGAGTGAGGCAGGATACGAGACGGTGGAAGTGCTACCTCAAGACATGCCTGAAAGCCCAGAAGCGTCGGCAATGGAACAGGAGTTCAAGACGACACCAGCTCCGAGTCAGCATGCTTATGAAATCGGTGGTCGCCTAAGAGTAATCGAGGTGAGTTCCGGTAATAGCATTTCTGGCACGTATCAGTACGGGGTTGATACATCCTATGTAAACATGGGAGTTGGGCAAGTGAATAGGACAGCGACGACATTGACAGTAGACGGAACGGAAATCAGATTTAGCAAGTCCACTACCATGTATTGGCCCGGAGGACCTATGCTCAATTCCTCGGCGTTTGGACAAGTAATAAAGGTCAGCAACACGGCCTTCACATCAAGAATACTTGAAATGGGCACGGGTCGACTTGTGAACGGGGTCGCGGATGTCACTTGGGTCACAACTACCGATACGGAGGCTCACATCTGGGAGGAAGTATCGGGAGATAAGACGACAAGAAAGAATGTGCCCGCAAGTACTGATCGTCGTGAAGGTCCACACTTCACGATAACGGATATTCACCTCACCGAGAGCGGCGATTTACAGGTAACAGGAAAGTACAATGGTGTTTCGTCGACTACGATCTGGAAGCGCAGGTAGAATGAGTCGGTGTCAGGTTGCCTGCACGAAAGTGCGTCTTGTATGTTGTTTCGTCAATCTCGACTGAGGGCGAAACAAACGATTACTTTTGCCAGGTGTTGGCTATGACTATTCATGACGCTGAGATTTCTTGCGAAAAGTAAGAATACGGCGGCCAATGCGGGAGGTTTGTATGCGCCGAGAAGATCGAAAGCTCAATGTAACGTCTATCTGGCCCTTAGTCCTTGCTTTCTTGGGCCTCTGCGGATTTTGTTCGGCTGATTGCCAATATCGATCGCACAATGAGCAGGTGGCGCGACAGGCTTTCCAAGACGCCTTAAATGATTTCCCTTTCAGCAAGATTCAGGAGTGCTTGGATGACCCCCTTTTTCAAGATTCTCTCGCAAATCACCCTGATGTCTTGGCGATGATTCATCTCTTGAATTCGAAAGCAGCCAACAATACTGAACTCAACGAGAATTCTGAGGGTTACAGTCCTGATCTGGAGTCATCGAACTCTGGCAGAGTTCGAACCCCGTACAGAGTTCATGTGGACGAAAGCGGGGGTACGCATTACTACGTCGGGGAGTCAGGAAACGGCAATCAGACGAGCTGGACGGAAGTTGACTACGACCCGCGCCCCGAGGGTGAAATAGGAGAATTAGACGAAAACGGAGATCGCGTCGGCCTATCTGGCCGCGATGCTGGTTCTGGCATTGGTTTCGGCGGTCACGAGGCAAGTGAATCGGGTGCAAGCGAAGATCCTGAGCATTTCTTCTGTGGGATGTTGTTCGCTTCGTCTTCCCTAACAGACACAAAGGCGTCCAATGTCATGGCAATGGCTGGTTTGGTCAAGGCGGTATCCTCGTTGCCGTGCAATGTGAAACTCGATTTGGCCGAGCCTCTCGGCGAAGCAGGTGCTCCAACCATCATACTAACGAGGAATGGCGTGAACGTTGCGACTATGTCTGGCGAGGACGCTAGGGATTTGGATGACTTTCGCAGTGAGATACAGCGGTATCTATCTGACGCGGAAGCCTACAAGAATTCTCTTAGTAACCAGAAGAGAGATCAGCAGGAATTCAGTGAATGGTTGAGACAGGAAATGAACAATCTTCGTAGAGACTGGGAGGCAAACAGGAAGGCGAGTGCTCAGAGCAGTCAAAGAAATACTGTTCCGGCGAGCGGCTCCAGCCCAACAAGCTCGAGCACCGAATCAGGGCGCGCCAGTTCTTCACCAAGTACACCGTCGGATCAAGCTAGCCAGACTCAGCGAGTGTGGCCGAGCACGACTCGGATGAGTGATCTTGAGGGAGGTATCGCGATGCTTGATGTAGACGGCCATCCATTCCTCCGGTTTGACACTGACGAGGGGCTCAAGGAGTATCATGATACAGATAAGAATGGCAGGGTTGACTTTGCCGCGAAGTACAATGACGATGGCAGTGCGAGATTCGAGAGTGACACTGACGGTGACGGTCGACCTGACTTAGTCTCTGAAGTATCTCCGAGTGGTAAGGAACAATACTCATACCCTGAAGACAATCCAGCTGTTTCACCGGTAGAGAATCCACACGCCTCGACGGACATCTCTTCAGCTGTCACTCCGAAGGACTATGGTCATGTGTCCCACTTCTACGACAAAGCAATCCCGGGAGCTATTGCGTGGGTTGAAGGATCCGATGCCCGTGGAACTCCAGTTGACCTAAATGGAGACGGCACATTCGGCCCAAACGATGCCATAATTCAGGAAACCGAGAATGGGTGGAACTACGTCCCAATTGACGATAATTCAATGAGTGCGTCGGGAGAGATAGGTATCGACGGTCAATCCGGTTTTCGTTCAGATCATGGAATTTCTGGTGGGGTCGTCCATAGCGAACCTATGCCAGCTATACCGGCGGGTATTGATCCCGAAGAGTATCTCACTCGATACACAGATCTTAGGGATGAGGAGTATGCGGCGGACAGACTCTACATCAGTGACGAGGAAGCGGGACACTATCTTGAGAGTCAATTCATGAACGCCGGTTTGGACGTATTGACAGGTCATGCGCTGGGAGCCTTCGTCACCTCTGTAACCGGGGGAGCAATCGCCTCTGCAGCTTCCCTTGGCGAAGTCTTGCACGCCGGTTCCTCGTTATACGATGCTGGCGACGCGTTCCTTGCGTCAATGAACGGAGATGCAGATCGAGCGAGACTAGTTGATTTCTACGAGGACGAAGGGAAGTGCTATTTGGGTCCTGATGCGAGCACATGGTCGGAACAACAGGTTCACCATGCGGCTGAAGATCGGGCAGACAAGTTTATCAAGTATGTGGACGCGAGGAAAAGGCAGTACGAGGCCTTTCAGGATCTTATGCAGCTCTTTGGCGAATGACAGATTGAACTCCTTGAATCGGTTTCCCGTAAGCAGGATCGAGTCATCGCTGAGCTTGAAGTCACAGTCGGCAGGACCGAACTCGATCCTGTGTGAATTGCCACAGCGGTCATTGCGGTCAGGAGTTGAATGTTGTCTATCGCAGTCAGAAGGGGATAAGGGAAGGTGACATGAAGACTGCAAAGCAAGGCGCTGATCAAATAGCGCTGCCGTCCACAACAGCATTCAACCGTGATCTGACACTCACAATCTGCAACTCCTGCAGTCAGACTGGTGACGATAGAAGCTCGGCGCGGTATCGGAATTGCTCGTTTTCTGAGTCGTCGCCTTTGATCTCGTGTCTGGTATACGGAACAATGGTGCTACATCACGATTGTCTTTTACGAAGTCTCAACGAACCTGGCTCAGTTGATTGTCATGAAATGGGCAGAAAGCAGCCATCCAGTGAATCGTAGCTAAGGAGCCTTGATAATGTCGCGCACTTGAAGAACTGCCGTCGGATTGTGGCAGGCGCTGAAGCGTACCGTGTTGGTGGTTGGAGTCGCGGTTTCAACGTGATATTGATTGACCCGGATCTTGCCTCAGCGTACATTTTCGCGCAACAGATGGCGTAGTGATCGTACCCAAATACTGACTGTATTGGTAAGTAGGAGCGTCCATGAGTGATAATCTTGATGACGACGTTACCAAGAGCATGATCCGTCTAGCGGCTGGCCGGACGACCGCCATTTCACGGTGCTGAGTCAGACCGGGGCAGGGGGCATGGGCGAGGAATATTCGTCAGCGAGGATGTGACCCTACCATGTATGCATTAATCGGAAGGGAGCGAGGAGATCGTCTCCGCTGGGCTCTCAAAGCCGGCACATATGCAATTGGACGACGGGATGATTGTGATCTCTAGTTGTCGGATTCAACTGTTTCCCGAATCCATGCCTCAATCGAAGTGTCCTCCGACGGTGGAGCGACGGTCACTGACCTGGGAAGCTCTAACGGCACCTATCTGAACGGGAGAAGGATTTGCTCCCCTGCTAGTCTGCCGCTTGGCAGCCTTCTCGGTGTCGCTAACGTTAAGCTCCTCTTTGTTGACGACAATGTGTCAGATGCCATCTCGCACACCATGCTCGATTTTCAAGAAGACATCGATCGGGCGTCGCGAATTGAAAGGAAACTGATTACCAGGTCACCAGTTTGCCCCGAGGGCTATCTGTTGTCATCCTATTTGGATCAATGTAGTATGGTTGGCGGTGACATGTACGATGTAACTCAACTGGCCAGTGGGGACACAGCCATCATGATAGGTGATGCTGTCGGCCATGGCATCGGCGCCTCAGTGTTGATGGCTTATGTACTCGCCTCCTATCGTACTCAGTGCTACCTGGGGGACTTCGAACCGGGCAAGGCGATTGCGGTCATATCTCAGCTGCTGTACCAATACACTGATCCCTCACATTTTATTACCGCTTTGATCGCTGTCTTGGAAGGTGGAAGCGGTCGGCTGCGATATGCAAATGCCGGCCACAACTCTCCAATCATAGTACGCTCAGACGGCTTAACAGAACGGTTGAATGCGACCGGCACTCCTGCTGGCATACTGGATGGTCTGCAGTGGAACGAAGACGTTGTCAGACTTAACCGGGGGGATTTGCTATTCCTTTTTACCGATGGATTGATCGAGACCAGCCGTGGAGGAGAATTGTTTGGCGAGGAGCGACTTGTCTCTGCGCTCTCGGCCGCCCGAGACGAATCGCCGGAGCGAACCATCAGGCTCGTGAATGAGGAAGTTCAGAAGTTTGCGGGCGATGGAGTCAGGGACGACGACACAACCATGATGGCAATCAAGAGGCTGTAGATAGGCACCTCGCGAGCGTCTCACTTGCTGTGCTCGTAAAGGACAGTGCCTACAGAGGTGCTGTCCGCAGTTTGACTTTGCCAGAGATTACACGAGAGCGCGGGAAGCGGTTGGATAGACCTCGAACCGGCCTAATGATGTTGGGCGGTCGAATTCGTTTTGCGCGGAGTCGGTCAGACCAAAGTATGAGGGTCGAAACCGAAAAGGCGTCACGTTTTGGTCACAGGGACTGGAATCTCATAGTTGATGATGTCTAGGATTGTCATTCGAAGTCGATGGAGTCACACACTGAATCCGGTTCACTTCGCTCCACTCTGCCTAGTGTCTCCCATCATCGCTTTGGTTCCAGCTGTTCACGGGTCGTTGTCCCGCGCCAGTCTTTTTGACTTGTTGCCCTTATTATCCAAAACAGCTATTTTGGAGAACGCGTTTGACAACCGGCGGCTCAAAGACCGCCAGAACCGGAGTCTGTCGATCGTGCCAGACAGCGACTCAAACGACATTACCCGATCGCATGTGCAACTCGCACACGGCAGCATAATCGGGCATCTCCGGACAATCGAGAAGATCGGCGCATTTGACGGTGAAAGAAATTAGGCGTCAGGGAATGCTTGGAGCCTTGCGCGAACGAAAGGAGTATGAGTAATGATTCAACTGACTATGAAGGCGTACCGATGGACGGCGCTGATGCTTATGATCATTGTTATCATCATGGGAGTTATACATCTGGCTCTTATCAGATCTGGCGGACAGGCACTGAGCTTCTTCTTGATGGAGGATGTATTCCTAGTAGCAATCCTGCTGTTTTTGCTGTCCATGGCTGGTCGACTTCGGGCCCGCGCTGGGACCTTTACAGCTTTTAGGATAATCGCGGGACTGGCGTTCCTATTGAACGCTTATAACGGGTTTGCACACCCCCGAGGTCATGGTTCGGGGACTGACTGGGTGGCGGTGTGTACGGTCGCTTCAATTAGCGGAGTTTTCGCGCTGATCGTGTCTCCAAAATGGGATGCGGTGAAGTAAGAATTGGTCTCATATAGCGCCACCCGAACGCGGTATTGCCTGATCAATCGGCTTGCTTGGTAACAATAGAGAAGTGTATAATCTCCACTGAGAGTCGCTTGAACGAGAACCTTTCACGTGTGATCAGGAACGGCACAAATGGGTGAGAATGATCAGGACGATAAGACGCAGACGTTTACCAACATAGCTGCGGGAAAGTCTGTCGGCCATTTCACCATAGAGAAGCCCCTTGGTGCCGGCGGAATGGGGACTGTCTTTCTCGCTAAGGATACGGAGCTCGATCGTAGGGTCGCCCTCAAATGCCTGTCGCCAGAACTCGCTGCAGACGAGCAGTTCCAGGCCCGATTCCGTCGTGAAGCCAAAACGCTGGCGAATCTGAACCATCCCAATGTAGTGGCCATCTACGAGGTGTTTCAGTTTGAGCAGCGGTCATTTATTGCCATGGAGTATGTTGATGGCCAGCCGTTGGACAGAGTGCAAGACCTTACCCTTGAACAGAAATGTCAGTTGGCGACTGAAATCGCTGCCGGTCTCAAGGCCGCTCATAACGCAGATATTGTTCATCGCGACATCAAACCTGCCAACATACTTGTGTCCAGGGACGGAATGGCGAAGATACTCGATTTCGGCCTTGCCCGACGAGAGAGCGACGAGGATATCAGGCGAACCGGAACTACTGTCGGTACATTTGCGTACATGTCACCTGAGCAAGTCAAGGGGTCGGCAATCGACAAACGCTCCGATGTCTTCTCGTTCGGTGTGGTTCTCTACGAACTGATACTGGGTCGGCGCCCGTTTCGTGGTGAGTATGCCGCCGAAGTCGCTCATAAAATCGTGTCTGAGCCGCCGTCGGCGATCGATTCGGTGAAACAGGATGCTCCGGTGGAGCTTCTGCGCATTATTGGGCGGTGCTTAGAGAAGAATCCGGTTGATCGATATCAGGATATCGGCCAGACACTGGATGATCTTCGTCACTTTCAGCGAATGTGCCAGCAACCCACTCTGACTTCAGGAGGGCAGTGGGTTACCGGCACAGAAACAAAGGGCCAAGCGGTTACCGAAAGCGCAGAGTTCTCGCAAATTCCCGCGCATCCGCCACTCCCAAAGAAGTCCGTTCTCCTGGTTGCCTTCGTAATCGCAGTAATCGCGCTTGTGCTGCTATTGAGTCTCCCTCTTCGTCAATATGATGGCGAGAAGGCGATCACGATCAGCCCGACTGAGGCAGAGGTTGGGGCACTTGATCTTCTGCGTCGAGAAAAGGTAAGTACCCTTGGCTTTGAGATTTACACTTTTGCTCAGTCCGACAGGAAGGCGCACAGTATTCTGGATCAGATGGGTGTGTCGGGCAAGCCTCTGGAGAACTTTCAATCCTGGGGGCCAACGTCCTGGTACAAGACCGTTGCCGTGAGCGCAGACAAGCTTGAGAAGTACACCGTTCTGACCACGCGACGCGGGAAGATCTTCTCGTACGCACATACCTTTCGGCCTGATATGATATCCGATACACTCGCGCTCGACTCTCTACGCTATCGTGCTGAACGTGCCGCTGAGAGACTCCTCGGCGTGAATATCGCGACACTCTCAGCAATGCGGCCCTCTCAGTCGATGGTAGCGGGACAAATGGTGACAGAGTTCCAATGGGTCTCCGCTGATTCGCTTCCAGGATCCGCCCAAGGCGAACTTCGAGTCTCGTTCGCCGGCGCGGAGTTGAGAAGTATCGGGTTACAGGCGCTGTTCCCAGAGGTGCTGAGCAGAACGGCGGCAGAATCCCCGGTGGTGGCAGGATTCATGGCAGTGTTGCTAACAGTCTTGGCCGCCGGGTTGGTGTATGTTACAGCCATTGTTCGCAAAGTATGGAGTCTTCCATCTTGGCGAGCCGTTGCCGTAGTTGCCTGTCCGATCGTGTTGGCTGGTATTATTCTCTTTCCATGGGCCGGTCGGGTTATGATTGAGTCGGAGTCGACGTCCGAGGTTTTTCGGATTTTGCCGCCAACGCTTGTTGCGCTTTTCAGCATTCTAGTGTCAGTGATTGGTGCCGGTGTCGTATGCTTGACCTTCATGGCGGCGTTTGGTTTGCTGCGGTTGACGAAGCCGACATATTTGTCGGGACTGTCATTGGCACCAAGTGGATACATTGGGATGAGAACTCTCGCAATATCGTCTGCAGTTGGCTTAGTCAGTGCAGCCCTTGTGGTCGTAGTGCGCGGTCTGTATATCCATACGTTGCTTATCGTACTGGGAAAGAACCTGCTCGACTCTCTTGTCTCGTCGGACTCATTCGGCGTCCGCCTGCCTATGCTTGTAGACGAGGTCAGCGACCTAGTCGGGTATCTGGGGGTCATACCGTTGATCATTGCTTCGACGATCGTACTCGAGGATCAGTTGCGCTTTGGAAGGTTAGCCTGGTTGATAACAGCTATGGCCTGGTTCGGACTTACTAGTGGCTTCTTCGCAATGGAGGCAACATCGAATTGGGTAAACCTCTCGAATATTCTCTTTGTCACCATGGTGCTGTTTCTGGTGGTGAGATATAGTCTTCTTGCGGGTATCATGGGAGCGATCGGCTATGACATTCTACGTCACGGGTTATATTACAAATCCTTCGGAACGTCATACTACCAAACGCTGGGTTGGTTTTGGATAGTACTATGGCTCTTGATCGCGACTTTCTCCGTATACTATGTGGTGGGCAGAATGGGTGCTGAAGCTAAGTCGGAGGAGGCGATCCGTCCGGAAGGCGGAAGAACCTAAGCTCGTGAGGTGCTCAGTGATTCAATAAGTGTTAGGAGAGTCCCATGAACAAACTCCCCATTAGCTCATTCAAGGCGTTCGTTCTGGCAGTCATTGCTGTTACGATGTTTGTGGCAGTCGTAACTTGGCTTGTTCAGCCGCCTGCAAGCACCTTAACTGACGACCCAACTCGCGTTTTCGGGATGTTTCCTGCTCGCACGTACTTGGATCTAGCCGGTTATGCACTAGTCTTCGTCTTAGTGTTTCTTGGAGGGGTCTACCTGTTAGTCAAGCAAGGTAAGCCAGTAGCGCCTGCGTTGCGAGCGCTCGGAATTCTGGCGGTAATAATGCCTGCATTTGTTGCCATTAAACACTGGGGTCAGCAGTATGTGATCATTTCGGTCTTGCACCTGCTGGTCTCGGTAGCAGTGCTTGCAGTGATTTTGGCCAGCCTTTTTCTGGCTTATGCGACTCCAGACGAGTCAGAAGAAGTGTAGATTAGTGCGGACTCAAGGAGCTGGGTGCCCCAGACTTAGGAGAGTATTGCGAGTGGCTATTTCAAGCCGAAGTAGCCGGCAGAGCGCCCCGCGTTGACTCCGCACCGATGCGCTGCTATTTCAGGTACTTATCGAACCACTTCAGAATCCAATTCAGCCGTGCGATGCGGCGATCCGGCCGACCATGGCGTGACAGGCCATGGGACTCTCCAGGGAAGCGCACAAACTCGACAGTCTTGCCCAAGATCTTCAGCATCACATACATGCGCTCAGCACCATCGATGCGTGAACTGAAGTCCTGCTCGTTATGGAGTATGAGTACCGGTGTTTTGACGTTTCTGAAATAGGTAATCGGAGACCATTTGGCGTACTCCTCCGGCATGTCCCACGGATAACCGCCGAGGACGTCGGCCCAGATGTAACCGACATCAGAAGTGCCGACCATGGACGCAAAATCAACAATTCCGCGCTGAGTCACGGCCGCTCGGAAGCGATCGGTATGTCCGATAATCCAATTCGTCATGTAGCCGCCATATAAACCTCCGGTCACGCCGATTCGTTTGCCATCGATAAATCGTTGCTTCTCCAGATAGTCGGCGGCAGCCATCAAATCCTGATATGCGAAGTCCGCCCAGCAACTGCTGATTGTGTCGGCCCACGTGAAGCCGCGACCTGCGCTGCCGCGCGGGTTGGAATAGAACACCACATACCCTTGTGCTGCCAGGAACTGCATCTCATGAAAGAACGTATAGGCATACTGCAGGCGGGGACCGCCGTGAATTTCCAAGATGGCCGGGTAGTTGCGACGCGGGCTGAAGTTCGGTGGAGTAAGTAGGAACCCTTGAATCTTGGTGCCGTCAGACGAGTGAAACGTAACGTCTCGTGTACGTCCAATCTTGATGTCAGTGCGCAAAAAGGCATTCACATCGGTCAGCTTCTTGGCCTCTCTCTCTCCGCCGAACTTCGTCGGACAGAGCAGGAGTTCCGATGGGGTTGCCAAGTCGGCATAGATCAAGGCAACCATACGACACTTGCCACTGACAGAGAAGTCCTTGATATGGCACTTGCCCGCGAAAATCTTGACGGGCTTGCCGTCCAAGATAGACATAGAATAGAGGTTGGTAACGCCGGTGTTGGAGCAAAGGTAGTATAGCCGCCTGCCATCGGCAGACCAGAATAGCGGACTACGCAATTGTACGTTCGCCAGGTCAGTCAGGGAGAGATCGCGAGCTGAACGGTCGAAGGAAGGCATTACATCGTGGGCCTTGGGCTTTCCGCCTATCTCAGCTACCCAGATGTGCTGATTGATCGCGCCGCAAGGGTCGTGCAGATTGTCATGGCCGATATAGGCAATAAGCTTTCCGTTCGGAGAAAACTTGAGGCTAGCCTTGGGGCCGGGCGGCGCAGCGATTAAGTGCGGTCGACCGCCCTGCAGCGAGATAACGAACAAATCCTGCCGAAAACACTCTAGGTCAGGGTCCTTCGAGCAATTCGAGAGAAAAGCAACCCACCTTCCGTCCGGTGAAAGGGTTGGACACTGGCAATCCCGGTTACCAGTAGTGATCTTCTGGAGTTTACCGGAAGCCACATCCAACCGATAAATCTGCCACGGGTCCTTTGGCCTGAACCCTACTCCCTCCATTCGATAGTAAAGCCGCGTAATGTGTCGGCAGACTGGCTCATCGTTCTTCTTCTGCTCGTCGTTGACAAAATGGCTGTCGTGATAACGAAGGTCGAAAACGAGATGCTTTCCATCGGGTGTCCACAGTAGCTCTCCAATTGTCGCCTCGGCTTCAAAAACACTCCGCTCTGCGCCACCTTTCACCGGGATGATGTAGATGCCGGTCTTTCGGTTTCTAGTTGAGACGAACGCAATTGTCGAAGCATCAGGAGACCACGCGATCCGGCTATCATAGTGCGGGCCGAATGTATACTGAGTCGACCTGTCTTCGGCAGAGTCGTATACAAATACGTTCGCAACGTAGCGGTTTTCTTGCGGTTCGATTCGCTCAACCGTGTAGGCGATGTGCCGCTCCGACGGAGACATTGAAACGGTGCTGATGAGTTTAATTCGAAACAGATCCCTGTCAGTTATCGAACGTCGCTTATGCTTGAAGGAGACAGGGGGCATATGTGTTTCCTTCTCTTGGGCAGTGATTGGTCCAGTAATACAATCGAATCCTCGCCGGCTAGCTCGGAGAATGGCCGAACTGAGTGTGACGGAGTCCGCCGAAGCGGCACCGGTATCTAGTCATGAGATTTGACACATGACACTAGCTCGTTTTCTTGTCATCAATGCTCCAGGACCCCAAACAGTACTGTAACGCGATGACGATGACATACAAGATAGCAAATATGATAAGAGCGAGAACCACTCTGAGTATCTCATCGTTTACTTGGGCGAATGGAAAACGAAATCTAGTCATCAAGTAGATGATGATGAACATGAAGAGTACATATGGCAGACCCCGGTACTTCCAGGAGAACGTCAACTTGGTATTGCAGCTCACGCACTGATACTGACCCGGGGCGAACTTAATCAGGTATTGACCAAAACTGACTGTATTCTCACATCTAGGACAGACCCTGAGTGACATAGTCTTACCCCTTTCTCATTACTTGAGCTATTCCTGCACGCGTGATCGTTCCAATGCGTTTTGGGGAAGTTAGGCTTCCGGGCGGAATTTCGCAATGATAGTCTTATGTTTGGCCTGTTAACAGCTGACCAACTCTACGCGAATGACTCCGGGAGGAGTGTTGGAGCATCTGGTTATTTGCGAAGTAGGTCTATTTGAGAGATGACAAGAACCCGAGAGACCTAGAGTCAAACAGTAACGGTGATCAAGAGAGTCCTGTCATTCAGCCCATTCTCCTGCCCTGTTATGGATGGTGAGGTGCGGAGTCGCGGTACTCAAATTGCCCCATCTTCCCTATCGGGACTAAGTGGAAAGTGGTCACAATTTGGTCACACTACCACGTAAGTCCTTGTGCCACAACGCGAGTCGGGGGTTCGATTCCCCCACCTCCATTCGTTGTAATTCATTGTCAATCAAGCAAGTACAATGACGACAGGGGCTGGACGAATTCCCTGAACCCCCGTCCTCCCCCCTATATCCTGCGATAAAATAGAATATCTTGAAACGGGAATGATCACGTTTTGGCACACTGTGTTTCAGGTGATCCCGCAAACAATGCACCTGATCAAGAGCCAAAAAATCCTTTGCTGCAGATGAACCTGCCTGCAATCAGTGCCGAAGGGTGACGGTATTTTTCGCGCGCATTCATTCCCTTCACACGGTATCTTGTAAGCAGCTCGCTGACCATCTCTCCGCCACTCCGGGCGGATGAAAGGAGAGTTGTTCTATGCGGTCATCACTCGTTACAATTCTTACGCTTATACTGACATTGAACGGTCCTTCCGTGGTGCTATCACAGGCGAATTACTCCATCAGGGAAGTCCAGATGTTTCCCCTGCAATATAAAGGTCATTGGGGGGCAATTAATGACAATGCTGTTGTAGTTGGACATGAGGCGACTAATGGCCAGGCTACCCAATGGAAAGATGGAATTGTGACCACGTTGCCGCGATACAGTGGCTGCTATGCGTACGCGATTGACATCAGTAGCAGCGGAGTGGTTGTCGGAGAAGATTGTAGCCGACCGGTGTGTTGGATAAACGGAGAGGAGGTATTCCTCGGCGGCAGCGGGCCGGACTTTTCTGTAAGTGGAGGCGCCGAGTGTATCAATTCTAATGGCGACATTGGGGGGTGGTACATGTCGTCGGGTAGCAGTCAGCTTGTCCCCGTTATCTATTCGGCGAGTGCAGGGAGCTACCAGGTCTTGAATTTTGGAGGCGTACTAGACAATTACGGGAGTTTTGGCATCAATGACAGAGGCGATCTTGTTGGTCAGGTGACGATGGCAGGCGAGGTGAGTCACTGGGCCTTTGTCTATCACAACAATACTCTCGTGCGTCTAAACACGTCCGGCGCCGAGTACAATGTGAGTTCGGCGCGGGGCATCAACAATCTCGGTATGGTCGTTGGTTACGAGACGATCTATGGTGGAGGAAACTGCAATGCCGTGCTGTGGGAAATCGGAAATCCTCAACCCACCATATTGGGTACAAGTGCCATAGCCTACGCCATCAACGATAGTGGTGTTGCAGTAGGACAGAGCCTAAGTGGTAACCCAGTTATCTTTCTAGATGGGCAGCAGATAGACTTGAATACCTTAGTTGCAAAGGGTTCAAACGTAATCCTCAGCTATGCAGTCGACATTAACAATCGGGGCGAAATCCTCTGTTTAGCCAGCATTTCCGGTTATTCCCGGTTTTGCCTGCTTACCCCTGCGCCAACCATCACTGTCAAGGATGTCAACGACAATTCTATCCCCAACGTGGAGTTCAATCTCATCAAGGCGATGAACGATCCACCGTTCTTCACCGAGGACACGTTGGGGTCGTTCACTACCGACAGTCAGGGACGCCTGGCTATGACCGCGATTGCCAAGGACACATTTTCAGTGGACTTGAACACCGGCACGAATAAACTCGTGGTCGGGGACAGTTTGAAGATCGCCAAGCTGCTGCAGAGTGTGCCTTCGGTCAGGCATCCGGGAATTGTCGGAACAATGTATTCGGTTCATCTGGACAATGCTCACTTTGACGATAACGGGCAGATGTATTTCGATGTTCTGAAGAATTCCGGCCTTGACGTGGTAATGAATCACACTGAATATCGTTACAATCTGCTGGTATCGGTGGAGTGGGATGCGGTGGAGGCGTATCAGCAGGGACTGCAAGAAGATTTCCAGCAGATGTCCAACTATCTGTACGATGTGACCGATGGCCAGTTGCGTTTGGATACCATAGGCATTGTGGATGACGGCGAGTTGTGGGAGGAGGCCGATGTGCACATCCGGGCGAGCAACACCCACCGACCTGATGCGGCGGTCAACGCCATTGGTCACCCCGGCTGGGGTCCCATTACCATGCCGCGGAAGTGGTACGGTGACGGGAGCCGCGCGTACAGTTATGACCATCATCCGCTGGGGGAAGCGCTGGCCATGGACTATCGTACCAAGGGGCATGAGTTCGGGCACTACGCTCTGGCGTTTTACGATGAGTACTTCTTCTGTGATCAGGCGGGCAAATGCGCAGAAGAGCCCGATCTGCATTGCCAGCCCTATCCGGCCGGTAACTACGGTTTCATGGACTGGCAGTATGAAGGAGCCCTGGGCGGCGTGCGATCCTCCGAGATGTCCAGCCGCTACCGCTACGTGTCCGACTATTGCCGTAATACCCAGCAACTGATCAAGAACGACACGTCGTGCTGGGACCAGTTTGAGGAGTGGGCGGAGGGGACATTCGATGGCATTTACGTACCGATCCGTCGCCCCGATACCGAAGATACACTGGAGCACCTGACGCCGCCCGGGCTGGACTACATCCTCGGGCCGAACGACAATCTGGCGGTGCCGGATTATGATGTCGGTGCGCAGATCTACTTTGCCAGTCCGATTCAGCCGCCTGATCCGGGCAATCGGTCGCTGAACCTCGCCTTAGTGGCGGTGCCGGCGGCACCGGTTGAAGTGACGCTGGAGAAGTCCCTGCCCGGCGACAGAAAGCGCATGATAGAGCAAGGGTCTACCACCGATGACGGCATGCTCTGGGTGCTGGGGGCGTCCGCCGCCGATCGTATTAACGCCCGCGGCTATGTTTATGACATCATCAACGAGCCATCGGCAGCGGCAGCCTCACGGGTGCGTCGCCAATGGTTGACGGCGTCCCTGGACTTGAGCACGGTGATCGGAGACAGCGTCAGTCTCAGTCTGCTGCCAATCGAAGGAGATTATCCACTGGTGCTGACCGCCGATGTCGCCATTGCGCCTCAGCGGTGGCGCTTGGAATTTGCGGAGCCGTTCACGCAATTGCCGAGCGTGCAGTTCCTGAGTCAGTCCGGCCAACCACTTATGCCAACCGTGACCCAGCTGACTGACAATTATAACATGCGGCCAGCGGACTCAATTGCGGCGGAGGGGCAGGTTCGTTTGGATGCAGTTGACGCTGTCGGCCAGTCATTCTTCGTGCCGTTCTCGTATGTAACCTTTGTCATTACTGATTCGACGCAATTGGAGAAACAGCTCGGCCCGGGGAACCGTGCGATCCTGAGTCTATCGCCACAGAACAGCACCATCACGAAGACACTGATAGCTGCCTCATCGTATCCGCCGATCATGACTGGGTTGGAGGCCGACGCGGTGCAGGCGGGAGATGCGTACGCCGTGAGTGTCGCGCCGACTGTTGCTTTGACCGGCATTAACCAGCTGACAATTGCGTACGAGGATGAGGACTTGATGGCCGGAGATAGTGTGCTTGGCGATGAGTCGCAACTGAAAATGTATCGGTGGCACGAAGGTCTCAACATCTGGCAGTATGTCGGCGGCCTGGTCGATACGAGCGGCAACAACGTCACCGCTGAAATCAGCACGCTCGGTACGTTCGCCCTGTTCACGACCAAGTCACCGGTGGGCGTTGAGGACGAGCTGGAAAGCCCACTGCCGTACCGGTTTGAAGTGAGCCAGAACTATCCGAACCCCTTTAACCCGACAACGACGATCGAGTACAGCGTGCCAGTCCGATCGCAGGTGACGATCGAGATCTTCAACGTGCTTGGTCAGCAGGTACGGACGCTGGTGAATGAGCCGCAATCGGCAGGATCATATCGAGTAGAGTGGAATGGCTCTGATAAAGCTGGCAACTCTGTTTCGACCGGTGTCTATCTCTATCGTTTCCAGGCCGGCGATGTCGTGCAGACGAAGAAGATGCTGCTGATCAAATAGTGACCGCCTATGAAGTGTCCACGTAAGGTTACATTACTCGATGCGTATATGGGATGAGGTCGCCGGCGTGTGTGGAAGCGACAGAACCAATGAAGTGACAAGTTGCATTATGACTATTGGAAAGGATTACCGATGGGTAAGACCGAAGAACATCTAAGAGCGGCATTTGCGGGCGAATCACAAGCTCGAAACAAGTATACGTACTTTGCTCAAGTGGCTCGCAAAGAAGGCTACCATTACATTGCGAGGATATTCGAAGAGACCGCCGAGAATGAGCGCCGTCATGCCAAGGACGAGTTTGCCCTGCTCAACGGGATTGGAGATACCGCCGCGAATCTTGTTGCCGCCATCGAAGGGGAACAGCACGAGACCGTAACCATGTACCCCGAATTTGCCAAGGACGCCGAAGCCGAAGGGAACATGAAGGCGGCGGCTCTTTTTCGTATGATCGCGAAGGTCGAAGAGCATCATCGCAAGAGGTATCAGAAATTGTTGGATCGAGTAAAGAACGGTACCGTCTACAAACGTGAACAGCCAATCACGTGGAAGTGCAGTGTCTGCGGCTACGTCCACGAGGGAAACGAACCGCCCGGTAAGTGTCCATGCTGTGGGCACGCACGAGAGTATTTCGAGCCGGCCGACTTGGAGAGTGATATCTAAAGGAGTTGACCGTGGCCGTTTACAAGTGCGACGTCTGTGACTATCACTATGATGAAGAGAACGAAGGGGTGAGGTGGGCTGACCTGCCCGACGACTGGGTATGCCCTGTCTGTGGATCGACCAAGGCGTATTTCAAGGCCGCAGAGGTTGCTATCGCGGCTAAAGCGCAACTTCCCGTCAAGTTAGATCAAGCCGAAAAATACCGTCGCTCATCAGATGACCTTGAGGAACAGATGGCCGACATCCATAGTATGGCCGAAACGGGCATGTCCATCCTGGAACCGATGCGGACGAGAAAGTCGGTCGTATCCTGGGACGACCTCCTTATTCGGGGTGCACAGCTTGCCCGGCTGCCTCTCAACGATAGCGAAGCGGTCAGTACTGAGACGATCATTGGGCCGAAAGCTAAACAGCCGCTGGTGATCCAGACTCCAATTTATGTCTCGCATATGTCTTTCGGCGCCTTGTCAAAGGAAGCTAAGATTGCGCTTGCGAAGGGGAGTGCGCTGGCAAAGACCGCCATGTGCTCTGGAGAAGGGGGCATTCTTCCTGAGTCTCTGGAAAGCTCTTACAAGTACATCTTCGAATACGTTCCCAATCAGTATAGCGTGACTGAAGAGAATCTGCGGAAAGTTGACGCCATTGAGATCAAGATCGGTCAATCTTCGAAGCCTGGTATGGGGGGCCATCTTCCCGGTGCTAAAGTAACTGAGGAGATTGCCGCGGTGAGAGGTATGCCAGTCGGGAAAGATATCATTAGTCTATCTCGATTCAAGGATATCACGACTCCCGCAGATCTGCGAAAGAAGATTGATTGGTTGCGTGAGGCCTCCAGCGGGAAGCCGATTGGCGTAAAGATCGCGGCAGGCCGCGTCGAAGACGATTTGGAGTTTATACTCAAGGCGGGGCCGGATTTCATCACTATTGACGGCCGGCCAGGAGCCACCGGCGCATCGTCCAAGTACATTAAGGCAGCGACGTCGGTGCCAACTATCTTCGCTCTATATCGGGCCCGGAAATGTCTGGATTCTTGTGGTGCGAGGGATGTCTCTTTGGTCATCACTGGAGGACTTCGAGTTTCCTCAGATTTTGCCAAGGCCCTGGCGCTTGGTGCGGACGCAATCGCAATCGCGACGGCTGCCCTCATTGCCTGCGGTTGCCAGCAATACCGGGTGTGTCATACCGGAATATGTCCCATGGGGATTGCCACTCAGGACCCTAACTTGCGAAGCCGGCTCGATATTGAAAGATCGTCATCCAACTTGGCGAGTTTTGTCAGAGTTTGCACTTCGGAGCTAAAGGATTTCGCCCGTCTCACCGGCAATGACAACGTGCACAAGCTATCACTAGCCGATATTTGCACGACAAACAGTGAGATTTCGAATCACACAGAGATTGATCATGTCTGAGTGCAGTAAGCTGAAAAAAACGGTCACAATTTGGTCACAATGACACGTAAGTCCTTGTCCCACATAGCGAGTCGGGGGTTCGATTCCCCCCACCTCCACCATAATGGGTCTATGATAGCTATGGTTAGACACGACAAACACTCTTGATCATGTGATTTCGAGTATATACTCCTCACCTATTCTCTCGGAAGACGTATAGTTCACTTCCCTTCGAACGGCCATTGGCATCACTCGAACGGCGCCATAAATCGGAAGATCGCGGTGCCCAAATGGTCTGACGACCGACCCTATTCGCATAACTACTTGACACTCCCTCAACAACTTGCCAGCTTTGTTCAGATATGTGACGGCGCTCTCAGCACCGGATGGGCGGAGCTTTCGGCACCTGCATCTTCGCCTACCCTACGGCACTACATCGAGGCCCCCGAAAGGAGTAGGTTCATGCGTGCGAAGCATCTCTTTCTAGCAATTAGTGTTGTTCAGTTGTTCCTGTTTGCGTTCTGCAGCCGTGCTGTGGCGGCGGATTCCGGCAACCTGTCGGAAAAGGACAAAGACACTACCACCGTCAATTCGGCGACGGCACCCAAGGCAGAGAAGTCAGTCACTACGCATAAACTCACTATTGGCGGTGAGTCCATCCCTTTTACCGCTACGGCGGGAACTCTGATTATTCGTAATGACAAGGATCTTCCCTACGCTAGCATGGGTTACATCGCATATGTCAGGAGCAATGTAACCGATATCAGCCACCGGCCAATTACTTTTGCATATAATGGCGGCCCCGGATCATGCTCGGTGTGGCTCCATATGGGAGCTTTGGGCGGCAAGCGAATTGTCACGGGCGATACCTCTTTCATTCCGCCGGCGCCTTACAAGCTGGTCGATAATGAATTCAGCATATTGGATAAAACTGATATTATCATGATTGACGCGATCGGTACCGGTTTCAGTCATGCCGTTGGCGAGGCGAAAGACAAAGATTTTTGGAGTGTCGACCCCGATATCGAATCGTTTGCGAGGTTTATCAAGCAGTATATTACGGATAACGGCCGATGGAATTCACCGAAGTACCTCCTGGGTGAAAGTTACGGGACAACCAGATCAGCCGGTGTTGTCGATTATCTTCAAAGCAGGGAATACATGTCCTTCAATGGCTTGATTCTTATCTCCATGGCCACAGACCTCGAACTGCTTTTTGACGATATGCCGGGGTATCATTGGCCTTCTGTGTTCTCGCTTCCAACATACACCGCGATTGCGTGGTACCATAAAATGCTGCCCGATCCCCCCGCCGATATCGATCTGCTTCTCAAAGAGGTGCGCACTTTTGCCCTTGGGGAATACTCGAATGCGCTCGCGCAGGGAAACGCTCTGCCTGTTCCCACGCGGAAAGCCATCATAGAAAAACTCCACCGCTACACTGGACTCTCGATTGATTATCTCGATAAGGCTAATATGCGAGTGACGTCAGCACAATTTGCGAACCAATTAATGCGCGAACATGGTAAGACAGTCGGAATGCTCGATGGCCGGTTCCTCGGTGTGAATTTTAACCCACTGGGGAAGAGTGCGGAGTACGATCCCATGGATGCCGCGACGACATCAGCGTTCGTCGCCTCATTTCTGGATTATCTTCAACGTGATTTGAAATTCAGCCCCGATAGAACATATGTATTTGATGCGAACGTTTTTGCAACTTGGGATTACAGGCATAAGGCTGGGAATTATGAACTGCCCCAGCCGCTGGCAAACACCGGTATTGATCTTGCGCACGCGATGGGATTCAATCCGAACTTGCGAGTTTTGGTCTTGCAGGGCACCTTTGATCTTGGTAGTGTATTTCTTGCAACTGAGTACATGATTTCCCATTTAGATCTGCAGGATGATTTGCGTTCTCATATTCGCATAGAATACTATGAGGCAGGCCATGAGATGTACACTCATGAACCGTCCTTGAAGAAGCTAAAGTCGGATGTCGCAGCCTTTTTCGACCAAACGAAAAAGCCGTGATTACGGCCTCTTATGTTCGTGCATCCACGGCAGGCAGTGAGTCAACCGCTAATGCGCTTTGAAGATCTAGGGCTCTCAGGAGTCGGGCACAGGAATGCGGCAGCAAAGTCGAAAAAGAGGAAATTGGTAATGAACATTGTCAAGACCACTTTGACTTTGGTTGCGTGGAGCGTGCTCTTTGTCGCCAGTCTATCCGCGCAGGTCACCGACACGTCGTTGTCTGCATCGATTGATCTTCTATGGGGAGTTA
Organism: uncultured Planctomycetales bacterium; assembly: GCA_964586235.1. GTDB lineage: Bacteria > Planctomycetota > Phycisphaerae > UBA1845 > PWPN01 > JAUCQB01. The sequence goes on from CAZPIO010000065.1 coordinate 34,801, forward strand.
AGATCCCCATGCGGGATGGCATTCAACTCAATGCGACCGTATACAAGCCGAAAGGGGCCGGGCCTCTGCCGGTCATCCTGACGCTGACGCCGTATATTGCCGATACGTACCATAACGAGGCCTTCTACTTTGCACAGAATGGCTACGTTTTCGTCATGGTAGACGTTCGCGGGCGCGGTAATTCACAGGGTACGTTCAATGCCTTGCGCCAAGAGGCCAATGATGGCTTTGATGCTGTAGGCTGGATAGCCAGGCAATCGTGGTGCGACGGTCGGATTGCTATGTACGGTAGTTCTTATGACGGTTACGACCAGTGGGCCACCGCCAAAGAATTTCCCCCGAACTTGAAGACCATCGTGCCCACGGCGGCGGCGATGCCTTCGATCGATATCCCGTTTTGGAAGAATATTTGGGATCCTTTTGATGTACAGTGGATCACTCTGACGAGCGGTGTGACAGCCAACAAGAAGCTCTTCGCGGAATCGCACTTTTGGATACAGAAGTACCGTGAATTGTACATGGAGCATCGAGCCTTCAGGGAACTCGATACGATTACTGGCAATCCCTCCGCTCTTTTTCAGGAGTGGCTCGCGCACCCCTGCCCGGATTCCTACTGGGATGCCTGCAATCCCGCTGCCGAGCAATTCGCTCGAATCGATATGCCTATCTTGACGATCACGGGCTATTACGACGATGATCAGCCCGGTGCGATGGAATTCTACCGACGGCACATGATGTTTGGTTCTCGAGAAGCACGAGCGCGCCATTATATAGTCATTGGGCCATGGGATCATGGTGGGACAGATTCTCCGACCAAGGAAGTCGGCGGCCTGCTGTTCGGAGATGCACGCGTGCTCGACATGAACCAACTCCACAAGGAGTGGTACGACTGGGTTCTCAAATCGGGTCAGAAGCCCGGGTTTTTAGAGGCTCGTGTTGCCTACTATGTTGTCGGCAAGGACGTGTGGAAGTATGCCGATTCACTCGAAGCCATTGGTGCCGACAAACGCGTGCTTTACCTCGGTTCCAATGGCAGTAATGCAAACGATGTCTTCCATTCCGGATATCTGACGGAAGCACGAGCGACGGAATTCGCTTCAGACAGCTTCGTATACGATCCACTCGACACGCGGCCGGCCGAGTTGGAAACAGCGGAGATTGAGAACTACTTGACGGATGAGCGTTATGCGCTGAACCTCTTTGGCAATGGTTTGGTATATCACACAGAAGCCTTTGCCGAGAGCACCGAGGTTAGCGGCAACTCGAAGCTTGTCCTCTGGATTTCCATGGATGTGCCGGATGCCGACTTCCAGGCAACTCTGTACGAAATCATGCCGGATGGGAAGAGTATTCTCCTGGCTCGCGACCGTTTGCGGGCTCGCTTTCGCGAATCTCTCCGGGAGGAGAGACTAATCAAGCCTGGAGAAGTCCTGAAATACGAATTCACTGGCTTCAATTGGTTTTCACGCTATGTCGCCAAGGGGAGCCGACTTCGTCTGGTGATTGCTTGTCCCAATTCGATCTATCTACAGAAGAACTACAACAGTGGGAAAAATGTGGTCGAGGAGACGGGCAATGACGCGCGGACAGCACATATCAAGGTGTACCACGACGCTACACACCGAAGTTATCTCGAGTTGCCAGTCGGAAAGTGAGCAGACGTGGGACGGTGGTTCGTGAACCGTGCGTACTTGACAAGGCCATGTTAACCACTTCTAGACTGTAAGAAAGCGTCACAATTTGGTCACAATGACCCGTAAGTCCTTGTGCCACAACGCGAGTCGGGGGTTCGATTCCCCCCACCTCCACCATTTCTCCTGGAAGCAGAATTCCTTGAATTTCAACGTAAACCGGTGGATTTCGCGCATTCTCCTCTGACCTTGAAGTCCGAAAAACGCCAAGGCAAACCGCAATGACTTTCGACGGCCAACGTCAGATTGTCCCTCTCACTCAGACAAGAAGAGAGTTCCAAGACAGAAATAGAGGACTAATCGGTTGTTATTACTGACCCTACGACAACAAGAACCGCCTGCTCATCAGCTGCCGAAGATTTTACTCCCGACAAGCCCCACGGCGGCGCAAGCGATGCCCTCGGGCATGCCAAACCTGTCCACTATAGTCTCGACGACAGCATCCAGCGTTTCCATCTGTCGCCTGACCGGTGCCGATGGGCGAATCTCGGTCAGTGTGTGGTTGCGCAGAACCAGTGCCCAATCCTCGAAAAAACGTGTCACCACGAGTCGATTGAGAAACGGCGCCTTGTCCTCGTAAGAGCGGTCTACTACCTCCGCAAAATCATGTATGGTTTTGGAAGCCGGTTTCAACAAGTAACCATGAGCCAATTGGTTGCTTCTATATACCTCCAGCCGGCTGCGCCCTTGCTGATCCTGCGGTTTCAGAACGTAGCGCTCCGACCCCAACTCCAGCACGATATCATCGGCCTTGTTTCGGGGAATCGGCTTCCAGAATGGCTCGCCATATCCGACATCAACAATGGCTTCCTTTGCGCCGAAGGAGACGACATTGACCATATGTCCGTCGGGAGGGGCTCCGTTGACAGCTATGTCGGCGCTGCAGAGACGGGCTCGGTAGCCGAGATGAACCAATAGCAGGTGCATGTAGTAGTTGTTGGTGTAGCAGGTGCCCCCAAAATTACAGCGTTCAATGCCATCGAGAAACTCGTCCAATCGCGGAATCTTTCTGATTCCCAGGAAATGCGCCCGATATATTTTCGACACGTTTTCGAACGGTACTCGCCTCAGATGCGCTGACGTCAGTTCAGCCAGAGCTTCCCAACTCGGCGCGGTTCTCCTCACACCGATGCATTCGAGATAACGGTCAAAAGCCGCCTCCGAATAAACCTCCATACCTCGATTCTCCTGTGCCAGATATGGGACATTACACCCGATTACAGAATATATAGCTAATACGGTATTTTTTGTCCCCAATGTTGTCACTAAAAAGACACCGAAACCGGGATAACTGCCGGACGGGAGAGGGCCGATTGGCACCACTCGTGTCATTTCTGTCCCGCACGGGTTGTCCGCTCGTTCACCGATTCAGATATCGGATTATCTGCCGGGTGTGAGCCCCGGCACGGTCTCCTGAGGACTGGCTGCGGTGGTCAGTACGGTGCCACGGACCAGGCTGGACTCACAAGGCAACTTCCGAATTGGCCATGGAAATATGCGCCACGATATGGGCACTACATCACGTAAGTTCTTGTGCCGCAATACGACACTGGGGTTCCGTCCCCCATTTCCACTACATATGCTGCAGGCTCCCCCTCTGTTGCAGGGGCACAGGGGGGTCCCCCGGCCCGCCTGCAACTCGACCGAAGCGACTGCTGTTAAACCGAATAGCCCGCCCCCCCAAAGATCGTCTCGGTTCTCGAACACCCGCTGAAGCACTGCGGCAGCTCCTGCGCCACCTCCCCGGTGAGCCTGAGCCGTCGCCCTTGCACTCCTTCCTGCCTTCCCTCCTTCCCTCCCCGCCCCTCCCCGTCTCGCCGGTAAGGTCCTGCACCCGATCGGCTTTGCGATGCCGGCCGCTCCGGCTATCCCGTGCGCGGAGCGGTTGACTCCGGCCGCGCCCCCGCGCCCTCTGTGTTTCTTGGCTCTTTTCAGCCCCGCGCGAAAATAATCATTGACAAAATCGGGCCATATAGTGCATTATACGGCGTTCCCCGATCCCGTGCAGGACTTTTGCCTTGGTTAACTGAATCGTAGAACTTTATTCCGCGGGTTCGTGTGGCCGGTTTCGCCGGACAAAGCGCCGCGCAGACGAAAACCAGTGTTTTCTCGACAGCAGTATCCTCATTTCGAAAGGATCCCCATGCAGTCAAAAGGATCGAGTGCCGGTATCCTGTCGGCATTAGTGCTGATAACCCTCGGCGTTGGGCCCGCGCTGGCCGCTCCCAACGAGGTCCTCATTCTCCAGTCCACGGTGGCCAATCCGCCCAGTTCGAGCCGCGAATACTACTGGGTGCAGCAACTCGGTTTCACCCCGGTGGTGGTCAACGGCGCCCAGTGGGCCTCGATGACCACCGGTCAGTTCTCATCGTACGAGGCGATTGTACTGGGAGATCCCTCCTGTGCGGGGGACACCACCCCGATCCTGGCGGCCATTCAGAACCAGGCGGTCTGGAATGCGGCGGTGGACGGGAATGTGATTCTGATCGGGACCGACGCCGCCTACCACAGCACGGCGGGCGGGGACAGCCTGATCAAGTACGGGCTCGACTTTGTGACGGCCAACGCGGGCAGCGGCGAGACGGGCGCCTTCGTCATGTTGAGCTGCTACTACGGCATTTTCAGCACGCCGACGCAGGTCACAATGCTGGATTCGCTCAGCCCGTACGGGACGTTCAGCGTCTACGGCTCGCAGTGCCACAACCTCGTGCACAAGGTCGTGTCGCACCCGTCCCTGACCGCCGTGACCGATTCGATCCTCTCGTACTGGTACTGCTCGACCCATGAAGTGTTCGACACCTGGCCCAGCAACTTCGTGGTGCTGGCGATCGGCCGGAATTTCGGGACGTACGTGGCGACCGACGGCGCGACCGGACAGCCGTACATTCTTGCCCGGGGGACGGGACTCACCTCGACGACCTGCGTCAACGCACCGGCGGACGTTGTCAACTGGTGGCCGCTGGGCGAAGCCTCCGGGCCGACGGCGGCCGACATCAGGGGCACGGCCGACAACGGCACCCATGTCGGCGGGCCGACCCCGACCGCCGGGAAGGTCCAGGGGGCCCTGCAATTCGACGGCTTGGACGACCAGGTTGATATTGCCGATGCGACCGAGGTGAATTTCGCCTCCGGCGATTTCACTATCGACGCCTGGATCCGGACGTCGGCCGCGGCCGGCACGGCGGCGCTGGTGGACAAAATCGACGCCGGAACAACCACCGGCTACGCGCTCATCCTGCAGAACGGCATCCTTGGCCTCGAGCTGGCCGACGGCACCTCGACCACCTACCTGTCGGGGAGTTTTGTCGCGGACAACAATTGGCACCTGGCGGCTGTCTCGGTCGATCGCACCCTGGCCAACGGCATCAAATTCTATGTCGACGGTGTCCCGGCGGCCACGGGCAATCCGACGCTGCATCCGGGCTCGCTCACCACCGCGAGCACGCTCGTGTTTGGGGCGCGGAGCGCCTCCGGGGCGAACCGGTATGCCGGGCTGCTCGACGAGGTCGAGATGTTCGACCGGGCGCTGACGCATGCCGAGGTGATGTCTCTGGTGCTTGCCGACACGCTTGGCAAGTGCCCGACCGACGCGATCGTGGGCGCGTGCTGCCTTCCCGACAAGAGCTGCATCCTGGCGCTCGGGCAGACCGAGTGTGATGCGCTGGGCGGATTCTACCTCGGCGACAGCACCACCTGCGACTCGGGGGCATGCGATCAGTTCGCCCGGGGTGCGTGCTGCCTGCCCGACGGTTCCTGCGCCGACAGCATCACCCAGGACACCTGCATCAATGTCCTCGGCGGGCTGTTCCAGGGAATCGGCACCTCCTGCGACCGCGTTGTCTGCGCTCCCCTGGGGGCGTGCTGTCTGCCCACCGGCACGGGCACTCCCGGCGACCAGGGCGGGTGTGTCCTGACGATGGGGCAAGTTCCCTGCGACCTCATGGGCGGGATCTACCTCGGCGACCTCTCGACATGCGATTCGGCCGCCTGCGACACCTGCGCGTGTCTGGCGACCGGCGATATCGACGGTAACGGCTCGCCGTTGACCGATATCGACCTGGAGATCCTGATCGGCATCGTCTACGGGTGGGTCCCTCCGCTCGATTCCATGTGCCATGCCGATCTCAACGGCGACTGCGCGGTGGATCAGGAAGATATCGATCTTCTGGAGTGCTACCTGGCCAACGGGCCTTCCTGCTTTACGCCCTATGGCGGGTATCCGGTAGCGACCTGCTGCCACCCCAACACGATTACCGGGGCCTGCTGCACGATCGACACATGT
>CAZPIO010000066.1:0-38168 GCA_964586235.1 uncultured Planctomycetales bacterium
CCCGGCCGCCCATCAGGCGAAAGAGCCACGGTTGTTCGCTTGTTTTGGGTCTAGCGGCAGCGGATGCGCTGACGAGCCGACCGGTCCGACCTGTACGATCAGCAACTTGGGGCGAAAACCGGGGCCGGAGCATCGGGGTCGGAGACCCCTCCTACAGGGGACTGATTTGCGTTACAATCCGGCCCTGTCACGAGAGGTGATCGGCGACGGACCGGTCTTTGGTGGAACGCAGACGGAAGGAGTCAGACAATGCCGAGCTTGAAAGGATCGCAGACCGAGAAAAACCTCCTGGCCGCTTTTGCCGGCGAGTCCCAGGCCCGCAACCGCTACAGCTATGCGGCGTCGAAGGCCCGCGATGAGGGCTACATGCAGATCGCGGACGTCTTTACCGAAACGGCCGACCAGGAGCGCGAGCACGCCAAGCGGTTCTTCAAATTCCTGGAGGGCGGCCAGGTCGAGATCACGGGCTCGTTTCCGGCTGGGCTCCATGCGACCACGGCGGAGAATCTCAAGGCCGCCGCCGACGGCGAGAAATGCGAGTGGGGCACCCTCTACCCCGATTTCGCTCAAACGGCCCGCGCGGAGGGGTTCGAAAACGTCGCCCGAGTGTTCGAGGCCATCGCGGTCGCCGAGAAACAGCACGAGAGGCGATATCGCGGGCTGCTGGCGAACGTCGAGGCCGGCACCGTATTCAAGAAGAGCCGCAAGGTCGTTTGGCGCTGCCGCAACTGCGGCTACATCCATGAGGGCGAGGAAGCGCCCGCCGCCTGCCCGGCCTGCGCTCATCCAAGGGCCTGGTTCGAGGTCTTGGCCGAGAACTGGTAGGTCACATGTTCGCGACATCCGCTCCCGTGCCCGGGTGATCGGAAAGCAGTCTCGACTGTGCCGTCATGGGGCGCTGACTTCCGCGCGATGCCTTGTCATCGAGCACTGATGCCCAAACGATTGCGTTGAGCTTGAATTCGCCGACCGGCAGGCCTATAGATTCCCGGCGAGACGTATGGGCTCTGGCGGTTGGATAGTGCGCTTTTTTTCACAAACTGCCAGCACCAACAACTGGAACCTCCACACGTCGACGTGGCACAGAGAATTTACTACAAAACGGTGGCGGCGAATGGAGCGCCCGATAGTTTATTCGGAAACTCGCCTGGTCGGACTGCCCGTCAGCTCGGGACTGGCCCTCTCGAGAGCGTGCCTCTTCCAGACCCACGCGCGCGACAGCCTGCCAATGTACCGGATCGCCGCCGACGGCGTTCGATATGAGCAGGCCCGCCTGCGCCGAGCTACCGAACTGGCGATCCGGCGGCTGAGCGAACTGACGGAAGAAGTGGCCGATCGGATCGGTCGACCGGAGGCCGCCATTTTTGACGCCCAGAGGATGATCCTCTCGGACGAGACCCTCTCCGCGGAGATGGACCGCGTGATCGCTGACGACCATCTCAACGCGGAGGCGGCGGTCGCCCGGATCCTCGACGGGTACGAGAATCGTCTCCGGCAACTCAACAGCGATTATCTCAGGGAGCGGGCCACGGACATCGTGGAGATCCGCCGCCGGCTGCTCGACACGCTCGGCAACATGGGCTCGTCGCTGCACTGCTGGACGCAGCAGAGCTGCCAGCGGGGCCACAACCGGATCATCGTGGCCGAAGAGCTGACGCCCGGCATGACCATTGAACTGGACACCGAGCACATCATGGGGTTTGTAACCGAGCGCGGCGGGCCGACCTCGCACGCCGCGATCCTGGCCCGGGCTCTGGGTATCCCTGCGGTCAGTGGTATCAAGGGCATCCGCGACCTGATGACCTGCGGCGCCGAAGTGCTGCTCGACGGCGACTCGGGCGAAGTGGTCATCTGGCCGGAGCGGAGCACGCTCGCCGCCCGCCATTGCCTCCAGTGGGGGCCGCCCGGCGCTCCCGAGGTCGTTCCGCCGGTGCCCAGCCTGACGGTGATGGCCAACATCAGCCGCGCCGGCGAAGTCATCGACGCCCTCCGTATGCAGGCCGAGGGCATCGGACTGTATCGCACCGAATTCGAGTTCCTCGCCGCCGAGCGGATCCTGGACGAGGACGAACAGGTGGCCCACTACGCGTCGGTGATCCGGGCGATGGACGGCCGGCCCGTCCACTTTCGTCTGCTGGATATCGGTGGTGACAAGGAGGCCCCGTTCTTCAACCTCCCGCGGGAAGACAACCCCTACCTGGGTTTCCGCGGCAGCCGCCTGCTGCTGGCCCGGCCCGACCTGCTCATTCCGCAGGCCCGGGCCCTGGCCCGCGTCTCGGTCCACGGACCGGTCCACGTCATCTACCCCATGATCATCGAGGTGGACCAGTTCCTGCGACTGCGCCGGAGGTTTGAGGAGGCCGTCGCCGATGTGCCGGCCGGACGAATCCTGCACGGTGTCATGTTCGAGGTTCCGGCGGCCTGCCTCCAGGCCCGTGAACTGCTCGAGGTGGCCGAGTTCGCCAGCATCGGCACCAACGATCTGATCCAGTACCTTTTCGCCCTGGACCGCAACAACGATCTGGTGGCATCCGATTTCTCGCCCGACCACCCGGCATTGTGGTCGTTGATCCGCCATATCACTCAGGTTGCTGCCGAGTTGGGCCGCCCGCTGTCGGTCTGCGGCGAAATCGCCGGCGATGTCCGCTACGTGGGCAGGTTCCGGGAAATGGGTGTCAACACGGTGAGCGTCAGTGCCCGACGGATTCCCGTTCTTCGCCGGTCGATGCTCAATTCAACCGCGTGACGGCCGCCCGCCCCCTGGCTTGAACTTACGGTGCCCGGGCGGGATACTATCCCGGCGCGCACTGGTGGTCAGCCTCGCGTGGAGCACTTTGTCCGTCTGCCTGCCCTTGACCGACTGACGGCTGTCGGACGAGGGCGTGTGGGTATCAGTCGTGTCGAGTACCGAGATCCGCCTGCTGGTGTTGGACGTGGATGGTGTTCTGACAGATGGAACCATCTTTATCGACGACGACGGGCGGCAGATCCGCGGTTTCCACATCCAGGACGGACTGGGCGTCACCCTGTGGCGCTCGATCGGGCGACAGGTGGCGGTTTTGACGTCGAAGCGTTCGCCGGCCGTCGAGGCCCGGGCCCGGATGCTCGGGATCGACTTGATCGAGCAGGGGGCCGAGGACAAGCTGCCGGGGCTGCAGCGGCTGGTCTCGGCCGCGGGCGTGTCGCTTGAGGAAACGGCCTACGCCGGAGACGATCTGCTCGACGCGGTGGTCATGCGGCGGGTGGGATACCCGATCGCCGTCGCCAATGCGGCTGATGAAATAAAGGAATTGGCCGTCTACGTGACCCGCCGCACGGGAGGCCAAGGCGCGGTGCGCGAAGCCGTCGAACACCTGCTCAAGCGGGATGGCCAGTGGTGGGCGGCGCTCAAGGCGATCGGCGCCGATCGATGAGCAGCGGGAACGCGGCCTGGAGAATACCCTCGTGCTCAAGAAAACCATGCTGGTTGTGGCGAGCCTCGCGGTCATCGCGGTCGCTTATGCGATCTACCACTGGCAGGATGACACCTTGTCACCGGTCTCGTTTCGCGAGCCGGTGCCGTTGCCGGCGAGCGGCCCGGCCGCCGCGCAGACCGGACCGTCGGGCAACGCCGCCATTTCGATCGAAGGCGGCTGGATAATTGGCGGCGAGGCGCCCGAACTGCGCGTCTATGACAAGAAGGGCAACACCCGGATCATCTTCCGTGCAACCCGATGGAACCCGATCAACGATACTGAATTCGACCTGGTCGAGCCCACCGTGCGGCTGACGCTGCCGGGCACTCAACTGGCCTACATCTGGGCGGATGAGGGCCGCGCCACCATCCTGCAGGGCGAGAACGGGGACCCCGTTGCCAAGCGGGGCCAGTTGCGCGGGAACGTTCGGCTGTTCATCGATCTGACCGACCAGACCTGGCGAGACCAGCACCCCGACCGGGCCGAGCCCGACCAGCATCCCGAGTCGGTGGTCAAGCTGTGGCTGGATCAGGTGCGATTCGACCTGGACCTCAGCTTCCTCGACAGCGACGGGCCGGTCACATTGCAGAGCGGTCCGGGCGACCTCGAAGGCAAGGGTTTCAAAATTGTCTGGAACGAACTCGATCGCCGGATCCAGCAACTGGTCATCGCCGAGGGCCGCCGCGCCATTCTGCGAAACGTGGACCTCGCCGGTGTGTCCGGTTCGCGAGTGAAAGACGAAAAGACCACCGCGCCCTCCACCGAAACACCGCCCGATCAGAAAGCTCAGGCAGCACCTTCCCAGACTGCGCCTGAAACAGGGGTCGCCCGGATCGTGCGGCCCACCGAACCGGGAGCCCTGCCCTATATCGAGCTGACCGGACCGCGGCAGCGCCCCGTCGAGCCGCGGATCGAGACATACCGGTTGACGTTCCGGGACAACGTGGTCGCGAAGCAGAAAGAAGGCGGCCGAGTGATCGGCGGCATGCGAAATGCCGACACCCTGGCGCTGCTGGTTGACTTCAACCCGGCGGAGCGCCGCACGATGGGCCGCTCGATGACCCAGCCCGCGGGCCCGCAACCGACAACCGCACCGCCGCGCGTCCCGACCTCGGCCCCCGCGGCCGGCAGCGGCGCGATCGAACTGACCTGGAGCGGCTCGCTCGAGATTCTGCCCGCGCTATCGGTTCCAGACGAGGGGGCGGCGGCCAATCGCGCCCATATGCTCGTCAGGGGGCCGGCCGTCGAGATCTACAGCGGGGACTCCGGTCGTGCTGTCGCGCCCGAGATCGAGTATCGCAACGAGACAGGCCAGGTCTGGCTTCGTGGCACGAAAGACAAGCCCGCGATTCTCGAGCCTGACGAGAGACAGCAGCTCGTCGCCTACGGCACCGTCACGGCGGACCAGAAAAAAGGCATCGCCCGCATCGACGGGGCCGGGCGTCTGACCCGGCGCGAACCGCCGGAGACCGCGCCCGCGGGAATCGTCCCGCCGCCGGCCGACGACTTCCGGAACGTCGAGATCGCCTGGAAGCAGGCCGTCGATCTGGAGTTCGCGGTCGCAGAGGAGGCCGCAACCGCCAGCGCTCCGACCAGCTTGTCAGCCATCCCCAAGGGTGCTTATCTGAAACACGCGGTCTTCCTTGGCGGCGCGAGCTTCTCCGACCAGCGCCAGTCGATCCAGGCCGACCACATCGACGTCGCCTTCGGCAAGCCGCGGAAAGCGGCCGTCCCCGGCGACCCGTCCGCCAACATGGTCATCGAGCACGTGGCCGCCACCGGCCATGTTCGCATGACCGTACGCGACGAGGAGACGGTGCAGATTGTTGAGTGCGAAACGCTGGACGTGGAGGTGGGCATCGACGACGTCGGCAACAACGTGCCGCGGGTCGCGCGGGCCAAAGGGCAGATTGTCGCCCGGCAGATCGGCCGGCCGGCCAGGTACGGGCCGGCTTCGCTTCGCGACGTGGTGCTGCGCGAAATCACCGCCCAGGACGGCCTGATCCTCGACATGGCGTCGGTGCCCCAGGTCGTGTCGCCGGAAGAGATCGCCCGCATTGAGGCAGCCGCCAGAGCCCGGGCCGAACAGGAGGGTATCACCGAAGGCTCGGAAAAGTGGAAAGTGCACGAGGAGAACCTTCGTCGCAGGCTGCAGCGACGGCAGAACGTGGCGACGCGACTGCGGGCCAGCGGCCGCGTGACGGTCTTCGATGTGAAGCAGGAACTGGATCTGGTGGCCGACTCCATCGATTGTGAGCTGGGCCGTGGGCGCGAGGAGATCCGCAAGGCCCTGATCGTCGGGCGCGAAGACCGACCAGCCACGGTCGAACTCGGCGACTTCTTCATTCGCGGCCGGCGAATCGACGTTGACGTGGAGACGCAGTCCGCCGAGGTTCCAGGCGCCGGCACGCTGCGGTTCATGACCCGGCAGGACCTCGACGGCAGGGCGGTGGACAAGGCTATTCCCGTCGTGGTGACGTGGGACAAGCAGATGTCGCTCGTCGGCGACCGCAACAGCGGCCGTATCATCGGCAACGTCCAGGCGGTTTCGGAAACCGTCAGGATCAAGTGCACCAACGAGATGCTGCTCGAGTTTGAAAACATCCCCACGCCGCCGGCCGCGTCCTCCCGGCCGACGCGGCATCGATGGGTATTCGGCATGATCGCCGACGCCCTGCAGGAGCGGCCTCGCCAACCCTCCGAGGGTCGGCGCGACCGGCAGATTCGCAAGCGGTTGCGGGCCCTCGACGCCGTAGGCCGGCCGGGTGACGAGGCATCCATCGAAGCCAGGGTGCTGCTGCAGGACAGCAGTCGCACCGCCCTCGAAAGCTGGATGAAATCGATTAACCGCTCTATCGCCGACCTGGCGCCGCAACCAGCCGGACGGCCATCGACCCTTCCTGTTGAGCCCGTTAGATTCGCCAGCCGCGTCTACGTGAAAGGTCCGCAAATCAACATTCGACTGGATGACAGGCAGATGCTGGTCGAAGGTGCCGGCCATTTGTTGATCGAGGATTATCGCCTGAAGCCGCGGCGACGGCCCGGCGCCCCAGGCGTCGATGCAGGCCCGCTGCTGACCGGCTCGTCGATGGCCTCGCTCGACAGCCTCGGACCGAGCCAGACGGCATTCAGGTGGACGAACTCGATGTCATTTCTGAACAACCGCAACATGGCGATTTTCGACAGCGGCGTGGAGATGTGGCATCTCTCCGGTTCAAAGATGTACGAGATCGATCGGCTGGCAGCCGCGATCGGCGCCGACCCGCAGCGGCTGCGGCAGCTTCCGGGACGCGAGGCGAGTCTGAACTGCGACCGCTTCACCGTCGAGTTCGAGCGCGATACCGCGATCAGGCCCGGCCAGCCGGCCCCGCTGTCGCGCGCAACGCGTCTCAAGGGTTTCTGGGCCGTCGGCCGACAGGTCCGGCTGGAGGAGAGCGGCCGATTCGTCGAGGGCACGGACGTCAGCTTCGACACCGCGAGCCAGATCGGCAAGGTGATCGGCTCGCCCGAATTCCCAGCCCGTCTGTGCTATCTGGACGAGCGGACCGGCGAGTCGATCATCAATGTGGTTGACCAGTTCAAATGGGACCAGCGAACCGGCATGATCGAGGTGAGCAAGCCGCGCAGCAGGGGAACGGGCAGATGACCCCCCGCGCATCGCTCACCGGACAACAGCGTCGGCACATCTTACTTGGGCCTCCCCCACTCGTCGGGACGCCCCCCGGACACCCGCCGTGAGCGGCCTGTCTTATGGGCCGATTCCCGGGTGATCCTGGCGACGTCAGAGTGATTTCCGCAGTGCGGGACCGTTCTTCCCACGAGACCCTCGACCTGTAGATTGCCCAGACTGTCAGATCAGTTTGTGTCAGCAGGCCAGCAGTGCGTGTCGTCGCCGATTGTGGGGAGACTACCCCCGTGCTGCTGGCGTTCAGAATATTGCTTTGGCCAATTTTTTTACCCCAACGCTTGCCTTCTCAGTGAGCATCGTAATAATGGTATGAGGACACTTATTCGTGACAAGCACATCAGAGCGTCACGAAATATGGTAGAGAGCGCGTCTGGTAGGAGCTCGCTTAGGTGAGGCTGTTCGACTGCGACCATTGGCGTACCCAGAGGGGGCGTAAGTAAAACGCTCGTCTCTCCGAGGCTGCCAGGACGCGACTCTATCGATAACACCGGCCGGTCTAAGGGGGGCGGCCGGATCGTGACGGGCTGGCTTGCTGAAATGCGTAACGGATCACGACACCCTCCTGGAAGTGCCAGGGCACGCGGCTTCCTCGGTTTGCCGAGGGGGTGTGGGGTGAAGAACGATTTGAAGACCGGCGAGCGTCTCACTGCCCGGGACATTCGCGGTGACATCAGTTCCCACGATGCCGCGGAGTGGACGCAGTTGGCGACGGCCCTGATGCGGAGCGAGAAGTATCAGGAAGCTGTCGACATGCTGTATGTCGCGATCCAGTGCGATCCGGAGGCGGGCAAGGCATGGTACGCACTCGGGCTCTGTTACTACAGTCTCGGCCGTCTGGCCGAGGCCCAGGAAGCCCTGGAGATTGCCCGGTGCAACAACGGACCAGCGGCCCAGGTTGACGCCTGTCTGCGAAGGCTGGCCGAGATCATGAAGAACGAGAAGGAACGCGTTCGTCGCCAGGGGCCGGACGCGCATCCGGAGCCGGAGGTGGATCTCTCGGAGGCAGATCGCCGGGCTCGATAACGAAGCGCCCTGCTTTCCGTGTGGGGAAAGACTGCGAGAGGGGGGAAGGGCGCGCGGATCCTTGTTTTGCCGCGTGGGCGTTCTTTTCACAATAGTGTGTTGGAGGGTGAGGGATCGGCGCAGGGGGGTATGGGGTGCCCTGTCCCTAACGCGGAGCAGGGACGGGGCATCCCCATAGGGTATCATCTGTTCTCCTTCTGTTCATGGGCAGGCGGCTGCCAGATGTGTCGCGGGCCACTCAGGTCGGGTGGCCCGCGTTGTTTTTTGATTTCGAGCGGGAGATCCGCCGCGAAATCACCATTCGCGCCGGCCACGCGTCGATCCCCGATCGCGGGCCCTTCCTTTCGGCTCACCCGCGATCGCCGTCACGGGATACGGGTCGATAGAGCGTGTCGCGTTCGACCGGGATGCCGCCGGCCTCGATGATCAACCGCTTCAATTCGTCTACGGTCAGTTCTTGGTGACGTCCGCCCGGGCCGGGACGTTGCGTGATCTCGTAGTGGATCACCGTGCCGTCGATGTCGTCGACGCCCCAGTTCAGGCTCACCTGGGCCAGCTTTGGAGAGTGCATCACCCAGAAGGCCTTCACGTGCGGCACGTTGTCCAGCATCAGCCTTGTGACGGCCAGCGTGCGCAAGTCGGTCAGGCCGGTCGGTTCGGGCAGGTGTGCCAGGCGGCTGCCGGCCGGGATGAACGACAACGGCACGATGCAGTTGAAATGCGCCGGGCGTTCGGCCAGCGACGCGTCCTGATGTTCGCGCAGCTTGACCAGGTGGGCGATCCGCTCGGCCGGGCTCTCGACGTGGCCGTAGAGCATCGTGGCGTTGCTGAAAATGCCCATCTCGTGGGCGGTGCGATGGACGTCGAACCAGTCCTGCTCGCCGATCTTGCTCTTGAACGCCTCGTCGTGCACGCGCCGGTCAAAGATCTCCGCCCCGCCGCCCGGCAGGCTGCCGAGCCCGGCCTCGCGCAGCACATCGAGCACCTCGCGGATCGACCGCCTCGGACGGCTGATCCGCGCGAAGTGTACGATCTCGACGGCGGTGAAAGCCTTGATGTGCAGCCGCGGGCAGGCCTCGCGGATGCGCCGGCACATGTCGGCGTAATGCTCCAGCGGCCACTCGAGATGAAGTCCGCCGACGATGTGCACCTCCGTCGCCCCACGGTCCGCCGCCTCAACCGCCATCTCCACAATCCGCTCGTTCGACAGCTCATACCCGTCCTCGAAAAAGGGGTCAGAAGCCATTTTTGCCTCCCCTTCGGCCGATCCTTCGACCGCGGGCGAAGGTCCCCTTTTTCTGGGCCAGGGACGGCAGAATGAGCAGAAGCTGCATCGCAGGACACAGTAGTTGGTGTAGTTGATGTGGCGGTTGATGTTGTAGTAAGTGGCGCGGCCGTGAAGCCGTTCGCGGACGAGGTGCGCCAACTCGCCCAGTGTGTGCAGGTCGGCCGCCTGATACAGCCGCAGCCCCTCCTCGGCGTCGAGCCGGCGGCCCGCGCGGACCTTGTCAAACACGTTGGCCAGATCACTCGATGAGGCGCTGCTCACGTTCGTCTCTCACCGTCTGTCGGACAACAGCGTGCTCAGATACGAACGGGCATCGGCCAGGTACTGCTGTGCCTCCCGCGCGTCAGGCACGTCCGGATCGACCACCAGCCACCCATCGTACCCGCTGCGGTGTGCTCTTTCGATCACCGCCGGCACGTTCATCTCGCCCTGGCCCAGGGGCACGCACCGGCGCGCGATTCGATCGCTGATGCGAATCACCCTGACGCGGTCGGCGAATTCGCGAAGCACGTCGCAGGGATTGACCGCCGCATCGTGGAATTGACCGGCATCGAGGGCCAACCCCAGCGCCGGTTCGTCGATCTCCATGAGAAGCTGCCGCAGGTCGTCGATCTGCTCGATCGAGGTGTCACGGGCATTAGCCACCAGCAGCGAGACGCCGCAGGCATCGCTGCGAGCCGCAAGCGGGCGCAGACCGGCGGACAGAATCTCAAACGGCTGCTGGCGCCGGTCGCCTCCTCGCACGACGACCGCTCCAAGCCGAAGCGAACAAGCCACGGCAATGTGCGCTCCGATCACGGAACACACCGGTTCGATCTCAGTCTGGTCGACGGCATTCATGTCCGCAACACACATGGCCGACACGGTAAGGCCGGTTTCGTTCAGCATCGCCTCGAAGGCATCGGTGCGGGACTCGGCGAAGGCGAGGCGGCGCTCCACCTTCGGCCAGTTCACTTCCACGGACTCGTAGCCGACCTCCCGGATCGCGGCGAGAGCGTCGCGCAGAGGGCGTCGGCGAAGACAATGGGCACTGCAGCTAAGGCGCATCGATCGGAGCCTCCTGGGGGTTCGTGGTCGTAGCCTGCCGCGCCAGCCAGACAAACGGCTTATCCGCCCAGCTCATCTCCGTGTCACCGAGCCATGCGACGTGCCGGAACGGCAGCCACGTATAACCTGAAGGCACGTGTGACGGCTGCCTGGGCCGGTCCACAACGCGAACGAGTACATCGGGGGCGACATCGCCGGGCAACCGGTAACCCTCGCTTGGCAGCAGGCAGATCCGCCATTCAAAGAGGTTCACCGGCGGCAGGCAATACGGCGCCGGCACGCGATCGACGGCCAGCGTTCGGGCGCCGCCGCGCTGAAGATCGGCCAGGTGCTCGGCCTGCACGTTCCGCGTCGTGTCGGGCAGGTAATCGCGCACGTACGCCCACACATAGCCCGCCCCGGGGACGGCGGTCGCAAACAGCAGGACGATCTGGCAGATCGTACGCCGATTCCAGTAGCGAGTGAACGCATCCAGCGCCACCACCGCGGCCAGGCCGAGCGTCGCGTCCACCAGCATCGCGAAGCGGGCGTACTCGCCGCCTTGCCCATGCGCGAAAACCGCAAACTGCACGAGCGAGAGGAACGCGGGCGCGGCCAGCAGCCAGTGAGCGACGAACCTGGGACTGGCCGGCGGTTTCGTCCTGATCGTCCGCCAGTCGCGAATCGCCAGGGCGATAATGCCCGCCAGACCGGCCAGCGCCAGGACGATCGATGTGCCTTCACCGATCAGCCACAACGCGTTCGCGGTGGTCTCGCCCGCCGGTCCGATATGGAACATGGCACGCGTGTTGGCCAGGTTCTGCCTGATGAGTTCACGGTTCCGCAGCAGGTTGATGAAC
Source organism: uncultured Planctomycetales bacterium (assembly GCA_964586235.1). Lineage (GTDB taxonomy): Bacteria > Planctomycetota > Phycisphaerae > UBA1845 > PWPN01 > JAUCQB01. Next base: position 11,341 of record CAZPIO010000066.1, read on the forward strand.
ACGTAGGGGTTTGTGGCAAGGAAGACTGCCAGGCTGATGATTACGCCAACTCCAGCCTTTGCGAATCGCGCCGCCCGTATCCGCGGAGCAAGAAGTGCGAGAACAATCGGCACCACCACGACCGGCCAGGCCGACAGTACCATGCCGACGGCCGCGCCGCTGAGGACGCAACTGACGATCCACCAACTGCGTCCGTCCTTGTCCAGGCAGCGCATACCGGCCAGGACCGCCAGCAGGGTCAGCACGGCGCCGGGCAGGTGCGGCTTGGCCTCGTGGGCCCCGTTGACAACGACCGGCATCAATGCGAAGCAGGCCGCCGCAGTGACCGCAGCGCTCAGCGAACCGCGCGTGAGACGATGGGCGATTCGGAACACGGCCCAGATCCCCACCAGCGCCCAGGCCGCTGCGTAAAGTCTCGCAATCACGTAGAAGCGGCCGAAATCCTCCGGATGATCAAGATAGTGCGCGAGGTCCGGCGTGAGCGTGATCAGCCGGCACGTCGCGGCCAGCCGCAGCAGGGCCCCGACCGGGTACACCCACAACCCGCCGTACTGGTACATCCGCGGGTCGAAGTCGCCCTGGCCGGGACGCATCCGGGCCAGAGACATCATCGTCACCATCTCATCGGGATGGTATGTGAACAGTCGATACCGCAGAACGATCTCGGCCCGTTGGGCATCGGTCTCGTTGAGCCAGACGATGCGGTCGCGATAGCCGAGCGGGTTCACGTCCATGTCCGCGCCGCGAGCAGCATCGGCGGATCGCTCGCCGACCAGGGCTAGGATCTCGCGGCCGGTCCAGACTGGATGATCTCCGAACAGGTATCGATCCACGTCGTGCGAAGGCAGACCCCACTGAATGCCCAGACAGAAGATGACCACTCCACCCAGCAGGAGGATTGTGAGGCCGAGCAATTCCTGCCGTCGCCGGTTCATTCCCCCAAGTGTACACGACAGCGGCGCTGTTTCATAAGAGCAGGCAGTCGGCGATTCCCAATGCTCCCATGAGGAGGCTCACCAGACCATTGACGTTGAAGAAGGCAACGTTGACCCGCGACAGGTCGCCCGGGTGTACCATGGCGTTCTCGATCAGCAGGAGCAGGGCCACGGCGGTCACGCCGGCACCGTACAGCCAGCTCAGATCGGCGATCGGCGCCAGCACGATCAGCAGCGCGACCGTGCCGGCATGGGCGAGCCGGGCGATCCAGAGTGCCGGCCCGACTCCCAGCCTGGACGGCAGGCTGAACAGCCCGTCTGCCCGATCGGCGGCCACATCCTGGCACGCATAGATGATGTCGAAGCCGCCGATCCAGAGCGTCACCGCGCCGAGAAGGATCAGCGCCGGCCGGCCCAGCGATTCAGGATCGATCGCCACCCAGGCCGCTGCCGGCGACAGCGCGATCGCGCTGCCGAGAACAAAATGCGACCATCGCGTAAAACGCTTCGTATACGAGTACAGACAGAGGTACGCGAGCACCGGCACCGACAGCAGCAGCGGATAGAAATTGGCGCTCAGCCACCAGAAACCCGCGCAGCACAAGATGAAAACCAGGCCGGCGGCCGCCAGGAACACCAGGGCCTGTCCGCGGGAGATCACCCCCGCGGGTATGGCCCGCCCGGCCGTGCGCGGGTTGCGGGCGTCAATGGCCGCGTCCACGATCCGGTTGAAGGTCATTGCGGTTGACCGGGCCGAGACCATGCAGCCGATGATGAGGAGTACCTCACCGAGACCGGGGTAGATTTGCGGCGCCCGGCCGTCTCGAAAAGCCGACCTCGCAGCCAGAAACGTCGCCAGCATTGCAGACGGCAGGGCAAAGACCGAGTGCGGGAACTTGACCATCTCGCCCCAGCAGCGAACGGTTTGCAGGGCCCCGGGGATCACGATGACGGGTTCTCCTGGCCGCTCGAATACCGGACGCGCAGATCGTGCTGCACATTCAGCAGGTCGAGCACGCGCCCAACGACGAAGTCGACCAGATCACCGACGCTCGCGGGATGGAGATAGAAGCCCGGCGAGGCAGGGCAGATGATCGCACCCGCCCGCTGAAGCCGAAGCATGTTCTCCAGGTCGATGCCGCTGACCGGCATTTCGCGGTGGACAATCACCAGTCGCCGACCCTCCTTGAGCGTGACGCACGCCGCCCGGGCGATCAGGTTGTCGCCCAGACCCGAGGCCGCAGTTCCGAGCGTATTGCTGCTGCAAGGGCAAATGACCATGCCGTCGGTGCGGTACGAACCACTGGCGAGTTCATCGGCAATGTTCTGGTAATCGTGGACGCGCACGCGATCGGTGGGGCGGCCGAGCAGTGCGGCGGGTTCGATCTCGCGGATGCCGCATTCGTCCGCAAGCAGTCGCCGGCCGTTCGGCGAGACGACCACGTGCACCAGCGTCCCGGAGGCCTCCAGGCAATCGAGCAGGCGCAGCGCATACGGACCGCCGCTCGCCCCGGTCACGCCCATGACAACTTCGCGATCGTTCACGCCCGTCACTCCCGCTCGTCAGTCTATCGGTTTGGCCATCGTGGCGAGCCGCCGCGTCGCCTCCAACGCCCACGGCGACTCCGGGTGTTCGGTCTGGATCAACTGGTACAGCGAGCGGGCCTCGTCCAGCAGGTTGTCGGTCTGATAGGCGGCGGCGAGTTCAAAACGGGTCTGCGGGAGGACATCGCAGGTCTTGTCCTTCGAGCAGTGATCGGCCAGCGCCTTGAGTTGATCGATCCGGCGGCTCCGAGACCTGTCGCTCAGAACGAGCTGCAGCTCGATGTTGTCCTTGAGTCTGGCGGCCGGGTCCTGCGGGTTGGCTGAAAGCGAGGCCAGCAGCGCCCGGAGGTTCCGCTGATAGTCGGCATGGTGCGGATCGAGGCTGAGCAGCTTCCGCAGGACCGGGTAGTCGTAGTACGGCTCGAGATCCTTGACCCGGTTGTGGCTCAGCATGTCGAGCAGCTTCCGGCCGTTCTGAACCGCGGAGGCGACATCGATGTCCAGCGAGTTGGCCGCCGGACGCTTGGCCAGGAAATCACGCCAGCCGGAACTCGCCGCTTGCACAGGCTCCGCCGACTTCCGCTCGGCAAACCGCGCGATCAGCTTCTCGAGCAGCTCGATGGCCTGCGGGACGCGCCCCTGGCGCGCCTCCAGGAGGGCCAGACGGTACATGGCCACGCTGGCCGGCTCCGAGGCCGGCTCCTTCTCGATCAGTTTTCGCCACACCTCCGCGGAGGCCGCATTCGGAAAACTCTCGGAATACTTCAGATCGATCACATTCTGGCTGAGCGAGAACTCGCGGTCGAGCCGCAGGTCGATCGCCCGGCCCTCCAGGTAAAGAGCGTTGGGCACGTATCGGCTGTTCGGAAACTGGCGCAGAAATCGCCGGCACTCCGCCGTGGCCACATCCTTCTGACCATAGAAGTCGCTCAGCAGGACACGGGTCACCATGCTCTGAGCAGTCTGGCCGACCGCCGCGCGGACCCGGAGATCGTCGCGCACCAGTTGCGTGAGCGAATCGAGCGAGGTTTCCGGATCTCTGCTTGCCTCGCTCATGGTCGACGCCGTTCGGGCGATGATCTCCTCGGCGTTTGCGCCGGCCCGGAAGTGCACCCGCGAACGGGGGCCGAAATCCCTTTCCAGCACGCGGTAGCTCAGCTCGTCACGGCCGACTTTGGTTTCGAAAAGGATGACCGGGGTGGCGAACATCACTGCCATCAGCGGCGCGATCGCCCCCGGCCGGTAGTTCACCACCCGGGCAATGATCAGCACGATGGCCATCACCGCACACGCGGCAATCAGCGCCAGGACCCACGGCAAATACAGCTTGAACAGCTCCAGCGGCGGCAGGTGCTCGATGCCCGGCGTGTTCCGCGTGGCCATGAAGTAGTACAACGCCATCGGCAACAATGAAATGAGCGCGGTGGCATACCGGAACGAGAATCGAATCCGTTGCCAGCGAGCCAGATAGCAGCAGAAGGTCACCGTAATGGCCAGCCAGGGCAGCATGGCGATAAAGCCGATGATCGCGGTAAAGATGAGCGAGTAGGGGAAGCGGTAGAGCATTGAGACCAGGATCGGAATGGCCGTCAGACTGGCCAGCACCAGGCCGACAATCACCATCATCAGCGGGACCTGCTCGGCCGGGATCGGGTGCAGCAGGAACTCCAGCAGGGTGGTCTGCCGTTCAAGCGTCGGGTCGAACGAGCCCCACCAGTAGTCCCAGTATCCGGGCCGCAGGAACGGCACGCCGTGGCCCGTCCTCAGCCAATAGGTGAAACACCCAAGCCCGGCGAACAACAGGGCATCGAGCAGCAGGAAAAGAACGGCACGGATGCGGTACTTGCGCCCGGTCCATCGCCAGACGTCGACCACGGCCGGAGGCTCCTCTGCCCGGCCGCTGGCCTTCTGGACCATGCGCCAGGCCCAGCCAAGGCCCATTCGTGGCAGCTCAATCTTGTCACGGATTGTTTCGGGCAATGTCGCCGTTCCTGTAACACGAATCCCTGGAACCTGCCCGTTTCCCGTCCAGACCTGCGTCAACGGCCGTCGCTTACGGGATGTGGCCTCGCCACCCGTAGGAGCGGCTTGCAGCCGCGATCCCACATCGGTAGGAGCCGCCCGCCACGGCGGATTTCGCTTCGCTCAACTTGCAGCCGCAATCCCTCATTCCGTAGGAGCGGCTTGTGGCCGCGATTCCACCGCATCCCCGGCCTTGCGCGCCAGGTAGATGGCCACGATGCCCCAGGTCAGCGGGTGGACGGTGATATCCGCGAAACCCGCAGACTTCAGGCTCGATACGATCTCCTCGCGACCGTGAAAGCTTAACACCGACTTGTGCAAATAGCGATACGCCCCGGTCCGGTCGCCGCTGAGCAACCAGGCTAGCGCCGGCAGAATCCGCCCGACGTAAAAAAGATACAACTGACGGAAGATCGTCGCCCGTGGCACCGTGAACTCGAGAATCACCGCCCGACCGTCAGGCCGCAGGACTCGCTGCATCTCGCGCAGACCCGCACCAAGATCCTGCAAGTTGCGGATGCCGAACGCGCAACTGACGATGTTGACGCTTGCATCGGCCAGCGGGATCTGCTGCGCATTCCCCTGGGCCAGTACCATCCCAGGAACGGGGCGTGCGGCGGCCAGTGCCAGCATCGGGCGCGAGAAGTCCACACCGATGATCCTGGCCGGACGCGGGTTGCCCGCCGCGAAGGCCCGGGCCACGTCGCCGGTTCCGCAGGCCAGATCCAGCAGCACATCGTCCGGGCGGACATCTGCCAGTCGCACCATCTCGCGGCGCCAATAACGGTCCCTCCCCGCGCTGCCCAGTGTGTTGACCCGCTCGTACGTCGGGGCGATCGCGTCGAACATCCGTCGCACGCGATCCGCCTTGTCAGGCTGAGCGTGCGGAGACGCAAGCCGTCCACGATCCCAGACGACATCTTCCTGCCGGTCGAGCATGCGGCCATTCTATCGAACCTCACCCCCACACGCGCGGCATCGGCGAGTGGGGCCGACGCCCTCGTCGGCCCTTCTGTCCTCATCCCCGGCGCAAGCATGCTTCCGCGATTCCGACGACGCTCTCCCTCTTTCGTGTACGTCGTAAGTCTTTCCTGCAAGAGGATTAAGAGTGCCAACTGCAGAGAATTGCGAATCTACGAAAATCTTCGTTGACAATACGAAGAACTTCGTATATACTTGGCTCAGACGTTATGGAGGATGCCCTTATGGCGGCGAAAAAGCTTCCCCGACCCACGGATGCGGAATTGGCGATTCTGCGGGTGCTCTGGAGCCAGGGCCCCAGCACGGTTCGACAGGTCCACGAGGTCCTCAACCGCGAGAAAGACACCGGCTACACCACGGTCCTGAAATTCATGCAGATCATGGCCGAGAAGGGCCTGGTCACCCGTGACGAGACCGCGCGCACTCACGTGTACGCCGCCGCCTGCAGTGAAGACAAGACCCAGCGGCAACTGGTCGGCGATCTTCTCGATCGGGCGTTTGCTGGTTCGGCCCGCAAACTGGTCATGCAGGCCCTCTCGGCCAGGAAGGCATCACCCGACGAGATTGCCGAGATCCGACGGCTCCTGGATCAGATGGAAAAGACTCAGACTTGATGGAGTGTCCCCATGGAAACGCTTCATTCGTTGCTCGGTCACCCGATGGTATCGCGACTCGGATGGTCGCTGGCCCATTTCGTCTGGGAAGGGGCGATTCTGGGCGGGATGCTGGCCATCGTGTTGATATTCCTGCGAAAACGATCGGCCAGTGTCCGCTATATCGCATGCCTGTCGGCCATGCTGCTGATGGTCGCAGTCTTGCCTCTGACCTGGTGCCTTCTCACGCCGGGCATGGAACGTGGTGACGTGCTGACTGCGTCGATGAACGCAGCATCCGCGGAGAACGTCGCGACTGCTCCGCTCACCAGCGGCAGTCTGACGGACACGCCACCAGACTTGGTTCCCACCGAAATCTCGCTGGAGCCGATCCCCTTGGTATCGTCCCCGCGGGAAGCTCCGGAGGCGGGGCTCGGTGCGCGTTTCGTTCATCACATGAACGCCTGGATACCGTGGATCGTGCTGCTCTGGCTGGCCGGCGTCAACATTCTTTCGGTCCGACTGGCCATGGGCTGGCTGCTGATCCAGCGTTTGCGCCGCAGGTACGTGCAACCCGTCGCTGAGCATCTCGACGCCGCGTTGCAGAGGCTGGCCCGGCGCCTGGCAGTCAGCCGGCCGGTGCGTCTCGTGCAATCGACAATCGCCGAGGTGCCGTCCGCCATTGGCTGGCTTCGTCCGATGATTCTTCTGCCGGCCAGTACTCTGACCGGCCTGACAATCGAACAGATCGAGGCAGTCATCGCTCACGAACTGGCCCATATCCGGCGGTACGACTACCTGGTGAACCTCGTGCAGTCGGTCGTCGAGACGCTGCTGTTCTACCACCCGGCCGTCTGGTGGGTGTCGCGGAGAATGCGGATCGAGCGCGAACACTGCTGCGACGACCTGGCAGTTGCCGCCTGCGGTAATGCGGTGACCTATGCCCGGGCCTTGAGCAGCATGGAATCGTTGCGAGCGGCCCCCCGGTTGGCGGCGGCAGCCGGCGGCGGATCGCTCGTGCAACGTGTGCGCCGAATTCTCGGCGTCGCGACGCCCACCGGCAACCAGTTCGCCCGCTATGCGGCAGGGCTGATCATCGCGGTGGCGGTTGCGGCATTCGCAATTACGCTCGAGGTCTCGTCCCTGTCCGCCGGCGCCGAGCAGAGTACTCCTGCTCGACCAGCAGCAACTCCCGCTTCAGTCGTCGAGCCCGCGGACATGGCCGCCCAGCCGCACCGTTGGCGGCACTTCGTGGCAGTTGTCGTCGGCGAAGATCGCATGACTTTCCAGGACAAGCCCGCGGATTGGGAGACCATCGATGAGATGGTCAAAGACGTCCCGGACCGGAATCTCACCGTCCTGACGCTGGCAACAACCACGGAGTTGTCTGAGCAGGCAATGCACGAAGCTGAGCGGAAGGCAGGGCGACTCGTGCAGGAGTACGGCTTCGAGTACCTGAGTTTCGTAGGCGTCCATCCGCTCGGATCGAAAGGGGGCAAGTCGCAATACCTGCCGCCCATCACGCAGCGCGGCCGCTGGCGGCATTTCGTTCGGGTCGTGGTAGAGAAAGATGGCTTCTGGTTCCAGAGGCGTCGGCTGCTGCCGGGCGATCTGCAGGATCTGCCGGAACCGCAATGGACGATGCTCGAGATCGCTATCGGTGATCACCAGGGCTCAGATGAAGAATACGATTACGAGACGGCCAAGAAGCAGTTGCGCCGGCAGGCCGAGCAGGCCGGCCTTGAAGGCGTCGTCGACGTCGGCATGCAATCCCGGACCTCCAAGGGTTCTCCGTCGCTGTTCATCAGTGATCCCGACCAGCCCGGCTACTGGCGCCACTATGTCACGCTGGTCGCATCGCCCGATGAGATGACTTTTCAGGGCGACAAGGTCACGCTGGAGCAGTTGCGCGACCGGCTCGCCACGCTGCCCGACCGGCCCAGCACCGTGTTCTGCCTGGCCGTGACCTCCGACAAGGTTTCCCGCGACGAGGTCCGGCCCCGCATCGACTCTATCCTGGCCGAGCTGGGCATCAACCACTTCAGTTTCATTGGCGTCCATCCGCTCGGCACCAAGGGCGGCCCATCCATCTTCACGCCCGAGCTTCGCGGAGCCAACCCGACGTCCCAGCCGGGTCAGGCGGAAACACAGTCATTGGTCGATGCATTGCGCGACGACGATTTCGAGACCCGCAAGGCCGCCGCGGAGAAGCTCACCAGGCTGCAATGGACTCCCGCCGACACCAGCGAGCAGGTGCGCTACCTGCTGGCTCTCGGCAAGCTCGACGAAGCGGCCCGGTTCTCCCCGAAGGTGGAGGTTGACTCCCGCAGAGATCGCGCCGAGGGCACCATCGCGTTCGATACGCCCCTCGTGGTCAATCTGGAGGCAACCTCATCGAACGCGAAAGCCTCAATCGGCTGGATCGAGTTCCCGCGTACCGATGACCGATTCCGTGTGACGCTGAGTTGCTCCTATCTCTCAGGCCCCAAGGCCGCCTGGACAGTAAGAGTGACGCTGCTGACCAAGGAGGGCAATCTCCGGAACTGCATCGAACGCACCTTCGAGAACAGCGGTATTGTCAAGGGGCTCGCGGCGCTTGAGCGGGAGACGATCAAGTTCGACCTCGGCAAACGAAACGATCTCGTGGCCGCCAGCCGGTTCGTCGTTGATCTGGCACCCGCGGCCGTGCAGCCGCCGCCCGTGTTGGCCGGCAAGGTCACGGATCCGGATGGCCGTCCCATCGAAGGCGTGAAAGTGCGCGTCGACACCGGCCTCGCGACGTGGTTCCCTCTCGCCGAGTTGACGACCGATGCCGCGGGAGAATATCGCCTCGAACTCCGTCAAGGTGCCACCCATTTCGACAAGGCCGCGAACCGTCACGATTTCAACATCGCCATTCGGCCTGAGCACCCCGACTGGATTCTCTCAGGAGAGGGGCCGAGAGCCTGGATGATCCCGAACGTCTCCGGGCAAGTCACGACTCGCGACTTCCGGATGTCTCGTACCGCGGCTGGAAGACCCAACAGCCGACCGGCGATGAGCCGCAATCCGCTGTTGCCGTTGAACCCCAGTTCGCGACCCGCCGAGGAAGGCGGGATCGGCGGGCCTTCCGGAACGATTCTGACGCCTGATGGCGAGCCGGCAAAAAAGGCAATGGTCGTCCTCGTTCGGCCCCGTCAAGCCGGTCATGCCTATGCCGCTCGTTTTCTGGATGGCCGTGTGGACGACGCCCGCACCGGGGCGGTGGCGACCACGGGCAGCGACGGCCGATTCTCGTTCACTTCACAGGATCAATTGTTCCACATCGTCATATTGCACGACCAAGGTTTCGGCGAAATCACCATGGAGGCAGCGTCCGGCTCACCGCAAATCAAGCTGCAGCCGTGGGGACGCGTGGAGGGTCGGCTCCAGATCGGCAACAAACCCGGGAGCAGGGAGAAGGTCATCCTGCGGAGCGAATACCAGGACCCGCGTAACCCGGACCTGAGAATCTGCTATGAGTACACCGATCAGTCCGACGATGACGGGCGATTTGTCCTGGGGCGGGTCGTCCCGCGATCCAGTTTTGTAGGTCGAGAGGTCCAATACATAAAGGAAAAATCTTGCACGATCTTCTTTGACCACGCTGTTCCGGTGGAGGTGACACCCGGCAAGACCACGAAGGTGACCATTGGCGGATCCGGCCGGACGGTGGCGGGCCGCGTCGCCGCCCCAGCCAAGTCTTTTGATTTCGACCACACATACGCCTACGGATGGCTGACCATTCATCGACCGCAGATAAGACCGCCGGCCGATTTCGCCAGCATGACTGATTCGCAGAAGATGGCATGGCAGGCAGCGTGGCTGGCCTCGGCCGAGGGACAGGTCTGGCGACAGGCCGACATGATTCACTACTTCGTGCCCGTAGGCCCCGACGGCACCTTCCGCGTGCAGGATGTGCCGCCCGGCAAGTATGATCTCCACATCTCTGTTCACAAGCTGCACACGGGCGATGCCTGGGGGATGGGCGGGCAAATCGGTGGAGCAGCAAGCGAGCTCACCGTGCCCGACGGCGCGGGCGATTCAACCGTCGATGTCGGGTCACTGGAACTGAAGAGCCCGCCTCGCCGAGGCTGACAGCGCGAGGGGGGGTCAAACGAAATCAATCCGGCCGGGGTCGGGAACCAGTCCCGCGACGTGGCCGCGGCGGAGCAGTTCGCGAACCGCCGCCCGGCCCACGTCGCCGTAGTCCAGCGTCCACCGATTGACGTACATCCCCACGAACCGGTCGGCTAGCGACGAGTTCAGGTCGCGGGCGTACTTCATGGCGTGCTGCACCGCCGCCTCGCGGTGGTCGAGCGAGTACTGGATGCTCGCCTTGATGATCCCGGCAATTTCGCGCATGTTCTCCTCGCCGAGATCGCGGCGGATCGCGTTGCCGCCCAGCGGCAGCGGCAGACCGGTCAGCTCCTTCCACCAAACACCCAGGTCAATCACACAATGCAGCTTCCGGTTCCGATAGGTGAGCTGGCCCTCGTGGATGATCAGCCCCGCATCGGCCTTCCCGTCGGCCACGTGCCCGAGGATCTGGTCGAACATGACCACTTCGTGCTGAAACGCGTCCTTGCCCAGCAGCAGGTTCAACGCCAGAAACGCGGTGGTCATCCGCCCCGGCACGGCGATGCGCCTGCCCCTCAGCCCGGCCACGTCCATCGGCTCGCGCGTGACCACCATCGGCCCGTAGCCGTCGCCCATGCTCGATCCGCAGTTCGTCAGGGCATATCGGCCCGCCACGTGCGGGTAGGCATGAATGCTGATCGCGGTGATGTGCAGCTCGCCGCGCATCGCCCGCTCGTTGAGCGTCTGAATGTCCTGCAGAATGTGCTCGAAGCTCCACCGCCCAGAGTCCACGCGCCCGGTGGCCAGCCCATAAAACATGAACGCATCGTCCGGGTCCGGACTGTGTCCGAGGAGGAGTCTATCCGGCGCTTGCTGACCGCACATCTTGGGTGTCCCTCGTTGCCTTCACTCATCGCTTCGACTTCTTCGGCCAGCCGGTGCCTTGCGTCTCAAACCAGCGCTGCAAGTCCTCGATCTTCGGCAAGCGCTCTGCTCTCTGCCGGCCGCACAGGCCGGACACGCGGGTTGTTGTCTACTGCCGAAAACTTAAGCGAGGGGGACAAGCTTCGACTTTCGGATGCGCCGATCACGCGTCACCAGTGGAACGTCGTGCACTATGCTTGTCGCTGCGATCAATTCGTCGGCGGGATCGCTCCTGAAGTCCAGGCGCATCATTGCCCGGCAGATGTCCAGTGTGATGGGCCAGACATAGGCTTCGGACAGGGTTCGCAGCACTTCCGGGTCATCGAGGTCCATGTCGATGCGGCCAAGTTGCGTGAGTTTCGCCAGCTCCCACAGCACGATGGCGGAAATCCCCCACGGTTCGCGACTGAGCAATCGCTTCTCCTTAGTGCTCAATTCACCAGCCAGGGCAAAGACCAGAATGTGGGTGTCAAGATTGAGCATCCCAATTCAGACCCGTTGAAAAGATGTCGCCACGGACCCGGATTTTGCCTCTCAGACTTCCTATTAGCGCGGAAGGCTCTCGCGCCACGGGGGTCAACTTGGCCACGGGCTTGCCGTTCTTCGTTATGATGATACCATCTGGACCGACCTCGTCGAGGATGGCAAGGCATTTCTGTTTGAACTTGTCTGCGGCGATCTGCTTCATGCCATCAGTCTAGCTTTTCGTGGCGGTCATGTCTACCCGGCTTGCATCCAAGATCCGGGCGCGCTTACAGGTCCAGTTCCACTTCGTCGCCTTCCTTCTTCACCGACCGCAGGGCCGCGTCCATGAAGGCGCAGATTTCGAGCGTGTCCTCGATCGGTACGGGCGGCTTCTTCGTGATGAAAAACTTGATCACCTCGCGGACCAGCCCCTGGTAATAGTCGCCCACGGGGCGCAGCGGCTCGAAGCTCTTTTCGCACAGGACCATCGCCCCATACTCGGCCTTGCCCTTGCGGACGCCGCGCATCGAGCCCAGCCGGCCGTCCCCCCACGCTCCGATGGCCAGGTCGCCGGCGTCGGTGCTCATGCACTGCACCGCCTTGCACCCGCGGCCCATGATGGTGTACAGGATCTCGACTCCGTGCACCCCGTACCAGAACAGTCCGGGGTTGGTCGGCTCGAGGCTGGCGGGGCTGAACGCATCGCAGCCCCTCACAGGCCCGTGCTTGTCGGTCTCGGCCATGAACTTAACGATCCGGCTGTCGTACCGCAGTGACGAGCAACTGAAGGCCGGCAGCTTCGCCTCCTTGATGATCTTGACCATCTCCTTGGCGTCGGCCAGGCTCGCCGCGAAAGGCTTGTCGATGAACACCGGCTTGCCGGCCGCGGCCACCGGCCGAAGCTCCTTCAGGTGCCGCCGCCCGTCGACGCTCTCCAGCAGCACCGCGTCCACGTCCTTGAGCATCTCTTCGATGGACGCCGCCATTTTGACCTGCCACTTCTCGGAAAGGTCCTTCTTGTAGCCCTCGATGCGATCGGCGCTGCTCTTGATATCCGGGCTGAATGAGGGGTAGCACGTCGCCACGCGGATCGCCGGCGTACCCTCCGCGGGCGTCTCTTCGTGAAGCCGCTTGGTGAACGCCGCGCAGTGCGACGTGTCGCAACCGATCATCCCGACGCGAATAGTGTCCGCCATGGCAGTCCCGTCTCCTTCTCAGCCGGTCTGACCGGCGCGTCCACAGTGGGGCCGACGCCCTCGTCGGCCCATTGAGGATCTTTTTCAGCCAGTCCGACCGGCACGTTCATACCCGAGAAACAGGCCCGAATCCAGCCCACGGCTTTTTGGCTTGACTGCATCAGACCTCTATTCTCCCGCTGGCCCCAGAATCCGTTCTGGGGCCTCTTCGGTGGAGGATTCCCATCCTCATTGCCGCCGAATGCGGAATGGATTCGGCCGGAAGTGGCGGCCCGGATGCGATCCCGGTCCGAGCGGTTTTGACTTGGTCGGGCCAACCTCCTATCGTGCGATGCCAGAAGTCGCAGGCTTCTTTGGAGGTGTCCATGCAAACACGCACCGGTGGCTTCAGGATTGGTTTTCGTCGCGGCTGGAGCAACTGGCAGAAGGATCTGCCCGCCCTGGCGGTCTGGGCCAAGGACGTCGGTTTCGAGGTCATCGATCTCGGCCACGCGGCCGCTACGGATATCGGACAGGTCCGCACGGCCGGCCTCGAAGTCGTCTCGGTCGACATGATCGATTGGTCCGGCCTGCTCAGCCCCGACGCAGGTAAGCGCCGCGACGCCATCGCCCGCAACTCCGCTTACCTGAAGGACATGGCCGCCCTGGGTGTCCGTGTCTTCTTCATGGTGGCCATCCCGGAGGACCCCTCGCGGCCGGGAAAGGACAACTTCGATCTGGCCGTCGCCAGTTTCGGCGAACTGGCCCCGCTGGCCGAGTCGCTCGGGGCGGTCATCGCCCTGGAAGGCTGGCCCGGCGGCCCGTCGTTCGCCAATCTCTGCTGCAATCCCGAGACCTGCCGGGCGATCTTCCGCGAAGTCCCCAGCCGGGGCTTGGGGATCAATTACGACCCTTCTCACCTGATCCGCATGGGCATTGACCACGCCCGTTTCGCCACCGAGTTCGCCGACCGCATCGCCCACGTCCACGGAAAGGACACCGAGATCATCAGCGAAAACCTCTATGAGATCGGTCTCTACCAGCAGTCCATCTTCCGGAAACCGTACTTCTGCGGCGGGTTCGCCTGGCGATACACGATCCCCGGCCACGGCGTGACCCGCTGGAGCCACGTTCTGGCGACCCTGGAGAAGGCAGGCTTCACAGGGGTGGTCTCGGTTGAGCTGGAAGACGCCGACTACAACAGCACCGAACAGGGCGAACGCACCGGCCTCACGGCGGCGCTGCGGTACCTGGAAACCGTGTAGGCGGGAGGCGGCAGGGGACGCTCATTCAAAGAAAAGGACCGGTCCGAAGACCGGTCCTTGTAAGCCATGCAAGTCCGTGGCGGTTGACGCGCGGTTAGCGCCGTCGCCGCATCAGCAACAGCCCGCCGAAGGCCAGCAACGAGAGCGCAGCGGGCTCAGGCACGATCACGTCAAATCGACTCAGGAACGACGCGGAGTCGCCGGGGGTCAGCGTGAAAGTGTGCGTGATGCCCATGAACATGTTGATCGGGACGTTGCTGGGATTCCACCCGTAGGTGGTCCCGATCTGGTTGATGCCCATCGGACCTGCGACGAGCGTGAAGGGGTCGTTCAGCAGCGTACCGACCGTCGCACCATCAATGATAGACTGGTAGACGGCCGTAGGGGCCGCTGAGGTGAGCGTCGCCCCGTTACCGGGGAAAACATCGTTATCGATCACTGAGACCGTCGTCGCCCCGTAGATCAGGTTGGGAGCCGCGAAGACAGTGGGCAGCGCTATGCTGAGGGTGTACGTCTGAACACTCGCCGTCGTATTGATCAGCGTCGCATTGTAGAAGACCGAAGGATCGGGCTCGAACTCGATCTCCTCGATAAGGACATCGGCCCTCCCGCCCAAAAGTCCGCGCTGCTGGAAACCACCTTTGAGCTTATACTTTCCTGTCTCGACCTCGAACTCGTCGAGTGGGAGGACTATCTCAAACTGACCGACTCCGGGGGCGTCGACGATACTCCCGGTAATCGTCGGCGGCTGCCAGACGACGCCTTCATCGGCAAAGGTTGGCGCGACTATCAGGCACAGAATGGCAAAGGGAAGTGCTGACCGCATGGCTTTGTCCTCCTCCGGAGTTCTTCTCCTCCACAGATACGTGCCGTTCGGTGCGCGAACGGCGCACTCGGACGCATCTGAACACCATTATCCTAACCGTACGCCGGTCTTGCGGTCAACAGTTTTCTTGTGATAGGAAATGCGCTATTTTCAGCCGAAGCCCAGCACCCAATAACATGTTGGCTGTACAGCTTACGAATAGCCGTTCGCGGAGGGGTAAGGGGTCGCTGGCGCGGCCTGCTGACCCTTTCGTCTGTCGGCTGGAAATCCATTTCTCTTGTAACGACAACACTTTGCGCTCGAAGCATCATCGACACATTGCCCGCCGGATGCGCGCGACTGTTGCTCGAACCGGGACCGAATATTAGGCGAGCCCGGGCCGTTCCAGGGTAGCCGCCGAATGGGCATATGGGGGTGAACACCCCAGATGAATCCCTGTCTCGTCGTAAGCCATCGGAGGGCTGGCGGCTCGGAGACCTGGGACCGGAGATTCGCCCACCAATCGGCTGCTCCGGATCGCTCGACGCTTCAGAGCGCGAAACCAGCGATCAAGGACACGGTCGAGAAATCGTGGTCGCTGCCGCCCTGCCGAGCTTCCTTGTCAATCATCCTTCCGGTCCTTGGGCCTGTCGTCGTCCTTCTCCCTGTCCTTGTCTTTGGGCTCATCCTTCGGCTGCGGTGCGCGCTCGACCCTCTTCACGTTCGGCGCTTCCCTCGGCGGCTCGGCTGAGCCCTCGGTCTTTCTCGCCTTGGGTTCGACCTTCACCTCTGGCTTTGAAGAGTCAAGTCTTTTGGGAGGAGCCCGGTCTTTATCGAGCCGATCGATCTGTTGCCCCACGATCGGAGATCGGCGGACTCTCACCTTGGCCGGCTCGGATAGCCTGGCAGGCTTGTCGCCTGTTGCCGGCAAGGCTTGGCTTTCCAGTTGTTGCCGTTCCCCGCGGAACTTCTGAACCTCTTGATGACGCCTTGAAAGCTGCTGCTTCTCTTCCTCGGCCACCGATCGGAATCGGATCGGCAGCTCCTTGCGCTTTGCGACTTCCTCGAGAGACGCGGCGAACATCAGGCTCCTGTCAGTTGACTTCCGTTCGCTCGTGGCGAGCCTGATCTGAGCTGCCAGTGTACGCAACGGCCTGGCATCCTCATGATCGCGGCGGTGCTCAAACGCCGATCTGACACGGCGCTCCCATTCCTGGTCTTTCCGATTCTCCCAGCGTTGATGAGCGTAGATCGGATCGTAACCGTGGCGGCTGGAGTGAAACGAAAACGACGCGTAGAACCCGACGTTGCGGTAGCTGGGGGCATAGTAGTCGCCGAAGTAATAGTGAGTGTATTTCGGCCGTACGAAGAGATGGTTTGTGAACACGACCAGGTCGATCACGACCGACGGAGAGTAGTGGAAGGCCGGACGCGCGCGTGCGCCGGCGTCGAAATATACCGGCGCGAACAGGATGCCGCGACGGCCGACAGAGTAGTCCCAGTAACCCTCGACGAAGACGTAGCCGCGAGGGGCCCAGACATAGTGGGCAGGGACCCACACCCAATTCGGCTGGACCACCGTCCAGTAGCCGGGGCGCCAGGCGTAGCGGCCGTGGTGCCAGACCCAGTGGCCCGGTACCCAGACATAGTCCGGCGAAGGCGCGGGAATGTTGGGACCCGCTTCGACCGTAGGCGGCGGCGCGGGATAGTATTCAACCTCGCTGATTCCGGCGTCAGCCCAGTATCCGGGAATCCACTGATAACCTTGCCTGGAACGGGCCCAATAGCCGGGGACCCATTGGCGAGCAGGAGGCAGCGCCCGCCAGACCCCGCTGACCCAGAGATAGTCGTTCCGGTCGTCATCCCAGCCCCAGTAGCCGGGGATCCACGTGACATTCTCCCCATCCGGTCTCTGATCGGGCGGCCACTCGTCGATGATGTCTGGCGGCGCCTTTGGCACCACGATGCCCGGCTGGGGATCGAAGGCAATGGCTCCAGCAAACGCCTCGTGCACCGGCCCGCGTGTGAGCACGTCCACCCTTGCCGCGGCGCCAGCCCAGTATCCGGAAGTCCACTGATAGCCTTGCCCGGCTCGAGCCCAATAGCCCGGTACCCATCGACGGCCCAACGGCATCGCCCGCCAGATCCCGCTGACCCAGAGATAGTCGTTTCGGTCGCTGTCCCAGCTCCAGTAGCCGGGGATCCAGGTGACGTTTTCCCCCGCCGGCCGAGGGTCAGGGGGCAATTCCTCGATGATTTCCGGCGGCGCCTTCGGCGCCGCGATGCCACGCTGGGGGTCGAAAGCAAGGGTACCGGAATATGCCTCGTGTACCGGCCCGCCCGTGAACACATCCACCCCGGCCGCACTCGGTTGTGCGGCAGCCGTCCGCTCCAGGCCAATACCTGCGATAAAGGCCACCGATGCCGTGACCAGGCACAATGCGGAAACATGACGTGCGCTCATGATCTTTCTCATTTGATTCTCCAGTTCGGCGATAGCAGCGACTTCACTTCAGATTCAGACACGGTTCCGGCGCCGAGGGATAATCGCTTTCCCGGATTACCCCTGGATGAGTCTGCCTGGTGCACGAGCCATTCCTCCTGTAAGCACAGGGAGTTATCGTCGAATCTTCATTGAAGCGCAGCTCGTCGAAACGGGCTCAACTTTTTCGCCGGCAATGGCGAGCGGATGAGAGGGTTGAAGCCATCGCGGGGCCGCTCAATACGAGTGCCTGGGGTGGACACTCCATACAGGCCTTCGTTGCCCAGCGAGTCATCGAGCGAATCTCGGCCCAGGTCACTGGGACCAGAGACTCGCCCGCCAATGGGCTCCCCGGATGGTTTAACGCTCAATCGTCGTCATCGTCGCGATCATGATCGTCGTCGTCGAACTCAATGTTCACCGGCGATCCGTTGACGCTGACCAGGAGGTCAGGGCAGACGCCGTTGTTCTGCGCGGAGAAGGTCCCGGCGCTTTGTGCGGACGTCGCGACCCGGCCGACAATCACAGCCTTCGTGTCCCCGGTCGCATCCGAGGGAAAAGGCGACGGCCCGCATCCGCCGATGAATGCCAGACAGGCAGCCAGAACAGGGAGCAATAAGCGGTAATTCATGTCATGGCTCGTCCTCTCCGACAGGGTTCTCTGGAATGAGATTCGACCGCAGGCCGCACGACTACGATTATAGGCCGACACAATTGCCCTGGAGACGATTCGCAGGGAATCACCCCGAAGAAGTCGACTGTGGGGCCACCAGGTGAAGATCCCAGGTTGGCGGTCGGCGGCAACGGTGACTGATCTGAAGCACGCTGAACGTGGATCGTGCCCGGCAGCAGTAAGGAAGCATGTGCTCGCTGGATCACCCTGTTCTCCTGAGCACCACAAAAGATCGGCATCTTTCGTAAAATCTTTTATCAAAGCAACTTAGGATCTCATTATATCCTTAGCGTTTTGATTTTCGTCATTTGTATCCAAACGTTAACCTTTCATAGGTGTCAATTATTTCAGATCCGTGATTTCTCGGCCTTCGGCGGGCCGACACCGGATCTGACAGTCGGAACGGATTGAATGGAGGACTTGGCCATGACATCTCAACGAAGAATGCGACCCGTGATCTTCTGCCTGGCGGCGGCCCTGATGCTGTGCGGAACGAGCGTGTTTGCCGGCACCCGCGCGGTTCAACGGACTTCGCCGGCGCGAGGCAGTTCCCGGTCCGCCGTCGCCAAGCCGCAATCGAGGAGCACGAATTCCAGTTCAGTGGCACGTCCTGCAACGGTTGCGCCAAAGACTCTCTCACGATCAGTCGAGCGCGCCCCTGCGAGGCCGTCGAAACCTGCTGTGACCCCTTCGCCGTCGAGGGCAACGGTGAATCCTTCACGATCGAAGAGCACGAATTCCAGTTCAGCGGCACGTCCTGCAGTGGTTGCGCCAAAGACACTTTCACGATCAGTCGAGCGCGCCCCGGCGAGGCCGTCAAAACCTGCTGTGACCCCTTCGCAGTCGAGGGTAACGGTGAATCCTTCACGATCGAAGGCTACTGTGAATCCCTCGCAGTCATGGAATCGTGCGACGATCGCGCCAGGATCAGCGCCGAGGTCCTCGCACGGCAACTGCGGACTCCCCGATCCGCCGAGAAGAGACTACTGTCCTGAGCCGACCCGACATCATGATCCCCGGCATGGCAGCACACACTTCGGGTTCAACTTCAGCATCGGGTGTGTTGCCCCGCCGCTGGTGACTGTGGCTGAGCCCCTGTATGTCCAGCCTCCCGTGGTCAGCGCGCCGATCGTCGTTGCCCCGCAGCCGGTCGTGCAGGTCCCGACTGTTCAACCTGCTGTGTCGGCACCGTATGGCGTTCTGCTGGAGGGCGTCGTCAGCCGGGATGATCACATTGCCCCGAAGTCAGTGATGACCGTCGACGGCATCGTGCTGAAGATCGAGGATACGGACGAGTGCCCGCTCGACGTGGACATCGAACTGAATACTCTCGGCCACGAACAGGATTTCGAGGATCTGCCGATCGGATCAAGGGTCAGTGTTTATGGGCAATCGGGCCAACTGTACAACGTCGATATTCTTGCCATCGACGATCACAGCGAAACGCTTCGATTCGCCATCAGCCGATAGGAACTCAATCATGAGGGTGGGCGACCGTCATGGTACGCTGGAGCTACCACAGTACGGTCGCTGCACCACTTCATGAAGGGCACTGACTTTGAGGGGGCCGGCTGGATCTATTCGGCAGGTACTGAAACACTTCCAGGTGGCGGAGACCGGCCCGAGCCTGTCCACACCGCCTGCAAACCGTGGATCCCTGTCTCGATTTCCGCGCCGGCTCACGCCAGGTCGCATGGCATCTCACTTGGGGAGCGGGTATGCTCAGCCAGGTTGCGAGCCTTGTCCATTCCACAGGAGGAGCCATGTACCCCCCATCACTCAGCAAGCAAGCGTTCTTGCTGTTCGTGTGCCTTCCGCTGGCCGTCCTGGCCCTCACCGCCGGGCAAGGGTGCCCATCCCCAGGCCCCGACGTGATCGAGACCGACGCGTTCGGCCTTGACCTGGTGAACAATACCTCTTTCGAGGTTGATCCAGGTGTTCAGGTGGACGAGTCGCTGCTGGAACTCGGTACGCTGGCACCGCTGGAGGGCAGCGACGTTGCCGTGGCGTTCGACGTGGACTGCTTTGCGGGTGACACGTTGACCATCGAGCCGATCCTGTTCCTTGCGTCAGACACCCAGGTGCTCACGGCCAACGGTCCGGTCGTGCTGGAGGAAGGAATCGATTACGTCTGCGGAGACATCATCAGGCTGGAGTTCAGCCAGGACGGGACCGGGGCGTTCTTTGTGGACGTGTTCGTCAACGACGTCCTGATCAATCCTGCGGACGGGGGTGAGACCAACGCGTTCGGGCTCGACCTGGTGAACGACACCTCTTTCGAGGTTGATCCGGGCGTTCAGGTGGACGAGTTCCTGCTGGGCCTCGGTACGCTGGCGCCCCTGGAGGGCAGCGGCGTTGCTGTGGCGTTCGACGTGGACTGCTTTGTGGGCGACACGTTGACCATCGAGCCGATCCTGTTCCTTGCGTCAGACACCCAGGTGCTCACGGCCAACGGTCCGGTCGTGCTGGAGGAAGGAATCGATTACGTCTGCGGAGACATCATCAGGCTGGAGTTCAGCCAGGACGGGACCGGGGCGTTCTTTGTGGACGTGTTCGTCAACGACGTCCTGATCAATCCCTGATCGGCGTGAAACCCGGTCGGTGATACGCTGAGTGAGACGGCCCGGCGGCCCGCCGTTCGCCAATCCCTGCTGCACTCCCGAGACCTTTCGGGCTATACTTCGGGGAATCCCCAGCCGCGGCTCTGGCACCAATTACCACCCCTCTCACCTGATCCGCATGGGCATCGCCCACGCCCATGGCAAGGACACCAAAATCATCAGCGAGAACCCTTACGAAATCGGTCTCTACCGGCGGTCCATCTTCCGGAAACCGCACTTCTGCGGGGAGTTCACCTGGCGATACACGACCCCCGCCACGGCGTGACCCGCTGGAGCCACATTCTGGCGGCCGTGGAGAAGGCAGGCTTCGCGGGGGTAGTCTCGGTCGAGCTGGAGGATGCCGACTACAACGGGTCCGAGCAGGGCGAGCGGGCCGGCCTGACGGCGGCCTTGCGGTACCCGGAAACCGTCTGAGGCCCCCCGAGACCGTTGTTCCTGCCCCCCGGTTCTGTTTTCGGCGGCGGGCCAGGCCTGTGTGCCGCTGCTCCTGACATCCACACTTTGGACTCACCGGGTGCTGGGCAAGCCACGGCCGCCGGCGGCGTCGCCCGATGCCGTCGGCTCCCAGATTTGGCCAATGCCCCCTTTTTTTCCTGTTGCCCCCGAGGGCATTTCACTTCTCGGTCCTTTCTGGTAGACTAAACTCTGCGGAGCGTCCCGGGGTCCTCCAGAGCGATAGCGTGGAAAGGCATTCGAGAGCCGGTATGCGATTACCCAGATCTCACAGGGCAACGGCATTCACACTCATCGAGGTGATGGTGGTTATTGGGGTTATTGCCCTGCTTGTGGCCATTCTGCTGCCCTCGCTGGCCCGCAGTCGCGAGACTGCCCGATCGGTCAAGTGTCGCAGCAACCTGCACCAGTGGGGCGTCTCGATGCTGATGTACACCAACACCCACCGCGGCATGCTGCCGTTCGAGGAACGGCCGGACCCCCGGCCCGGCCTCGGCGAAGATGAGAATGGTGACAAGATATGGGACGATCTCCCCCCTGTCGGCGGCCGCCCGGCCGAGACCCGCAGTTGGATCTGCTGGTTCGATTGCCTGGATCGCTACATGGGCAGAGGCGTGGCCGCTGAAGAGGTAAAGATCTGCCCGACTGTCCAGCGCTTCGAGCCCAACCGCGAGGAAAGCTACCGGATGAACAGCAAGCTGGCCGACAGCTCGCGATACAAGAAGGATGGCTCCTTTAATCCGTATTTCATGCCCTACCGCAAGATCGACTCACTCAAACGGCCCCCGGTCACCGTCGTGCTCTTCGACGGCGACGTGGGTGTCGGCCTTCCCGCCCCCGGTCCGGCCTCGACGCCGCCTCCTTCCTTCAAAGGGCGCTGGCGGCTCACCAACGACGACGTCAATTACCGCCACAACATCGCGACCAACCTCCTCTTCGCCGACTGGCATGCGGAGAATATCAAGAAGAAGCCGTTGGCCGACCAGTCGTATGACAAAGCGGCGTATAACGCAGGGCGGCCCAACCCCGTCGGAGCCATCATCTGGCAACCGCCCGATATGGGCCCATGGGACCCCGACCCCGGAGCCGGCGACTGATGTTCGAGATCGAGCAGACCCCGATATCCACCACCTCACAGCGCCTGGAGCGCAAGTACCCTTTGCCCGATGCGATGCTGGAGCGGGCGGTCGCGCGCCTGTCGGAACTGCTGCCCGTCCACCGCTATGCCGGCAACCACGACTGGTCGAGCATCCGCACCACCTACCTCGATACGGCCGATTTCGCGGCCTATCAGGAATACCTCGTCAGATTGCCTCTGCGCAAGAAGATCCGCATCCGCCAATACGGTGTGGCCGGGGTCTTCGGCGACCTGTGCTGGGTGGAGATCAAGATCAAGAACCACCGCGTCAGCCTCAAACGCCGATTCTGCTGCCGCAAGCCGGAACTCGTTTCGCTCTTGCACGGCGAGGACATTCTCGACCGCATCGGCGACTGTAATGACGGAGACGTCGCTCAAACCTACAGCGCGATCCGCTCGATGATCATCGAGCAGCAGCTCCGGCCGGCAGTGCGGCTCGATTACGAGCGAATGGCGTTCCAGGGGCCCGACTCCCGGAGTTTCCGCATCACCCTGGACCGCAACCTGCGCTTCGTCAGCGGCTGCGGCGGCTACAGCAGCGTGTTGGAGGGGTTGGTTATCGAGAGCAAGCACCACGGAGAGGAGCCGGAGCATCTGCTGGAGATGCGCAGGAGCCTGGGGCTCAAACGGGCCAAGCGATTCTCCAAGTTTGCCCGCAGCATGCAACGAATCCTGGACCTTGAAGCGCAGAGGTGCGTCTCGTGAATATCATCGCCAGCTTCCTGGAAGACCATCCGGACCTTGAACGACTGATCAACGACGCCTTCGGCGGGACCTCGGATGTCCAGCTCGGAGCGGATGTGATCGCCTATCGGCTGATCGCCGCATGCCTCATCGGCTGGCTCGTCGGGCACATCTACCGCCGGACCTACACCGGCCAGCGGTTCGCCCCCACCCTGCCGGATACGCACCTGCTCTTGTGCCTGGGCGGGGCCCTCATCTGGCTGGTGGTCGGCGATAACCTCGTGCGGGCCTTCGGTTTGGCGGGCACCATCGGGCTGATCCGCTATCGCACCATCGTCCGAGACCCGAAGGACACCACCATCCTCCTGTTCAGCATGGTCATGGGCATGGCTTGCGGGTTGGGGCAGGTCCTGGTGGCCCTGATCGGCACCGCCGTCGTCCTCAGCGTGCTCGTCCTGCTCTACCTCGGCCAGCGCCGGGCTCGCGCCGTCGCCACCAAAAAAACCAACGATCTTCTTAATCTCTTCGACGGCGACAAACCGGAGCGGAAGAACCGGCCGCCGGATAAGGACTGATCCCAGTCAGTCCGTTTGAGATGTGAAACCTGGAATTTGGAATCTCAAATCTGAAATGCGGAATCTCGGATCTGCAATTTGGAATTCGCTCGCCCCGGAATCACTTCCGGGCCGGTTCTCCCGGCGGAATCCCGTCCGCATTCCGCGATCCCGTGTCTGCAATCTGCAATCTGCAATCCAACGTCGCGCGAGCAACGTTGCGCTCACGCCTGCGGCGACTGGCGCCGGGCAAGCTCCTCCAGACGGCCGATCTGACCCCGCAGCGCGTTGGCCTGCGGGCTCAGCGGATAATCGTTGAGGATCCGCCGGGCCAGGGCCAGTGCGTCCCAGTACTGCTGCTTCTGGATGTACTGCTTGATGTACCGCTCCAGCGTCTGGCGGGCCTGGATCTCGGCGTTCGCCTCCAGCGTCGGCAACTGGCCTTTCAAGGCGTCCGTGTCCGGACCGGCAGGGAACGTCTCGAGGAACTTGCGGGTCGCGGCCATGGCCTCCTGCCAGCGCTTCTGGTTTACGAACTGCTGAATCTCGTCGTGCATCCGCTGACGGTTGAGCATCTCGAACTTCTGGCGCTCCTGTTTGAGACGCTCGAGCATCGCCGCCGGCTCCGATGCCGTGGGATACTTGCGCGCCAGTTCGGTCAGCGCCCGCTCGGCCTCATCCCATCGCCCCTGGGCGACGACCTCCTTGACGAACTGCATCACCCGAGTGGTGTCGCTGGATCGGGACGACTCCGCGGCCCTTTCCAGTCGGTTGAGCGCCTCGGTGATCCGCGGATCCTGGCCGTAGCGCTCCGCCAGCGTCAGCAGTTCCTCGCGAGCCTGGTGAAACTCGTTGGTGGCGATCAGGTGCTCGACGGTGGCCAGACGCCGGCTGAACTCGCGCTCGACCATGGCCTTAAACCGGGTGGCTCGCTCGTGCTCGGGCAGCAGCAGCACTTCGTGGATCTTCTCCAGTAGCGTCCGCAACTCCACCGCGTTGACCGTTGTGCTCTGGGCATAGGTGTGGGCCTGGGTGCGAGCCATGCTCTGCTCGGCCAGGATGGCCGTCTGCTGGTCGATGGCCGTCATCTTCTCCACCAGTGACTCCGTCTGGCGGTAGAGAACCATCCCGATGATCAGCAGGCCGCAGGCCGCCAGCACCCCCGCCAGCGTTGCGGCGATGGCCAGGATCTCCATCCCTGAGATTGGCCCTTGCCGGGCCACCAGCACCACCACCGCGGGCAGCGACAGGCACGTCACTGCGGCCACGGCCACGAGAATGGACACGATCGCGTAGGGCACCCACCGACCGGGGCGATTGAACAGATCCACCGGACCTACCGAAGGCAGACTCATGCCGGCACCTCTGACGTTCAGGCCTTTCCTGCGAATCTTGGGTCGGGCCGCGCAGGCCCTTCCTGCGTAATATCGACACCTCTTATGAGAGGGGCCACGGGATTCCTAGGCTCCGTTTCCCGGTTGTTGACCCGGCTGGCCCGGCTTCGGGTCGCTCGCCGCCGCTTCCTCCGGCAACCGGTGCATCGACCAGACATCGTCCGAAGGGGTCGGCGGGCGGGGGCGGGCCAGAAGGTACCTCCGGAACCGCCGGCTCCACCGCAGAAAGGCCACCGTGCAGACCGTAAAGACCCCGATCAGCACCAGCACCCAGAACAGGATCGCCTGCAGCATCCGGGCCGTCGCTTTGTTGTCCGGCAGCGGGCCCGGCCCGGAGGCCACCGACTCGTACAACTCGAAGCGGTACTGGAACATCAGGTAGACGCCCAGCAGGACGAAAAGCATGCCTCCGATGCAGAGTATCCCGGCCAATCGGCCCCGGTTCTCTTCAGAAACGCCGGCCATCGTCAACTCCCGCCCATGAGTTCACATGTACCAGCCAATTCTATGCTAAACCACGTGCCTGACGCCAAAATCCGACGCTCGGGGTGCATCAGAGACTGTCGCATGGCCCAAAAAAGGGCGGCCCGCATGCCACCCTCTCCGGCAGCCGTCCGACGCGACTGTGTACCACTGCTCTGTGAGCAGTGCGGGGGCAGAGAAGCCGAAAAGGGGGCGGTCCAGCCCCGGCAGGGGTGGCATGGCCGAGCCCCGGCTCGCCGGGGCGCCGCCATGTCCAAGCCCTCGTGGCGCGCCGAGATAGTCCCACAAATCTTTGTGGGCACGATGGTTACGATGATATCCGCGACACTTTCGTGGCCAGGTGCCGACATGGGCCGTCTTTCCCGGCAAGGCAGAGATAAGCCGCTAACCTGTTTGCGGTCGCGAGCGGCGGCGCGGCATGAGCGCCAGACCGGTCATGATCCCGACCGTCCCTGTCGCCGCACCCGACCCGCAGGGCGCGGCCGGAACCGTCGGTGGGCTCTCGGCGGGCGTCCGCAAGGCGCAGCCCTCGTTGTCCACCTCCGTGCCCGGCGGCGTGCCAGGACACTGGTCCAGATCGTCGGTCACGCCGTCTCCGTCGCTGTCGCGCTGCCCGGCTGCGCAGCCTTCGGCATTGACCGGGTCGCCCGCAGCAGTGCCCGGACAAACGTCCGTCTCGTCCGCGACCCCATCCTGGTCCGCGTCGTTCAGAGGCGTGGGCGGGTCGGCGCAGCCTTCGTCCACTTGGCCGTCGCAGTTGTTGTCCACACCATCCTCACACACTTCGGCCATGCCCGGATGCACATCTGAACGGTTGTCATCGCAGTCTGTGTTCTCCGACACGTACCCCGCAGGTTGCGACAGAGATGCCGTGCTCTCGGCCGGATTACCGTACTGGTCGCCGTCCGCATCGCGGTACCAGGTGCCGCTGCAGAGCTCATCACCGTTGAGGCAATCATCGTCGATTCCGTTCCCACAGACCTCGGCCGCACCGGGATGAATCGCGGCGTTCTGATCATCGCAGTCGGTGCTGTCGCTCACGTACCCGACGGGCGGGTCTGTGCAGGACACAACGCTGTCGGCCGCGTTCCCGTAGGTGTCGCCGTCAGAATCGTGGTACCAGGTGGGACAGGTCGCGACCGTCCCGGCGTAGTTCTGCGACGTCTGGTTGCTGGTGATGTTGGTGTACGTGCGGCTGGTCGGAGTGAAGGCATAGCCGGCCTTAGTCGGCGTCACCGTTCCACTGAAACCGGACGGAACGGTGGCCGTGTAGTTGCCGGTTGCATCGGTCACCGGATCACCCGGTAGACCGGAGAGGGTGACGCCCTGCAGACTGGAAATACCCGCCGTTACCCGTCCGGAGATAGTGAACGCCCCGGACGACGCGGTGTAATTCTGCCCTGTCTGGTTGCTGGCGACGTTGTTGTACGTACGACTGGCAGGTGTGAAGGCATAGCCGGCCTTAGTCGGCGTCACCGTCCCGCTGAAACCGGACGGAACGGTGGCCGTGTAGTTGCCGGTTGCATCGGTCACCGGAT
>CAZPIO010000066.1:38268-40483 GCA_964586235.1 uncultured Planctomycetales bacterium
CTCCCGGCAGACCGGAGAGCGTCACGCCCTGCAGACTTGAGATACCCGCCGTCACCCGGCCTGATATCGTGAACGTCCCGGACGACGCGGTGTAATCCTGCCCTGTCTGGTTGCTGGTGACGTTGTTGTACGTGCGACTGGCGGGCGTAAAGGCATATCCGGCCTTGGTCGGTGTGACTGTCCCGCTGAACCCGGATGGAACTGTGGCCGTGTAATTGCCGGTGGCGTCGGTTACTGGGTTGCCCGGCAGACCGGACAGGGTGACACCCTGCAGACTTGAGATGCCCGCCGTTACCCGGCCTGATATCGTGCACGTCTGGTCCGACCCGGTGTAATCCTGCGACGTCTGGTTGCTGCTGACGTTGGTGTAGGTCCGACTGGCGGGCGTGAAAGCGTATCCGGCCTTGCTCGGCGTGACCGTTCCGCTGAAACCGGCCGCAACAGTGGCCGTGTAGTTGCCCGTCGCGTCGGTTACCGGATCACCCGGTAGGCCGGAGAGGGTTACACCCTGTAGACTTGATGTGCCCGCGGTCACCCGTCCGGAGATGGTGAACGTCCCGGACGACGCGGTGTAATCCTGCGCCGTCTGATCGCCGCCGACGTTGGTGTACGTCCGACTGGCGGGTATGAAAGCATACCCGGTTTTGGTCGGCGTGACCGTTCCGCTGAAGCCGGCCGGAACGGTGGCACTGTAGTTGCCTGTGGCGTCGGTCACCGGATCGCCCGGCAGACCGGAGAGGGTCACACCCTGTAAACTCGAGATGCCCGCGGTGATTCGGCCGGAGACAATGAACGACTGGCCGGCGGCCGTCCAGGGCGCAATCGCGAGTACGACAGATGCCAGCACCGTGCAGCGAGCCATGATTGTTCCCCCTGTGTGGCCCTGAACGACTGATTGGGTCCGGGAATAGTGCTCATGCACATGAGACCGGGCCGCGCGGCTACGAAACCCCGGGCCCGCTCTGTTGTGTATGTAACTTACAATATAATAGATGGAGTAGCCTCCGCGGCATGTTACCAGACGCGGAGCAACGACCTATAAACCATCATGTCACGCACGGTCAGGACCAGTCAGAACCATCGCTCACTGTGCCGGCGTGCAGGGGATCAGCGATGTGATTCCGGCCTCGGCTGCCAGCTCGGCTCCCATGCGAGAAGGACCGACTGGACGTTGATGTTCGACTTCTTGGGACGAACGGTGATGCGTTCCAGCTCCTCGCGGCCTTCCTGTCCGAGGGCGTCTATGTCGGCCTGCAGTTGAGCTTCGAGAGCAGCGATCTCCTGCTGCACCGCTTCGGCCGACTCCTCCGCCCGGCGGACGTCACCCGCCTCCTTCATGGAGCGACCTACGCCGCGAACGGCGCTGCCCGCGCGACCGACATTCAGAACACTGGCCGTCTTCCTTCCAAACAGGGCCGACAGGATTGCACCGCCGAAAGAGACGGCCGTCGAGAGCTTTGACGCCCGCGACTGCTCCTGCTGGGCCTCTATCGCCTGCCGGGCTCGGCGCAGACGGTCCTGCAGGACGCCCAGCCGGGAAGCGTACTTCTGCCGCAACCGGGTGACCTCCTCGTCGCGCCGCTCGCGAGCGGCTTGCGCGATCCGAAGCTGAAACTCGCGCTCATTCTCGCCCGGGCGGCTTACGGCCTTGAGGCTTGCGGATCGAAGCAGTTCCAAAGCACGTTCCCGATACAGCATGTCCGCGAAGTCCTTCCTCCAGGCTTGATATGACCGCTCGTTGGCGGCTTCCGGGGGCAGCGGGGCGAAGGAGGCGCCGGCCGCGGGCTCGGCGTCGAGATCGGCCTCGCCGAGGTCCGTTGTCTGTGCCGACTCCCACTCCACCGGTGAGCCGGTTCCCGCGCCCAGCGGTACCAGGTAAGTCAGTCGTTCCTCCTGATCGACGTTCAGCTTGGCATCGGCGTAGCGGAGCGTGCCGCAGGCCAGCAGCATGGGCCGATAGACCGCGTCTGCACCCGTCGGCAGCGAGCGAGCGGGGATGAACGCCTGTCGAACACCGGGCGGCAGTATCGGCTTCGAACCGCCCTTGGTCAGTGCCTGCACGGCCGGGGCGGCGGCGCTCTCCGCGGCCAACGGCCCCCCGCGTTGCGGGGTTCGCGCCGCGACTTGCTCCGAGGCGATCCGGCGGCAGGGCTCCATCAGCGTTCGGATCTGCTGGCGGGTGAGCGTTCCGCGAAGATAGGACATTGCCCAGCGG
>CAZPIO010000067.1:0-38879 GCA_964586235.1 uncultured Planctomycetales bacterium
AGATTCGCGATCAGGCCAACGATGTCGCGCGGTTCCTCGAACGGCGTCGGCACGGTCACATGGGCTGCGTTGGATTTCGGCTGTTTCTATCCCCTTTACGGGCGATGGGCCACTTCTGGAACCGTATCTTCGATGGATATCTACCCCGTGGGACATCCCTGGTACGAAGCGGGCTTGAAGATGAACGCGGTGAGCGAGGGATTCAAGATCCACCGGGACAGCATCATTCCGCTTACCGGCCAGAACAATCGACCCCAGGGTATTGTCCTGCAAGCCTACTCGGTCGACGGGGTGGCGGCTCCGCCCCAGGCGGCTCAGACGCGATTCATGGCCTACGATGTCATCACGCAGGGATGCAAGAGCATCGAATGGTGGGGCCAGGCCTCGCGACTCGACATTGCGAATAAACCGGAAGATGCCGCCTGCTGGGAGGGGATCAAGACCGCAGCCGGGCAACTGGCCGCGTTGGAGAACGTACTGGCGGCGGGGACGACGGTGACCACCGGCTACACGGTTCACTCCGACCTGCACGCCCTGTGCAAGGACTACCTGGGCGCCAAGGTCCTGATGGTGACCAATCCCCGCGACACCGCGTTCAACGGCGGCGATCCGACACCGATCACGGTTTCAAGCTGGGCACAGAGCAGGGTCAAGGTTCTCTCGGAACAGGTGGGCGGGAATCCGCGGATCCTCGCGGCCGACGCCACCGGCACGTTCATGGAGACTTTTCCCGCGTGGGGCGTGCACGTTTATGCCGGCGCCGTGGCGTCGCTTGACATGGGGGTTGCGGACATCGAGCGCGGCCTGACTCGCGTGATGGTCGGCGACGGGGACACGGTGGCCGAGACGATCGGCGGCCGGGAGGCTCGCAGAAACCTCGATCCCGCATCGGACTACTACTTCTATTTCGATGCATTTGAACCTCTCTGCTACCGCGGCAGCAATACGGATCTGTATGTGTTCGTCAAGTACTACGACAGCGGCTCGGGCTCGTTGGGTCTGGAGTATGACGCCTCTGACGGCGACAGGTATAAGAGCGGCGGAACCGTGGCACTGGTCGCCGACTACACGTGGAAGTCGCATCTGTATCACGTCACCGATGCCTATTTCGGCAATCGCCAGAACAACGGAGCGGACTTCCGCATAGCCAAGTACGGCGGCGGGACGTTCTACCTCGACGTGGTGGAGGTACACAGTGAGTGGCCGCTGCCCGGGCAGGCGGGTGGTCCAGATCCTCAGGACCTGGCCGTCGACGTCAGCCGGCTCGCCGATCTGAGCTGGAGTCCGGCGGACAGGGCGGTTTCGTACGATGTTTACTTTGGCACCAGCAACCCGCCGCCTTTCCTTGGCAACCAGACTCAGACGACATTCCACGCGGGTCCTTTGGCCGTTCTGACGGCGTATTACTGGCGAATCGATGCCGTCAACAGCTACGGGACCACCGCCGGACTGGTTTGGACATTCAACACCGAATCCTACACAGGCGACTTCGATGAGGACGCTGATGTGGACCAGGAGGATTTCGGTCTTCTTCAGAGGTGCTTCTCGGGAGACGGCCATTCCCCTCCGGCAGAATGCGGGGATTCAGACATGGACGGTGATGGCGACGTGGACACGGACGACTTCGGTCGCTTCCAGAACTGCATGGAGGGGCCGAATCGGCCGTCGGGTTGCTGAGCGATCACCGGTCAACTGCATTTCTTAAGCGTCATGGATTCGGGGATGAAATCCAACGCAAGTAGTAGCGATCTTCGACTCGCTCCACGCGGCACTCGCCGCCAAAGGCTTCGGCCAGCACCTCGGTTCGCAGGACGTCGGTCTTGGGTCCGGCCGCCAACATCCGGCCGTCGCGAAGCACCAGCACATCGGAGATCCACGGCCCGATCTCCTCGATATGATGCGTCACCAGGACCATGGTCGGCGCTTCGGCCTGGCGCGAGAGGGCGTGCAGCTCGGCCAGAAAGCGCTCACGGGCCGCCGGATCGAGGCCCGCGCACGGCTCATCGAGGATGAGCAGCGCCGGCCGGTTCACCAGCCCCCGGGCGATGAGGGCGCGCTGCTGCTCGCCCTGGGAAAGCAGACGGTACGGATGCCCGGCAAGGTGCTCGATGCCCACACGGGCCAAGGCCGCCCCGGCCGTCGTCCACTCCGCGTCAGTGAAGTCGCGGTACAGCCCGAGCGAGGCGTCCAGTCCGGACGCCGCCACCTCGAGTGCCGTGTTACGCGCGGGGAATTGATGCAGTACCGCCGAACTGACCCACCCGACCGCCTTTCGCAGGTCGCGGAGGTTGCAGTCGCCGAAGCGCTGCCCGAGGACCGACACCTCGCCCTCGCTCGGCCACTCGTAGCCGGTGACGATCTTGAGCAGTGTCGTCTTGCCAGCTCCGTTCGCCCCCAGCAGGGCCCAATGGCGCCCGCGTTCGATCCGCCAGGACACGCCGGTGAGAATGGCCTGGCCTTCACGCACGCAGGTAATATCTCGAAGCTCGACAATGGCCACTTTCAGTTCTCCCGAAACCGGCAGAGCGTCTGAGCATACGCGCCGGCCGCGACTTGGGAAGGACTGACAAGAGCCGGCTGTTTGGCACGAGTCCGGGCGGCAGTTTTTCTGTTCGCGCTGCGTCGCTTCCGGTTTGAGCTGATGGGCTAACTGATCCACCCGGCGAGGTCCTTGGCGAAGTAGGTGATGATGAGGTCGGCGCCGGCGCGGGCGATGGCGGTGGTGGTTTCGAGGGCGGCGGCTTTTTCGTCGATCCAGCCGTTGGCGGCGGCGGCCTTGATCATGCTGTACTCGCCGCTGACGTGGTAGGCGGCGGTGGGCAGGCCGAAGCGCTGCTTGACGCGCCAGATGATGTCGAGGTAATTGACGGCGGGTTTGACCATGACGATGTCGGCGCCTTCCTCGATGTCGGCGGCGACCTCGCGGAGGGCCTCGTCGGCGTTGGCCGGGTCCATCTGGTAGCTTTTGCGGTCGCCGAAGCGGGGCGGGGACTCGGCGGCGTCGCGGAAGGGGCCGTAGTAGCTGCTGGCGTACTTGGCGGCGTAGGCCATGATGGGCAGGTGGGTGAAGCCGGCCTCGTCGAAGCCCTGGCGGATAGCGGCGACCCGGCCGTCCATCATGTCGGAGGGGGCGATGATGTCGGCGCCGGCGGCGGCGTGCGAGAGGGCTTCCTTGACCAGCAGCGGGAGGGTGGCGTCGTTATCGACGTCCTTGCGGCCGGCCCGCTCGACGATCGCCCCGCAGTGGCCGTGATCGGTGTACTCGCAGAGGCAGACGTCGGTGATGACGAGCAGGTCGGGGCAGGCCTTCTTGATCTGGCGGATTGCACGCTGGATGACCCCGTTATCGTGCCAGGCCTCGCTGCCGACAGGGTCCTTGTGGGCAGGTATGCCGAAGAGCAGGACCGCAGGGATGCCGAGGGCGGCGATCGCGCGGCACTCCTCGGCCGCGGTGTCGACGGAGAGCTGGAACTGGCCGGGCATCGATTTGATGGGGTGGCGGACGTTGTCGCCCGGGCGTACGAACAGCGGGTAGATGAACTGGCTGACCGACAGCCGGGTCTGGCGGACCATCCGCCGGAGCGTGGGGTTCATTCGGAGGCGTCGAAGTCGATGGGTTGGGAATGCCATGGTCGTCGTCCGTTCGGGCAGATCTCAGAAGCCAAATCCGTGCCAGATGACCAGTATAATCGCGATCAGGACCGCCACCATCACCGGCCAGAACCATCCGGAGGCCCGCCGGCCGGCAGGGGTCTCGCCGATAAGCCACTGGCCACAGTACGGGCAGCGGTCGGCGGATTCGGGAATCACCTTGTTGCAGATGGGGCACTCGTCGAATACGGGCCTGTCGCCCTCTTGGAGGTCGATGTCCTGGGGGGCGTCGGTGTCGTCATCGTTCCAGGTCATGCAGGCTCTCGTTGGGGCGGCTCGGGGGGCTGAGTCTGGCTCGGCGCTTGGCAACCTTTTGCATTAAGCGTCTGGTTCGGCCGGCTAAAGCCGGCCGGAAACAGAAGATAAGAGAGAGATAAAGCGGCCGCTCCAAACCAGCCGTATAACGGCTGGCCTATCAGCCCGCCCTCGGCGGGAAAGCCCCGTGGAACGGGGCTGGACGTGACCGGCTCTTCTCGCATCTGAAGCCTCCTTGCTGCAAAGAGCTGTTGCGATGGGGGTTTCAGTCGGGCCCGGCGCTGGCGGTCGCCACGTCGACTAGGCTCCGGGTTCTGAATCCTGGCCCGTCGCTTGCGCTCCGGGTTCTGAATCGGGCGGCTGTTCACCGGGCGGGTGCCCTCTCGTCTCTGGCGCGGATCTGGAAGGCCAGTTGTTCCAGGTGCACGCTCAATTCGACTGGAAGGACGGGGACGTCTTGGGGAACAGCCAACGAGGCCGGGGCGAAGTTCAGGATGCCTACGACCCCGGCGGCGACCATTTCCTCGGCCACCTGCTGTGCAACCTCCGCGGGGACGGCCATGATCCCCATCTGAACGTGCTGGCGAGCGATTACGGCGGGCAGGCGCTTCATGGGGAGGATCTCGATTCCCGGCGGCTCGCCGATCCGCTGGCCGATCTTGGCCGGGTTGTCGTCGAAGGCGGCGACGATGCGGAAGCCCTTCTTGAGAAAGCCACGGTAGGTGGCCAGGGCCTGGCCGATGTTTCCGGCCCCGACCAGGATGACGTTCCAGGTCCTGTCGGTTCCGAGAATGGCCCGGATGCGAGCGATCAGTTCCTCCACGGCGTATCCGATGCCCGGCTGGCCGAAGTGCCCGAAGTAGGCGAGGTCCTTGCGGACCTGGGCGTCGGTGTAGCCGAGTGACTGTCCGAGTTCCTTGCTGGAGATGGTCGGGCAGTTTCGGGACAGTCGGTGCTCCAGCTCCCGCAGATAGAGGCAAAGGCGGCGCACGGCCGGGGCGGGGATGGCGTCCCGCCGAGGCTGCTGGTGAGCGCCCGAGCCGGGCCTGCTCGTTGACAGGTCGCTGCTCATAGTTGCTGAACTCTACAGAGATGTGAAGGTCGGCGTCAAGCTCCGATCGGTGCGGAAACTGCCGTAACCTCTGTTGGGAGCGGTTCTTGGCCGGGGTGGCCGGGGAGGATTCCTTGACAGCGGGCGGGTGGCCGTATACCGTGACCCCATCGCGGCAGTGGCTCCGGCGAGTCGGAGCCCGACCGGCGGTGGAAATTTGCTTGCGATGTGTCGCCCGCCTCAATCGCCGCCATCCCCGGAGGGGGACATCCAGTCGTCCACCCATTGGATGCTGATGAAGAAGCCGGTACAAGCTGAGGCTCGCAGATGATCCGGGAGCCGTGAGAGTGATGAAGATCGCCAGGGGTTTGCAATCCATGGGCCGTATGACACCGGTCATGCTCTGTCTTCTGGCTGGTGCCGGGTCGGCATTCGCACAGGAACAGCTCAACCTGGCAACCATTCGCAAGAACAACTTCCCGAGCATCGACCGGCAGCGCGTGGAGGCCTGGACGCAGCAGCGGATGGGGCAGGTGCTGGCTTCGCAGGAACCGATGAAAGACGGGGCGGCGTTCGTTGCCGAGATCAACCAGCACCTCTCGGCCTCGGACGCCACGCCGGCGTTCAAGACGGGTATGCAAGATGTTCTGGCGGCGGCCTTCGCCGCGGTGTACAAGCCGGCTGCTGAGGAGAACCCGGCCACGGCGCTCAGCACGGTCTTCCTGCTGGCTCTGATCAGAAGCCACGAGACCCCCGCCGCGATCGGATGCTACAAGCTGGCGATCCGGGACGCGGCCTCCAGTGTGCGGTTGCTGGGAGCCGAGGGTTTACTGAGAGGGAAGATCGCCGCCCAGGATTGGGATACGCTGCTTCCGGAACTGCAGAAGCAGGGGTCGATCGAGACTGATCCGGCGACGATGGACCGCTTGTATCGTGTGCTCACCATGAACGGCGGGCCGGCCCTGGAGCGCGTGTTGCCGGTGCTGGTAGCCATCCTGAGCAGCCGGTTGACGCGATTCGAGCAGAAAGGTGAGTTCCCCGCAGCGGCCGACGCGAACACCATCGCGTGGCTGGCCGGCAGATTCGCCCAGATTCCTAACAACGAGACCAAGAGCAGTGTTGTCCTCATCGCAGCCCGGTTGCTGGCAGATGCGGCGTATCATTACATTCACACCGAGGCTGGCCCCAGTCAGAGAGAACAACTGGAACGGGTGATCCTGATCACCGAGCAGCAGCTCAAAACGATGGCCAGACCGGCCGCGGGCCAGACTCATCCGGACGTGACCACGGCGATGACCGACGGGGGGACGGATCGTAACGCGAAGATGCAGAAAGCCCTGGATGCGTGGATCGGTACGGCTCAGACGCCCGGGTTCCTGAACGGCGCGCCCTATAATTTTGCGCGGGAGCTGGGGATCAAGCGGCCGGTGCCGGCCAGCGGCCCGTCGGCGACGGCTCCGGCCACCGCACCGGCCCGTTGACAGGTCGGGCTTGAGTTCCACACGATTGTTCGTGATCCTGGACCGAAGCGGCTCTTGAAGACCGCCTGCTCAGAGCCTATCTCGGCAGGCTCAACTGGCTCGGGTGCCACTGGCGGCTTGCCCGCCAGTGCGCACGGGCAGACAAGCTGCCCGTGGCACCCAACTCGGATAAGTTCCTATGCCTTTGCCCGTGGTAGCCATTGTCGGACGCCCCAACGTGGGCAAGAGCTCTTTGCTCAACGTGCTGGCCGGCAGACGGATCAGCATTGTTGACCCGACCGCCGGCGTGACGCGCGATCGGGTGCAGACGCTCTGCGAGCTGGAGGGGCTCTGTTTTGACCTCGTGGACACGGGCGGCTATGGCGTCGTGGACCGCGACGACCTCGGGGACCAAGTCGAACAGCAGATTCGCTACGCGGTGGATCAGGCAACGCTGATTCTCTTCCTCGTCGATGCCCAGGAAGGCGTGAACCCGCTCGACCAGGCGGTGGCCACGTGGCTTCGCCGCTGCGACCGGCCGGTTATCCTGCTGGCCAACAAGGTCGACTCGCCTGACACGCGGACCGAACTGGGCGAGTTTGTGCGGCTGGGTTTCGGCGAGGCCCTGGCCATTTCGGCAGTACACCACCTCGGGCTGACCGATCTGAAGGAGCGCATCGTTGAGCACCTGCGGCCGTTCAGCGATGGGGCCGTCCCGCCCGACCCGGTGATGAAGATCGCGATTGTCGGGCGCCGCAACGTAGGCAAGAGCTCGTTCATCAACACGCTGGCCGGGCAGGAGCGGGTGATCGTCTCGGAAGTGCCCGGCACGACCCGCGACGCCGTTGACGTCCGGTTCGAGCGGGACGGGCACACCTGCGTCGCGATCGATACGGCGGGCGTTCGCAAACGCAGCAAGATTACCGACGACATCGAGTTCTATGGATTCCATCGGGCACAGCTCTCCATCCGCCGGGCGGACGTGGTCCTGCTGATGATCGACGCTACCGAGGAGGTAACGCATGTGGACAAGACGCTCGGCGGGTACATCGTCGAGCAGTTCAAGCCGTGCGTGTTGGTGGTGAACAAGTGGGACCTGGCCAAGGGGCGGGCGGTGACCGGCGATTACGAGGATTATCTTTACAAGACGCTGCCCGGCCTGGATTTCGCCCCGATCGTCTTCACCACCGCGACGCAGAACCGCAACGTCCAGGGAGTCATTGACGTGGCCTCATCACTGTTCAAGCAGGCCCGCACTCGCGTGCCGACCGCCCGGCTCAATGAGGTGGTCGAGGACGCGGTGAACGACAACCCGCCCAAACCCAAGCACGGGACCGGGGCGGTCAAGGTCTTCTACGCGACGCAGGTGGCCGTTTGTCCGCCAACGATCGCGTTTTTCGTCAACGATCCCGGGCGGGTGACACCGGGTTTCGAGCGGTTCATTCTCAATCGTCTTCGCGAACGACTGCCCTTCGAGGAAATCCCCGTGCGGCTACTGTTCCGTGGCCGGCGGGCGATGCCGCGGGGCCGTGAAGAAGCCAAATCGTAGATGACCAACCACGCCTGTCGGGGATCTTACACGCGGGTTCCCCCTGCAAGGGCCTCAAATCCGAATGACGAAACGCGGGGCGCGCCGAAGTCCACGCGAGAACGGGCAAGCGTCGGGCAAAGCCCGACCTACCCGAGGAACTCATCGAGTGCCTGGCCCTGCAGTAGCTCGAACGTCTCTTGCGTGAGGTTCATCACCAGCCCGACGCGGCGGGGTGGGTTGATGGAAGCGTCTTCGAAGACACGATAGAAACAATCCGTGCCGTCGCGAGTCTCTCGTCGGGCTTCGAGCGCGCGGACGCCGAGCCAGCACGCGGCCTGGGGGTGTTTTTCGATCTCGAGCAGGGTGAGGAGGGCCTCGGCGGTGGATTCGGCGCCGGAGTTGTAGTTGATCTGGCCCTTGTCGTGCAGGCCGTCGTAGGCACGGCCGGTGGCCGGATCGTACATCGGTGTGCCGGCCAGGTTGTTGCCGAGGAACCACGCCGCCGACAGCCCGGCCATGATTGCGTAGCGCTCGTCGCCGGTGGCCTCGAACAGCCGGATCAGCCCGACGGCCTTGGCCCGCACGCCGTAGGCGATCCGCTCGAAGTACCGGACGCTGTGCAGGTTATCGAAGGTCAGCGAGTGCAGGTAGCCCTCGACCAAGAGGCGGGGGTAGAAGTGCTCGGCTTCGAACCTGGCGCTGGGCAGGATGCCGGCCTCGGCCAGGGCCTGGGTCTGCGAGTTGCCCCACAGGTGCCAGCCGTCCCGCCAGGAGGCGTGCAGGCCGTAGGGGAACCGGTTCATCGACCCGTAGCGCATCATGGTGATGCCCTGGGCGAAGCGATTGATCATGGTCTGGATTTCCGTCGAGGGACAGACTTTGTTGTAGGCGGTCAGGCCGAGGAGAAGCTCGCTGGTGGCATCCGCGCCGTCGTTGTTGACCAGCCATCTCGGGATGATCCTTCCGCGGTGCATCTCGCTTTGCGGGTAGAGGTCCAGCAACCGGGACAAGGCCGGCAGGCAGCGGCGCAGGCCGGCCTCGCACTCGCCGGCCGCGGCGGGGTCGACCTGCCGCAGCGCTCGCACACCCGTACCCAGGGCCCAGATCGCC
The DNA here is from genome assembly GCA_964586235.1 of uncultured Planctomycetales bacterium. Classification (GTDB taxonomy): domain Bacteria; phylum Planctomycetota; class Phycisphaerae; order UBA1845; family PWPN01; genus JAUCQB01. Next base: position 9,059 of record CAZPIO010000067.1, read on the forward strand.
CGTACCATCCACCAAGTCACGCCATCAGGCCGGCTGCGCTCGTGATCGGTGTTGATGTCCAGGCGGCTGGTGTGGACGAAGTTGTGGAACAGACCGTCCGGTGTCTGCATGTAGAGGGTAAACCGCAGCAAGTTCTCGGCCTTGAGGCGCGATTGCTCGTTGCCGGTGATCTCGAAGTGGCGGAGATAGACGATGGCCGCTCGTGCGGCGTCGTCGACGCAGGCGGTGCCTTCCTGGGGGTCGGCTGTTCGCTGGTAATCCGGAGCCGGACAGTAGATGTGGATGATCCGGTACGTGGTCCCGTTGAGCACCACATCCTCGCCGAGGTGGTCGAGGTGAGCGAGGTTGACCAGACCGTGATTCTGTCCCGCCATCTCCTTATCCCTGTACACGCCCTGCCGGTTCTCGAACGCGTAGGAAACCGGAAATAGAGCGAAGTGTCAACCCGGAGCGGCAACCGAATGGACACGCAGACCTGTGCCCGCAAGGTGCTGGCCTTCCTGCACCCGTACTACCAGAGTAAGTGCGGGTACGTCTTCGGCGGGTCGTATTCGGTGAGTCTGGACGAGAAGGGCGGCAAGCTGCTGATTTTCTGGAACGGGTGGTTCCGCAGCCCGGAGGAAAAGGATGACTCGTTCGGGCACCCAAAGTTCATGTGCCTGGAGATCCCGCTGGTCGAACGCGACATCGCCCCGCCGGCCAGCCTGAATGCGGGCTCCGACCCGAAGCTCTGGAGGCCGTTTAACTCGCCGAACCACGGCGGCCAAGGCCAGGGTGTGCTCTTTGCCGACAGCCATGCCGAGTTCATGACCACGCCGACTGTGGGGGTGGGCAAGGACAACATCTACACGGCCTGGAAACGCCAGGGGGACAGCGGCGACCCCAATACCCGGATGCACGGCGACCGGCCGGGCAATGCCGCTCCGTTCAACAGCCTTACGCCGGGCGGGAATACCGATTCGCTGATATATCCTTGAGGGAGCGGTCAGCGATCAGCGGTCAGCCAGAGTGCGGCATGAGGAATGGCGAAGGGATTCGCCCCGGAGGGGGGGGCGAGAAGGGATTCTCGCACCAGCGGAATTGTGCCGACGGGGGCGTCGGCACCACTTCGGGTCGCGGTCGGATTTCGGTGAGCCTTGTCGAACCGAGACCGCTACTACGGGAAACTCACAGGGGGGGCAGAATCACCTCTATTGTCCGCTTGGTTTTTGCGTCCGTTGTCGATACATTATGTGTTTGCCGGACCGGGAATGGCTGCCTTTCGCCGGCCAGGGAAGGCTGGCAAGACCGAAACGCACGGAGGTTGCGTAACTCTATGTTTCTAAAGCGATTAACCTGCCAGGGCTTCAAGAGCTTTGCCGACAAGACGGATTTCGACTTCATGCCCGGGGTGACCGGCATCGTCGGGCCGAACGGGTGCGGCAAGAGCAACGTCGTCGACTCGATCAAGTGGGTGCTCGGCGACCAGAGCGCCCGCAGCCTGCGCGGCAAGCAGATGCTGGACGTGATCTTCAGCGGCTCGGGCACCCGCAAGAGCGCCGGCATGGCCCAGGTGGACCTGCTCTTCGACAACGCCGACCGGCGACTGGGTCGCGACACCGACGAGGTGACCATCACCCGGCGGCTGTACCGCTCGGGCGAGAGCGAATACCTGATCAACAACGAGCAGTGCCGCCTCCGCGACGTTCGCGAGCTGTTCATGGACACCGGCGTGGGCGTGGGAGCCTACTCGATCATCGAGCAGGGCAAGGTGGACGTGCTCTTGCAGGCCAACCCCATCGACCGGCGGCACATCTTCGAGGAGGCGGCCGGCATCAGCCGCTACAAGGCCCGCAAGAAGGAGGCCGAGCGCAAGCTGGAGCGGGTCGACCAGAACCTCATGCGGCTCGAGGACATCGTCGAGGAAGTCGGGCGCCGCCTGCGGAGCATCAAGTACCAGGCCGGCAAGGCCCGGAGCTTCCAGGAATACGACCGGCAGCTTCGCGAGAAGCGGGCGGCCTTCTCGCTGGCCGAGTATCACCGGCTGACCGAGCGGCGGACGGACCTGGAACAGGAAGAGACGCGCCTGGAAGACGAGGTCACCCGGCTCAAGACGGCGATCAGCTCGGCCGAAGCCCGTTCGTCGGCCCTGGACGGCGACCTGCTCATGCTCGACGCCGAGGTTCGGCAGATCGAGCAGCAGATCCTGACCAACGCGTCCGAGATCACCGCCAACACCGAGCGCATCGAGCAGTCGCACCAGCGGATCGAGGAACTCGTCGCGGTGCGGTCGCGGGCCCAACAGCGGCACGCCGTCGAGCGGCAGCGGGCGGCCAAGCTGCGGCAGCAACTCGAGGCCGAGCAGGCGGCGATCGACCAGCTCGAAAGCGAGATCAACGCCGCACGGGCGGCGGTGGAGGACCTCACCCGGCAGGACCGGGAGTTGGCCGAAAGCCTGACCGGGCTGCGGGCCAGGAGCGAGGACGACAAGGCGAGCATCATCGACCTGATGCGCCGCAGCGCCCAGATCAGCAACGAGATCCAGGCTCTCGGCCAGCGGCGGCAGCACCTTGAAGCGGAAAAGGCCCGCCTGCAGGTCCGCAGCGAGCAGATCAGCACCGAACTGGCGGCGTTGACGGAGGCCCGCAGGGAGATCGACGCACGGGCGGCCGAGATCACCGAGCAGATCCGTTTCCGCAACGAGCAACTGGAAGCCTCAAAGCAGCGTGCGGCCCAGCTCGACGCTGAACGGGCCGAGCTGAACGGCCGGGTCGCCGCGGCCAAGGAATACCGCAGCGGCCTGCTCAGCCGGCGGCAGGTGCTCACGGACCTGGAGCAGCGTCATGAAGGCGTCGACGCGGGCGTGCGAGAGCTGCTGCATCGCAAGGAGCGTGACGCCAGCGGCCAGACGTTCAGCTATGTGCGCGGGATGGTGGCCGACCTGATCGCGGTTGACGTCGCTCATGCCGCCCTGATCGAGACCGCGTTGGGCGAGTACGACCAGTACCTGGTCATCGAAGACAGCGAAGCGTTTTTCCGGGACGCGGAGGTTCTGGCCGACTTCCCCGGGCGGGTGAGGGCCATCTGCATGGATCGGCTGCCGCCGTTCATCGACAGCCGTGATTTCACCCAGCAGGAGGGGTTTGTCGCGTACGCCGTGGACATCGTCCGATTCCAGAAGGATGCCGAGCCGCTGGTGCGGCACCTGCTGGGCAAGACGGTCGTCGTGCGGACGCTGGCCGACGCGATCCGCATGGCCGCCCAGAATCCGCCGAGCTACCGCTACGTCACGTTGAGCGGCGAACTGCTCGACCCGGTGCAGGCCTTCTGTGAGCTCGGCCCCGCGGGCGGGCGGACGGGCCTGATTTCGCGGAAGAGCGAGCTGCGGGAGATCGACGCTCAGTTGGAGGAAATCGACGGGCGGATCGAGGCCGAGTCGGATCGGCTTGAGGAGACCTCCGCCGAGATCGTCCAGATCGAGCGGGCCCTGGAGGAGCATCGGCGGCTCCTGAACGAGACGCTGCGGGCGGAAGTCGAGAACGGCGCCGCCCGCAACACCAATGAGAACGCGCTGCAGCGGCTTCGGCACGAGCAACCGCTGATCGACAGCGAGATGGCGGCGGTGGATCGGAGCATCCGCGAGGCCGTCGAGAGGAGCGAACGAAGCTCGGAGGCTCTGTCGCAGCTCGAGAGCGACAACGCGGCCCGCGAGGAACGCGTTCACCGGCTCGATGCCGAGATCGTCCAGATGGGCGAGGAGCGTTCGCGGCTCAACGAGCGGCTGACGGAGGCCAAGGTGGCGGTGGCCGAGCTGCTACAGCGCCGGAATCTGATGGGCGACACGCTGCGAAGTGTCCGCGAGTCGTTCCAGTCGAGCGAAGAGGCGGTCCGGGCGGCCGCCCGGGAATCGGAAGACTCGGCCGGGCGAATCACCCTGGCCGAGCGGACGATTCTGACCGCCGAGAGCCGGCTGGCCGAGCTGTACCTGCTCAAGGAGCGGCGCGACGCCGACTTGCTGGCCCGCCAGCGGCGACGGCAGGAGATCCGCCTGGAGATCGAGCAACTTGCGGCCCGAACCAAGTCCGAACGGACCTGTTTGAACGAGTGCGAGGAGAAGCTGCACCAGTTGAAGATGGAGTCGCAGGAGGCGCGGATTCGCCTGGAGGACCTGGTCGGGCGCGTGCGCGACGAGCTGGGCATCGACCTGGCCGAGAGCTACGCCCGGTATCAGCACGAGGAGCAGGACTGGGCGGCGGTTGAGGCGGAGATCGAGGAGCTCAAGGGCAAGATCCAGCGGCTGGGCAACGTCAATCTGGACGCGATCGCCGAACAGGAAGAGCTGGAGAAGCGGGCCGACTTCCTCGGCCAGCAGCACAACGACCTGCGGGCCTCGCAGAAGCAGCTTACCGAGCTGATCGAGCATCTGAACAACGAGTGCCGCGAGCGGTTTACGCAGACGTTCGAGACCGTGCGCGGGCACTTCCAGGAGCTGTTCCGCAAGCTCTTCGGCGGCGGCAAAGCGGACGTGCTGCTCGAGCAGCCGCCGGAGGGTCAGCCGCTGGACGCGCTGGAGGCCGGGATCGAGATCCAGGCGCGCCCGCCAGGCAAGGAGCTGCAGAATATCTCGCTGCTGTCGGGCGGCGAGAAGACCATGACCGCGATCGCCCTGCTGCTGGCCATCTTCCGCAGCCGGCCGTCTCCGTTTGCGATTCTCGACGAGGTTGACGCGGCCCTCGACGAGGCGAACAACGAACGGTTCAACCGGATCGTCGGCGAGTTTCTCGACAAGTCGCAGTTCATCATCATCACGCACTCGAAACGGACGATGAGCATCGCCGACGTGCTGTACGGCGTGACCATGCAGGAGGCCGGCGTCAGCAAGCGGGTGAGCGTGAAGTTCGACACGGCCGAGGATCACACCGCGGCGGCGTAGTGCTTCTCCCCGCCGCCGGCGGGGAGAAGAGCTGTCAGCGATCAGCTTTCAGCTTTCAGCCGGAAAGAGCATGTCCACACCGAGCCGTGGACAGGGTAGACGTCTGTGGAAGAAGTGCCGACGAGGGCGTCGGCACCACTGTAGGGCCGACGCCCCCGTCGGCCCCGAGCGATTCTCAAACACACTGAGCCGAATCAGGAGCCCAGGTTCACGAAGAACCTGGGCCACCCGAATTGGGGTCGGCGGTCAGGTCTCGACGTCGTGGGTGTCGATCTCCAGCGGGGCGTGCATATGCTCTTCGGGCCTGGGGGTCCGCAAGACACGGCAATAGCAGAAAATCGTCAGACCCACCACTGCCCCGCAAGAGAGGATCATGAGCATCCATCCGACCCAGGTCATGCCTGCGTCCTCCTGCCTTGCCCCACCGGGAGAACCGGGAATCCACGGAAACGGTCGACCGGCAACCTGCCGGTTGCGTGCCATCGCTTGTGGGCCAGGTTGGCGAGCAGGGCGAAGAAAACCAACAGCAGGAAGATGAAGGTCAGCATCAGCAGCACCGTTCCGCGGTCTTCGGGGGTCATGGCCCCGATCGTCCTGATCTTGTCCGGTATATTCTTATAGCACCAGAAACCGAAGATGAGCAGGAGGTAGGCCGGGGAGACGTATTTGATGATAAACCAGAATATTCCCGGCACCCTGAGGGCAGCCCCGCGTTTGACCTCCTCTTTCGCCCGCTCGATGCCGAAGACCCACCCCACGAGGACCACCTCGACCGTGGCGAGGATGAAGATGCAGACCGTGCCGACCCAGAAGTCGAGTGTATCGGTGGCCAGCAGGTCCTTGGAGAAGTAGACGACCAGGAGGCCGCCGATGGCGGTGAGCAGGCCCAGGCAGGTGACCGACAGGCGCCGGCCCATGCAGAAGCCTTCCTCGAAGAACGCGATGGCCGGCTGGAGCATGCTCAATGAACTGGTGATCGCGGCCAGAAACAGCATGAAGAACCAGACCGCGCCGAAGAAATTGCCTGCCGGCATCTTGGCAAAGACCGCCGGCAGGGACATGAATCCCAGGCTGAAGCTCGATCCGAGCACTTCCTTGGTCAGGTTGGCCTCGCCGAGGAACAGGAACGCGACCGGCACGGTGATCAGCCCGCCGAGGCAGACTTCGCAGAACTCGTTGGTGGAACTGGCGGTCAGGCCGGAGAGAACCACGTCGTCGTCGGCCTTGAGGTAGCTGGCATAGTTCAGCACGATGCCAAAGCCGACGGAGAGGCTGAAGAAGATCTGGCCGGCGGCGTTGAGCCACAGTTCCGGGTTGGCCAGGGACTCCAGAACGGTCTTGTCGCCGGTTTTGGGATTCCACATAAAGCCCAGGGCGTTGTTGACGTTGGCCTCCGGGCGGGATGGGTCGGGCGTCCCGAGAGTCAGCACGCGCGCCAGAACGATCAGCGCGAAGATGACCAAGAGCGGCATCGCGTATTTGCAGAAGGCCTCGATGCCCTTGGTCAGACCACGGTAGATGAGCACGAAGTTGACCACGAACACGATGATCAGAAAGACCACGCCCTGCTGGAGAGCGCCGTGGACGAGCAGGCCGTTCTCGCCCATGCCGACAAAACTCTTGAAATGGTTGGTATGGGCGGACACCAGGGCCGCGGTATCGGCGGACGTTCCGGCGCCGTATTGACTCATTCGCCCGACGGCGTAGTCCCAGGCGTAGGCCAGGCACCAAGCCTCGACATAGACGTAATACATGTAGATGCCGACGGGGATGATCAGGGCCAGGGCGCCGAAGTACTTGCTGACGCGGCTGGGCCACAGGGCCGAGAAGATGCCGGGGGCGCTGTTGAAACCGCGGGCCCCGCCGTATCGGCCGATGGTCCATTCAACCCAGCAGATGGGGATGCCCAGGATGATCAGCGAGATGAAGTACGGGATCATGAAGACGCCACCGCCGTTGGTCGCCGCGAGGCCGGGGAACCGCAGGAAGTTGCCCAGCCCGACCGCGGAGCCGGCCACCGCCAGGATGACCCCCAGCCGAGAGCCCCAGTTCTCGCGCGCCTGGCGGCGGGTCAGAGCGGGTTCGGATCCGCTGTTCGGGTTTCCGGCCATGACGGGGTCCTCCAAACCGATCGTCGACTGCGAATGGCGTGCATGATGAGCGGATCGGAGCGGGTATGCAAGTGCACAACGCCCTACTCGTAGGCGGTCCGCTTGACGTCGCTGAGCTCGTAGAACAGCTCGACGTAGCTGGCGTACCGGGATTCGTCGATCTCGCCGGACTCGACTGCGGCGATGATCGCACATCCATCTTCGTGAATGTGGACGCAATTGGGGAACTTGCACTGGGCAAGGCGGTCAACGAACTCGACGAAGTGCATCTCGAGCTCGTTGATGGGCACCATGGCCACGTCGAGCGCCCGGATGCCGGGCGTATCGACAACGGCGCCGCCGGAGCTGAGCTTGAGCCAGGTGGCCGTGGTGGTGGTATGGCGGCCCTTCTCGGTTGCGGCGGAGACGGGTGCGGTCTTGAGGTTGAGGCTTGGTTCGACGGCATTGAGCAGGGAGCTCTTGCCCACGCCGCTCTGGCCGGCCAGGAGGGTCGCCTTGCCCGCCAGGAGGCCGCGCAGTTCATCCAGGCCGGTCTCCGCAACCGCGCTGGTTGCCAAGGCGGGGTACCCCAGCCGTCGGTAGCGGGCGAGGATTTCGGCGGTCTCATCCTCGGGATCGGGATCGAGGTCCACCTTGTTCACGCAGATTATCGCGGGGAGATCGCCCGCGTGGGCTGCCACCAGGTAGCGGTCGATGAGGTGCGGCTTGATGATCGGCTCGCGAATAGAGGTGACCACCAGCACCTGGTCGACGTTGGCCGCGATCACGTGGGTTTTCTTGCCGTCGGATCGGGTCAAGGCGGTCCGGCGGGGCAGCACGTGCTCGATGACCCCTTCGTTAACCACCCCGGCCTCGTCGGCGACGATGGAAATGGCCACCTGATCGCCGGCCACGACCGGGCTGCGGTCGCCGATCAGCCGGGTCCGCAGAATCCGCCGTACGGTACACGGCCAGACGCGCCCGTCGACGTCCACATCCACGAACCGCCCGCGGACGGCGACTGCGACCCCCCTGACCGGACCGCCTTCATCGGCGGTTTGCCCTTCACCACCCTCGATGACGGTCCGTTTTCGGGATAGATCGCCTTTTGCCCGAACCGACTCTCGGCCAGCGAGATCGACGCTCTGGTCGTCTTCGGTGGGGATTTCCCAGTGTTTGCGGCGCGCCGGGCGCTGGCGATTCCGCCGGAAATCGACCCGCCGTAGCTTCGGTTTGTCCTTGCCTGACGATTCTTCGCCCACTGGGGGCCTCCGATCATGCGACCGCCCTGCGGTCTGGCCTGCTTTTGACCAACTTATGGGGGTCGGTCAAGGGCCCGTCGCTTGCGCTCCGAGTGCTGAATTGGCCCCGCCGCCCCGCCTCGACCGCCAAGTACGCCCGTGGCCGTGTCCAGGGTCCGTACTACAATATCGGCCTGCCCAACCTTTGGGGAATTCTAACACTGTTTGGCGGCGATTATGCAGGCGGAATTCCGAGTTTTCGGCGTCTCAACGCCTTGCGTCACCCTCCCACGAGGGCTACACTCGCGATTTTGACGGGTAGCCCCTCGGGCCTGCCCGGAGGATTTGTGCTGGCCATAGGCCGGACCGGGCAGGGCGGCCGTCAAACGAGAGGAATGTATCCGTGGCAGAGAACTTCGCCGATCGTCTGTTGAAAGCCATCGCGGACAAGGGCAACCCAACCTGCGTGGGGCTGGACCCTGTCTATAGCAAGCTGCCGGCTGAGATTTCGGAGAACAAGGAGCTTAACGACGCGACCGACTCGGAAGTGTCATCGGATGCGATCCTGGAGTATTGTCGGCGGGTGATCAAGATCGTCAGCCCACTGGTCCCGGCGATCAAGATCAACATCGCTTTCTTCGAGCGTTACTACGCCGACGGCCTGGACGGCTATTTTGACCTGATCCAAGAGGCCGACCGGTCCGGGCTGATCGTCATCGGGGACTGCAAACGGGGTGATATCGGCTCGACGGCCGAGATGTACGCCCAATCGATGCTGGCCGAGCCCGACTTTGCCAATCTGGAGGATCTGACCGGGCCGGATGCGGTGACCGTGAACCCCTACTTCGGACTGGATGGGCTCAAGCCGTTCATCGATGTGGCCCAGGAGGAACAGAAAGGCGTATTTGTGCTGGTGCGGACGACCAACCCCTCGGCCGCCGAACTCCAGACCGCCCGGCTCGAAAACGGGATGACTGTGGCTGAATTCGTCGCCCGCCAGGTGGAAACCTGGGCCGCGGACCCGTCGCTTCTGGGCAACAGCGGCTACAGCGCCGTCGGGGCGGTGGTCGGGGCGACCGCCCGGGACGAGATCGCCCGGTTGCGCGAGCTGATGCCGCACTGCCTGTTCCTGGTGCCCGGCTTCGGGGCCCAGGGCGGGACCGCCTCGGATATCGGTGCCTGCTTCAAATCCGATGGCACCGGGGCGCTGGTCACCGCTTCCCGCAGCGTCATCTACGCCTACGACGACATGAAATACGTCGAGCGGTTCACCTCCGAGTGGGAGAAGTGCATCGAACAGGCGTGCAAGGACTTTGTGGCCGAGGTCCGCAACGCTGTGCCCAGATGAGAGTTCGGGGTTCAGGGTTCAGGGCTCAGTGAGTTCTTTACGAGCCAGCAGGTCTCCGCAGGTGACTCGCCGTGGCGAGTTTATCCTACCGGTTTAGATTAGAGGTGCTCCGTCCCGGAAGGGTGGGTGACCGAATCGGCTTGCGGAAGATGCTTCCGTTTTGGTGAGGCACCTGGTGAGCAAGATGATTCCGTCCCCCACCGCTGGCGCGATGGGGCACCGGCGCCTGGTCAATGGGGTGATTGCGCCCCCCTGCCGCTGACGCGGCGGGACACCCGCTAGACCCCGAAGCCTCCCCACGTCACCCGTGAGGAGCAGCCTCCAGCGCCTGTTTCTGCGTCGATGAGAAAGAAAATTGTCCAAAACAGAAGCACCTACCGCAAACACGTTGTATAATTGTCGATGTTGGCGGCCCGGCGGCGGGGGCGGGCGAGGATATCCCGGAAATTCCAATCTCGGAGGTGCAGCATGTTTCGCAGGCGAATTCACGTTCGTCGGGCGAGGGGCTTCACGCTGATCGAGGTGCTGGTGGTAATCGCCATCATGGCCTTGCTGCTCTCGCTCCTGATGCCGTCGCTGGGCCGGGCGAAAGCCAACGCCCGAAATGCCGTCTGCCTGGGGAATCTTCAGCAGTTCGGGGTGGCGAAAGCCTGTTTTGCCGTTCAGCACCAGAACAAGGTGCCGATCGGCCATGCGCCCGACCAGAACGACCACTGGGCTCTCCTGCTGGCCAGGGAAACGGGCGTCGTGAGGCAAATACAGGAGTATATGACCCCGAACCACGTTCGGGTGGATCTGCTTGAGTTCTTCCACTGCCCGGAGCGCACCGCCAGCGGCTCAAAACCCTGGCTGGGCTACCTGAGCAACTCCCTGATGCCAGAGCGCTACATACACACGCAGTGGCACAACGTTGACGGCCTGGTCAACATCGACCGCTACAAGCACCCCTCCGATACCGTCTATGTGATTGACGCCGAGACCGAGCAGCGCGTGAACGTGCCAGGGGCGTATGGCTCGACTCCTCCGAAAGCCCGCCAGACGTGGGAGGAGGCACTGAGGACGGGGCTTCTCGAGCCGGCCAACAGGGCGACCCTGATTACTTTCATGATGGCCAATGGTGGGGGCATCGACGCCATGGCCGCGTGGCAAGATGGGCACCTGCCCGAATACCAGCCTACCTCCTCCAGTCCGCCGTTCAATCCGGATCGAAAGGTCGCGGTCAATCTCCACATGGGCCGCTTCAGCAACGCGGTGTTCCACGACGGGCATGCCGCGGGCCTGGCCCCGGAGAATCGCACGCCGCCGTATGAGAACCACAGGCTGTGGTTGCGGCGGTTTGGGATCCAGTAACATCGGTTCGCCCACCGCTGGCGCGATGGGGCACCCGCACACGGGGTGGTCAACCGCAATCGCCAGCCCAGGGTCAGGAAGAACCTGGGCCACCCGGGGTGCTACTCCTCCAACCGCTTTCGCCACTTCTCGATGGCCTGCAGGGCATCAAGCGGGGTGAGTTTGTGGGGGTCGAGCTGGCGGATTTCCTTGATGACTTCCTCGGCCGGGTCGGCAAAGAGGAGCATCTGGTCGTCGCGGCGGTTGCGGCGGGCGGTGCGGCGCGGGGCGCGGCGGGTGGCCGAGAAGTTGGTCTCCAGTTCGGCCAAGATCTCGCGGCCGCGGGCGACCACCTCCGGGCCGACGCCCGCGAGCTTGGCCACGTGCACGCCGTAGCTGCGGTCGGTTTTGCCGCGGACGATGCGGTGCAGGAAGATGACCTCATCCTGCCACTCGCGCACCGCGACGTTGTAGTTGACCACGCCGTCCAGGTATTTCTCCAGTTCGGTCAGCTCGTGGTAGTGAGTCGCGAAGAATGCACGGCAGCCGATCGCGGTTACCAGTTGCTCGGCGATCGCCCAGGCCAGAGCCAGCCCGTCAAAGGTGCTCGTGCCGCGTCCGAGTTCATCGATGATCACCAGGCTGGCCTCGGTCGCGTTGTTGAGGATGTTGGCCGCCTCGGTCATCTCGACCATGAAGGTGGACTGACCGCGGGTCAGCTCGTCGGAGGCGCCGATGCGAGCGAAGATGCGGTCGGCGGGGGTGAAGCGCATGGACGCGGCCGGGACGTAGCTGCCGGTCTGGGCCAGCAGCGTCAGCAGGGCAATCTGGCGGATGTAAGTGCTCTTGCCCGCCATGTTCGGGCCGGTCAGGATGGCCAGGGTTTCGGATTTCGGATCTGAGATTTCAGATTTCAGATTGGAGATCTCAGATTGGGGATCCGCCACGGTGCCGAACAAGTCCACGGAAGCGGCGTCACTCTGCCCTGAACCCTCCTTGCAGGACTCGCGGCTGCAAGCCGCTCCTACACTGGGGCCTGAACCGTGCAGGGGGAGATCGCGGCTGCAAGCCGCTCCTACAGTGAAGCCTAGCTCGCAGTCGTTCGGCACGAACTTCTCGGCCAGCGACTGCTCCAGGACCGGGTGGCGCCCCTCGACGACGTGCAGCACGTTGCCCTCGACAATCTCCGGGCGGACATAACGCCGCTCGTCGGCCAGGTGAGCCAGCCCCGCGACGACGTCGATCTCGGCGATGGCCGAGGCCACCCGCAGCAGCGACGAGATCCGCTCGATGGCCCGCTGGCGGATGACCTCGAACAACTCCTGCTCGCGGGCGATGGCCCGGTCGCGGGCGCTGAGGATCTCGGTCTCGTAGTGCTTGAGTTCGTCGGTGATGTATCGCTCGGCGTTCTTGAGCGTCTGCTTGCGCACATAGTCGGGGGGGATGCGGGTGGCGTGTGCGTGGGTGATCTCGATGTAGTAGCCGAACACCTGGTTGTAGCCGACCTTGAGCGAGCCGATGCCCGATCGCTTGATCTCGCGGGCCTGGAAGTCCGCCAACCATTGCTGAGCGTTGGTGCCCATGGTCCGCAACCGGTCGAGCTCGGCGTCATGGCCGTCGGCGATGATGCCGCCCTCGTTGAGCACCAGCGGAGCGTTCGGATGCAGGGCGGTCGTCAGGAAGACGGCCAAGTCGTGCTCGCCGCGGAGGGCGTCACATCGCTCAGCCAGGAACGGCGTCAGACGCTCCACCGCGAGGGTCGTCCGGGCGGGCAGTTCGTCGAGCAGATCGCCGATTCGCTCGATGGTCAGCAGCGTGTGGCCCAGGGCGAGCAGGTCGCGCGGCGAGGCCCGGCCGACGCCCAGCCGGGCGGTGATCCGCTCGACGTCGGCCAGCTTGCCAAGTTCGCCGCGGATGGTCGCCAAGTGGTGCCGATCGGCCAGCAGATCGCCGATCGCATCCTGTCGCCGGCGGATCGCTGATGCGTCGCGAAGCGGTGCCGCCAGCCAGCGTCGCAGGCAACGGCCGCCCATGGGCGTCGAGGTATGGTCGATTGCCTGAAGCAGCGAGCCGCTGGTCGAGCCGCCGCGGATGGTTCGCTCGATTTCCAGAGACCGCCAGGTGGACTGGTCGATCTGCACGAAGCTGTGCGTATCGCGACGGGTCAGCTTGACGATGTGGCCGAGCGAACCCTTCTGCGTCTCGGCCAGGTAGTCGATCACCGCGGCCGCCGCACAGAGCGACGCGTCGATCCGGTCGAAGCCGAAGCCCTCCAGCGTGGCGACGCCGAAATGCCTTCGCAGCCGCTGGTCGGCCTGATAAGGGTCAAACAGGTGGGCCGGCCGTCGGGTGACCAGCAGGGAGGGCAAGATCGGGTTCGGGCCGGTCAGCTCTTTGGTCACGCCGGCCAGCGGGTCGTGGGCGTCGATGGGCACCTCGGGCAGCAGCAGCTCGGCCGGGGCCAGCCGGACGAGTTCGTTGAGAAGCTCCTTGTCGGCAACGATCTGGACCCAGAACGCGCCGGTGGACAACTCGACGCAGGCCAGGCCGGTCTCGCTGGCCCGGCGGCAGACGCAGGCCAGGTAGTTGTCGGCCTTCTGCTCGAGGAGGGCGTCATCGGTGAGCGTTCCGGGCGTGACGATGCGGATAATGTCGCGTCTGACCACGCCTTTGGCGAGCTTCGGGTCCTCGATCTGTTCGCTGATGGCGACCTTGAAACCCGCGCGGACCAGCTTGGTCAGGTAGCCTTCGAGGGCGTGGTAAGGGATTCCGGCCAGCGGGACCGACTGACCGTTCTTGTCCTTGCCCCGGCTGGTCAGGGTGATGCCCAGGACGCGGGCGGCGGTGACGGCGTCATCGTAGAAGGTTTCGTAGAAGTCGCCCATCCGGAACAGCAGCAGGGCGTCCGGGGCGGCGGCCTTCTGCTCGATGTACTGGCGCATGGCCGGGGTGAGGCTCTCGGCCGGCGGCGCGCACTTCGGTTTGGCCCTTTCCCGCGTCATCGCCGGGCCAATGTACGGCAAGGCGACCGGATTCTCAATCACGCACTGGCATGACTGGCGATTGAGTCTGCCGGAGAGTCCGCAGCGAGCCGAATCGGCGAATCGGCAACGTGGTCGAGAATGATCCGCGAAACCTCGCGTTGCACGGCCGGGCTCGCCTTACCCTGGTGCTTGAGGGGCCACAAGGCCCGGTTCAAGCTGATCGCCTGCAACCTGGCCTTGTGGAAGAAAAGCAGGTATGGGCGAGCCAGATCGGGTATGCCGTCGGCCTGTTCCGCCAGACGCCGATCCCGGTAAGCCGAGTCGCGCCGCCGCCGATCCTGTACCGCAACGATTCCCTTGGGCAGAGCGGGCAGGAGGTTGTTCTGGCAGAACTCGTTCCAGCCTCTCCGCGAGTGCCAGACCAGCAGGGCCCGCGCCCCCCGCCCTCGAAAGAACTGCCGGACCTTCTCTCGCTGTTTTCGCTCCTCTGTGATCATCTTGAACATGAGGAGAGGCGCCGTGAGAATCGCCGCGAAGGTGATCAGCACAGCCACAGGGGCGAAGCATATCTGCAGCAGTACACCGTACCACGGGATCGGAGCGCGCTCATCAGAATCCCGGTTCATCGATGGCCCTGCAAAAGCTAACACCGAGTGTTAGGAATTCCAGCACGAGATGTTACATTTTACATCGGGCTGCACGCAAGGCCGGCTGCGGTCGGGTGCTACCGGCAGTCGGTGTGCAATTCCAGGCCGCGGCGGATCTTGGGGGTGTTGATGAGGGCCCGGATGATGTCCCAGAACCGCCAGATTTCGGCGTAGCCGAGCACGGCCACGTAGTCGCCGCCAATGCCCGCGGGGTCCCAGTAGACGACGTAGTAGGTTCCTGAACTCGGCAGCGTCTGATCGAACAGCGGGCCATCGTAGTAGCTCTTGTTGCCGAACGGTTCGTAGAAAGTGGGCCACTCCTGCGGGGGGTCGTAGTCGGCGACCACGATGGCGCCATAGCCCTCGGGCAGGTCGAACGGAAGCTCGGTCTCGGGGACTGACAAGCCCGGCCCGACGATCGCAAACGACGGCCGGAACTCGGCGTAGACCGGGCAGACCGGGACCAGTGCCTGAACGTAGATGCGCGTCGGCTTCGAGATGCTGAACTGGTAGACGTCAACTTCGGTCGAGCCGCCGGTCGAGGGGTCGAGATAAGAGTACACCGCGATGGACTGAGCGATCGAGCCTCTGACCCGGAAGGGTGCATCCCAACGGTAGTCGGCACTCTCCAGATAGGGGACATGACCAAAGGCCACGACCGGTGCGCATAGTGCAACCGAGATGCCGACGAGCAGTGCCATTTTCCGAAGAGTCATCGAAAGCCTCACGTCGTCTGCATCGCATCAATGATGTTGTTTCGCGACGCGTACCGGGCCGGCAGCAGGCCGGCGATCAGGCAGATGGCGGCAGTGAAGGCGACACCGAGGCCGACCCAGTGCCAGGGCACGGCCGTATCCAGCTTGTAGCCCCAGACCGTGAGGATAATCCGGTTGACGCCCAGGGACGCCAGCAGGCCGACGGTCACGCCCGCCGCACTGCCCACCAGTCCGAGCACCAGGGCCTCGCCTACGACCAGCCGCCCGACCTGCCACTTGGTCGCGCCAACCGCCCGCATCATTGCGATCTGCCGCGTTCGGCTGGTGACGTTGGCCATCATCAGGTTCGCCACGCCCAGGGCCGCGATGATGAGCGCGACGGACGGCACGCTGGCGAACAGCAGCATGGCCCGCTGCAGGTCGCTGTCGATCTGTTCCTTGAGCGCTCGCACGGATGCGTGGATCGGGCTCGACGAGCCGACGTGGGCCGCAACCAGCCGCATAACCAGTTCCTCGCGAAACACCTGCCAGCGCTGCTCCGGGGTCATGGACGGCCAGTCGGGGTTTGGGCCCTCGATGATTGCTTCCTGGAACACCTGCAGCATCGGGACCTGCGACCAGGCGATGCCGGACGCGCTCGAAGCCAGCTTGCTGCACCGCTCGGCGATCCGGTCGAGTTCCTCGGTTCGCTCCGGCAGGCTCGGCCGCCACGATTCCGCCATCCTGGCCAGGACATTCGGATCGTCGACCGGTGGCGGGGCTTTCCCGGCAAACTCCGCCGGCGGCGGCGTCGGGGGAAGATCGAAGTTTATCAGGAACATGCTCGCGACATCGGGTACCTTGAAGATCCGGGCGGCATCCTCGAAGGTGCCCAGGACCACGAATGTCGATTGCTGTGTCAACATGCCGCTGGCATTGAAGTAGTTGGCGGCGATCTCCAGCGCGGGCGAGGTCACTACGCCGGCGATCTTGAACCGCTGTCTTACCCCCCGGGTGTCGTTCAGCCGGATGTCCACCGAGTCGCCAAGGTCGGCCTTGTGGGTGCGGCTGAATTCGGGCGTCACCAGGATGTATCCGCCCTTTTTCAGCCTGGCGACGGCGTCTTCGAGGTTGCCCTGCACAAACTCCAGGTTGGCGATCCTGAAGAACTCGTCCGGGTCTCCCGCCACGAAGGTCGACCACGGGAAGTGGAACAGTCCTCCGGCGTAGATGGTGCACCTCAGCCCCTCGTTAACGAGGCAGCTCGAGGCGATGCCCTTGAGCTTCTGGACCTCCTTGGCCTTTTGTCGATCGACCGGCGGCGAGATGAAGACAAATGCTTCCGCGAATTGACTCGGGAAGTCCCAGCCGCTGGCCAGTGACTTGCTGAAAACGACCAGCGAGACGATCAGCGACAGCCCGACCATCAAACCGCAGCAGATAGCCGCCGAGCGCCATGCCGCCCGGCCCACCTGGTCGCTCAGCAGACGGTGATGAACGCGCAGGGCGGCGGCGGCAACAAAGACCGCCACCTGACCGGCGATCCGAATGACCGCCGGCGTCATCAGCGCGCACCCGCCGTAAAGCAGCGAGATCAATGTCAGAGGGTATAGGGGATTGCGCAGGTGCTGGATCAGCGGCAGCCAGGCGATCATGCAAGGGTAGGCGACCAGGAGCATCGCTGCGCCGATGATGCCGGCAACCCATGTTACGATTCCAGGTGTCGGCTGCGACTGCGGACGCGACGCGGCCAGGGGCGAGACGCGCATCGCCTGTATCATCGGGATGGCCGCTCCGGCGAGCGTGGTCAGCAGGCCGCCCGCGAGCGCCAAAATCAGTCCGCCCCTGCTGATCGCCCATCGATCGATGTACTCGGGTGCCAGCCAGACGCTCAGCCGGGCTAGGGCCATCCCGATGGGAATCCCCGCCAGCACGCCCACCACCGCGACCGGCAGGGACTCGGCCATCACGATCATGGCCGTTTGCAGACGCGTGGTGCCCAGGCATCGCAGCATACCGAGTTGGGCGATTCGCTCGACCATCCCCATGCTCAGCGTCGAGAGGATGATGAAGAAGCCGGTCAGCAGCGCGACGCTGGAGAGCAGGCCCATCACGAATCCCGTCTGCCGCTGGGCGTCTTCGACCTGGGCCAGTTTCATCTCCGCCGAGGTCACCAGGAAGCCCTGCTTGTCGCGATCGACGATCTGGCGCACCTGGCGCTCGCTGTCGCGCAGGGCCGGTTTGGAGTGGTCCTTCAGCAGGATATCGATTCGCGTGACCCGTGGGATGTCCTTGTTGATCTGGGCCAGAGCCTGCATCCGGTCGAGGCGGCCGATGATGACCGGCGACTGCTGTTTGGCCACCCGGCGGTGCTCGATGATGCCCACGATGGTGAAGACGGCGGATCGCTCGCTCTCCCCGATCCAGGATGGAGGCCGGCTTCGCACCTCGGCTTTGTCGCCGGGACGCAGGTCGAACCGCTCGGCCAGCGAGCGCTCGATCAGCAGACCGTCGGCGTCGTCCGGGGTCAGCATGCGCCCGCCGTTGCCAATGCGGTCGGCCTCGTATTTCCTGAAGAGGTACTCCGTGCCGAGTTCGATGCCCATGGCCTCGACCGACACTCCGGTCGTCCTGGTCGGCAGGGTGGCGCCGGATTCGCGGGCCAGCGGGACGAGCCACATGTAATGCTGAAACCGGCTGGTCACATGAGCCACGTTGGGCAGGGCGGTGATCTTCTCCGCCAGGTGCTGATTGACCGTGCCGTTCTGGCCGTAGACCGATTCGACCGACAGGTGGCTCTGCCCGATCCAGAGCCAGGCCTGGTCCTCCAGGGCCAGACGGACGGACTCATAGGCGCTGGTAACCCAGATCACCACGCCGACCCCGAGGGCAATCGCTCCGACGGCCCCGGCCGTCCGCCCCGGCTTAACGCGCCAGTTCCGTATACCGACCTGCAACCAATGCCGCATCACCCGGTTCCATTCCTTCGATACGGCCGACGATCCGGCCGTCCTTGAGCACGTAAGCCTTGTCCGCGTAGGAGGCCGCCGCCGCCTCGTGTGTCACCATGAGAATTGTCTTGCCCATTTCGTGGGCCAGCCTGCGGAGCAGTTGCCACACCTCGACCGCGCTGATCGAATCGATATTGCCGGTCGGCTCGTCGGCCAGAATCAGGGCCGGGTCGTTGAGCAGGGCCCGGGCGATCGCCACCCGTTGTTGCTCGCCGCCGGACATGGCCTGCGGCCGATGGCCGGTGCGCTGTTCGAGGTGTACCAGCCGGATCATCTCGGCCACACGGGGCTTGACCCGGCTGCCGGGCTGTCCATCGATCAGCAGCGGCACCGCCACGTTCTCTTCCGCCGTCAGCGTAGGCAGCAGGTTGTACGCCTGGAAGATGATGCCCATGCGTTGCCGTCGGAACAAAGTGCGCTGCCGGTCGGACATCTGCGTCAGATCGCGCCCCTCGACTCGCACCGTCCCAGCATCGGGCAGATCGAGCCCGCCCGCCAAGTGCAGCAGCGTGCTCTTGCCCGATCCGCTGGCGCCCATGATGGCTGCGAGTTCGCCGCGCGCCACCGACAGGGACACGCCGTCCAGGGCCCGGATCACCTGGTTGCCGAGCCGGTAGTTCTTGCGGAGGTCTTCGATGGCCAGGACTTCGCTCACTGTCTCTCCTTCCCCATTCGCCAGGGGGTTGAGGGATTGCATGCCGCTGCGACGAAGCGTCTCAGGGGCATCCCGTCCTTCGTGGCAGACCTTCTCTGTGTGCCGCTGTCCGCCGAAGGCGAGATTCGCCGTGGCGAACTCTGTGAGCAGTGTTGGCGGGCCTGGGCACTGCTGACACAGCAGTGGCACACGGCGTCGTCTGCCCGCTTTACCAGCCGCCACCATCTGGCGGATGCGCCCGAGAGTCTCGCGCCGACCCCTGCGTCGTTGTGACGGACCCTGCCCTCAGGTACACTCAACTACACTCGAAGCCCTGAGGCCCCGCATGAAGCTGGTCGTCACAGCAGATCTACATTACGACATCGCTCGCAGCATCGAGCCGGCCCGCTGGATCGCCGCGCAGATCTGCGGGCTCGACGCCGACGCCCTGCTGGTTCTCGGCGACGTCGGCGGCCGGGACGCCGGCATTGTACGCGATGGCCTGCGACTTTTCGACAGGTTCCGCGGGCGCAAGTTTTTTGTCGCGGGCAACCACGACATCTGGACGAACCCCGGCGAGGATTCACTCGACCGTCTCGAACGCGTACTGCCCGAAATCTGCCGAGAAACCGGTTTTCACAGCCTGGACATGTCACCGGCCGAGGTCGACGGCATCGGCCTGGTCGGCTCGATCGGCTGGTACGACTACAGCTTCCGGGCGGACTACCTGGGCATCCCGCTTCGGTTCTACGAAGCGAAGATCGCACCGGGGGCCGCCTCGCGATTGGAGAGCTACGAGCATCTGGTGGCGGACCTCTCGGACGTGCCCGAAACGGCCATGCGCATCGGGACCCGCTGGATGGACGGCGAGTATGTTCGCCTGCCGATGAGCGATGTCGATTTCTGCCGCCGTCTTCTGGATCGGGCCGCGGCTCACTTACGCGAAGTGGACGGCTCCAGCCGCGCGATCGTGTTCGGTATGCACCACCTGCCGTTCAAGGAACTGGTGCCCCATCACGACCATCCGGGCTGGGCTTTCGGCTCGGCGTTCCTGGGCAGCGCTCGCTTCGGCGACCTGCTGCTTTCCTGCCCGAAGGTGCGATACGTCTTCTGCGGCCACACCCACCGCTCGGAACATGCCCGCATCGGCCACCTCGAGTGCATCGACGTCGGCTGCACCTACGTGGCCAAGCGGTACGAACTGATCGACGTGTTGTAGGAACGGCCCGCCACGGAGGGCAGGTTCGCCATAGTCGCCACGGCGGACCAGGGCGAATCTCGCCAACGGCGGACCCGCGGCGACCTGAGCCTTCAGACTTCAACCATAATCGGATTCGTCAGGCTCTCGCGAATCCGGGTGGCGATGAGCTCGTAGATCTGCGAGGAAATCACGTCGATCTTGAGCAGGTCGGACAGATCGGCGATGTGATCCTCGATCTCCATCAGGCAGCGGGCCACGGTTTCGGGAGCCAGGTTCATGACGTGGCCGATCTGCCGGCAGTCGGCGATGACCGTATCGAGGTTCATGGGCGTTTCGCACAAGCGCTTGCTGATCCGATCGGCGGCCCCGACGATGTCGGCGAGGACGTTTCGGCCCTGCTCGCCCAGTTCCCACGGGTGCCAGCGAACGGCCTCGCAGATGACCTCGGGGAGTCTCCAGTGGTCCAGGACCATGGCGGACACCTGCCCATGCGTGGTGTTGAGCAGGACGTTCTCGGCCAGCGCCAGATCGACGTTGCCGCCGGGTTTGTACTGCTCGGCGATCGCCGCGTACCTGGCGGGGATGCTTTCGGCAAGGATGACTACACCGACGTCCGCCAGCAGACCGGCAATGAAGGACTCTTCGCGGAGTTCGGGCACGAGCGCGTCCGCCAACCGCGCGGCCAGCACGGCCGCGGTCAGCGAGCGGCGCCAATAGAAGGCGGGCTCGACGCTCGCGGAGCCCTTCTTGCTCAGGCTTTCGACAATGTAGCGGCCGAGGACCAGCGAGCGGACCCGCTTGATCCCCAGGAGGGTCATGGCATGCGGCAGAGCGGTGACCTTGCGGGTCACGCCGAACAGCGAGCAGTTGGCCAGCCTCAGGATCTCGCTCGTTGTTCCGGGATCGGATGAGAGCACCTCGACCACCTCCCGGTAGTCGAAGTCCGGGTCCTGGATGATCTCGAGGAACCTGACGGCGACCTGCGGCATCGACGGGACAGCCGCCGAACGCTTCACCAGATCCAGAATGCTCGTATCCATCGACACCCCCATTGCCAGCGCGGTGGAGCACCCACCCGGTTCAAGTACCCGGCCCATGTCAACATTGGTCCGCTATCCTTTGAATCGGTCGACGCCGGGGGCAGGGTTAGCACCACGGTGCAAAGTCGCGGCCGGTGACCCGGCGGGATGCGGACGTGGAAGACTCTGAGCCGTTCGCCGGTTGCCGAAAAGCGGCATCCTTCCGCCGTGCGCCGCGGACCTCGACAGGGGGGATCACCCGATCGGTGCGGCCGCGGAGATTGCCGTTCCGGATAGGCCCCGGATTTCGAGCGCAATCCGCTCTTTTATCGCGCCTTGAGCCCCGAAACAGCCGATGGATTGCAGGTAGAGGAGCGCAAGCCGATCGTCGCAGGGAGCAATCAGAAATGGATTTCCGCGTGAACCTCATCGTGGAGGTGGAACAGAAAGCCAACGCTCTGGCCATCCGCAAGCCCGTGCCCGTCCAACTGGTTCACCATCGGGGCCAATGGCAATTCGAATGCCTGTCACCGGTCGTGGTGACCCCCGCCCGCAAGACCATGGAAGAGGCCCTGGTGGACGGCTCCAGTCAGTTGGCCATCGAAGTGCAGGCCGCCGCCATCGAGCGCCCGCTCGTCGTGGGCAAGATCACTCCCGACCGCATCCCTCTGGGGATGTTTTGAGAGAAAAGCGACCCGCACCAGGCCTGGCGCCGGCGCGGGTTGTTCGATTGTCGTACCAGAGCGCCGGCCGCGTCCGTGTTTAGCACGCAAGAGAGCGGGTCAGGCAATTTGGGCCGGCTTTTCCGTGCCGCCGAGCGCCACCCGGATTCAGCAAGCATTCGCAGACCACGCGCCAGACTGCATTTGGGCAAGAAGAGCCAGACCCGGCACGCTCAACGCGTACCCGGCCGTGGCCGGCTCGGATTGGGCTCAGACGGGGCGGCCTACTACCTGGCGGCGCGCCCTTTCATGTCCATGGCGAAGAACTGAACGCGGCGGTTGGCCTGCTTGCCTTCCGACGTGTCGTTGCTCTGCAGCGGACGCGTTTCTCCCCAGCCGCAGGCCGCCATGTAGTTCTGGACACCCGCGTTCCTGAGGTATCGAACGACGGTCAACGCACGCTGGCAGCTCAGCTCGTAGTTGTCCTTCCAGTTGCTCTTGGCAATGGGTTCGTTGTCGGTGTGTCCGACGATGTAGATGTCCTGGTTCGGGAACTTCTTCTTGATCGCATCGGCAATCTGGTCCAGCGTCGCGGCCCCTTCCTTGCGCAGGTCGGCCTTGCCCGAGTCGAAGAGGATGTCGCCCTCGATGCTGATCATGGACCCGCCCGGTACGGTGTTCCAGCCGTCGGCAGGCTTCTGGGCCTTGGCCAGATCGCTCTTGAGACGATCGCGCTCCGCCCTCAGGGCCGTGACCGAGTCCTGAGCGGCCATGCGCTCGCGGTCAGCCTGATCCTTTGCATCCTGCAGTTCCTTGAGCCGGTCGTTGGCCGAGGCCAGATCCTGTTGGCACTGCTTCAGGTCGTCACCACAGCCAAGGATCGACGCCACCAGAGCCACCAACACAACTTTCGACAGATTGGAAACCAGACGCGTCATAGCATGTCTCCTTTTTCTTCCAGCCCACTCTGCTGGTCGGGCGCAGCACCAACACTTGACCGATAGCTGATCGCTGTTTATCTGGCCATCGTCACTGCATTTCGGATTCTGAAGATAAAACCTCACCTTCAGAGGGGAGAGTCTACCACCATGCGCGATTGGAATCGAGTTCGGATGCCATCGAATCGACGTCAGAGAGAGGTGATTGCCGATTTTCCGCCACCTTGAGAGCAGGAACTGACGGCATGCCGACGCAGGCATTGACTAGCCATCGAAGAGCCATCGCACCTGAAGGAAGATCAGGATGCGATCCTGGTAGACGCTGGCAACGAGGCATCCGAGCGCGAGCCAGGGAACGTACGGCAACATGCGACTCTGCCTGCGAAAATGTATGATCAGCAAGCCCAGCAGGGCCAGCAGTGCAGCCAGAAAAAATCCGAGCAGGGCGACGGGCCATCCCGCGACGGCGCCCGCGGCCGCGAGAATATGGACGTCACCCATGCCCAGCGCCTCTTTACCGAACATCAGCGTGCCCAGAATCCGCGTCAGCCAGGCGATCGTACCGCCGATGACCCAGCCAACGAGCGCGGTCGACAAACCCCACAACGGCTGCCAGCGTCCCAGCGGCGCCCAATGGAGCAGCCGGTCGACGCCGGATTCGATCTTTGAGCCGGACGTCGAGCCGAGCAGGAAGAGACACGCAACTCCGAGAACGATCGCGGGCAGGAGTAATGTCAATTCGCGCAAGGCGTTGCGGCGGGCCAGCGGAGCCTCCTCGTGAATCGCAGCGACGATGGCCTCATCCGCTTCCGGGCTTGGCCGGCTGCCGGCAATGACCAAGCCGATGAACACCAGGAACAGCCCCGCCGCCAGTCTGATGGCGCCGCCGTCAAGCTCGGTCGCGGCTTGCATGGATAGCCGACGATCTTCCAGCTGTTGTGGGTGCGGCAGAGAGTGCTGCTCCCCCATGAGCCCAACAGCCGCTGCGTATCCGATCACCATCAGCAGTGCCAGGATCAGGCCAAATCCGATGCGACGTTTTCCCGGCTGCGTCTGCTCGGGCTCGGCCGGCGACGGTTCTTCGCCTTGTTCGATGCTCTCCTCTTCCGGTCCTTGAGTCCTTCTAAGAAATAGTACCGCTGCGATACCCAGCCCGACGACCACCGCTACGGCAAACAGGGCTTGCCCCGGGCCTGGCCGGACCCACTCCGCGCTGCGGGCCGGGGTCCAGAGGGTGTGGCCCAGCAGCCCGACCATGAGAATTGCCCAGGTGACATTGATCTCTACGAGGTAGACCTCGAGATCCATGACCGTCAGCGCGATCATCCCCGCCCAGAGCAGCCAGTGCGCCACCAGGATCGGCCAGTCGTCGGCCATATCGCCGATGCCGAGCCTCTGATGGCCGACAAAGAACGCGTCGAAGGTGATCACGAATACCAGCATCGTCGCCAGCTCGACGAGCGGGTATTGCATCGAGATGGGCCGGCCGCAGTGGCGACACAGTCCGCCGAGCCGGAGGTAACTGACGACCGGGATGTTGTCGTACCACGCGATGGGATGTTCGCACGTCGGGCAGAATGAGCGAGAGGGCGACAGGAGCGATATCCCGCGAGGCCAGCGGTAGATGATGACGTTGACGAAGCTGCCCGTGCAGGCGCCGAAGAGGAAGGCGAAGATGGTCCAGTACCAGGCTTCCACGCGAGTTATTCCGCGGCCCGCTCAATCATAGCGCAGCACGCTGTGAACGTCCCACTTCCGGAGCTTGTCGCGGCCGTGCAGCCCCGCCAACTCGATCAGGAAGACGACCGAGATGATGTTCCCGCCGAGCTGCTCGACGAGTTCGCAGCAGGCCTTCATCGTGCCGCCGGTGGCCAGAAGGTCATCCACCATGAGCACCCGCTGTCCCTTTCCGATGGCGTCTTCGTGTATCTCGAGCCTGTCGGTGCCGTACTCGAGGTCGTAGGTGGCGGTTTTCCTGGCGGCCGGCAGCTTGCCGGGCTTTCGAATCGGGACGAAGCCGGCCGAGAGGTTGCGAGCCACCGCCGTGCCAAAGATGAACCCCCGCGACTCGGCCCCGACGACGATGTCTATGTGCTTGTTGCGGTGAGGCTGGGTCATCAACTCCACCGACAGTGACAGGCCCGCCGGGTCCCGCAGCAGCGGCGTGATATCGCGGAACACAATGCCGGGCTTGGGGAAGTCCGGCACGTCGCGGATCAGGTTGAGCAGCTCAGCCGCGCACGGCGTGGAAGGCTGTGTCGTCATGCGTTCCTCCCGATGCTTGTTCGCGGGCGATCTTAGGGCAAGCTCCGAGCTCCCGCAAGCCGGACTGCTGAACAGGGACTGCGCCTGTCCCACCTCAGGCTAACTCATCCGGCCCCACAACGGCCAGTGAGGTGATGCGTTGACGCTGAGGTTATGAGCCACATTGGACAAGAAGTGAAATTCACGAGAGACCGCGGGCGGGCATCGTTGGGATGTGAGAAGAGAATGGCGCGTTTTCGTTCTGAATCGGTCCGTTTGCCGAGGCGCCTGCACCCTGGGTTCCACGAGAGCTTCTTTCGTCAGAGGCGCGATTCTACTGGGCGCACTCGGGGACGGCGGGGATGTCCGGTCCGGTCATACATCTGAGGAAGGCCGCGAAATCGCCCGAGCCGATGCCCGCAGCGCCGTCGATTTCGGCGTTGTCGCAGGCCGGGTCGGCCGAGGGGGTGCCGTAGGCCGTCAGGCACTTCTGAAACAGGCCGAAGTCGATCTGATCCACGTCGCCGTCGCGGTCCATGTCGCCGGGCACCCGCACGGAGCATCCGTTTGCGTCGACCGGCAGGCCGGGGAGCGTTCTCGGGCATTGATCGCAGACATCGCCGTAGGTGTCGCCGTCGGTGTCGGCCTGATCGGGGTTGTATGTCAGCGGGCAGTTGTCAACGGAGTCGTCGATACCGTCGAAGTCAGTATCCTCGCCGATACTGTAAAGGAATACGTTGAGGCTGTACGCCTCCGCCTGGAAAGAGGCGCTCGTCCTTACCGGATCGGTCGCTGACATTAGCAGCCGGCCGGTGACCACGTCGGTCAGTGTCTGGCCTTCGGGGACGGGGCCGGCGAAGTTCAGCGTGATGGTGCGGGCGGTGGCCGAATCATTGATCACCGCCAGCCGGTTGCGATGCCAGCGGACTGCGACCTCATCCGGAAGCGACGGCGACACGGTACCGTCGAAAGGGGTGGGCGCGACCGCGGGCAGCGCCCGAAACGCCTGGGCAAACTTGCGGAGGTCCGCCTCGTGGCCGAGCGTCGGGCGATTCCAGCCCAGCCAGGTGATCGTGTCCGGATCCTGGCGGCGGACGGCCATCGTCGCGCCCTCGAAGAAGTATCTTCCCGGCGCGGCGGGCGTTGTCGTGCGGAAGTATGTAGGCGTCTGTGGGGGAGGAGGGTTGTCAGGATATCCGAATTCGTAGTACGGGTTGTAGGCCTCTTCCCAGTAGGTCTGGTACATCTCCGCGGCCCGGCCTTCGGCGGTGCGATAGAGTTCGGCCAGACCGGGTGCATAGTGGAAGTCGTGGTAGTTCTGGTAGTTCGTTCCCCAGGGATCGTTCCATCGCCCGGAATGCTTGTAGCGCTCCTTGGCGACCATGATTCCTCGCGAGATCACGATCCCCGTGTCGGTGGCGAACATGTCCGGGTCGTACCCATGGTGCCGCAGCAGGTTGTAGGGGGTCTCGGCGGGCCACTCGATGTTGGTGCCGGGCATCTCCGAGGGCAGGTCGCACTGGACATAGAAGACGAGATCGGAGCGGTAGGTCTTAATCAGATTGCGGCAGGCGAGCCAGAACTCACGAGTCTTTTCACATCGCCAGTTGATCCAGGCTTCCCATTCGGCCGGCCGGGCAACCAGCCAGTCATACGCGGTGTTCGGGGGCGAAGTCGGAACGGCGCTGCCGGTGGCGTTCTTGAACTGCTGCAGGTCCCAGGACGAGTAGCCGGAATGGCGAGCCCCGCGCGTCGAGTCCTGCTGGGATGTATAGCACGTGCCAATTTTGCCATTGACACGGATGCCGATGCCGCGGACCGCCGGGCTCGAAGCGCAGCGACCGGCGATCTCGGCAAGCAAGTTGAAAGTCAGCTGCTGAGTTTCGGGCCGCAGGGGGTCGAACAGCCGGTTGTTGAAGGCCTTCACCCATTGCCCGTCGGAACCCATCTGATAGGAACTGTCGGTGAACGACAATCCGCCGGGATGAGTCGGGTCCTTGAGCGAGGTGATCAACGGCACGAGTTGGATGCCCTCGGCCTCGGCAACGGGAGGCAACTCGGCCAGAAGGTCACCCGCCGCGTTCCAGTTGAAATAGGTGCCTCCGCTGTACCATGTCTTCTCACTTCGATCGGCGCCGTTGATGGCATTGAAAACCAGGTAATTCAGCCCACAATACTTGAAATGCTGGACCATCCGCGTCAGACCCGCCTGTCGCCGAGCGACGGTCGTCACCGGCGTGCCGTTGTGGGCGTAGAGATACCAGGGGTGAGTCAGGTAGATGCCGATCCGCCGCTGTTCGTCGGGGTCAGCCGGCAGGGCATGGGCCGGGAGCCGGTCGGTCATCTCATTGACGAATTTGAACACCCACATCCGCGAGACGGCCCCGCCGTCGGTGCTGGTGCGAGTCAGGTTGCAGCCGAGGCTGGAGACGACGATGCGGGTGACGGTGCTCTTGGCGTGAAAGATAAGGCTTATGTTGAACGGCTGGTTGTCGACGGGCAGTTCACGGCCCGTGTACGTGGTCACACCGACGTCGGGAGCAAAGGCGGCCGGCTGCTGAATGTAGTTGAAGTTCACCGACCACCATGGCGAACCCCAGGGTTCGATTGTCGGCTGCCCGGCATAGGGCGATGCCCAGTTGTAGCTCGCCCAGGCCGGCGGAGGATGCGACGCGCCGGACAACGTGTCGTCCGGATGATGGACGAGTAATGACGTGTATCGTTCGTGATCGTTCGATGATTCGGCCACCAGCAGATGCGCTGTACCCGCGGTGTCGCCCAGGGTGACATCGTAGGTGTAGTACATCGTATCGAAGCCGTCCTCGGGCCAGGCGGTCACCCGGAACAGCTTGCCGCTGATATTCATCAGACGCGAGGGCTTGTTCGGGCGGTAGTTTGTAATCGCTGCGTCACTGAAGTTGTGATCGGTCAGGGTGCAGTTAACGTAGTCCGTCAACTGCACGATCACCGGAGCGGGCACCGCCGACGGGTCGTAGTTGTCAATGATCCGCTTCTTGAGATCCGGGAGGGCTACCGTCGGGTGAGCCGCGTCGTGGGCGGCCAGATCGACGTAGTGGACGCACTCGTCGTCGACGGCGCGGTAGGTGACGCCGTCGCAGGAGATGGTGAAATCGCCCGTCACCGAGCAGACGGCCGAAACGCGCGTCGTCCCAGCCAGGACGATCATCAGGGAAAGACATCCCATAAACCTGCGCACAAAACCCTCCGCGGACAAACGGGCAGCGTTTTCTCGTGAGGCGCGACTTATCCCGCGGCGCACATTGGCTCTCCAGGCACATCCGGACCGCTCAGGCATCTCTGGAAAAGGCCGAAATCGGCCTGATCCACGTCGTCGTCGTGATCCACGTCAGCGAGCTCGCAGCCCGCCGAAGGCGGCCCAACGCCCGGACCGGTGGCACAATCCTCGAACAACACGTAGTCAGTGGCATCGACGTCGCGGTCGCCGTCCATGTCGCCCGGAATCGGCGGCGGTGGGATCGACGTGATGGTGAAGGCCAGGTTGTCGATGTTGGCCAGTGACCACCACCAGGCGTTGTCATTGTACAGGTGTACCCGAAGAGCGACGCCGCGAAGCCCGGTTACGCCGCTGATCGTTCCGGTATCGGTGATCGCGTGGAAGTTCACGTCGTTGCCGGTGTCGTTGCCGTTAATCGAGGTTACGACCTCATAGTGATCGCAGTTCATGATCCCGGTCGGCTCGGAGCCGTCGTCGTTCCAGCCGATCTCCCAGACCTGATGTATGCCGGTGGGGTTGGGGTTGTTTTGGTGCGTGCAGCGCAATTGTGCCCACCCGCTCAGTTGCCAATCGGCTTCGGCACTGTGCTCGTCCCAGTTACTGACCCCCACCACCTGGCCTAGATAGAAGTTCATGGCCAGGCCGTTGGTGATTTTGCCGCCGAAGTGCGTGCCGAAGGGCGTCGTGACACCCCAGCTATTGCTGTTACTCAACGGCGGATTGTCCGGCCCCTCGCCGCTGATCCGTACGATCTCCCACCCGTTGTACGACCCGCCGGCATCCTCGAAGCTGGGGTTAACCACTCCCGGCACGGGCGGAGGCGGAATGGTGTAAGTCCAGTTGTCGCCGCCGAAAGCGGAACCTGCGAGATCCTGAATCCCTCCCGAGGCAAGACTCACGTTCACCGCACCGGCGCCAGGCGGGGGGAAGCCGCCGAACACGTAGGGACCGGCCCCACCGCCGGCGAGGGTTGTGGCTGCTGAGCCGTTGACCGTGAGGTCGCCGGCATCCACACCGGTGACCGTCTTGGAAAACGTCACAGTGATAAAAGACAGGCTGCTTATCGACACCCCTCGCGCCGGCGATTCACTGCTGACGACGGGAGGAACCGCCACCAGCGTGATCGGCTTGGTGCATGTGAACGGGCCACCATCAGCCGTGATCGTCAGAGTGACGTTGTAGGTTCCGAAGTCGGCGTACGTGTGCTGCGGATTCGGGCCGCTGCCGGTGCTGCTATCCCCGAAATCCCAGTCCCATGCCGTGATATTCGTCGCCGTCGAAGCATCGTGAAACTGCACGGTCAACGGTGGCTCCGATGGCAACGCATCCGTGGTGAAGTCCGCCGCTGGTCCGGCCTGCACGTAAAGGAACGTGGTCAGACTGTAGGCTTCTGCCCAGAACGACAGGTGCTGCCGCTCGGCCTGAGTCGCGGTGACGAGCACGCGGCCGCTCACCACGTCGGTCAAGTCGTAGCCGGCTGCCACCGGCTGGGCAAAATGAAGCGTGACGGTGCGAGCGATGCTGGTGTCGTTGATCACCGCCAGCCGGTCGCCATGCCACCGGGCCACGACTTCGTTCACGTCATGGTTGCGCGAGGCCGCGTCGGCGGA
>CAZPIO010000068.1:0-18110 GCA_964586235.1 uncultured Planctomycetales bacterium
GTGCTCCGCTGCCAGATGTCCGAGCGGAGCAACGACCAGCCGTTTGCCAAGGGGGCCGACGACGGAGGCTTCATCTACACCCCGGCCAACGGCGGCGAGAGCAAGGCCGGCACGGTCGAGGTCAAGGGCCGGCCGATCCTGCGTTCCTACGGCTCAATGACGTATTCCGGCTTCAAGAGCTTGCTCTACGCCGATGTCGATCGCAACGACGAGCGGGTCCGGGCAGCGTGGGACTGGATCCGCAGGAACTACACCCTGACCACCAACCCCAACATGCCGGGAGCCCAGTCCAAGGAAGGCCTCTACTACTTCTACTTCGTGTTCGCCAAGGCCCTGACCGCCTGGGGCGAGCCGGTGATCGTGAGCCCGGACGGGGTACGTCACGACTGGCGGGCCGACCTGATCGATCAACTGGCCGGCATCCAGAATCGCGATGGCAGTTGGGTCAATACCGCCGACCGCTGGCAGGAAGGCGACCCGTGCCTGGTGACGGCGTATTCCGTGCTCGCCATCCAGACCGTGCTCAGGTGAGCCGTTGCCCCGTCTGGCCGGGCAGGGCCGGCCGGCATCCTGGGCTCGCCGCGGCCGTTTTTCTCGGTCCTGCCGCTTTAAGCGATTGTTGATGTGATTAATCGGGGCTGGCCTGGTCCGGCCAGCTAAAGACCCCCCGTTGTTTCCCCGAATCACAGGGACAGAGCTTCTCCTTGTGAAGCATCGGTGTCGTTCGGCCATATGGTCGGGTTCGTCTATGCCGGCAACGCAACAGCAAATCGCGCTCCTGGGGCTGACGCAGAACCAGCTCAATATCCTGCTGGACGAGCTGGACCAGGCCTCCAGGGGCTCACCACCCGACCAGAAGAGACGCGCGCCGCGCACGTCGTTTCGCTCGGTAAACGTGCACGTACGCCTCCTGGATTCGAGGGGCCGGCCCGCGGTCAGCTTCCGGGTGCCGACCCGCAACATCTCGGTTCATGGTCTGGCCTTCCTTCACCATCACATGCTGCCCGTGGACCAGCTCCTGCATATCGAGATCCCGTTCAAGAAGGGCTATGTCGTTCAACTGCTGGCCAGGGTAGCCCGCTGCCGCCACCTCCGCGGGATGATTCATGAGATCGGCGTGGAGTTCAAAGGCAAGCTCGGGCCCAGGGGAATGCCCGGCCAGGACGCCTCCGAGCCCACACGGACCGACGGGACAGCCGCAGAACAGTAAGCGGGTAATTAGGGATTCCGATCAGAACGCGTCTTTCACCGGATCGGTCGGCTGGCTCAGCCTGATCGGCGAGGCGGGCATGTGCGGCGGCCGGGTGGCAAGGGCGGGTGGCCGCGAAGCCTCGGGGGTCGGAGGACGCGTTTCGGCGGTAAGAACCCCTCGTACAGGGATCGCGGGACCGGGCGGCTGCGTATTCCGCGTGATCGGCCCCCGTCTCAGACGCAACACCCAGCCCAGTGTGCGGCGGATGGTCTGGATCGTCCCCCATATCCCCAGAGCCTGCATTCCAGCGTCGGCAAGGTAGAGCTTCGCCTTGGGCCGGATGAACGCCCAGGCGAACCGCAGCGGGTTGTAGAAGTACAGGTACGCGAGCAGGATGCCGAACTGCTTTCGCCAGGACCGGGGATCCGCGGACGCCACCACATAGTTGCCGTCCAGCATGTGCTGCTCGACCTTGCGGCCGGCCGCACTGCCGTACATAAGTCCGGAGGTGAAGTTCTCCTCATATCCCTTCGAACCCGTCGCCGGCGTGATCATGAGCACCTGGAGGCCGATGGCGCCCGCCCGGCGAAGCAGACGAACCTGGTTCAGCAGGCCGCGCGGGCTGCCCCTGGTGTACAGAGGCTGGCCGTCGTGGTGCATCATCATCGGCATCGGCATGATGCCGTGTCTCTGGAGAAGCCGGAATGCCTCTTCCGTGCCGCCTACGCTCTGGCCTTTTTTGATCAGTGCGCCGGTCATGTCCTCCACGCCGAGCCACAGGGCACGGACTCCGGCCGCCCGGACCGCCGAAAGATGCTCGCGCATCTTCAAGGTGTCGTGAACGGTTACCTCGGTGCCCCAGCGGAAGACTTTCCGGAACGGTCGGTCGCCGATACGGGTGCGGACCATCGTCTCGATGATTTCCAGAGTTCGCTGCGGGTTGTTGAAGAAGTTGTCATCGGTTCCGAAGAAGTACTGGATGCCGTACTCGCGATAGAGCCGTTCGAACTCGTCAACAATGCGTGCGCCGCTCTTGCACCGGTGCTGCCGCTGGTTGTACGCCGGGATCGGGCAGTACGGGCAGTTGAACTTGCAGCCGAAGGTCATGACCAGCGATGCCAGCGGGCTTTGCTTGCGGATGCGACCGGCCGGCAGGCTCTCAGCGGCCAGGGTGGCCGCGCCGCTTGGCGGTTCGAGCAGCCGATACCCCAGAACCGGATGCGGCAGCTCGTCCAGGTCGCTCAGCAGTCTCTGCACGCCCGTATCGACCAGTTCCTCAGCCACCCCATCCTTCTCGCCCAGGGCATACACCAGGCCAGGGATGCCGTCGAGCATACCGCTGTTGCGGGCCCGCAGGAAGGCGGATCGCAACGGCTCAGAGCCGGCCCGAACGCTCAGCAGAACCTCCATCAGGCTCAGGAGGACGTATTCCTCGCCGGTCACGGCCACGTCGGCGCCCCAGGACTGAGCGGGATCGGCGTTGAAAACGTCCCACGGCTCGTAGATGGCCTTCGGGCCGCCCGCGATGATCAGCGGCCGGTGGGCGGGATCGATCCGGCAGGCGTCGCGGATCAGAGCGTGGCATTGGGCGGTGTGGATCTGCATGCTAGAGACCATGAACAGGTCGGGAACACGCCCGTCCAGGCGCATCAGGCTGGGCTTGAAGCGGGGGTTCCATTGCTGCAGAACGATGCGGGTCTTGCCACACCCGATGTCCGCCATCGCCGAGCCGATCGCCCGGACCCCGGTGGGCACCAGGCGAGTGTCGGCATAGATGAACGGGAGCATCCGCGTGCGATGGTCGAAGGCGCAGGCGATGACACTTGTCAGATCGTGGCCGCCGGCCAGTCGGCGCAGAGAGTTGCGGAGGCCGGTCATCTGTCCTGGCTTGAGCAGCTCATCCCCGCGTGCCCGACGCGGCAACTCCATACAAAACACCCCGCTGATCTGGCGAGCCGGCTTGCGGTCATCGCCGGACGTTGGACTGCTGTCTGGCCTCAACTGAGGCGGCAAATACATTAGACGCAAATACGCCACTTGTCGAGCCGTACCGCCTTCGTTGGGGCAGGGCAATGGGGCGTTGCGAGTCGACGTCAGAGGCAAAGGCGGATGAGGCGCGCGCGACCGTTTTTCTGGGTGGTGGCTGGCAGGCACATGCAAGGGCTGCGCCCTGGCGATGCGCTGTGCATACCGTGAGCCTGCTCCTGGTTGGTCTTCGTTGACCGATTTCGTCAGCGCGAGCGAGCCTCGGTTCTTAAGGCTCGACCGTGTCCCGGTCCGGCTGCCCGAGCGAGAGTTTCATCCTGTCGGCGGTCTCCTTCACATCCAGTGTGCGCCCGCTCAGTCGTCGAGCCAGGTCGTCGTCGACGACGAGGACGGTCCTGTCCCCATGAGCAAACCGCTTATCGCCCGGACGGGCATCGCTGAGCCGAAGATGAAGACCCCGCGTGTCGCGGAGAAACCGCACGACTCTCGCCGGGGTGTCCCGTCGGTCCAATTCCTCGGCGACGAGGGCCAACGCAGCGTCAGTCACTTTGAACATCACGCACCTCCCTGTAAAGCTGGCTGATCGCCAGGGGTGGATGGAGTGTCGCCGAGAACGCGGGTCCAGACCGGTATCGTCCGGATACGTTCCGCCAGCATCGAGTGGGTGGTCTCGGCTCGATCGTTGAATTCCTGCAGGGCCACCATCGACGCGATGGCGGCGTTCGGGGCGAGCGCGCTCCGCCTGCCGTTCAGCACGTGCCGCTCCAGTTGCGGAAAGAGCTGCCGGGCACGGTCCCATCCGAACAGAAAGCATGTCCCGCCGGTCAGGTCCCAGGCCACCGCGGATGGATCATCGTAGTGAACCGGCTCTCCGGAACTGTCGCAGGCTTCCATTTCCTTGCACCAACTGGTTGGCAGCAGAAACAGGGACAGCAGGCGGTCTTTTTCGTTCCGGGTCATCGGGTATCCTCCTGTCGCCGTGATGCGCATGCCCGAAGGCAGGCCGACCGGATTGAGCCGCCTGCCTTCCGGGCCATTCATGCGAACGGTTACAGCCCGATCGTGCGCGGCTCGATCAATAGCGAGGACGGCCGGAGCCGCCGCCTCGGTTCACGCGAGGCTTGGCCTCATTGACAGTCAGGGCTCGCCCGTCATGCTGCTGGCCGTTCAGGGCGGCGATGGCTGCATTCGCCGCCTCGTCCGTTTCCATCTCAACAAAGCCGAAGCCCTTGCTGCGGCCGGTTGACCGGTCCATGATGACCTCGGCCGACCGGATCTCTCCGTGCGACGAGAACAACTGTTCGAGGTCGGCGTTGGTGACGCTGTAGCCCAGATTGCCGACGTACAACTTTTTGCTCATATCAACCCTTTCAGGAACGTGCGGCCTGCCTGGCGGCAGGAATCGCATCGAGAACGCAGTCTTCATTCAGACTGTTCGAAGGTGGGAAGCATGAAGGGGTGATCGGGACGCTGGTCGTCGCGGGACCCGTTCAATCGACCTACCGAGTAATATCATAGCAGACCGGGGGGCGTCTGTACATGGCCGGCCTCAGGGCCGGGAAGATTGACTGTCGCCGTCTCCCGTGCCGGGAGCGGGAGACTCTGCAAGGGCGGGATACTCCGCCGATTCGACGGGATTGTCCAGGGCTTCGCTTTCCTGGGGTTGCTGTGCGGATTGCCTGCGTTCCTCTCGCCGAAGACGCTTCAGGGCATGCTTTTCGGCCTTGCGTCGTTCCCGGTCACGCTTCAGGGCGGAGGATCTGTTTTTTGACATGCAGATTCCTTTCGCGGGGCGAGCGGTATCCGCGTCCGCGGCACTCGCAGGTCGCTCTCGTTGCGCGCGGCATCGAGTTCAGGCGACGGCCGGCTGGTGCGGATTCTGCCTGCTGACCCCAAAGAACTGCCCGTCCGACACCGGAGAGCCCATGGCCCATCTCGGGTATCGGATTTCGGGCCAATGGATATGTCGGAGCCGGTCAAACGGAACGGAGGATGGCTGGGACAAGTCCAGTTGGTTCGAAATACTATAGGGCCGACGCCCGTCATATGCAAGCCGGACGCCGCGCCATTGAAATGAGGCACTCGCAGAGCCGCCTCGCATTCTCTTGTGTTCTTCATATGAGTGCCGTCTCTCCTGCTGCCGGTGAGAAGCCGACCGTGGTATTGCGGGGCTGGGCTCAGAGGCTGCGGAAACGAATCTTCCTCGCCTCTCATTCTGTGCACGTGGATTGGCTCACGACTGGGCGTTCGGGCTCATCCAGTTCATCCATGACGATCATGGGACATGCGGGATTTCTACTCTGTCCCGGAAGGTGGCTTCGGCCGGGGAATCAGATGTACCAGAAAGTGAAGAGCGATCAGGCAAGAGGCCGTCAGGATCAGAACGGCGAGCCAGAAAACAACCTTGTTGGCAGTGCTGCGGTCGCGCCAGCGCTCATTCGGCAGATCGGGGGACCAGGAAGCCTCCAGTTCAGGGGTGACCTCCAGCGGGCCGTAGTCGACGAGTTTGTAGCCGGGGCACTTGCTCGAAAAAAGCTTGTCCAGCCTGCGTATCCGGGACTCGTCCGGGGGACACGCAACGGGCTCCTCCATGTCAAAGGAGATCGAGGGAGACGGCCATCCATGGAAGGCCGACCGCGAAACGACGAAGACTTTGCCGTCAAGCTCGACACGTCTTTTCGCCGTTCTGACTTGCCCTGGCCAACCCTCCCGGTTCCGCCAGCGGCCGTCTATGTCCCGGACAGTTCCCACCGAAGCCAGAAGCTCCACGAGGTCTTCGAAGCTGGTGCCCCAGAATGAGAACTGCACGCACCAGACCTTGGCGCCTTCGCGCCTCCGCTGATCGATGGTTTCCAGGACTTGTGCGACAGTCTCTTCGAGCCAGGCGAGGAACTCGCCCTGGACCGAGTCTTTTCGGGTCTCGTGATCGATGAAGTGGATGGGCCATCCAGCGCCGGAAGATTCGCCGAGTGCGTAAAGGTTGCCCGCGCCGTCATGGCCGAAGGGAAACAACCTTGAACTCGGAGAGCTCAATATCGTGCACAGGGACTTGTAGTTGTCCGCGAATTCGTCAGGCTGTTCGAACAGTTCGATCGGCTGATCTTCTCCAGGGGTGAGATCCTGGAACAGGCCGATGCTGAGCAGATAATCGCGAAGCGGAGGCGGAACGGCCAGACCGACCCGATCCTCCAAGGCCCGCACCTCGTTGTCGGTCAGGGGGCGTCGGACAATCCGGTCCCAATGAGGATCAAGCAGAGCAAGAATCTCCTGGACCGATTTGCTCATGTTTGCCTCGCTTGCGTCAATTCGTTGATGGCTGCCTGATCTGGGACCACCTATTCTGACATCTCCCGGCTATTCTAGTGATCGCCGTTTGGCGATGCGAATGGCTTGTGCCCCCGCGTTGTAGACCATGGCGATGAGCAGATCGTCGCTATCGATTCATCCACGTGATGGAAAGCTGCAAGACCGCAGCGATGGATACCCACACAAGGTACGGCAATTGCGCAATCGCAACCCATCGGTAATGGGGCCACACCGCGATCACCATCCAGATGATCGTCCCCAGCACCACCAGAATGTCCACCGCAGTTAACGGCAGGTAGCGCAGGCCGGCGAAGAGCGGCATGAACAGAAGGTTGGCAACGATGTTGACGGCGAACGGCAGGGCGACTCGTCGGCCGACTTTGCCGCGAACGGCCTGCACGAACACGAATCCGAAGGTGAGGATGATGATTGGGTACAGAATCCGCCAGATCAGGCCGATGGTCGAAGGTGACGGCGTCCAACTCGGCTTAAGCAGCCCGTTGTACCAGCTTAACCAGTCCAACGGCCGCCGCCAATGGAATCCCATCATCCCCGCATACCACGCCTCGATCTCCCGGTAATTCGCCCACAACGAACCGTCGCCGAACGACACATCCTGTCGCAGGCCGCTGGACCATTCATCCTGCCGTGTGAAGGGGTTTGTGAAACCGACAGTGAGGTGAATCCTTTCAAGACGGAAGCTGCCGTCACCGCCCGGCACAGCCTCAAATAACTCTACTCCAGGGAGCGATGCCACGTAGGATCGAACGATATTCAACCGGCCATAGTAGCCGAATGGCAAGCCTAGATTGACGTACATGTCGCCGATCGCAAGAACAGGGAAGAGCAGGAACATCGCAAGCATGATGTTTAGCCGCGATTTTCGCTTGATCTGAAAGACGAGCAGCAGCAGCGGGAACAATATGGCCGTGAAACAACTGAGCAGGACGAGGTGATGTGCCGGCGAGTACAACCCGCTAAGGAGAAAGGCAGCGACCTGAACGCTCGTCACGAGAACGGCAAGGGCAAAGACTGTCTGACAGGCGATCGGAGAAGGCCGCCACGGAATGAACATGGATGCTGAGAACGTGGCTGGGTCGTCCGGGTTGAATGGCTCTCCGCATTCCGGACAACGATTGAGCGGCAGCCCTCGCAGGTTGTACCCGCAATTCAAGCAGTAGCGAGGATGTGATTTCGAATCAGGGCTTATCAGGGCTTCGCTTTCAGCAATATGATCCGGGTGTCCCATTGCGTTGGGATGGGCATGACCACCGCATTCCATCTCGTGGGGATGGGGACAGGTTTCGTCTGAGAGGGCGCGGGAACGACAGCAGGGGGGCGCAGGAGGCGAGGGGCCCTCGGCACGATGAACCTCGGGACGGCCGTCTGACGGAGCGGGATGAGCGGGCCGGTCGCGTTCGCCGTGAGGCTGATGCTGAGAACCACCGCCAGGGCGACAACCGGGGAGATGCAGGGTCGCAGAGTCCTCATGACACGACCTCCTCTATACGGCTAGACAGATTAAGGATAACACGAGTTCACCCTGTGGCATACAAGCACCATGGGGGACGGGGACCGAAAAAAGTGGGGCGGCGACCTCTACGTCGGGCGTGTGACGTCTTCGTCGCGCAGAGGGATAGGGTGGGACACGTCGGCATAGACCCGGCCGTCGCGGACCTCGCAGGGATACAGCCGCAGTCGCAGGTGGGGCATTGCCGGGTCCGTCAGGCCGGTCTTCAGGTCCCACGGCCAGTGGTGGACAGGGCAGATGATCTTGCCATCGCGGACATAGCCCTTGCCCAGCGGACCATTCTCGTGCGGGCAGTTGAACGCGGTGACGTAAAACGTGCCCCGGTCGTTGCAGACCGCGAACCAGCGGTCGTTGACCATGACCGGCACGGCCCGGCCTGGGGGCACATCCTTCACATCGATGGCGTATACAAAGTCAGACATCTCACGTCGACCTGGGTCGGTACTGGCAGGTCATTGTATGGTCAGGGATGGCGGCGGGGCCAGCTTCAGGCAGAGCGAAGCTGCAGGCGGCAGACTCGGCAAACCCACTGCCCGGACTCGATTCGATGGAGCGAGCCGAGACGGCCGCAGCCTTCGCAGATCTCTACGCGCGACTGGCGGGTGGCGGAAGTGACTTCCTCGTTCAATTCAAGTATGTCTTCGAGGAGCTGTGTCTGAAGAGCGGCGTTAATCGCCCGGTCGCGCTGGATGGCCAGGATCTGGCCAAATGCGCCGAAGAGCAGGAAGCCAGCAACACCTGCCCCGGCCACCACCGCGGCCGCCTGGTAGAGCTGCCCGGAGGTCCGGAACCGGTTCAGCGCAGTGGCGAAGGGTCCGCCCGCTATTACCCCGGTGCTGAGGGCCTCGCCGTGGAACCACAAATAAGCCCCCGTCGCCAACCCCAAAAGCAGCGAAAGGATCGAGATCGCGTATAGGGTCCCGATCAGGAAGCGGACAATTGGATAGTCTCGGCTTCGCGCCATCGTTTCACTTGCTCGCATTGTAGCGATCGGTCCTCGAAAGACCAGCCGCATGCCAGCCTCCTGACAAGCCCACCCAGGGGTCAGGACCGCCCGGCAAGTCCCGAGTTCTGGCTCATCGGCGACACCCCGGTTCGTAAAGCCTTCTGCGGAAAAAGGTTACAATGCAGAGGCGGGGCGAAAAGCCTGCCGCCCCCAGCGCATAACCCCCACGCCGCCACGTCACATACTTATCGGGCTGATGACCTGTGAATCTGTACGATTACGGCAGACTCTAGAGACATTCGGTGCCGACAGGCCCTGACGCGTGGGGGTCCTTGGTTGACGCTTGGCAGTGACGGTGGGATAAAGGGTGCCCGCGGGTGCGGCGGCCGACTGGCGCGGTGGGCGGCCGCTCGTGGCCGGATAGCTCATGGATGATACCTCGACCTACATGGAGATCATCAGCGGCCGGAGACGCGGTTTCCTGGCGGTTTCGGCTCGCGGACTGCTCAGAGCTTTGTCCTGGCCCTACCGCACCCTCATTGGGGTGAGAAACGCATACTACGGCGTCATGGTGAGCCCCCGATGGCTCGGGATCCCCGTGATTTCGGTCGGCAACCTGACCGTCGGGGGGACGGGCAAAACCCCGGCGTGTGCGTGGTTGTGTCAAAGGCTGCTGGCCAAGGGGCTCAAGCCGGCGGTCCTGAGCCGGGGGTACAAGGCCTCCGAGGAGGGACTCGCGGACGAACTCGTGATGGTGTCGCGGCAATGTCCCCAGGCAGTGATGGTCGCCCACCCGGATCGCTACAAAGCCGGCCGCATGGCAATCGAGTGTTATGGCGTCCAGGCGGCGGTCCTGGACGACGGGTTTCAGCATCGGCGGATCGGCCGCGATCTGGACCTCCTGCTGATAGACGCGACTTGTGCCTTCGGGTACGGACACCTGCTGCCCAGAGGATTGCTGAGAGAACCCGTTCGGGGTCTGTTGCGATCTGATGCCGTGATCCTGACCCGTTGCGACCAGGCCGGTGACGCGCAGGTTGCCGCCTTGGAGACCGAGGTCCGGCGCCTGCACCCACGCGTGCCGATGGTGCGGGCGGTTCATCGACCAATAGGCTTCACAAGTCTGGCAGGAGCCGCGGTCGCCGCGCCCGTCGGACGGCGCGTCGGCTGTTTCGCGGGCATCGGGCGCCCCGAGGCCTTCGAGAAGACGCTTGCCGGCCTGGGCATCGCGCCCGCGGAACGGCGGTGGTGGCCCGACCACCATTGGTATACCAGCACCGACGTCGACGCGATCCGGCGATGGGCGGAGCACTCACGGCTTGCCGCACTGGTGACCACGGAGAAGGATGCGGTCAAACTGGCGGTGCTGAAGGTGGACTGGCCGGTGCCGGTCAGCGCGCTTCACATCGAAATGGAGATGCTGGATGATGGCGAGACGGTGTTGACCGGCTTGATTGACGAGATGTTACAGGAGTGGTCCGAGCCGCCCGCAGCGGGTGAGAATGACAGGGGACAGGCCAATGAAGACGATTCACATAGTTGAGAAAACGCTTCCGATGGGGTGGGAGAAAGCGGTGATCGCCTGTTGGGAGCAGGGGGCGAGCTTCCCGACTCAGTACGACAAGACCGACGATCCCAACAGCCGGGACGTGACCGCGATGATCCACGTTACTGATCCGATGTCCGAGCCGCGCCTGCACCGGGCATTCCCCGGCGGCCTCGACGACCTTGAGAAGTATCGGGCGGAGGTGCTGCTGGGGGTCCACGATCACTGGATCGCTCCGGAGGAGGGCAAGTGGGAATACACTTATCACGAGCGGTTGTTCGAATATGATCCCCCGTGGGCCAGCGGCGAGAAGATCGACCAGATCGCCACGTGCGTCAGATTGCTCAGGGATTGCTGGTACACCCGGCGGGCCCAGGCGGTCACCTGGAAGGCCTGGGAGGATCTGGGTATCAGCGATCCGGCCTGCCTGCAGCGAATGTGGTTCCGCATCCACAACGGCCGTCTGAACCTGAACGTGCACATGCGTTCCAACGACGCCTACAAGGCCGCGTTCATGAACATGTACGCGTTTGTCGAGCTCCAGGCCCAGATGGCCCGCGAAATCGGCGTCCCGGTCGGCGAGTACATCCACATCGCCGACTCGTTCCACATCTACGGGAGCTACTTCGACGAATTCGAGGGTTTTCTCAGAACGGTCGAGACCCGCAGCCCGGAGGATCGCGTGTGGGACACCGAGTTTGCCCGCGAGATGTTCGTTGAAGGCTGCGACGTCCTCCTGAACGAGGCGGAGATGCCCGAGAACAAGAAGGAACTTGTCCGCAGACGCCGAGCGGAATTGGCCGCGATGTCCTGATGCTCCCTTGAGGGAAGATGGGAGCTTGAACGAGGAGAGAATGACGAATGCCGAAATCCGAATGACGAAGGAATGACGAATGACCGAAGTCAGAATGCCGAAGGCTGCATTACCAAGGAACGACAAGGGTCGAAGCCGGAGGAATGGGATGCTGCAACTTGGCGGGGGTGTGAGGCAATCGTCTTCGTCATTCGTGCTTCGGGCTTCCTTCGTCATTCGGATTTCGACATTCGGATTTCGCCAGGGGAGTTTCCTTCGCTATTGAGGTTGCTCGCAGCGCGAGAAAGCGGATCGTTTACAGCAGGCGGGACGTGAGTTGCCATGAGGATTGCCGTCATTGGCTCCGGTTCAGTGGGGTGCTTCTACGGGGCTCGGCTCGTGCGGTGCGGGCACGAGGTTCGTTTCCTCATGCGCCGCGATCTGGAGGCGGTGCGGCGCGGCGGGCTGACGATCAAGAGTTGCGAGGGCGACTTTCA
Source organism: uncultured Planctomycetales bacterium (assembly GCA_964586235.1). Taxonomy (GTDB): domain Bacteria; phylum Planctomycetota; class Phycisphaerae; order UBA1845; family PWPN01; genus JAUCQB01. The sequence goes on from CAZPIO010000068.1 coordinate 11,798, forward strand.
CCTCCACGCGGCGGCGTTCGGCGATCCCGCCGACATCGGCCCGGTTGACCTTGTCATCTGCGCCCTCAAGACGACGGCCATCGACGACGCCGAAAGGCTGATCCGGCCGTGCCTGGGGCCGAACACCCGCATCCTGGCCCTGATGAACGGCCTGGGGATCGAGGAGAGGTTCGTCGAGTGGTTTGGGCCGGAGCGGGTGTTTGGCGGGATGGCGTTCGTGTGCATCAACCGGGGTGAGCCAGGGGTCGTACATCACCTGGGCTACGGGCGGGTGGCGTTCGGGCATTTCCTCGACGATCGCAGGCAGGTCGAGGAGATGGCCAGGCTTTTCGCCGATGCGGGTATCGAAACGATGGTCCGCCCGTCGCTGAAGCAGGCCCGCTGGGAAAAGCTGATGTGGAACATCCCGTTCAGCACGCTGACCATCACCGCCGGCGGGGTGACCACCCACGAGATCATCAACGACCCCGGCCTCAGAAAGGTGGCTTGGACGCTGATGCAGGAGACCGGCCGTGCGGGCAACGCACATGGGTGCTCGATCGACGTCGCCGCCATGACCGACAAGATGATGGCCAACACGCTGACCATGGCGGCGTATCGGCCGTCGATGTTGATCGACTACCTCAACAAACAGCCGCTGGAGGTCGAGGCGATACTGGGCGAACCGGCGCGCCGAGCCGCCGCGGTCGGCGTGCCAGCGCCGGCAATTGAAACGCAATACCATCTGAGTTCGTTTCTGGACAGGCTCAATCGAGGTCTCATCCGCGTTTCGCAAGCCCGCTGGTGAAGATGTGTCGGCGGGCCCTGCCTGAGGCTTGCCGAGTTCGCAACAGGAGCAACGAGACAGCTATGCTGAGCGTCGATGAACTGCCGTTCCTGACCGCGGAGGTGCCGGGCATCGGCGGCCGTGTCAAGGTTCATCCGGAGGACTTCCGGGTCGAGGAGATGCCGCTGTACCAGCCCTCGGGCGAGGGCACGCACGTTTACTTCCGCATCGAGAAGGTCGGTCTGTCGACCATGCGGGCGGTTCACGATATTGCCCGGGCCCTGGGGCGTCCAACTCGCGACATCGGCTACGCCGGGCTGAAGGATGCGGATGCGGTCACGACGCAGACATTCAGTGTCGAGCACGTTGATCCGGAAGTGATTCGCAAGCTTGATTTGCCGAGGATGCGGGTCGTGGACGTGTCGCGCCATGCGAACAAGCTGCGGCTGGGCCATCTGGCCGGAAACCGGTTCACGATCAAAATCCGCGACGTTGACACTGCTCAGGTCGGCAATGTCCAAGCGATGATGGACGTGCTCGCGCGGCGGGGCGTACCGAACTACTTCGGGCCACAGCGTTTTGGCATGCGCGGCGATACGTGGGAAATCGGCCGGGCCCTTCTCCGGGAGGATTACGACGAGGTGGTTGCGTGCCTGCTGGGCCGGGTGAAACCGGCCGATTACGGCGATGTGCGCAAGGCCCGGGAGCTTTTCGACCGGGGCGAACTGGAGTCGGCGGCCAGGACCTGGCCTTACCCATTCGTCAGCGAGCGGCGAGTCTGCGGGACCCTCGTGAAGACCCACGGCAACGCCCGGAAGGCGGTTCGCGCGATCGATCTGCACATGCAGCGATTCTACATCTCGGCGTATCAGTCGCATCTCTTCAACCAGGTGGTGGCCGATCGGATTGCCGGCCTCGACCGGCTCATGGAGGGCGATCTGGCGTGGCGGCACCCGCAGGGAGCGGTGTTCCACGTCGAGGACGTTGCTCGCGAGCAGCCGCGTTGCGACGCGTTCGAGATTTCGCCGACCGGTCCGCTGTTCGGCTATCGCATGAGCCAGCCGGGTGGCGAGGCCGGCCGGGTGGAGGCATCCCTGGTTGCAGGCGAGAAGATCAACCCCGATGAGTGGCGCGAAGCAGGACGGCACCGGGTAAAAGGCGCGAGACGGCCGTTGCGATTTCAGCCGCACGAGGTCAACGTAGATGCCGGCCAGGACGAGGCCGGGGCGTACGTGCTGCTGAGCTTCTATCTGGAATCGGGCTGCTACGCGACGACGGTGCTGCGCGAGGTGTGTAAGGAGCCTGGACAGGTCGCGGAGTCGGCCGAGGAACCGGTAGGCGACTGACGGGCCCGGGCCGCAGACGGGGGCTTGCGACGCGGAACAGATGCCATGGAACGCGACGCACCGGATCGGATTCCTTTCTTCGGCTTCGTTGTGCCGGCGATGATTCTGCTGCTTGTAACCTTCAACCTGGCGCGCGGCGAGGTCTACTGGCCGGAGAAGAGACACGCATTCGCGATTTACCGGGATGCCTGGCGATTCTGGGGCACGATCAGTTTCAAGGTCGGCCTGGCCGGCGGGATTTTCGCCTGGTTTGCGTTGGCCAACTCCCCGCGCTGTGATCGATATGCAATCCCGATTCTGGTGGGCGCTATTGCTGTGGCCGTCGCGGGCTTGGTGGTGTTCTGCGTCGGGATGTTCAGATGATTGCACGGATGAGAGCGGCCGCGGATGGGACGCGCGGGCAACGCCTCCGTGAGCGGTTGGTCAGGATCCGAGATCGCGGCCAATCATGCCGGCAGGCGGCAAATCCCGCCGAGTCGTGGTTCGGGTAACGCGCGGCGTTGCGGCACACAGCCGTGCGTGGCCGTTTTATTGGACTCATCATTATCCGGAACATGATCTTCTGAGAGGTTTAGCGCAAATTAGGGATCCGCCCTCAAGATTTTTTCAGGGAATCGCCGATGACATTTTCGCCAAAATGACCATCTTTCCCAGATTAACATTGGAGACGATTGTAACGGCGGGCTCGGCTGAATAGGTAATCTGCCGAGTCGAGAAGTTAACACGTCACTACAGTTGCCGGTGCGGAGCGCCTGGCAGAGTCAGCTTCCGTAGCGGAAGCCTTCCTTTCCAGAGCATGAGGCGACGGATCGGAGCGTGGAAGCATGCGATGGTTTCCGGGCGCAGGAGGAATCCGCGCTCGCCATCCGCGATTTAGCTGGAGCGCGAAGATGAGCGTCGACCGGTACTTCGAACGGCTGATGAACCCGCTATTGGCAGGTCGTCGGCAGGAATGCAGAGATGTACTATCCGAGGCCATGGAAGCGGGCGTGGAGGCGTCCCAGATCTACAGAAACATGATCTGGCCGGCGATGGAGCAGGTGGCGGTGATGTACAGGGATGATCGCATCAGCCTGGTCGCCGAGCACATGGCCACCAGAATCAGCCGGTCGCTGGCCGACCAGTTGCAGGCGAGACTCGATCGCGGCTTGCCGAACGGTAAGAGCATGCTCCTGATGTGCGCTGAGGGTGAGCCCGAGGAGCTGGGAGCACAGATGTGCGCCGACCTGTTCGAGGCGGAGGGCTGGAATGTTTACTTCATCGGCGGCGGGGTGCCGGACGACGAGGTGCTCGAACTGACGGGGCGATTGAGGCCCGATATTCTCACGATTTTCGGGACGCAGCCGAGCGGCGTGCCCGGTGTCCGACGGCTGATCGACCTGATTCGCGAGGTCGGCGCCAATCCCACGATGAACATCATGATTTCAGGCGGCGTCTTCAACCGCGCGGAAGGATTGTGGAAAGAGGTCAACGCTGATCTGTTCGCCCCCAACGCGGCGGAGGCGCTGAAGGTCGCGGCCGAGGCCAAGCCGAGGAAGCCCGAGATTCGCATTCCCGGGGCACCCAAGAAGCGGCGCCGGCGTCGCCGTCCACCGTTGCTGGCCCAGGTCGAGGCGTAGCGGTTTCAAAGGCCGCTCCATGGAGGGAGCAGGTCGCTCACGGCCCATGGAAGGGCACCAGCGGGGGAACACAAAGGCAGGCCTGACCTCGCCCGCGATCCGGGGATTGCCGCGAGGCCAAGGCCTGCCGCCTTTTTCTCACGGCGTTCGGACGGTGGGGCGTCTGATCCCGGCGAACCTGTCATTCATGTTGGGGTGTTTACGCCGCACTTCCGGCAAGTCTTTTTTCATCTTCCTGCCGATAGAATGCCGCGATCACGACTGATCGCGCCGCTGCTTGACCACCTCGGCAGCGAGGCCTAGACTGCGGGGCTGTAGGCATGGCGGGCGTCTGGCGCGGGCCGGCCGTGACGACTGGTCGCGACCTTCTGTCAACAGAGCAATGGGCGCGTTCCGCTGAGTGCCGCTCGGGGGGGCGTCCGAGTCGTGGCCGGCAGGCTTGCGGGTACTGCCTCGGGGGGGGACTATGCCGCGCCGCCCGGAGTTGTTCGCAGTGCTGCGGTGTCGCCGCGATCTCGCGGGATCGGGAAGAGGATAAGGGCGCATTCGGAGAGTCCGATGAGCGACCCGAAACCACCGGGCTGGTTGCCACCGGGGGCGATGCGACTGGCCGGTGCCGGAGTCGAGTTGGCGGCCGGGTTAGGGGCTTGCTGTCTGCTGGGCTATTGGATTGACCGCCGCTTTGAGACGAGTCCCTGGGGGCTCCTGATCTGCGCGGTCATCGGTGTGATTGGCGGCCTCTATAACCTCGTGCGTCGCGCGGTGCATGAGATGGTGCAACGGCCGAGCAGCCGCAAGGGCGGCAAAACGCCGCCGAGCGATGGGGCGGCCTAGCGATGGGAGGGGAGCTTGGCCAAACGACCAGGAACCCGCTGAGCCTGTGGCTGCCGCTTGCGGTGGCGGCCGTGCTGCTTGCGGTGGGCTACTATCCCACGCGATGGTGTTGCGGCGAAGCAGGCATCAGGGCTATGGCCGCGGCGGTGTGCATCGTGGTAGGAGTGGTCTACGCGACGCTGCTGGTGATCGTGCGGCGGCTGGCAAGGAGTGACCCGGCGGCGCGGCTGAAAGCGAGTCTCAAGGCCGCGGCTGTCCGGATGGTGCTGACGATCGTGGTTGCGGGACTGGTCGCCTGGAAGGCGTGGGTGGAGCCAGGCCCGTTTCTGGTGTGGCTGGCGATCAGCTACGTGCTGTTGATCAAGATCGAGACCCTGATGCTGCTGCGGCAGACCCGACCGAACGAGAAGCGGACATGACGGTTGACTTGTTTGCCAGCATGAACCCCCTGACCCACGTGGTCGACCACGTCTGGGCACGGGTCGGGCACGGCTGGACTTCGTTTACGTTGTTGTCCAACCACCTGATCATGATGTTTATCGCGGCGGTGATTCTGCTGCTTGTGCTGCCCCGGCTTGCACGGCTTCCGATCGTTCCCGACGAGGTCGAGAAGCTCACTCCGCGGGGCACTCGCAACTTCATCGAAGCGATCTGCGGTTTCCTCCGCGATTTCGTGGGCAAACCGAACCTGGGTCCGTACTGCGATCGGTTCATCCCTTACTTGTGGACCTGCTTCTTCTTCATCCTCGCGTGCAACCTGCTGGGCCTGCTGCCACTGGAACCGATTACCAAGCCAATCTTCGGCCACGGCATTTACGGAACGCCCACGGGCAATATCTTCACCACCGGTTCCCTGGCGGCCTGCACGCTGATTATGGTGTTCTTCAACGGGCTGCGACTGCACGGCCTGGCGTACGTGAAGCACTTTTTCATGGGGCCGTTTCCGATCAACCTGCTGATCGCATTCCTCGAGGTCTTTGGGCTGATCGTGAAGTGTGCCGCCCTGGCCATTCGTCTCTTTGCGAACATGCTGGCCGGGCACATTCTGCTGGCCGTGCTGCTGAGTTTCATCGCCATGGCCGGGGCCGCCAGCGCCATACTCGGCATCGTCGTCGCGGTGCCGGTGGTGCTGGGCAGCATCGCGATTACCCTGCTGGAGCTGTTCGTCGCGTTCCTGCAGGCGTTCATCTTCACGTTCCTGAGCGCGGTGTTCATCGGGATGGCGGTCAACATTCACGGCGACGAGGAACACGGTCAATCTCACGGCGACGAAGATGCCAGGGACAAGGAGGGGGCGACACCGGCACACTGACCGTGTGCGGCTGACGAGCGTTCAACCTGCCATGCTCGCGGAGTGGGACCGTGGGTCACGAGGCCGAGAGGCGATGGCGTATGGAGTTGAAGTGAAATGGAGCCGTTCCCGCCGGCTTCGGAAACGAAAGGATTGCATTCATGACACGGCTGACTCTTCTGGTGATGTTGGCGCTGCTGATGATAGCAGCCCCGGTGATGGCCGCTGAAGACGCTGCTCCGGCTCCGGAAAAAGCGACGAGCGGTGGTTTCACATTTCTGCAGGACAAAGGTGCCGGTCTCCTGGGTGCATCGATCGGCGTGGGACTGGTGCTGATGGGCGGTGCGGCCGGCATCGGGCGGATCGGTACCAGCGCCGCCGAGTCGATGGCCCGGCAGCCGGAAGCGGCCGGCCAGATCAACGGCGTGGCACTGATCACCGCGGCGATGGTTGAAGG
>CAZPIO010000068.1:18210-37588 GCA_964586235.1 uncultured Planctomycetales bacterium
GCCTGGCCAAGAGAGCGTCGGAATGTGGCGCAAAACGCATCTGTGGGTGTGGGTGTTGGGGGTGGGCGCGGACATCGCTTCCGCCAGCGAGGGCGGAGACGAGGTCAACCTGTTCGGCGGCAATCTGGGCAACGTGTTCTGGACGTTGCTGATCTTCATCGGCGTGCTGATCGTGCTGGGCAAGTTTGCCTGGGGGCCGATCCTCAACGGCCTTCATCGACGCGAGAAGTTCATCCATGACGCACTGGCGGGCGCCCGGCGGGATCGCGACGAAGCGGAGGCCAGGTTGAAGGAGTTGACCAACCAGCTCAACCAGGCCCGGACGGAGGCCAGCGGGATCGTCGAGGAGGGCAGGCGCGATGCCGAGGCCGTCAAGCGGCGCATCGAGGACGAGGCCCGTCGCAACGCCGAGGCCATCATCGAGCGGGCCCGGCGGGAGATCGGAATCGCCCGCGACACGGCCCTGCGCGACCTGCACGAGGAGTCGGCCAGGCTGGCCATGGAGATGGCCGGTCTGGTGCTCAAGCGGCAGTTGACCCCCGAGGATCACAGGCGGCTTGTGGCCGAGGCACTGACGAGTCTCAAGGAACGAGGCGCCGGCGGCCGGAACTGACCGGCACGGGCGGATGGAATCGAGATGGCCCACAACTTCGATGAGAGTATGGCCCTGGCGGATATCTACGCCGAGGCGCTGCTGGCGGCCGCCGCCGAGCGCGGCGAAGAGGAAGCCGTGGCCCGCGAAGTAGCCGACCTGATGCGGCTCATCGAGCGGGAGATCGATCTGTGCCGGATGCTGATCGCCGACTCGGTGGATGACGATCCGCGGCGACACTCGATCGAGCGCATCTGTCGCGGCCGGATGAGCGATCTGGTCGTGAACCTTCTCCAGGTGCTCAACAACCGCGGACGGTTGGGCCTGATCCGGAAAGTGGGCCGGTGCGTGGAACTGCGGATGGAGGAGAAGCACCATCAGCAGGAAGTCGTCGTCGAAACGGCCATGCCGCTGTCGGAGGAGCAGAAGTCGGCGATCCATCAGGTGATGAGCGCGCGGATCGGTCAAGAGGCCATTCTCATCGAGCAGGTGAGGCCCGAGCTGATCGGGGGCGTCGTGATTCGCTACCAGGATGTGCAGATCGATGCCAGCGTGGCCTCGGGCATCGGGCGGACGTACAGACGGCTGCGCGAGCGGGCGACAGAGGAGATTCACAGCGGGCGCGGATACGCTTTCGAGGCGTAGCCGGCTCAGGCGGAAAGACCATGAAATTCAAGGCGGACGAGATCGCGTCGGTTCTGAAAGAGGAAATCGCCAAGTACAAGGGCGAGATCGATGTCGCCGAGGTGGGCAGAGTCCTGCAGGTCGGCGACGGCATCGCCCGTATCTATGGGCTGTCGAGCGCCGCGGCCAGCGAGATGCTCGAGTTCCAGAATGGCGCGATCGGCCAGGTGTTCAACCTCGAGGAGAACTCGATCGGCGCGGTCATTCTGGGCGACTACCTGGGGATCAAGGAGGGCGACACGGTGCGCGGCACCGGTCAACTGCTGTCCGTGCCGGTCGGCGAGGCGCTGATCGGCCGGGTTGTCGACCCGCTCGGGCGGCCGCTGGACAACGCCGGGGCGATCGAGACGCCGGTTCGCCGGGCGCTGGAATCGAACGCCCCCGGCATCGCGGAACGCGAACCGGTGAGCGAGCCGCTGCAGATGGGCATCAAGGCGATCGACAGCATGATTCCCATCGGGCGCGGCCAGCGCGAACTGATTATCGGCGACCGCAAGACGGGCAAAACGGCCATCGGCGTCGACGCCATCATCAACCAGAAGGACACCGGGGTGATCTGCGTGTACGTCGCCGTCGGTCAGAAGGAATCGACGATCGCCGGCGTGGTCGAGGCCCTGCGCGAGCACGGAGCGATGGACTACACCATCGTCGTCGCCGCGGGCAGTTCCGATCCGGCGCCGCTGCAGTACATCGCTCCCTATTCGGGTTGCGCGATGGCCGAGTACTTCATGTACGAGCAGGGCAAGGCGACCCTGTGCATTTACGACGATCTGACCAAGCAGGCCACGGCCTACCGGCAGCTTTCCCTGCTGCTGCGCCGGCCCCCCGGCCGCGAGGCTTACCCCGGCGACGTGTTCTATCTGCACAGCCGGCTGCTCGAAAGATCCTGCAAGCTGGCCACGCGATACATGGTTGTGCCGAAATCGGCGCCGGCCGAACACAAGCCCGCGATCAACGAGAAGATCTATATCGGCAAGCCCGGCAAGGAGGAGGCCGAGAAGGACCTGAAGGCCCTCGGCCGGCCGGAGCACGAGGTTCGCAAGGTGCCCGGCTCCGGGGGCTCGCTCACCGCGCTGCCGGTCATCGAGACGCTCGAAGGCGAGGTTTCCGCCTACATCCCCACGAACGTGATCTCGATTACCGACGGGCAGATTTACCTGGAGCCGGACCTGTTCTTTGCCGGTGTCCGGCCCGCGATCAACGTCGGCATCAGCGTGTCCCGCGTGGGCGGCAACGCCCAGATCAAGGCCATGAGAAAGGTCGCCGGCTCGCTGCGGCTCGACCTTGCGGCCTTCAGGGAACTCGAAGCCTTTGCCCAGCTCGGCACGGACCTCGACGCCGCCACTCAAAAGCAACTGGACCGCGGCCGGGCGATGGTTGAGCTGCTCAAGCAGGGACAGTTCGTGCCCATGCACGTCGCCGACCAGGTGATCAGCCTTTTCGCCGGCACGCAGGGTTTCTGCGACGACATACCGCTCAGCCGCATCAGCGACTTCGAGAAGGCGCTGCTCACGCACGTTCAGGACGAATTCAGCGAAGTCCGCGACCAGATTGTCCAGACCGGCGACCTGGCCGACGATGTGCGTAACAAGCTGACGGAGATCATCAAGGGCTTCAAAAAACGCTTCATGGAGACGGTCAAGGAAGGCGTAAAGGCCGCAGGCTGAGGTAGGTTGGATGGCCAAGGCACGAGCGATCATCAAGCGCCGCAAGGCGGTGATGAATATCCGCAAGATCACGCGGACGATGCAACTGATCGCCACCGCGCGCTTTCAGGCCGCCTACACCCGGGCCACCAGGAGCCGCCCTTATACCGAGCGGATCACCGAGCTGGTCCGCCAGCTCTCGCGGGACCAGGGCGAAATCTCCCACCCGCTGCTCCAAACAAACAGCGAGTCGAAGCGGTCGCAGTTCATCGTGATCACCAGCAACCGGGGCTTGTGCGGCGGCTACAACGGGGGCATCCTGCGAGCCGCGATCGGTCATCTCGAGCACCGCGAACAGGCGGGTGAAACGGTCGACATTTATGCCATCGGCAAGAAGGGCATCTCGTATCTCAAGTTTCTCGGAAGGCCGCTCGCGGCCACGGACACGCGATTCGAAGACAAGCCGCAGTTCAGCGAAGTGGAGCCGATGGCGACGCAGTTAATGGATGCCTACGAGCGGCGGGAGATCGACGCCGTCCACGTGGCTTACATGCGGTTCTTCTCGACCGGCGTGCAGCGGCCCCAGGTGCTGCAACTGCTGCCGATCGAACCGCCGACGGCGGACGCGGAGACCGGAGCGGCCGCGGCCCCCGTGCAATACGATTTCACCCCGCCCCCCAGGGAGCTGCTGGCCGAATTGCTCCCGGAGACGGTCAAGGTGCGCCTGTTCCAGTGCTTCATCGACGCGGCGGTGAGCGAACAGACGGCCCGGATGGTGGCGATGAAGGCCGCCACGGACGCGGCCGGCGACATGGTCCGGACGCTGACGCAGCACTACAACAGGGCCCGCCAGACGCAGATCACGCTCGAGCTGCTGGACATTGTCAGCGGAGCGGAGGCGATCAAGTAATGGAGCCGATGAGATTGTTTGCGATAATCCTGTCCCTGGTTCCGACGCCGACAAGCCGGCCGGCCGGCCGCGCCCCCGAGTTGAAGATCAGGCCCGGCGACCAGATCGTGGCCATGGGCGACAGCATCACTCAGGCCGGCGGCTATCTGCGAGCGATGGAGGTGGTGTTTGCGCAGCAGTACGCGGGGATGAAGATCCCCCGGATCATCAACGCAGGAATCAGCGGGCAGAAGGCCGAGGATATGGTCGCGCGGTTTGAAAGAGACGTGGTTCGGCGCAAACCGGCGATCGTCACCATCAGCGTGGGTATCAACGACGTGTGGCACCGGATGGAGGCTCCGCACGACCCGAAGGTGCTCGAAACTTACGAGCGCAATCTCGAACGCATGGTGGACATGGCCATTCGGGCGGGGTCACGCGTCTACGTACTGGCGCCGACGGTGATCGAGGAGGATCCCGCATCGGAGGGCAACCGGCGGCTGGCCGCATACGTCGCCGCCGGGAAAAAGGTCGCCGGGCGGAACAAGTGCGAATACGTCGACCTGCACGCCCTGTTCCTGCAGGCAATGGAGCGGCACAACCGGCAGGCTGACAGGAAAGGCTCGCCGGCCTCCCGGCCGAGCCAGTTTTTCACGACCGACGGCGTGCACATGAAACCCGCCGGCGACGTGCTGATGGCCGTCGGCGTGCTGCGGGCCATGGGTGTGCCGGACGAGAAAATGAAGGCCACTGACCTGGACGCGGTGTTCCCCAGGGCGGATCGGTGATTATTGAGAGCGACGACTATGGCAAAGGCGAATGGGCAGAATATCGGTCACGTCACGCAGGTGATCGGCTCCACGCTTGACGCGGAGTTCGAGGAGTCCAGGCTTCCGGCGCTGTACAGCGCCCTGAAAGTGCAGGTCGAGCGCAAGGTTCTGGGCCGGAGCGAGCACGATACGCTCTGGTGCGAGGTCGCGCTGCATCTGGGCGGGGGAAAGGTTCGCGCGGTGGCGCTGGGCACGACCGACGGCGTGGTTCGCGGGGCGCCCATCGAAGACACGGGTGGTCCGGTGACTGTTCCTGTCGGCACCGAGACGCTCGGGCGGGTGTTTAATCTGGTGGGTGAACCCATCGACATGCGCGGGCCGGTCAACGCCAAGGAGCGGCGTCCGATTCACCACAAGCCGCCCGAGTTTGCCAGCCTGATCCCCAAGTCGGAGATGATGGAGACGGGCATCAAGGTGATCGACCTGCTGGCCCCCTTCGTCCGCGGCGGGAAAATCGGGCTGTTCGGCGGGGCAGGACTGGGCAAGACGGTCATTGTCCAGGAGATGATCGCGCGTATCGCCCGCGAGCACTCCGGTTACTCGGTCTTCGCCGGCGTGGGCGAGCGAACCCGCGAGGGCAACGACCTGTGGCTCGAAATGCAGGAGGCGACCTTCAAGGACGCCCAGGGCAATGTCAAGCAGGTCATGGACCACACCGCGATGGTCTTCGGGCAGATGAACGAACCGCCGGGCGCGCGTCTGCGGGCGGCCCTGAGCGCCTTGACTATCGCTGAGTGGTTCCGCGACGAGTCCGGTGCCGACACCATGCTGTTTGTCGATAACATCTTCCGATTCTCGCAGGCCGGCTCGGAGGTGTCCGCGCTGCTCGGCCGCATGCCGTCGGCGGTCGGCTATCAGCCGACGCTGGGTACGGAGATGGGCGACCTGCAGGAACGGATCACTTCGACGCGCAAAGGTGCGGTCACCTCCGTGCAGGCGATTTACGTGCCGGCCGACGACTTGACCGACCCGGCTCCGGCCACCACGTTCACGCACCTCGACGCCTTCATCGTTTTGGCCCGCGGCATCACCGAGAAAGGCATTTACCCGGCAATCGATCCGCTGGCTTCGTCAAGCCGCGTCCTGGACGCCCAGTACATCGGCGAGCGGCACTACAAGGTCGCCCGACGGGTGCAGCAGATCCTCCAGCGCTACCGCGACCTGCAGGACATCATCGCGATCCTGGGCGTCGAGGAATTGTCCGAGGAAGACAAGCTGACCGTCGCCCGGGCCCGCAAGATCGAGCGGTTCTTCTCGCAGCCGTTCTTCGTTGCCGAGGTGTTCACCGGTTACCCCGGCAATTACACGCGGAAAGACGACGCCATCCGCAGCTTCGAGGAGATCTGCGACGGCAAGTGGGACCACCTGCCCGAACAGGCGTTCATGTACGTCGGCACGGTGGAAGACGCGGCCGAAAAAGCGGAGAAACTGGCGAAAAGCTGATGGCCGAAAAGACTCTCCAGTGCAGCGTGATCACCCCCGAGGCCCAGGCCTTCGAAGGCGAGGTCGACTCGGTGGTGTTGCCGGCCCATGACGGCGAAATCGGCATCCTGTTTAACCGGGCGCCGCTGCTTTGCAGGCTGGGCGCCGGCAGCCTGCGGGCGCGCCACGGGATGGAAGAGATGACCTGGTTCATCGACGGCGGTTTTGCCCAGGTGATCGACAACCGGGTGACCGTTCTTACCAAAACCGCCGTGCCGTCCGAGGAGATCAACCGGGCTGACGCCGAGGCTCGTCTGGCGGAGGCCCTCGAAATGCCCGCGACCGACGAGATCACCTCCCGCCGCAAAGCCCAGGCCGTGGCCTGTGCCCGCGCTCAACTCAGAATGGCAAAGTGAGATTCCGGCAGGGTCGGCCCCGGCGGACCTTCCGACCTTCCCCTCCGCAGGCTGAAAGGCATCACCGTTCCCGTCGGTCAGGACGTCGCGACCGGGGGCGAGTCTGAAGGCGTGGCGGGGCTCCCGCTGCGAGTTCCCTCGGTCCGACGGCCGAAGAGCCGCCCGATGCGTTCGCCCATCCGCACGAACATCACATACAGGCTCGGCACGACGACGAGCGTCAGCACCGTGGCGAACAGGAGGCCGTAAATGACCGCGATCGCCATGCTGGCCCACCACTCGCTGGACTCGCTCTTGGTGCTCCACGTGAAGGTGTGGAAATCGTAGCTGATGCCCGCGGCCATCGGGATCAAACCGAGTGTGGTTGTGATTGCGGTAAGGAGCACCGGGCGGAGCCGCGTTGCCCCGGCTTCAACCGAAGCGGCGATCAGATCCATTCCCCTGGCCCGCAACTGCCGGGTGTAATCCAGCAGCACGATCGCGTTGTTGACCACGATACCGGCCAGGCTGATCACGCCCACGCCCGTCATGATGATGCCAAAGGGCATGGCGTGGACGAGCAGCCCGGCGAACACGCCGACCAGCGAGAGGACCACGGTCGTCATGATGATCCCGGGCACGATCAGGGTGTTGAACTGGGCTACGAGAATCAGCACGATCAGGAACACGGCGACCACGAAAGCGCGCCCGAGGAACGCCTGGGCCTTGTCCTGCTCCTCCTTCTCACCCGCGTAGCGGATCTCGTATCCGAGGGGCAAGCGGTCGGTGAGAGATGCCAGGCGACTCTGGGCATCAGCGAGCACCTCGGTCCCCAGACGGCCTTCGGCGTCGGCGGTCAGGGTGATCACCCGCTTCTGGTTGATCCGGCTGATCGTGCCGAGCCCGCCGGTATAGCTGAACTCGCCCAGCGAGCTGAGCGGCACGGATGCTCCCTGGTTGTTCGGTATCCGCAGGCGAAACAGGTCGTCGATGCTTGCGCGTTGGCTCACGGGCAGCCGGACGGTGATGTCGTATTCATCGTTGAGCTGCCGGTACTTGCCGACCTCTGTGCCAAAGACGGCGGTCTTAAGGTAATTGCCGACGATCGCGGTGTTAACACCCAGCAGCATGGCGCGCCGCCGGTCGACGCGAAATGACAGCTCGGGGCGGGTGGCCTCGTGATCGCTGCGCAGGTTGACCAGGCCCGGAATGTCGGCAATGAGTTGTTTGCCCTCGGCGCTGAGGTCTTCGAGCGTCCTGAAATCCTCGCCAATCACCCGCACGGTCACCGCCGCGCCCGTGGGCGGACCCTCCTCCTCTTTGGCGACCTTGATCTCCGCCCCGGCGATGTCCGAGAGAGCCTGACGGATCTCGGCGATGGCCCGCGCCGAGGGCCGCGCGCGTTTCTCAAAATCGTGAAACTCCAGGGTGAGGTTTGCCAGGTGCTCGCCCGCTCCTCCCATGCCGCCGGACAGGAAATCGCCGGCACCCGCACCGACGTTGGTGGTCACGCGCTGAAAATCAGCCGCGAAGGGTTGAAGGCGGTCCTCGACCAGTCGAGCCAGACGATCGGTCTCGCGGATATTTGTGCCCTGGGGGCAGCGCAGGTTGATGACCGCGCGGCGAGGGTCAACTTCGGGAAAAAGCTCGGTGCCGTGGGCCCGCTTGACGTACAGTATGGCGAGGCTCATCAGCAGCAGCAGGGTCAGCATCGGAGTCAGGACGTCATGCGCGATGGCCACGCGAAGGAACCGGCGGTAGCCCCGCATGAAGAGGTTCTGTTGGTTGCCCTCCTTGAGTCGCCCCTTGACGAACACGGAGCTGAGCGTGGGGTTGACCACGAGAGCGATGAACAACGATGACAGCAGGGTGATGACCAGCGTAATGGGCAGGTATTTCATGAACGCGCCCATGATTCCGGGCCAGAAGAACATGGGGGCGAAGGCGGCCACCGTCGTCAGGGTCGAGGTGATCACCGGCCACGCGACTTCGGCGGTCGCCGTGAGTGCCGCCTGTACGCGGTTACCCGTCAGCGTGTAGTGCCGGTAGATGTTCTCCACGATCACGATCGCGTTGTCCACAACCATGCCGACGGCCATCACCAGGCTGAACAGCACGATCATGTTCAGCGTGTACCCGAGCATCTGCAGGATCACGAAGCTCAGCATCATGCTTAGCGGAATTTCGGTCGCCACAATGAGGCTCGGCCGCCAACCCATGAACAGCAGCAGCACGGCGACGACCAGGATCATGCCCGAGGCCAGGTTGTTCTCCAGGTCGGCGACCATCAGCCGGATGTCCTTGGACTGGTCGAGAGTGATGTCGAAGTGCACCCCGGCGGGCACGCGACGCTGAAACTCGGCGATGACCCGCTTGACCGCTTCGGAGATGAACAGGATGTTCTCGCCGATCCGCTTCTGCACCGTGACCGTGATGGTTTCCGACCCCTCGAGGCGCTGCCGGCCGGCCGGATCGCTGATCGAAGTCCAGAGGCGGGCGAAACTGGCGCGGTCTTTGAAAGTGTCGTTCACGCTGGCAACGTCGGTCAGGTAGATCGGACGGCCGTCGCGCACGGCAATGACCAGCTTGTCCACTTCCTCCGGCTCGGTGAATTCGGCCGGCACGCGAACGTTGAACTTCATCCCGGGTGTTTCTAGGCTTCCGGCCGAGATATTGACGTTCTCGGAGGGTATCAGGGCCAGAACTTCGGGCAGGGTCAGGCCATACGCGCTGAGCCGGTTCTGGTCGATCTCCAGACGGATCTCCCGTTCGAGTCCGCCGAGCACGTCGCAGTTCAGCACCCCCGGAACCGATTCGAGCGTCTCCTCCAGGTCGTCCGCGATCAGCTTGAGTGCGACCGGTGAGAGATCGCCGGAGACGCTGACCATGATGATCGGAAACTCCGCGACATTGATCTCTGTGAGCGTGGGCTCCTCCGCATCGCGGGGCAGTTCGGGTTTGGCGCGGTCCAGCCGGTCGCGAACGTATTGCATGGCGTCGTCGATCTTTACGCTGGGGAGAAACTCGATGGTGATCATCGAGCTGCCTTCGGCGCTGGACGAGCGGATTTCCTTGACGCCCTTGAGGCCGGCCAGCTCCTTCTCGATCTTCAGGGTCACCGTCGATTCGACGTCCTGCGGGGCAACCCCTTCGTAGATCGTGTTGACCAGAATGAACGGGATGGGCACATCGGGCGCCGCCTCACGCGGCAGACTGATGTAGGAGTAAGTGCCGAACACGGCGATGATCAAGGCCAGCACACCGACGGTGGTGCGGTTGCGGATCGCGGCATTGGAGATGATCACGGCGCGTTCTCCGCGGCAAGTCTGAATGGTTTGTCCGGGCCGGCCGGCCCGCGCGGTTCGGGGGAGACCGGTTGCGTGGTCGGGCCTCCAGCCCTGGCTTCGGCCGGAGCCCGGGCGTCCGAGGTGACGACGTTCACCGGCTGGCCGGGACTGACCAGCCGATGGCCCTCGAGAATCAGCAGATCGCCCGGCTGAAGTCCGCTCGTCACCTGGATGCTGCGCCCGCGGATGAAGCCCAGCTCGACGCGACGCCGCTCAGCCTTGCCGCTCGCCACGATATAGACCTCCTTTCCTTCCTCGAGCGGGATGACGCTCGCGAGCGGAACCATGGTCACGTTGCGCAGCGTGCGGCGAGTCAGTCGCAGGTTCACGATCTGCCCGCAGCGCAGGCGGTACTCGCCGTCGGCCGGTCGGCTCGACACCGATGCGGCGGCCTCTATGACTCTGTTCTCAACGGTCACTTCGATCCGGGTGCTTCGAGTGATCTGGTCGGCGAGGGCGTTGATGTAGGTGATCGTTCCCTTCAGCGAGGCCGTGTCTCTGGGTGAGGGGGACACCACGGCCGTCTGGCCGACCCGCAGGTACCCGACGTCGCGTTCGGGCACATCCGCGCAAACCTTTACCTTCTCAATATCGACGATCTCGGCCACCGCGTCGCCGGGCCCGGCGTATTCGCCCGGATCCATGTACCAGTCGTTCAGGATGCCGTTGATCGGGGCGGCGATGGTGGCTCGGGCCAGCGAGCGAGCGGCCTCTTCAAGGTCGGCCTTGCTGACATCGTGCCGCGTACGCACCAGCCTCAACTCGGTCGGCGAGGCGTTTTCGCGGTCGTAGAGCGACTGGAAACGCTGAAGCTCCTGCCGGTCGAACTCGTGCTGCGCACGGGCCCGGTCGAATCGGGCCTGGAGCAGGTCGCGGTTGAGCAGCACGAGCGGGTCGCCGACCGTCACGGGTTGACCCTCATCGATCGTGCTGCCGGCCGGCAGTACACCCCCCAGCCAGCGCACCGCCGCGGATCGGGTCCCATAGCGCTCAATCCGCCCGGCCACTTCGGCCGAAACCCGGACCACCGTGTAGGGATGAACAACGGCCGTGATCTCGAACGAGTCCGAGATCTCGGCAATGGGCTCCACCCGCTCCACCTTCACATTGACCGGCGCCCGCTCGACCGTCGGCACCGGTGCCTTCTGCGAGGGCATCGACGCGATCAGCGTGACGACCGCGACCCCGCCGAGCAGGAGTCCCCCCGTTAGCAGCCTTCCGCGCCACCGTCCGCCGCTCGCCTCCCGCTTCCTGGGTTCAGTCGCGGTATTCATGTGATGATCCTTCCGTCCCTGTGAGCGGCCTGGACCTCGAACAGACGTGTCCAGCCCATGTGCGCGCGCCCCGGGCCTTGCACGTCGTCGGCATGCCGCGGCAAACGCCCTCCGAGTCGTTCGCGAAGGTCAATACTCATTTTGAACCCCTTCGGCTGCCGGTGCGAACCGCCGGCGCCTCCAATCGCTGCACGGCCGTGTCCCGCAGCACGCCGCGAAGGACTGCCCACCACGTGGCCTCACCCAATACGTCCGCGCCTTTCCAGTTGAACCACGACTCGTTCTCAGGCCGGGTCACTTGCAGCGAAGCCACGCCGTGCATGCTGGCCCACAGAATCTGGGCCACCAGCTCCGCGTCGTGCTCCAGGTCCTCCCGGACAGAACCCTGGGCGATGGCCTCGTGGATGCATTGCATCAAGAATGCGTACCCGTCACGGCTGGGATCACCTCGACCGCGCTGCCTCATCTCCTCCTCGTCCATCTCCACCATCTCCGGGACCGGCCGGGTCATGAACATCAACCGGAAGTGGTTCGGATGGGACTTGGCGAACTGGATGTACTGGCGCCCCAACAGCCGAATCCGCTCGATGGGGTCGGCCACGTGGGCGAACTGCTGCGCCTGGGCCGTAAAGGCCTCGAAATCCAGGTGACAAAGCTCCTTCATCAGGTCGGCCTTGTCCTTGAAGTGAACGTAGATGGCTGTTGGCGAGTACTCGATCGCCTCCGCGATTCTTCGCATGGATACCGCCTCATACCCTTCGCGAGCGAACAAGTCGCGCGCGGCGTCGAGTATCTTGTGCCGGGTGGCATCCTTGGCCCGTTCTCTGCGTTCCTTTGTTCCCATAAACATGCCCCGGTGAACAAAGGTATCTTAGTTAACGGCGTTATGTTTGTCAACAGCGTCAGTTTTTCGATATTTGTCATATCTCTTTATTCAGAAATAGGTTATGTTCGCGGGAGCAGAAGTGAAAGCACGCTCTCCGGCCGCAGCTCCCAGAGATACGACGCGTCGATCACATCGGCGTTGTTGCAGACGTGGCAGGTGACCTCGCGCAGCCGCCGCTGGCGAATGTCCGGCCGGGCGAGGATCTCGCTCAGCGACGCGCCGCGAACGTTGGCCATCGGGCAGAACCGGTCGAGGCAGTCGATGAGGTCGCCGTTGGGTCGCAGTTCCACGCACAATTTGCGGACATGGCAGCGATAAGGCTGTTTGCCATCGGTGAAGGTCCGGAGGTAGTTGTAGCTGTTCAGGATCGGGTACCCGCGACCCTTGAGCACAGTCAAACGGCGGAGAATCTCGGCGAGCTGCCGCTCATCCACGGCCAGGTCTTCCTTGGATCGGGCGGTTTCCGGCCGGCCCAGCAGGCCTACCTCGATCGGGTTGAAGTAAACGGATACCCGCATATTCCGAGCCCACTCGGCCAGGTCAAAAACCACGTCCTGATTCAGCCGGCTGATCACCGAGTTGACGGCCAGACGCGGAGGACGGGGGCTTTGCTCGAGCCGCCGGATTGACGTGCTGATCGCCTCGAACAGCCCCGGCATGCCACGCATCCGGTCGTGCTCCGGCGACGGGTGATCCAGCGAGAAGATCACCATGTCCAGCCAGGGTGCCACGTTGTCGAAGCGGTCGAGGAATCGGTAGCCGCTGGTGATGAGGATGGTGAACAGGCCCGCCTCTCGGGACGAACGCAGGATCTCGGGCAGATCGTCGCGGACCATCGGCTCGCCGCCCCAGATCGAGTTGAACAGCACGCCGGCTGTCCGCGCCTCCCGGTACACCCGCGCGATCTCCGCGGCGGTCATCTCCTCGGCCACCAGGTTCCGCCACAGGCACGTCGCGCATCGGCAGGGGCACCGACAGGTCACCAGGTGCGACAGGAGCAGCGGCCGTGCGCGCAGCCGGGCATCGGCCAGCCCCCAGAGCAGCCGTGTGTTCGCACCGAGATTTCGCAGAATGCGCCGCATGCCCGAGTCTCTGTGGGGCCATTATAAGCCGGCCCAAGTGGCGGGGGGCGGGGGACGGCCGCCGGCTTCGCGGGAGCACGGCCGGCAGGCTATAATCCGCCAAAATGGAATTGGGCCAACGCTGCTGGATGAAGCGCTCTCATGAAAAGCAACGACACTGACAAGACCCTGCGGGGCCTGCATGCTCATCACCCGCGCGACTGGCGCCAGAACAGGTACGTGTACCCGGTGATCAGCCGGCGTGCAGGAGGACTGTCTATCGGCATCAACCTCAATCTCGACAAACGCTGCAATTTCGACTGCGTCTACTGTCAGGTGGATCGAGATGTCCGATCGAGTGCGACGGATATCGATCTGGACCGCCTGCGCGAGGAACTGCGGGCGACGGTTGGGGGGGCAGTTCGGGGTGATTTGTTTGCCTCGCCGCCTTTCTGTCGCGTTCCGGCCGCCGACCGGCGTATCAGGGACATTGCTTTCTCGGGCGACGGCGAACCCACGGCCTGTGCCGAGTTCCCGGCGGCCGTGGACGTTGCCGCGGGTGTTCGTCGAGAGTTTGATTTGCGGGATGCCAGAATCGTCCTGATCACCAACTCTGCCTGCCTGCACTTGGCTGAGGTCCGCAGGGCACTGGAAGTCATGGACGCCAACAACGGCGAGATCTGGGCGAAACTCGACGCGGGCACCGAGGAGTACTACCGCCGCGTCAACCGGTCGCACGTCCCGTTCGATCGCATCCTGACCAACATCCTGGACGCGTCCCTTCTCCGGCCGATTGTGATCCAGTCCCTGTGGATGAGCATCGAGGGTGCGACGCCGCCGCAGGCCGAGATTGCCGCTTTCGCCGGACGGCTGAAACGCATCGTCGACGCTGGTGGCCGTATTCGCCTGGTTCAAGTCTATACCGTGGCCCGCAAGACTGCCGAGCCGTTCGTCTCCCCTCTGACAAACGACGCGCTAGGCCTTGCCGCGCAGCAAATCAGAGCGATCGTCGACCTGCGTGTCGAGACCTACACGGCTTGACAAGCTGGCCGCATCCCTTGCGCCCCGATACTGGACAGACGGCCCGACGGAGGGTCTAATACCCTATGGCGCGGCCGGTTTCCTGGTCTCGAGGTTGTCCGGCAACGATAGCTCGGTCCGTAGTCCGACACTCCAGGGCCCCCCGCGTTTGGCTGAGGGGTGCGGTTATCCGGCCGGCATGCGCTCGGGTTTCGAGGGCGAGTTGTTGCGTCCCTGGCAAAGGTGGGCTCTATTCAGAGGAGGTAACCGGTGATGAAACGAAATTTCCGCGTTAAGTCGATTCGAGCGGCCGCGCTGGCCGGCGCAGCCGTGCTGATGATCGCCATCGGACAGGCGTGCAGTCCGGGTCCGGGACCGGGCCCGGGGATCTGCATCGAGCTCTCCGGTACCATTGACTCGGCGAGGACCCTGTCGGCGGCCTGCTATCATGTGACCTCCGACGTCAACGTGAACGCTGCGCTGACGATCAGTCCGGGCGTGACGCTCGAGTTCGACGAAGGCGTGTGGATGAGCGTGAATTCCGGAGGATCGCTGAGCGCCGTGGGCACGGCGGCCGAGCCGATCGTGTTCACCGGATCGCAGGCGGTCCCCGGCTATTGGGGCGGGTTGTATTTCTACTATTCGAATTCGCTGAACAACCGGTTGGAGCACGTGACCATCGAGTACGGCGGGGCTGCCGACGAGGCCAACCTGATGACCTCAGGCAGTTCGAGCGAGCCGGCCCGGCTGGCGGTGAGGAACTGCACGCTCCGCAACAGCGCCGGTTGTGGTTTCGAATTCAACGACACCACGGTGATGACCGAGTTTGCGGCCAACACCGTCACCGGCAATGCGGCCGGGGTGGGTGAACTCATGCCGAACATGGTGGGCTGGCTGGATGACGCCAGTGATTACAGCGGCAACACCGTCAACGGCCTGAACGTTCGAGGCGGCAACGTGTCCGACGAACAGACCTGGCAAGCGATCGGGGTACCGCTTCTGATCGAGGGCAGCGTCAACGTCCGCGGTCCGCTGACCATCGCGGCGGGCGCCGAACTGGTGTTTGACTCCGCCGAGGAGATGACCGTCTACGACGACGGATCGCTGCGAGCGGTGGGCACGGCGGCTGACCCGATCCTTTTCACCGGCAGCGAAGCGGTTCCCGGTTACTGGGGCGGGCTCTGGTACTACTATTCAAACTCGGCGAACAACCGGCTGGAGTACGTCACGATCGAGTACGGCGGGGCAGCCGATGAGGGGAACCTGATCACCACCGGGAGCACCAGCGAGCCGGCCCGACTGGCGGTGAGCAACTGCACCTTCCGCAACAGCGCCGGCTACGGTGTCCACTTGAGAGATACCACCAACATGACGGAGTTCACATCCAACACGCTGACCGGCAACGCGCTCGGCGCGGCCTCGGTCATGCCGAACATGGTCGGCTGGCTGGACGCCGCCGGTGACTACGATGGCAATGACGAGGATGTCGTGGATATTCGAGGCGGCAACGTGTTTGATGCACAGACCTGGGAGGCGATCAATGCGGATTACCTGATCGACAGCAGCAGTGTCAGCGTCCGCGCGGATTTGACCATCGCGGCGGGCGCGACGCTGGTCTTCGGACAGGGCCTGGGGATGACCGTTAACGACGACGGGTCGCTGCGGGCCGAGGGTACGGCGGCCGACGGAATCACCTTCACCGGCAAGCAGGCGAGCGCCGGCTACTGGGACGGCCTGGACTACTACTACTCGTCCTCAGCTAACAATGTGCTGAGCCACGTGACGATTGAGTACGGCGGCGCCAACGGCGCGGGGAACCTGTATCTCTCGGGAGACGCGCAGGCCACGGCCACTGACTGCACGTTCGCGAACAGCAGCGAGTACGGGGTCTACGTCGGCAGCAGCGCGACGATCAACGCCGATATCGAGACGGCCAACAGCTTCTCCGGCAACACGGAGGGAGACGTCTTCATCGCACCCTAAGCTTCCTGGTTGGATTTCATCGAGAACGCAAGACTCGCCGCCGGCCGAACACCACCGCCGGGGGCGAGTTTTGTTGTCGGGCGGTCCGGCGAGCCCCGGCTGCCATGGGAAAGCTCTTTCGGGCCATCCACCGATTTGCCGATAGATGCAGCGGAAAGAGCGATGGGGCGGCTGTGCCCGCGAACTCCGAGGGCAGCGCGTCGTTGGTGCGAAGAGTCGGGCTTGTGTATCATGGGAATGATCGGTCCGGCACCAGACTGGCCATCGAAAGGCACGCGGGGAGGAAGGCGTAGCCTTGTGTTGAGGCGGCCTGGAATGCGACCGACTGCGTCGCGGAGTTGGAGTTGCAGTTTGACAAACGAGGTGGAACGACAGTGAAAACGACAATTCGTCAATTGCGGGCTATCGGGTTCGGCGTGCTGACCGTGTCGGTCGCTTTGTGCGGAGCGATCTGCCTGCCACAACCCCCGCCGCCGGTCGACGGCTGCACGTACACGCCGATATCGTCCGACATCACAACCGACACCGCGCTGCCGGCCGGGTGCTACGATCTGACAGGGACAATCTCGGTCACCGCGGGTCTGACGCTTCAGCCAGGCACCACCGTGCGATGCCAGGCCGGGAGTGCACTTCTGATAGAGCAGACCGGCTACCTGAACGCGGTCGGCACGGCGGCAGAGCCGATCACGTTCACCGGTGCCACCGCATCTCGCGGCTACTGGCGCGGCATACAATTCCTCAGCGGCAGCTCGACCGGCAATCAGCTCGGATACGTGACCGTCGAACATGCAGGCGAGGCCGGCGGGGCGGGTGTGCTTCTGTCGGGTGAGACGGCCGAGGTGGCGGTATCCATCTCCCACAGCACCCTTCGGCAGTGCGCCGGCTGCGGCCTGCGGGCCGCGGGGACGGCGGATTTGACGGGCTTCGCCGCAAACACCTTTACACAAAACGCCGAGGGAGCGTGCGCGCTCGTCCCCAACGCGGTTCAATACCTGGACACGGCCAGCACCTGCCAGGGCAACGACACCGATGCGGTTGTTGTGCTGGAGGGCACGGTCACGGGTGACCCCATCTGGGCTGACCTGGACGCCGATTACCTGGCCACGAACGTCCAGGTCGCCGGGAATCTGACCCTCTTGCCCGGCGTGACCATCGCGTTTACCAGCGGCGGGGTCATGAACGTCCAGAGCACAGGCTCTCTGCGGGCGGTGGGGGCGCCCACCCGCGAGATCACCTTGACCGGAGCCACACAGACGCCGGGTTTCTGGAACGGCTTGAGTTACACCAACACCAGCGCGGCGAGTAACGTGCTTACGCTGGCCAATATTGAATACGCAGGGGCCGCCGCGGCATGCCTCATCCTGGACACGCCGCCCGTGGTGGTGACCGCCAATAACTGCACGTTTGCCCACTCCGCCACCTGCGGCATCTGGGTTGCCAGCGGTGGCACGATCAACCCCGATGCAGGCGACGACGGGGTGAACACATTCATCGACACGCCCGGCGGCACCGTCTGTCGCCCGGAATAGGCCGACCAACGCCGCAAGCGGTTTGAAACGAGCTGCCCCTGGTGGTCCAGCAAAGACCTCCAGGGGCAGGTTGCTTTGGAGCGCCCGAGGTGATATGGATATGGCCCAAAACATGCCCGAAACGGGAGTCGACGGCTTTCTCACACCACGCTCTGGCAGCGGGTCCGCAGGGAAGGCCGGCGACTTCGTTTTGATGAGGATGAACAGACGATGAGTGACCCGTATTTCCAGGCGTTGTTCGCCGATCGAATCGGTGGGGCCCAGTACGGCAAGGGCACGGCCATCTACAAGTTCGAGAAGATCAAACGCGCCAAACGGGCGGCGATCAAGGACTTCCCCGACCGCCCGCTGATCGACTTCGGCATCGGCGAGAACGACGAGATGGCCCCTCCCCCGATCCGCGAGGCCCTCAAAATCGAGGTCGATCGGCTCGAAAACCGCGGGTACGCCGACAACGGCATCATCGAGTACAAGGAAGCGGCGGCCGCTTTCGTGAAACGCGAGTTCGGCGTCACCCTGGATCCGGTGACCGAGGTCATCCACTGCATCGGCTCGAAGCCCGCCCTGGCGATGCTGCCGGCAGCGTTCATCAATCCTGGCGACGTCACCCTGATGACCGTTCCGGGGTATCCCGTGGCGGGGACTCATACGCACTACTATGGCGGTTCGGTTTTCCGGATGCCGCTGGAGGAGAGGAACGGTTTTCGGCCCGATCTGGACGCGGTGCCGGACGATATCCGCCGCCGGGCCAAGCTGATGGTGCTGAATTTCCCCAACAGTCCGACCGGAGCCCTGGCCGACGAGGTCTTCTTCAAGAGGGTCGTCGACTTCGCCCAAAAATACCAGATTGTGGTGGTCAACGACGCCGCACACATCATGCTCACCTACGGGCGCAAGCCTCTGAGCTTCCTTCAGGTCGACGGGGCCCGGGAAGTGGGCGTCGAGGTCCACTCCATGAGCAAGACCTTCCACATGATCGGCTGGAGGCTGGGCTTCGTGGCCGGTCACGAACGGATCGTTCGTGCATTCGGCGACGTCAAGGACAACTCCGACAGCGGGCAGTTCATGGCCATTCAGAAGGCGGGAGTCGTGGCTCTCAACGATGCCTCGATTCCCGTGGCCGTCCGGAGCAAGTACGAGCGGCGCCTGCGCAAGCTCGTGGCCGCGCTCAAGGAGATCGGCTTCGACGCGAAAATGCCGGGCGGGACGTACTTCCTCTACGCCCGGTCGCCCAAGGGCATTCAAGGGGGGCCAAGCTTCAGCACGGCCGAGGACTTCTCGCAGTTCCTCATCCGCGAGCGGTCGATCTGCACCGTGCCCTGGGATGACGCAGGATCCTATCTGCGATTCTCGGTCACCTACCAGGCACCGACCGAGGCCGACGAGGACGCCCTGATGACGGCCCTGAAACAACGGCTGGTAGAGGATCGGTTGGTCTGGTGAGTAAGGGTTCAGGGTTCGGGGTTCAGGGTTCAGGATGAAGAGGGCCGGATGCTCCGCTCGTGGAGTGCCTCGGGTTTCTCGACCAGCCGGACGAAGGACAGCGTCGCAATGCCAAGAAGACATGCCCACGCAAAGCCGTTGGCATAGCACCCGGCGGAGAGGTCGCGGCTGCAAGTTGAGCGGACCGAAACCCGCCGAGGCGCACCGCTCCACCGGCAGGATAAACCTGCCGGCTCGTGAAGATCCGACGAATCGCGGTCGGAGACCGCTCCTACTGAACCCCGAACCCTGAACCCTGAACCCTCGCGAAGCCTTCGGCTTCGCCTGGGCTTTGGCACTCTGTCAGCGTGCTGATAGTCGCCCTTGAGGCAGCCGTG
>CAZPIO010000069.1:0-37338 GCA_964586235.1 uncultured Planctomycetales bacterium
GCGAGAGCCACTCGTCCCATGGCCTTGCGAGACAAGTTGACGACCACTTTTGACTTGTCATCCCCGCGACGATCGAAGGTGTCGACCTGGACCGGCTGGGCCCCGGCCCCCTCGCGGCCGCGCACGTGGCGGATCTCGTACTCCGGCGGCACGTCCAACTCCAACTGGAAGACACCCGCCTGTTCGATCGTATAGATGCTGAGCAGGTCGAGCGTCGTCTGCTCGGGTTGCAGATGGACCTCGGCCAGCGAATCGACCTGGATACGCGGCTGAATCTTCTCGACCTGGAGACGAAGGTCAAACGGCACGGCATTGAAGCGATACGCGAAGGTCCACTGTGTCTTGGCCAGCGATGCCGGCAGTTCGCCCGCGTCGATCTGGAGCAGGCCGGTGTGGCGGGTGACCTCCGCCCGGAGCCCAGAGGCGACCTGTGCCACAAGAGTCCCCTGCTGCCGGCCGACGCCCACGGCCTCGACCACCGGCGCGGTCACTTCGAGACGGGCGGCCTCCTTGTGGAATCTCTCCAGTTCGACAGTGACCCGTTGTGTGGCCCGGGCCGGCTCGAAGAGTTGGACGGTGATCTGCTGCCGTCCGTCGGCTTCCTGCACGGTCCACTGGCGAACGTTCGAGTCGAGTACGTTGACGATCTTCTGGTCGGCCGGGACGGAAATGACGAGTTGGCTGAGTTCGGCCCGGCTGATTTCGTAACGCAGGTCAGCTCGCGTGCGTGTAACACCCTCTTCGACGGTGACCTGCTGCTCGGACTGGACGCTGACCAGGGCTTCCAGGCCGGTCGCGCCTTCCGCCTTGGGAGTCCAATCGATTCGCACCGTCGGTGCGGCCCCGACGAACGCCCGCACGACGGTCTCCGCCGGTCTGGTTGTCGTGGCCGCTTCGGATGACGGGACTTCGGTCGCGGCGATGAGGGGCTGAATGTTGACCTTCACGCCGGGCTCGGGGATGCGGATGGTCCACCGGCTCACGGGTGCCTGGGGAGCCTGGAAGGTCACGCTGTTCTGACCGGGAGCCTTGCTGTAAGCCTGAACGTAGTCGATCTTGAGATCGATGACCTCGGAGCCGTCGGCTTTCTTCTCGACCAGCAGCTTGTACCCCGCGTTGGGGTCGGAGATGATTCGGGCTGTCTGGCCGCCGATGGATGCGGAGGTGATCGCAGAGCCGATGAGATGAAGCGGGATTTCCTTCCAGCCCTTGGTCAGCAGCTCGATTTTCAGGCTGGCCGTCACCTGGACCACGTCCCTGGCGACCGAGGCTTCGTGGCTCGCCTCGGCGATGAGGGCCCCCACTGGAGGTCCGGCCTCCACGGGTGGTTTGGTTTTCTCACGAGCGATCCGCCACAGCTTGTCGAACTCCTGGTATGGGAGGAACACCCCTCGCCCTTCCCGCTCGAAGACCGCGCGCAGTTTCTCGTACGGGATATAGATGCTCTGTTCGGTGAAGGTTCGCTCATTGGAGGGTGCGGTCGCGGGCAGTTTGGCGGGGGACCGCTCTGCCGCGAAGCCGGCCGCTGACATGACTGTCAACAGTGCTGCGGAGACCAAACCACACACAACGGACCGCTGCTTGTCTGATGCCATGACGTAATCCTCGATTTGCCAAAGGCTTGTTCTCGTTTAGACGTAACATAACCGGAACAGTTCCCAAGTTCTGTAACCGCTCTGTAAATTCGCTCCGCCGGCAGTTCGACCGCCGGGCCTGCCCGCGACGAGGGGAGACAACGGCACGGAAGGGATGAGGTCACGGCCGGCAAAGGATCGAGGGTGATAGCGCGGTCAGCAGGCAACGAGAGTGATCGGCACACGATTCCGGTTTCCGGGGATCGAATCGCGTTGACCATCTGGAGAAGTCCGGTCTGAGGCTGCGCTGTCAGAGGGCTCGCCTGATCCTGAAGCGAACTCTGGAGAGGGGCAAACCACCTAAGTCGCGGTCGAGACGGCCCAAACGGATGGAGCCCGCCGCGGGCCGGTCGAGCCTGACTAGACATAAAGCCTTATTTCAGCATTTGTTACGCGCTGGTTCCGGTCGACTGAAACCGTATGGTGCCTCCCCGGCTGCCATCGGGGCGGTTTGAGTCGCGTGCTCGGCTGGCCGATACAGTATGTGTTCTTTTGTTGACAATATTGACTCGGCTCTGTAAACGGGTTATAATGCTTTGACGTCTGAGACAGCAACAGTTTGCCCGGCGTTCGGATAGGGAGTTCTATTATGGACGGAACGATCCAACCCGCTCGGAGATGCCGGTCCCGCGGCCAGGGATTCACGCTCATTGAAGTGCTCGTGGTGGTCGCGATCATCGCACTGCTGATTGCCATCCTGCTGCCTTCACTCCAGCGTGCCCGCGATCAGGCTCGCAGCGCTGTGTGCCT
Organism: uncultured Planctomycetales bacterium; assembly: GCA_964586235.1. GTDB lineage: Bacteria > Planctomycetota > Phycisphaerae > UBA1845 > PWPN01 > JAUCQB01. The sequence continues at coordinate 2,385 of CAZPIO010000069.1, forward strand.
CTCGAGTCTCCACCAGATGGGTCTGGGCTTGTCCGCCTACGCTTCGGATCACAAGGGGATACTGCCGGAACGAGGCCCATTTGCCTATTCGATCAAGCACGTGCGGCGGATGCCCGTTACGAACGTGAACAAGCGGTATCCCTGCAATGTGGGTCAGCTCTACGGGAAGTACTGCGGGAAGACGCTTGACTTCTTCTACTGCCCCAGCAACCAGTTGTACGTTTATGACGATCCAACCTACGGTGCGCCCAGCTTCCCGATAGAAGGCACGGATCCTTACGTGACGTGGAGCGGGTATCTGTACGCGGCCCCTGTGGAGGAGTGGAAGTCACCCAAGGAGGCGGGCAAGAGCACCTACCCCCGCGAGGTCTGGCACGAATACTACCAGAACTGGGTGGAGACCCAGATCGCCGAGGGCAACAACGTCGGCAATGAGAACGTCAAAGCCCTGATATCGGACAACATCATCGGTGTGGGCGGTGAGGACGTTCCGCATAAGGGTTACACGATCAACGTGCTCTTCACCGATTACCACGCCAAACCGGTGCGCGATCCCGGACGGCAACTCTACAACAACCTCAGGAATCCAAGCAGCGGACCGGGTGGTGCACCTGATCTCTATTACTACTGGGATCTTTTCTCCAAGAATCCATGATGAGCTGATTGCGGGAAGCGGTAATGAGCGGTCTGAGGCAGGCACTAGGGCGGCTTCCAGCTCCCGTTTCGTATGGAATAGTATCGCTGGTAATCGCGGGCGCTGCCATCGCAGTGGTGATCCAACTGTGGCCCGAGAAGCCGGGTCAGAGTCGGCAGAACATGGCCGGTGGGTCCATCTACCGCCAGTGCACGCTGTGCGGACAGACGTACGAGGATTCGGAACAGGATCTGGTTGCCAAGGGGATGCTGGATCCGATCGAGCACTCGGAGTTGACGCCGCAGGGTCAAAGGTGTGCCAAGTGTGGCCGCAGCGGTCTTCAGATCGCGTTCAAGTGCCCTAAAGACGGGACTATCTTCGTACGATCGGGTGCCTCGCGCTCGCCTCCGACCTGCCCGAAGTGCCAATGGAATCCCTATTCCCGGTGAAGATCGTCCCACGGGCTTTTGCCAGCCTGGGATTTGGCGACCGGGCTGCGTCCTATCCGGTCGAGTAGGGCGAAAACGGCGGCGGGATCTCCCAAGCCCCCAGCATGGTGACCATGTCCTTCACCCCGACCGGCCGGGGCAAGCAGTACAGCTCGCCGTAACGATAGCCCGCCCGCCCTCCTTCCGCGCCGGCATTACTGGTTACGTAATGCCTGAGACGGTCGAATCGCTGCTCGTCGAATTGCGATTCGTAGCAGCGAATCGCTTCGAGCTTGCGGTCCAGGGTGTGGGTGATGTCAACCACAAACTGCCCATGGAAGTGCATGCGCTCCGCCGCGGAAGGGATCGGGCGGTAGACCAGGTGATCTATCCGGTGAGGTGGGGTGTTGTCAAAGCGGTCATCCCACTTGGTGAGCTGGGAATAGAAGCGGGCTGCCTCGATGATCAACTGGCCCTGGTAGTGGTCGGGTGAGGCGGCCGTCGTGCGGCCGGCCAGTCCCACGAGTATGCCCGGGCGGTAACGTCGGAGGACTGTCGCCAGCGCGTATCGCGCGGGCGGGCCATCCATCAGCTCGCGGTTTGTCAGGGACAGAATCTCGCACACGGCAGCGCCCAGGACCCTGGACGCGGCCATCGCCTCTTCAACGCGTCGTGCAGGCGTCCCGTTGGGCGTCGGCTCGCCGTTGGTCAAATGGATCATCCCGACTCTGTACCCTTTGTCCGCCAGCGAGGCGATCGCGCCACCGCAGCCGATCTCCAGGTCATCGGGATGAGGCGCCGCAAAAACGATATCCAGTTGTTGATCAGTCATAAATGAAGGCCCATCTGCATATGGAAGTACTCATATCCACGCCGATCACATGCAACACTATAGTCCCCCTCGCTTCAGCCGAGAAGAGTGGGATTGAGGGCAATGGTCCGGCAGGAGCCGCCCTATCCGTGATCGGATAGACGTTGTTTCTGGTCGGCCAGGAGCTGTTTCCGTGGACCCCGGCTGAGACTCGGCCAAAATGGTCCGGATCAGAGGCGGGCGTCTCTTTGCGATCGGAGATGCGAGAACCGCCTGGTCCGGAAAAACGCGCGGAAAAGTGTGCGTCTTCTGAGGTGCGCTGTTAAACCCGAGCCGTCGTGGAGTCGATTCAAGCTCAGGTGGACGGATATTCGCCGCATTCAGCAGCCATGACAAGGAGAGCCCAATGCCGCGATTGATCAGAGCCGCTCTGTGCCCACTCGTCATCATCGCTCTTACGCTCGTGGGCTGCGCACCGGCGAGCAGCAACGGTAACGGCGACCGCGGGACCCTGCTGTCGACGCTGGGCAAACTGACTGACCCGGTCGAGAACATCGGAGCGCTGAATTCCGCGGAACTGCAGATCCTCTTTCGAGACCTCCCCGCCCTGGCCGAACAACTGCGTCAACTGGGGATCGTACTGCCCGAGGGCATCTCGCTCCCCGCCCTGAGCGATGCGGAAGCGGAGGCTCTCGAGCAATTCCTGGATGACTACGGAGTCAACACGTTCGAGGACCTGGCCGACCTGGCCACTGCTATCGAGCAGGGTGAAGTGGAGGTCCCGGCGATTCTCATGGATGCCTGGGAGGCGTTCGTCTCTCAATTCGCGCGTCCGCGACCGACCTGACGGCTGCACTCCGTGAGAACGGCCATCGGGTATGAAGTCCGCCGCATCCGGCAGGACAGCGCCCTCCGAGCGGCGGCAGTCACGCCGAACGGATGAGCCGCTCCGCTCTCACGTGGTCACAGGCGACAGACATTTGGCGACCGGGTATGATGGCAGGGCATGAGGACCAGCCTTTGCCGCCGTCTGCGCTCGAACGCCTGGGCTTGGATTCCGATTGCCCTTGGCTGCATCAGTGGCTGCCACTCCTCTTATGTTGAACCCACGACCGTCCCCTCAGGCGTTGAAGAACTGCCCATCCTTTGGCAGGCGTCCGGGACTTATTCGCGCTTGACCAGAGCGGTGAGGTTGGTCGTCCGCGACCCGGCTACGCTGGCCCAGGTGCCGCTCTGTGAGGTGCCCGTGGACTTTCGATCTCAGATGGTGCTGATCGCGGGCCTTGGCCCCACAGCGAGGAACGACCTTGGCATCAGAATCCAGTCCGTCCGGCAGGAGCGTTCGCGGATCCGCGTCCTCGAGCGGCAGATCTATCCGGGTGACCGCCCGGAAAGCGATGGTCCACATCCCGCGAGCCCGTGGACGGTGGTCGTCGTGCCGCTGAGCAGTTCAAGCGTCGAGGGGTACAGCACGCGGCTGCCTCGTGGTCTTCTTCTCCCGGGGAAGGCCCCTCACTGAGCGCATCGCCAAGCCCCCCGCCGCAGACCCCGACTTGGCCGAGAGCCACCGCGACGTTATTCTCGATGTGACGGCTGAGGTCCGGATGTCCATGGTCATTACGAAGCCCGAGAACGATGATGAACTGCGCCAGGCGATCGCAGCACTGATCCACAGGCCGAACCTGACCCGAGCGGACAAGGACCAGCAGATCCGCTCTCTGCTTCAGCACGTGGAGAGGCGCGGCCTGTCTCTCGAACACTGCCTGATTATCAAACGCGGGCGACGAATCGTCTCCTGTTGCCTGTGCGTGGATTCCCCGGGGCACACTTCGGCCGTGTACATCCCGTCCTGGATTCCTGACGGGGACGCGGCGGACAACCTGGTCTCCCTGCTGGCCGAGACGGCCGAGCGCGCACGGGGGCGCGGGATTCATTTCGTCCAAGCCATTATTCCACCCGAGGCGGCGCTGGAGCACGAGATCTATGGTGAGGCCGGTTTTGAGCCATTCGCCGAACTGATCTATATGGAAAGAGATCTGACCCAGTCGCTTCCCGTCGGCAAACCGCCACCTCCGTTGCAGTGGGTCACTTACGGTCCCGACACATATGGACTGTTCGCGAAAACGGTCCTTGAGACCTACGAGGACAGCCTCGATTGCGCGCGCCTGAACGGTCTCCGCCACATCGATGACATACTCGCCAGCCATCGCGCGACTGGCGTATTTACGCCAGAAACGTGGCTTGTTGGGGTGGCCGAGGGCGCGCCTGTCGGGGTGTTACTCCTGTCCAGAATGCCCGAGCAGTCGGCGATGGAAGTGGTTTACATGGGCCTGCGGGCGTGCTGCAGAGGGAAAGGGTACGCTGCCGCCCTGCTGGCGCACGGAGTTCGCGCGGCGAGAGACCTCGCGGCCCTGCGTCTGACACTCGCGGTCGATGCGATCAACGCTCCGGCGAGGAAACTGTACGCGCGTTTTGGGTTTTCCGAGACTTTGCGGCGATCCGCATTGATCCGATTGCTCGGTCCGGCGAATTCGTCCGCAGATGAAAAGACACGCGCTGAGTCATGAGGGATCGGAACTTGCGCAACTACCCACGGTTTTTCCACAAAGCGCTTTGGCTTCGCGTGGATAAGTTTTTTTCTGCCCGTAAGTCTCGGCCAAACAGAACACTCTATTCACAGCCCGCGCATCAGAGAATTTTCGCCGTTGATTTCGTGAACGCCAGCCTGTAAGTTACCGCCCGCTGAGATTCAACTCAGCGGTGACCCTGCAGCGCCGCAGGTTGCCGCCAACATCAGCGAAATCGTTTGTCGTACCTCGCTCGGCTCCCACAGCAAGGAAGGAGTTGGCTGTGATCACTCCGCGCACAGACAGCGTCGCTTTAATCCAATCACGAATCGCAGAAGAGGTCGGACCCCAACGGTACAAGGTCTGGTTCAAGAACGCCACCCAGTTCGCAATGACCGACGGCCATCTGAAGATCAGCGCGCCGAACGCGTTCATCTGCGGGTGGATCGAGCGGCATTTTACGGAGACGATCGCCGAGGCGGCCCGCCAGGTGACGGGCGGGGATCTGCAGCTTTCGTTTGTGGTTGATCCCCGGCTTCTTAACGCGCTGCGAAAGCGCCAACTGAACTCGCAGGCGGACTTCATCGCGAAGAACACCGCCCGCGTCGCCCGTCAATATCGCCGCTATGGGCCGCCGGCGGCGGCGAGGCTGCGGGGCCGTTTTGAGGACCTGATCGTCGGGCCATCGAACGAGCTGGCGGTGTCCGTGGTGAGACGAATTGCCGACCGCGATGCGGCCGCCTACAGCCCGGTATTTGTCCACGGCGGCTGCGGCGTCGGCAAGACTCATCTGCTGCACGCGCTGGCCAACCATCTGGCCGACCGCCAGCCGGACTGTCGATGGCAGTGCGTGACCGGCGACGAATTCACAAACGCGTTCATTCACGCCCTCCAGACCAAGCAGATCGATGCCTTCCGTCAGCGATACCGCAGCGTGGACGTGCTGATCATTGACGACGTGCACTTTCTGGCGAACAAGAAGGCGACACAGGAGGAGTTTCTGCACACGTTCAACGCGATCGACTGTCAGCGCAAGCAGGTGGTGTTGGCGTCAGACTCGCATCCCAAACTGATCGGGCAGTTCAGTGAGCAACTGGTCACGCGGTTCGTGGCCGGGATGGTGGTGCGGATAGACGTTCCCGATTTCAAGATGCGATGCGCGATCCTCGAGCATCGTGCCAGGCTCGCCACCTCTCAGCCTGTCCCGCCCGAGGTGATCGCGTACATCGCCGAGCACCTGCAGGCCAACGTCCGCGAACTGGAGGGCGCGCTCCTCAAGCTGATCATGTTCAGCCGGGTGGCCCACCAGCCGATCACCCTTTCGCTGGCCAGGCACGCCCTCGCCGACCACCTGGCTCGCACGCAGCGGGCCCTCGGGCTTGACGATATCGATCACGTCGTGGCGACTTTTTTCGGGCTCACGCCGGCCGACCTGCACACCTCCCGAAAGACGCGGACGCTGGCGCTGGCGCGCAACATCGCCATGTACCTGGCCCGCAAGCACACCCGGATGAGCTTCCCCGAGATCGGGCGTTTCATGGGCAATAAGAACCACTCGACAGTCATCCTGGCAAACCGCAAGATCAATCGTCTTCTGCAGGCCGACGAAGTGGTCTGCCGGCAGACCCCGGCAGGTGTCAAGGAGGAGCGGCTCAGGGAAATCATCTCCAGCGTGGAAGAGCAGCTTAACCTTCATCGGTCAGCCCAGAACGCCGCCTCAGCCGGGTCCGCGAGCCCACAGGAACCGCCAGCGTCGGCACGCATGCCGCGTTTGGCTATCGGATAAAGCGAGGGACGAACAACGGCGCGTGGCGGAGCCTCTCCCCATGCGCCGTTGCCGTCTGCACCCGTCCGGAATGGGCCCGTGGCGGGATCAGGGAAAGCCTCGGTCTCTCTCGACACCCTCCGGGGTGAGTTCACTTGCCTGCTCGTGCACCTCGCCGGCCGACCATCCATCGCTGTCACGCCCTCGGTATTATCCCCATCTTCTTGTGGAAAGACCTGGATTGGCATGATCTGGGCCCCAGGCGCAACAGGAGCGCAAGGCGCTGGATAGGCCACGCGAAGGCCGCTGTTGACAATGTAATACAGCGGCATATACTTGCGTTGGGGAGGCAGGGGAACTGGCTGGGAGCGGTCGATCTTTGGTTCGACGGGTTGCGGATGTTCGGGCCCGGGATGCTGAAATGAGCTCAGCTTCGGCGAACAGATACCGGCTGGTGGTGCTGGGTGCAGTTGTTGCCGCGATTGTGGTGGCGGTCATCCTTCTGCCCAGCGGGCTGAAGACCTCCCAGCCGGGTCAACTGCGGGTGGTTTGCACCTTCCTGCCCAATTATGTGTTCACCCGGAACGTTGTGGCGGGTGTTCCCGGGATCGATGCTCACCTCCTGCTGTCGACTAACCTTGGCTGCCCGCATGACTATACGGTCACGCCGGCTGACCTGAAGGCCGTCGCCCAGGCCGACGTGATCGTGGCCAACGGGCTGGGGCTGGAGCCGTTCCTGGACGATCTCCGCCGGGCCAACCCCAAGGCAAGAATCGTCACGATCTCCGGCGGATGTGACGTTCTGGAAGCCAGGGGCGAGCACCATCACGCCCATGAGGAAGCCGAGCCTGTCACGTCGACACCTCACGAGCCGGGCCACGAGCACCATGAGGAGCATGAAGGCCATGCCGAGACGAAAGCGGCGACCGACCAGGCCGACCATCACGACGAGCATGAACTGAATCCTCACGTGTGGGTCTCGCCGGTACAGGCAATCCGCCAGGTGCATGAACTGGCTCGGCAGATGTCGGAGATCGATCCCCCCCACGCTGCTTCTTATCAGGCAAATGCCAACGCATTTGCCGACCGCATCGAGGCCTTGCACAAGGCCATGCTCGAAGCCTCGGCGGGCTTTGCCAACAGGCGGATCGTGACCTTCCATGATGCGTTTGCCTATCTGGCGAGAGACCTCAATCTCGAGGTGGTGGCCACCTTGACTCTCGATCCATCCAATCCGCCTTCAGTCCAGGACATGGCCCGGGTGATTGAAAGCATCCGTGCGGCCGGGGCGGCGGCCGTGTTTTACGAACCGGCCTACTCAGACCGCGTGGCCCGCACGATCGGCCGTGATGCCGGGGTGGCGGTCTTCCCGCTGAACCCGTTCAACAGCCTTGACTCGGTCCCCACCGAGCGGTCATATGAGGATGTCATGCGGCAGAACCTCGAAACGCTCAAGAAAGCTCTGGGTCACAAGCCTTGAAACCGTCCACGACCACCGCAGCCCGCGACTTCGCCATCCGCCTGACGGAGGTTTCCGTTTCACTTGGCGGGCGTCAGATCCTGGACCGGGTGACGTTCGAGCCGGCCGTGGGAGAACTCAATGCGATCATCGGGCCGAACGGTGCGGGCAAGACCACTTTGCTGCGGGCGATTCTCGGCCTGATTCCCTACGAGGGACGGATCGATCACGGTACGGATGTGCAGGGCAAACCGCTGCGGATCGGCTACGTGCCGCAACGACTGGACTTCGACCGCGGCATCCCGATGACCGTGCTGGACTTCATGTGTGCGGGCCTGCAGCGGACGCCGTTGTGGATTCTCCATCGAGGGCGGGCCCGTCGACTGGCGCAGGCGTGCCTGGAGAAGGTCGGCGGGAGCGGTTGGGAACAGATGCAGCTCGGACGGTTGTCCGGCGGTGAATTGCAGCGAGTGCTGCTGGCGATGGCGCTGTCGGCTGAGCCCGGCATCCTGCTGCTGGATGAGCCCGTGTCGGGCGTGGATGTGGCCGGGGAAGAGCTCTTCTGCGATCTGCTCGGCACGCTTCAGCGCGAGCAACGCTACACCATGCTGCTGGTCAGCCACGATCTGAGCATCGTGACCCAGCATGCCCAGTATGTCGTGTGCCTCAACAAATCGGTGATGTGCAGCGGCCGGACGGTTGAGACGCTGACCGCGGAGAACCTGCGGCTGCTGTATCAACAGGACGTCGGCCTGTACGCTCACGCGGGCACTCACGAGGGGCATTCGCACGCCCACGGCGAGCATGGCGGGGGTAGCGCGCAATGATCGCGGAACTGGCCAGCCTCAGCACGCTGGGCGGCGACATTCTGCAGGCCGTCGATGGTGCTCTCTACCGCATCCTGCCGGCCAAGTGGGGCTCGTACCAGTTCATGCGTTTTGCCCTGCTGGAGTGCATCCTGCTGGCACCGGTCTGCGCCGCAATTGGGGTGAAGGTGGTGAACTTCCGGATGGCGTTCTTCTCGGACGCCATCTCGCACGCGGCGTTCGCGGGTGTGGCCCTCGGTCTCCTGCTGCACGAGTCGGCTCTGGGCATTGACCCGCGGTGGACGCTGGTTGCGTTCGGTCTGCTGGTGGCGGCGGGAATCGCCTATGTTCGCCGGCAGACTGATCTGTCGACCGACACGGTGATCGGTGTTTTCTTCAGCACGGTCGTCGCCCTGGGGATCGCCATTGTCACACGGAGCGGCGCGCGGACGACCGAATTCCAGCGGTACCTGTACGGAGACATCCTCAACCTGGACAGCACCGACATCGGACTGACCGCCCTGCTGGCGCTGGCCGTTCTGCTGTTCATGCTCGTCGGCTTCAACCAGTTGATCATGGTTGGGCTCAACGATGAACTGGCCCACAGCCGCGGGGTCAAAGTCCGCGCTTACGATTACCTGTTCACGCTGCTCCTTGCCCTGGTGGTCACGGTTTCGATCCGGACGGCCGGGATCCTGCTGGTGACCGCCCTGCTGGTCATCCCCGCGGCGACCGGCCGTAACCTGGCTCGCAGTGCCGGCGGGATGTTCTGGTGGTCGATCGCGGCCGGGCTGCTCAGCAGTGTCATCGGCACGCTGGCCTCGTTCTCAAAGTTGCTGGAAAACGTCGGCACCGGCGCGGTCATCGTGCTGGCCAGCGCGGTCATTTTCGTGGTGAGCACATTTGCCCGGCCGAGATAGGCGACAGGGATGACAATGTGGACGTCCGGGTCGTACGTTCTCCTTGGTTTGGTGCTGAGTACTTTGCTGGGAGCAGTGGGCGGAGGAATCCTGGCGTTGCCTTTCTGGCCTTTTGGGCTGATCCTCGGCCTGATACTCGCGGCGCCGGTCGGACCGGTGATCGGGTCGGCGATCTGGTTGCTCAGGCGGCCACCTTGGGCGATCGTGGTCGCGTGTTTGTGTCAGTTCTGCGGGGCCTTGATCCTGGGATTCGGCCTGCCCGGCCCAGTTTCCGACGACGGTTTCTTCGGAGCGTTCTTCGGACAGATCCTGGGAGCGATCGTCGGCGTCCTCGCAGCCACTTTCTGGAAGGTTGTCCCCTGGCAGATGAGGCCGACCACGAAATGTCGCGAGTGCGGCTATGACTTAAGGGGCAACGTGTCCGGCGTGTGCCCGGAGTGCGGGACGGTGATACCCGACGACCAACTGCACCTGATCCGCGACCTCGCGGCGGCTTCGTGGGCAAAGAAAGAGGCGAACGTGATCAAGTAGGCTGGGGGTGCTCACCCAGCGCGTGCTTTGTCCCTGAACCAGGCAGTCAGAGAACAACGAAGCGCAAAGGACCGGAAGACATGGCGGCGCCCGCCGTTGGCGGACTTGGCCATGCCACCCTTTCCATCGTTGGCCGTGGTGCGCTTTTTGGCTTGGTTGCGCCAGCCCGCGAGGACAGTCCGTGGCGTTCACCCGCGATCTCAGGTCACCGGCACTGTGCCATACATCCTGCACCAGGAGCGGAGTTGTTCGGCGTGGTTGCCGCAGAAGATGGTCTGGTGCATTCCCTTGACCTCCCATGCCTTGCACTCGTTGATGTGGGCAGCCAGATTGGTCCGGCATCCGCCGGCCGGCGGCGAGTCGTAGCACTCCACCACCTTGCCCGAGTAGATGAGCATCTGCGGCTCTGTGCCGCTGACATAGTGGGCGATGGTGATTTCCTGGCCCTCGGGCCACAACACCTGCGGCACGGCCCCCACGCCGGCTTCCGCATGATTCCGCAGGATGAATGGGCTTGCCGGGCCGGCGGGCCCCATCAGCTTTGAGGGGGATGTGCAGTGTGAGCCGAAGTAGAGGTTTTTCTCCGTGTCGCACGCGGCGTTCTGCTGGAAGCCCGGCTTACCGAACAGTTGCTGCACCAGCATCATGGTCAGGGCTGGATTGAGCTCGTTCTGGCAACCTGCGACCACCCCCTGGTCGCGCAGGGACATGAAGCCCATGCACGGCGGCGGCATCTCCTTGGCCTGTATGCCGCGCAGGCAGTCCATGGTCAGGGCATCGCCCTGCTCTTCATCCAGGATGCGCTTGGAGGCGAAGTATGCCCTGGCCGCGTCGGTGACATCGGCCTCCGACGGCTCACGTCGTTCCTTGGAGCCGTCCATGTAGGCCTTGGCCAGTTCGCGGACGTGGGCATCGGGCTCGGTGTTGCGGTAGATATCGGCGAACCGCTGCATAGGCACGAACCGCACCTGCGTGCCAAGGTGTTCGACGGTCATCTCCTTGGGCTCGGCGCCGCCGATACTCAGCAGGCGGCTCTCGCGCATCCAGCGCGAGGTGCGAATCATGTTCAGCCCGTCCTCGACGGCGGCGAAGTCTTCGAGTGACGAGACGGTGTACGCGCCGGCCTTCTCGCGAAGCTGCAGAATCTGCGGCATCAGGAAGACGCCCAGAACGGCAACCACCACACTGGGCCGGCCGGTTTCCTCGATGATTTTCAGCACGTTGCCATACTCGGACTTCTTGAAGGGCACGAGCACCAAGCCGTCAGGTTGCTTGTCCTTCACCTCGGCGACAAACCGTGACACCGCTTCCTGCCCGTACAGTGTTGCATCGACGACATCCAACTGAAGCCCGAGCTTGCGGCCGATCTCGGCCAGCCGGGCGGAATACTGCTTTTGCCGGCCCTCGGGGTCAAAACCTGAACCGGGCCAACTGTAGTAGCCCTCCCGGCGAAGCTGCTCGGTCGGCGGGTAGAGAAACGCCACCCGAACGGTGGCAGGCGCCTTCGCGCGGCCGCCAGGCGTCTGTGCCGCGGCGACAGCAGCGGGCCCAACGGAGGGCAGGGCCCATCCCGCCCAGGCCGCGCCGGCAATGCGGAGCAGCTCCCGACGATCCATCCTCAAACCGCCCTGCAAACACGCCCGGCACATGATCTGGCTCCTTTCTATTCAAAAAACACCATATAGCTCGCAGGCAACGCGGGCCGGACATCCGGCGGCCGCAATACGGCCTGATCCGTCGCGCGCGCCGCGGGTCCTGAGTCTGCGCCGCCATCCCGACCGGACTGCCACGCACCCTTGCGGACATGTTCAGTCCAGCTTCTCGCCCCAGTGGTCATAATACCGGAATACTATCGGACGTTACACATATTGTAGTATTAACGGTCGAGAACACGATAATTGAGGTAAGGGGCGCAGTCTGCGCAAGGATTGAATCGATGAAACACTGTGAGTTCCTGGCCGAGTGCCAATACTTCAGCGACCAGATCGAGAAGGTGCAGACGCTCGGGGCCGCGTTCAGGAGCAACCAGATCGAACGAATCCAGGCTCTGGCGAAGACGTACCGGCTGGAGTTCTGCGCGTCCAAGGCTACGTTTTGCGGCCGTTATCTGCTCGCCAAGGAAATCGGCATCGAAAACGTCCCACCTGATCTGCAGCCCAGCCACGTTCTGCGGGCCAAGGAGATGATCCGCAAGCACCAGCAGGCCGCTCAGCCAAACCCCGCTTCAAATACGGTTTCTTAAGCTCACCTGCCGGGACCGACCGGTTGCCACATGGCTTCCAAGAACCGCAGACCATCCATGTGGGGCTGCCAAGCGCCTATGGAATCGCGCCGCCGTCGTGTCTGCCACCGGCAAGAAGCACTACTTGAGCCCTCCGCGGCGGCGGCCGGTGGCTCGATCGATATCCCGCTGATGCTGCCGCTTCTTCAGGTCCTGACGCTTGTCGTATTGCTGCTTACCGGTCGCCAGAGCCAGTTCGACCTTCGCCAGGCCTCGGGCGTTGAAATAAACGCTTATCGGAATCAGGGTCATGCCCTTCTGTGCCAGTTGGCCTGACAGCCGGCGAACCTCGCGGCGGTGCAGCAGGAGTCGGCGTTTCCGCTTGGGGTCGTACTTGAGCTCGCTGGAGTGCTCGTAGCGATCGATCTGACAACCGTAAAGGGTTGCGGAATAACCATTTATGCGCACGAAGCCATCGGTGATCTGTGCCCGGCCCAGGCGGACGCTTCGGACCTCGCTGCCAGTGAGAACAATGCCGGCCTCGACGGTGTCGAGGATATGGTACTGGTGCCGGGCTCTCTTGTTGACGATCCGGCGTTGTTCCGGGGCCGACTTGCTGGCCATAACTATTGATTTCCCAGATGATTAAACCGACAATATCAAGGCCGGCTCGGCGGAACCGACCCTGGTGGACGGTCATATTCTAATTTGGCCTCGCATGCCGTGCCAACGGAATGCAACCAGGCTTGCCGGCATATGTATAATTGAGTGAAGAGGCATGATACTCAGGCAGGCCGAGAACGGGGTCCAAAGGCTGACCAGACGCATGGAGCGTAGGCTGGTCACCCAGGCCCGGGAAGGGTGCGAGAGCGCCGCGCGCCAACTGGTGGATGCACACAAAGACCGCCTCTTCGCCTTTGTGTGGCGGATCCTTCGCGACCACGAGGAATCCGAGGAGATCTGCCAGGAAGCTTTTCTGCGGGCGTTCAGCTCATTGGATTCGTTCTCGCCCGAGTTTCGGTTCAGCACCTGGCTGTTCACGATTGCCTATCGGCTGTGCCTGAACCAGATTCGGCGAAAGAAAGCCCTGACGGGCGACATTGATTTCTCGAACATCTCGGCGAGCGACAGCGACGAGGACGTTTGCGAGAAGCTGGCCGAGAGCGAGGAAGCCGGCAGGTTGAAGGACAGGATCTGGGAAGCGGTCGACGACCTTTCCGTTCCGCAGCGGGCGGCGATCCTGCTCTTCTACCGGGAAGAGATGAGTTGTGACCAGATCGCGCAGACACTCGGGATTCCCATGGCCACGGCCAAGAGCCACTTGCACCGGGCCCGGGGCCGACTGAGGGACGCGCTGGCCGGTCTGGTAGAGGACTGGACGCAGGTACAGGCTTTAAGAGAAGCGGCGTCATGATCACTTGTCAACACGCAAGACAGTTGTTCGACCGCTACCTCGACGGCGAGTTGTCTCCGTCGTTGCAGGCCGAACTGCACGCCCACCAACTGAGTTGCTCGGCATGCCAGACTGAACTGGCCATGCTCGAAGCCTGCGGTGACGTCATCATGCTCGATCGCCGCCGGGAACCCACGCTCAGCGCCTCTTTCACCGACCGCGTCCTGATGGCTCGTCGCGCCCAGTTGGTCAAACAGCCGCGTCGAAGGAACTGGAGCCGCACGCTGGTCATGACGGCCTCGCCCCTGGCGGCCGCCGCCAGTATCGCCCTGGTTCTCACGTTGATGTGGCCGAGCGCCTCGCAGCGGCCGAACACCAAGGTCCTGAGCGATCGCGCGAGAGTATCGGAAACCACCGAGAAGACCCTCAATCTGATCGCGGGTGGGCCGAACGTAGCATCGACGGGGCAAGCGCAGGAGCGGCCGGCTTCCGAGACGGCTGCCTCCAGCTTCATGGACCCGCTGTTGTCGTCGGTCGTGGAAGGGACAACTCAGGCCGTCGAGAAGACAAAGAACGGCCTGTCGCATCTCGGCGTTTTGTGGCAGCAGGCTCTGACAACTGCGAACGCCCAGTTGGCGGCCCAGGAAGATTCTCCGTCACACAAGTCGTCTCAGTCTGATCGGATCGACTCGAACTTGCAGGATCTGCCCGGTCCCGTCGCGCCGGATTCGGACTCAGACAGCGAGGCCGGCAGCGATCTGCTGCTCGATCCGCTCTAATCGACCTTCACTGCCGTTGTCGCCGGCCTGCCCAGTGGTATAGTACGGCTGTGCGTGGTGATCCCGCGACTCCGGTCGCCAGAGGGACGGTATCTACATGCCTGGCAAACGCCGATTGGGCTTGGGGTTGAGCGTGCTGTGTGCCTTGGCAACCGCCCTGCCGTCGGCCTTGGCGGCGGAAGGGACCGGCCCGGCCCTCCTGGCTCGCGCGGTGCCGGCCAACACCCGGTTGTACCTTGAATTCCGCGGTTTTGACTCTCTGACGTCCACGCCATTCAACCTGCTGATTGCCCGGATGATGGATCGCCTGCTGAGCAGCACCCAGCCGGCCGGCGATTCACACCCGCTCGAGAGTCAGCCCTCAACGCAACCAGCCGGATGGCGGCAGTGGTTTGCCCGGACGGTAGGGCTGGCAAACCCCAAAGCCGCAGATCTGCTCTTCACCGGCCCGGTGGCCTTCGCCGCCGAGGGATGGAGCGGCATCGGGGATGCGATCCTTCTCGCCGAGCCCAGGGATCCCAAGTCCTTCGAGGAGGCGATGAAGTCCCAGAAGGCAACGGAATCCGCGGGAATACGGAAGTACCGGTTGAACCACGATCACGAGTTGGCCTGCGACGGACACACGGTGGTCATCGGGCGGGTCAGCCGGAACATAAACCTGTATCTTCAGGCAGCGACCCTTCTGGAGAGCGAAGGCGGCGCGACCCTCGGAGAGATCGCCGAGTTCCGCGAGCGGATGTCCGGGCTGCCGCGAGACGCCCAGATCATCTTCTACGCGGGATCCAGCGCCCGGGCGGCCGAATCGCAGCTTTTCGTGGGGCAATGGTGGCCGGAAAGCTGGTCGGGCCTGCGCTCGCTGGCCCTGGGAGCGGCCATCAACACAACCGGCTTTACCGTTGATGTCAATGGTCGCATGGATCCGGACCAGAAAGCCCTCGCGACGCCGCCGCTGGCCGCCGACGCGCTGATGAGACTGCCCGCGTCCGTGGTGGTGGCCTGGACTCAGCCGATCGACTTCGTCGATTCCACGAGACGGCTGATGGTGTCGGACGCCGAGGGCCTCCTGCAATCGCTGTTTGCGGACATGCCTGGCGGCTCCATTGAGGGACAGTTGCTCAGGCACTTCGTCGGCAGCGCGGTCTTCGTCGCGGCAGCGGCGCCGATGCCCGTGCCGCCCTCTCAGCCATCCAGCTCGCAGGCCGCCTCTCCGCACGTGCCCCCGCGCCCCCCTGCCGCGACCACCTCAGCGCCGACAGCGACAGCCTCGGCCACATCACCGGCGACGATACCGGCGTCGGCGGCGCGGCCAACAACGTCCTCGGCGGCTCCGGCCACGTCAACAGCGCCCGCTACGGCTCCCGCAATTGCTCCTTTGGGCCCGCCGCCTCCAACGCCGGCCCGGAAAGCGGTGACGCCCGAGCCCGGCCTGGTGCTGCCGGGGCTTGCGATGCTGGTGGAGACCGACGACCCGCACGCCGTTGAGGCCGCCCTCGATAGACTCACTCTGAATCTGCAGTATCTGGTCGCGACCCGATCAGGGGGTGATTTCGCCTCGATTGTCCGCCGTCATCCGGAGGGTGCCGGAGGGCAGATCGTATCCGTCTCGCTTGGCAGGCTTCTTGCGGCAAGCACAGACTGCCCGTTCCTGGCGACGCTCGAATTCAGTTGGATCGTCTGGGACCGCTGGCTCATCGTGGGCACGAATACCGAGGTGGTGCGGCGACTGGTGAGCGCCCGGCGGGGCGAGGGCCCATTGCTGCCCTCGGCATCGCTGGCTCAACATGCGACCGAGGTCGTTCGCGAAGGAGCCACCGGGCAGATGCTTCTGGTGGCCCAGCCCCGCCTGCTGGCCGGCATGCTCGATTCCTGGGTCGCCTATGTGACCGCACGGCACCCGGAGATGCTGCAACCGCAATGGTGGCAGGAACGTCAGCGGCAGCAGCGGAGCATGCGCGTTCAACTGGGCGTCGTCCCGACCGCTCGGGCCGTTGGGGCCGCGGTAGAGGTCGGGCAGATACTACCAAAGTACCCCGCTGACGGCGTGCTCGAGCATGGCGACCTGATTCTCGGCGTCAACGGCCGATCGCTCAGCGCGGATGCCCCCTCCACTTCACTCAGGCAGATGCTGGCCGCCGCGAGTGAGTCGGGCCAGGTCAGCCTGCGAATCCGCCGGAGCGGACGCGACCAGGATGTCACCGTCAAGATGCCGCGGCCCGAAGAAGGGCTGCAATCGGTCGAGCCGATCAAACTGGTCGAGCAGGCCGCCCGGTTTCTTCGTCCTTTTCCGACGGCCGTCTACGCCGTCTGGCGCCCGGCCCCTGACCTGCTCAAGGCCCACCTGGAGCTTCGCTTCACGGCCGCTGCCCGGCCCGGCGGATGATTGCGGGACCGCAGGAAGAAGACGCGGAGACGCCCGCTACGGCGGGTAAAGTCCGACGCGGGGGCACGGCGAAACGGGGAGTTGTTGCTGGACGGTTCTCGCAGCCGCGGTTTCCGGGCGTCGTGTTCGTCTCGGTCAGAGCTTGGGCAACTGCCAGGGGTCGCGGCGAGGGCGGTCGAGCCAGGTGTTGGCCTCGGCGTCGCCGAGGAACTGCCACTTGGCGGGGTCCCAGTTCAGCTCGCGCCGGTACCAGTAGGCCAGGTTCACCAGGTGACAGACCGCGGCCGAGCGGGCCCCGATTTCGACATCGCAGATCGGCCGTTTGCGCGACTTGACGCAGTCGATCCAGTCGCGGTGGTGACCGGGTGACTCGTACAGGTGGACCTCGTCCTTGCCCAACAGCTCTTTGACGATGCTCTCCGGATCGCTGGTCAGCTTCTCGCGGTCGATGTGCAGCTTGCCCTTCTCACCAAAGAAGACGCAGCCGCCCGGGTCGCGCACGTGCTCCATCTCGATGCCGTTGGCATACAGCAGCTTCACGCCGTACTGGGCCTTGGGGTCTTCGGTGGGAATGACTCTCACCGGTCCGGACTCATCCATGCCCAGGGCCCACTGGGCGATGTCAAAGTGATGGGCTCCCATGTCGGTCACACCGCCGCCGGCATACTCCCGGTACGAGCGCCAACCGGGGAAATGCTTGTGCACACCTCGCGGACTGAGGATCGAATGGTATGAGCGCCTCGGGGCGTACCCG
This sequence comes from uncultured Planctomycetales bacterium, assembly GCA_964586235.1. Taxonomy (GTDB): domain Bacteria; phylum Planctomycetota; class Phycisphaerae; order UBA1845; family PWPN01; genus JAUCQB01. Next base: position 19,833 of record CAZPIO010000069.1, read on the forward strand.
AGCCAGAGGTCCCAGTCCAGTCCCGGCTCTATCGGCTCTTCCCCGAGATCGCACCACTTGCTGGTGCCGCTGACCCCGACAGTCACCCGACTGATTTTGCCCAGTCGCCCGCTGCGAACCAGTTCGCAGGCCTTGCGGAACGGGCCGAACACGCTGGAACGCTGCTGACTACCGGTCTGCATGACGCGTTTGTGCTTGCGGACGGCCTCGATACATCGCTGCGATTCAGCCAGAGTAAGGGTCAGCGGTTTCTCGCAGTAAACGTCCTTGCCGGCCTTGCAGGCCTCGATCAGCGGGATGGCGTGCCAGTGGTCGGGCGTGGCGATGAGCACCGCGTCGATGTCGTCGCGGGCCAGCAACTCGCGGAAATCGCTGTAGTCGGCGCAGCCGCTGTAACCGGCCTTTCCGGCGTAGGCATCCTCGACGCGTTTCTTCGCGTGCAGGCGGCGGTTGGTGTCCACGTCGCACACGGCCAGGGCCTGAACGTCGGGGAACTTCAAGAGTTCGGCGAGGTGGTAGTCATTGGCCATCTTCCCGGTGCCAATGAAGCCGACGGTGATCCGTTCACTGGGGGCCGGTCGAGTGGTCGCAGCCTGGCCAAGCACCGCACGCTGGACGATCATCGGCGCGGCCACGCCGACACCTGCCGCCTTTACAAATTGACGTCTGCTTATGGGTTTGCTCTGTTGAATCATGCTCCGCCTTTGCTGTTTGACTGTTGGTCTCGCGGGTGGGCTCTCAGGAATCCCCGCCTGAATCCCGGCGCCGGCACCCGCCATCGGGTGAGCCGACGTTTTCCGTCCGGCCTCGCCTGCCCGTGCGTTGCCATTATACCAAGGCCTCACGTGTGGCTACGTTCTGTCGCTCCTCGTAGACGAAACAGAGCGTTGATGTCAAGTCGCGACGGTCCGCCCGAGGCGACCGCACCCAAGTGAAGAGGTCGCGGCTGGGAGCCGCTCCTGCCCTGAACCGCGGACCCTGTCTCAGTACACGATCTGCCGCCCGAAGGCGAAGAACTGCTCCTGGCAAGTCTTGAGATCCTCGGTGATGTAATGTCGAAAGATGATCTCGCCAGGGCTCAGGTGGCTGTTGTCGGGCGTGGTTGCCCGGTAGGCCCCTACCGCGGCGTCGAGGCGGTCCGTACCGGCATCCGCCAGGAGCGCGGCGAATTGCCTGGCGTACTGGCCGTCGGCCCCCTGCTGCAGGAAAAGAATGAGCGCCCAGACCTGCGCGTAGTAAGATCGGACAACCTGGCCGGTCTCGACGACGGCCTCGCCCGCGTGCATGCCCAGCAGGTCGGGAAGAGGGATGAAAGCGTCTTTCTGGCTGAGCGCAGACCGCAGGCTGTTGCGTCGCAGGTAGTTCTGCTTGGGCGTGAAAACCGGCTCGCCCCCAACCAGCTTGAGCGCCTCAAACTGACAGGCGAGCCCTTCGTTCAGCCAGGGCGGCAACGGACGCTCCAGGTGGCGAGCAACGTACTGATGGAACCCCTCGTGTGCCAGCAGAGCCAGCGTGCGGTCGCGCCCCAGGTCGTGAGCCACGGCCATGCCGCTTGCCTGGTCGGTGTATCCGCCGGCGTGCAGATGGAGGTAGGTATGGGCCTGGGCGGGGAAGGTGACCCTGGTGAAACTGGCCCACTCGTCACGTGTACCGAAAAGATAGACCACCATGGGTTGGGCGGTCTCGCGACTTGGTCGTACCATGCCGGCATAGCCGCGGAAGGCCGTTTCCATGAATCCTGGCAGATACTGCTTGAGCGGGACGTCCGGGCTGGTGATCCGCAGGTCGTAGTGTTCCGTGATGATCTGAATCCCCTTGACGTTCGTCGGAGACGTCCATTCATTCTGGCTGAAGACCGCCGGCTTAGGTTGCCGGGCTGTGGAACAACCCGAACCCGCAATCAAGGCAAGACTGGTCCCAACCCCGAAACACATCCCGGCTATGACACGACGTAACATGGCGTTACCTCCCAGAAAGACAACGGGCACTCCCCGCCGGTCAATATGGCGTATCGTAACCCACTGCGTCAGCGGAAGATAGCCGCCGGCGAGGTCCGGAGCACGTCGCCGGAGCGGGCGCTCGGGTGGGCGTTTCGGGGCCGCTTGAAGCCCCCGCCCGTATGTGATACGTTATCTGGCTCGCCTTTTGCATGGGGTCGGACGGCTGACCCCTTTGTTGTTTTACCTGAGGAGCAGATGTTGTGTTGAAAATGGCGGTGATCGGCGGCGACGGCACGGGCCCGGAAGTGGTTTCGGAGGGCCTGAAGGTCCTCAAGGAGGTGGCGAGGAAAGAGGGGTTCCAGTACTCGACCACTGACTACGATTACAGCGGTCACAGCTACCTTCGCCGGGGGGGCGACCCGAACAAGCAGAACATTCCGATCATCACCGATGAGCAGATCGACGAGCTTCGCAAGTACGATGCGATCTACCTGGGGGCGGTGGGCGACCCCGACATCGTCCCGGGCATTCTCGAGGTGGGCCTGTTGCTCAAGCTGCGCTTCCAGTTGGACCAGTACATCAATCTTCGCCCGGTCAAGCTGTACCCGGGCGTGGAAACGCCTTTGAGGGACAAGGGGCCGGAGCACGTCAACTTCGACGTGATCCGCGAGAACACCGAGGACCTGTACTTCGGCGGCGGCGGGTTTCTGCGCAAGGACACGCCCAACGAGGTTGCGACGCAGGAGATGATCGCCACGCGCTTCGGCGTCGAGCGGTGTCTGCGCTACGCCTTCGAGTTCTGTCGAAAGAAGAACCACAGAAAGATGCTGACGCTGGTGGCCAAGCGGAACGTGCTCACCTACGCGCATGATTTGTGGTGGCGTGCGTTCAACGAGATCGGCGACCGCGATTACCCGGACATCAAGCGGGACTACAACCATGTCGATGCGTGCTGCATGTGGTTCGTGAAGAATCCGGAGTTTTACGACACCATCGTCGTGTCGAACATGTTCGGCGACATCATCACCGATCTCGGGGCGATGATTCAGGGCGGCATGGGCGTCGCGGCCGGGGGGAACATCAATCCCACGGGCGTGAGCATGTTCGAGCCCATCGGCGGCAGCGCTCCCAAGTACACCGGCAAGAACGTGATCAACCCGATCGCCGCCATCGGAGCGATGGCCATGCTGCTACGGGTCGTGGGCGCACAGAAAGGCGACGCGGCGGTCGAGCGGGCCGGCAACCGGGTCGAGAAGGCGATCATGGCCACCTGCCCGAAGATGAAGTCGCAGTCGGCGGGGAAGATGGGATACAGCACGACCCAGGTGGGTGACCTGGTGTGCGAGGCGCTGTGAGAAGATAGCTCTTGGCTATCAGCTATTAGCTCTTAGCTATTAGCTTCTAGCTACTAGCTTTTGGCTCTCAGCTATCAGCCGGTGTAAGAGAGGATCCGCAACCTGGAAGGCTGACAGGCCGACGGACCAACACGCTAACAGACTTATTTACCATGACTCTCGACGAGCTACGCAAGCAGATTGACGCGATTGACGAGGAACTCGTCGCCATACTCAATCGGCGGGCGGAGATCGTCGTGGAGATCGGCCGGCTGAAGAGTGCCGAAGGTGCCCCGGTTTACGCGCCCGACCGCGAGAAAGCGGTCCTGGACAAGATCCGCAAGGCCAACAAGGGCCCGCTTCCGGACAAGACGCTGGCGGCGATCTACCGGGAACTGATGAGCGGCTCGCTGGCCCTCGAGAAGCCGCTGCGGATCGCGTATCTCGGGCCCCAGGGCAGCTTCTCGCACCTGGCCGCGGTGAGCAAGTTCGGGGCCTCGGTCGAGTACGAGCCGGTCTCCGACATCCGCGGGGTATTCGAGGAGGTTTCCCGCGAACGAGTCGATTTCGGCGTCGTGCCCATCGAGAACTCGGTCGGCGGAGGAGTGATCGACACCCTGGATGCCCTGGTGGAAACGGATGTCCAGATCTGCGCCGAAATTAACCAGATCATCCACCACAACCTGCTGGCCCTGTGCACACTCAACGAAGTCGAGCGGGTTTACTCCAAGCCCGAGGTCTTCTCGCAGTGTCAGCGATGGTTGAGCGAGACGAACATGGCCGGCAAGACGATCGCGGTGGCCAGCACGAGCAAGGCCGCGGAACAGGCCAGGGAGGAGAGGAATTCAGCCGCAATCGCCAGTGTCCTGGCCGCCCAGTTGTACGGACTGAACATGGTCTGCGAAAACATCGAGGACGCGGCGCACAACGTGACGCGCTTCTTCGTGATCGGGCGCAAGTCGGCCCGGGTTACCGATGACGACAAGACCTCGGTCGTGTTCACGACCAAGGATGAGCCCGGGGCGCTGGTCAACGTCCTGGCCGCGTTCCGCGAGGGCGGGGTGAACATGTCGTTTATCCAGTCGCGCCCGAGCAAGAAACGCAACTGGGAGTATTATTTCTTCGGCGACCTGAAGGGCCACAAGGACAGCCCGGCCCTGCAGCAGGCGCTCAAGAATGCCGCAGCCCACTGCCTGAGACTTAACGTGTTGGGCTCTTACCCGCGGGCATCGGAATTGACGTAACCGCCCCGGGGCAAGCCCGTTGAATGGACCTGGAGACAAAAAGAGCATGCGACGAAAGTACGTAGCCGGCAACTGGAAGATGAATCTGAACCTGGCCAAGGCCCAGGCCCTGGTCGAGGGGCTCAAGGCGAAGGTCTCACCGGACGTTCCGGTGGACTTGGCGGTTTTTCCGCCGTTCACCCTGCTGCTGCCGATGGCCGAAGCCCTTATGGGCTCCCCCATCAGGCTGGGCGCCCAGAACTGCTACTGCGAGGCCGAAGGGGCGTTCACCGGCGAGGTGTCCCCGTGCATGCTGCTGGATGCCGGCTGCGAGTCGGTGATCATCGGACACAGCGAGCGACGCCACATCATCGGCGAAAACGGGGCCCTGCTCAAAAAGAAGGTCGTGGCCGCCCTTGGGGCGGGCTTGAGGGTGATCTACTGCGTCGGTGAGAAATTGGATGAGCGCGAGGCGGGCAGGACCGAGGCCGTCCTGCACCAGCAGATCCACGAGGTCCTGGGTTCCGACGTGAACCTGGCGAACGTGGTCATCGCCTACGAGCCGGTATGGGCCATCGGGACCGGTAAGACGGCCACCCCGGCCCAAGCCCAGGAGGCCCACGCCTACATTCGCCAGGAGATCGCGAAACTGTATAATAACCAGGCTGCGACGAGCCTGCGGATCCAGTACGGCGGCAGCGTCAAGGCGTCCAACGCCCGGGAACTGATGTCTCAGCCCGACGTGGACGGGGCCCTGGTGGGCGGCGCCAGCCTCAAGACCGAGGAGTTTGTCGGTATCATCGAGGGGGCGGTCGCGGCCCGATAGTGCCGGAACGTTCCGCCGGCGGGGCTGTGCGGAAGCGTCGCACAGGAAAGGAAATGGTTGCCATGGACATTCTGGCATCGTGGGTTCACGTGGTGATTCCCCTGGCGTTTGTGCTGGTCTGCGTCCTGCTGATCCTGGTGATACTCCTGCAAAAGGGCCGCGGGGGTGGTCTGGCGGGTGCCTTCGGTGGCGCGGGCGGCTACAGCGCTTTCGGAGCCAAGACGGGTGACTACTTCACCTGGATTACCGTGGCCTTGGCCGGCCTGTTCGTCATTGTGGCATGCGTCGGCGTGTGGCTCTACGTCCCTGACGAGGGCAAGACACCGGCCCAGCCTCAGGTCACCAATACGGGTGCGCCAAGTCCGGAAGCCGGCACGACGCAGCCTGAAGCCGAGTGAGGCAGGCCAGCCCCGGATCGCGCGGCGGGCGGCGGCACCGCGACGCAAGGAGAACGCCGACAGCATGATCCTCTCGATGACCGGCTACGGTGAATCGCAGTGTCATGACGACGGCATCCACTATGCGCTCGAAGTCCGGACGGTGAACAACCGCTACTTCAAGGCGTCGATCAAGCTTCCCGACACCTTGTCCATCCTCGAGCCGGAGGTCGAGCGGCTTCTCCGGGCCAGGCTGATGCGAGGGAGCGTGACCTGCACCCTGCGGCTGCGGAACACCAGCGCCGAAGCCGCCCAGGACGTCAACGTCGCGGCCCTGCAGAGGTATGTCGAACAACTGGGCCGGGTGTCGGTGAATGGCCCCGTCCAGATTGACCTCGCGGCGGTGCTGGCTCTTCCGGGCGTATGCCAGCCGCCCGAAATTGACGAGACCCAGCGTGGGCACCAGGCCGCGGTCCTTGGCAAACTGGTGAACCAGGCTCTCGATCGCCTGATCGAGATGCGCCGGACCGAAGGGCTTGCGCTGCGGCAGGATCTTCTGTCGCACTGTCGGCGGATCCGGGAGAACCTCGCCGCGGTGGCGGAGCTCGCCCCGCAGGTGATGAAGGACTACCACCAGCGGCTGCTGCAGCGGGCAAACGAGCTGCTGGCGAACTCCTCCCTACAGCTTCAGCTCGACGATGTCCGCCGGGAGGTGGCGATCTACGCCGAGCGATGCGACGTGCACGAGGAGATCGCCCGCCTGCGCTGCCACCTCGACCAGTTCGAGGGATTCTGCGACCAGAGCGAGCATGCCGGGCGCAAGCTGGACTTCCTGGCGCAGGAGATGCTGCGGGAGGCCAACACCATCGGCAGCAAGGCGAACGACGCGATGATTGCCCACCACGTGGTGGAGATCAAGAGCGCGATCGATCGGCTCAAGGAGCAGGTGCAGAACGTGGAGTAGACGCGGTAATCGGCCGGGTGGGGCCGGCCAGGACGATGAACCTCGCGGGCGATCGGGGCGTGCGGGCTGACGAGAGTATGGCGGGAACGCTGCTCATCATCAGTGGTCCGAGCGGGGTCGGCAAGACGACCGTCTGCAAGGAACTGGTCAGGCGTCTGGATGCATTCCTGAGCGTGTCGGCGACCACCAGGCCCCGGCGCGAGAACGAGGTCGAGGGTGTGGACTACCACTTCCTGGCGACCGAGGAGTTTGAGCGCAGGCTGGCACGTGACGAGTTCCTGGAGCACGCGAGAGTCTACGGCGGGCGTTACTATGGGACTCCTGCCGGGCCGGTTAACCAGGCCCTTGCGGCCGGGCAGGTCGTGATCCTGGAGATCGAAATCGATGGCACCATTCAGGTGGTGCGCCGGTTTCCGGAGGCGATCACGATCTATATCCTGGCCCCGACGCCGGAGGACCAGAAGGACCGCCTGGTCGGGCGACGGAAGGACTCGGCCGAGGCCGTCCACGAGCGATTGACCAAAGCCGACGGCGAGATCCGCTGGGCCTACGATTGCGGGGCGTATAAGTACTTTCTGGTAAACGAGACCATTGAGGGAACGGTGAACGAGATTATTCGCATAGTGCGGGAGAGTGCACCCAGATGATCGATGTATTGAAAGACGATAAGATCAGCACCATGGTGGGCGGCCGGTTCAAGCTGACAGCCCTGATGCAGAAGCGATGGCTCCAGTTGATGAACGGGGCCCGCCCGATGGTCGACGCAACCGGCAAGACGGACCTCGAAATCATCGCCCAGGAGATTCTCGAGGGCAAGATCGTTGCCGACTTCACCCCGCCGGCGCCGGCTGCGGCCCCGGAGGAAACGCCCAGTGTCACCGACAGCGAGTGACCATGCCGGCACTCGGGGGGATCTGTCCGGCTACGAGTTGCTCGTGGCCGTGGGAGGCGGCATCGCCGCGTACAAGACCTGCCAGGTGGTGTCGCGCCTGGTTCAGCGGGGCTGCGGCGTGACCGTCGCGATGACCGACGCCGGGACACGATTTGTCACCCCGTTGACGTTCCAGTCGCTGACCCATCGGCCGGTCTTCACGTCCCTCTGGCAGATGGAGGGGTACTACGATCCGCAGCACTTGGCACTGACTGAGAACGCCGACCTGTTCCTGGTCGCCCCGACGACCGCCAACCTCATCGGCAAGTTCGCCTCCGGCATCGCCGACGACCTGGTCAGCACGCTCATGATGGGGCGCGACTGCCAAGCGGTGCTGGCCCCGGCGATGAACACGCGAATGTGGGAAAACCCCGTCGTCCAGCGTAACGTCCGCACGCTACGGGAGCTCGGCTACACTTTCGTCGATCCGGCGGAAGGATACCTCGCCTGCGGAACGGTCGGCGCCGGCCGCATGGCCGAGCCGGAGGTCATCCTCGAGAAGGTGGTCAGCCTTCTCAAGGAGCATCCGCCGAGGTCGTCCGCCTGATCATCATGGGAACCCAGCGGTGAACATCCTCGTTTCTGCCGGTCCGACCCGCGAGTACTTCGACTCCGTCCGATTCATCAGCAATCCGTCCTCCGGCAAGATGGGCTACGCCCTCGCCCGCGAAGCCGCTCGCCGCGGACACCGCGTGACCCTGGTCAGCGGGCCGGTATCGCTGGCGCCGCCGAAAGGGGTCAAAGTCGTGGACGTGGGGTCAGCCGCCGAGATGGCCGTGGCCTGCAAGAAGGCCTTCCGCGGCGCCGATGCGGTCTTCATGACCGCGGCGGTTTGTGATTATCGCCCGCGAAACCGCGTCGGCTACAAGCAACCGAAGAAAGCTCACACCGTCCGCGTTGTCCTCGAACCCACGGAGGACATCGCGGCCGCGTTGGGCCGGCATAAAGGCCGCCGGCTCCTGATCGCTTTTGCGATGGAGGACCACGACCCGCATGCCCACGCCGAACGCAAGCTTTACAGCAAGAACAGCGACCTGATCGTGTTGAACGGTCCGGAGAACGTCGGCAGCGACCATGCCGAGGTCGAGCTCTTTTCCCCCGCAATGGGGTGGACCGGACCGTTTCGGGGGACCAAGGCCCAGGTGGCTCGCAGGCTGATCCAGGTGGCAGAGCGGCTTCGGAACGATCGCGTTTCCCGCCCCCGGTGAGTACTCTCTCCCAGGTTCTCGCGAGGTCCGTTCGTATTCAGCCGGGGCAATTTTCTTTCAGCGCGGCTCATAGCAACGGCGATGCCAGCCTCGCCAGGCCCATCGCCAATGCCCGCAGGTGCGAATCCGGCCTGACTTCGCGATCGCGGATGCGGCGGGAGCGGGCCGCGATCGACTCGAAATACTCGTGCAGATCGCGGGCGAGGCGCTGGCTGTACAACAACGCGGTCAGCTCAAAGTTGAGCCGGAAGCTCCGCTCATCCATGTTGGCCGACCCGACCATCGCGAAGGCCTGATCGATCACCATCACCTTCGAGTGCAGCATCGTGGAATCGTGTTCGTAGATCTCGACGCCGGCCTGCGTCAGCTCCGGGTAGTAGCTCCTGCCGGCCGCCAGCACCACCTGGTGATCGGTCATCGTGGGGATGAGCAGCTTCACGCGCACGCCCCGATAGCACGCCGACTGCAGGGCCAGCACCATGGCCACGTCGGGCACAAAATATGGAGTGACCACGCACACCGAGGAGCGAGCGGCGCTGACCGCCGCGAAAAGCAGGTGATGCATGACCCGCATCCGCTGGCCCGGCCCCGAAGGAAGGATCTGAACGGCATGCTCGCCGCTCGGCTCGGGGAGGGGAAAATACGCGTCGAGCACCAGGTCCTGCCCTGTTGTGTAATGCCAGTCCTCGACGAAGACCTCCTGCAGATGGTGAACACAAGGGCCGCAGATCATGAGGTGCGTGTCGCGCCACGGCCGAAATCGGGCCCGCCGCCCGCGGTACTCGTCGCCGATGTTCTGGCTGCCGGTGAAACCCACGCGGCCGTCAACCACCACGATCTTGCGGTGGTTGCGATAGTTCACCCGCCAACGTCCGTGCCAGGGGATGACGGGCATGGCGAACGCCACCTCGATACCCGCGTCGAGCATGGGCCGGATGAACCTCCGGGGCAGCCGCCAGCAACCGACGTAGTCGAGCAACAACCGGCAGTGAACACCCTCGCCGGCCTTGCGAATCAACCGGTCGCGAATGGCCTGGCCGGTGCTGTCCGGCTGGAAGATGTAGTATTCGAGATGAACATGCGACCGAGCGTCGTCGATGGCTTTCTCGATGGCCGAGTATGTCTCCTCGGCATCGTGAAAGACGTAAACTTCGTTGCCTGGGGCACAAGCGTGGGCCCCCAGCCGCTTGGCCAGGCCCGGGAACTGGTTCAGGGTGGGGTCATCAGTGGGAATCCAGGGCGTTGGGCCATGCCGCTGATAGGTCTGCCACTTGTGCATCAGGGCCGCTTCCAGGCGTTTCCGTTTGTGGCGTCGCCGCCGGCTATGCCACCCGGCTCGCGGCTCGCTCAGCAGGAGAAAAACCAGGAGCCCGATGACCGGCAACAGACGGATCGCCAGGATCCATGACAACATGGCCCGCGGCTCGCCGTGCCAGCGCAGGATGTAGATGACGGCCGCGATCACCGCCAGCTCGTGCAGGGCAACCAGAATCCAAAACCACAAAGGGAACATCCTGCAACCTGCGATTCAAGAGGGTCTACGAAACTGCATGCGGGTGCCACTGGCAGCTCGTCTGCCAGTGCCTTCTCTGATGCCGGCCTACACGGGCGGACAAGCCGCCCGTAGCACCCACAGAGGAGTCGCGACAAACGTGTCGCATATCCGATTCACGAGGCGGATCCCGAAGCTCTGGCCTGACCTTTGTTACGGAGATTAAGGATCAGCTCGACCTCGCCGGGTGTTCGGCCCAGATCGCGGGCGATCTCGACCGGTGAGAAGCCGACATCCGCCAACTCGTAGATGAGCGTGTATCGATCCTCGGGTCGATCGGAGACCGGGCCCGCTTCCCTGGGCGGCGCCTGCCCGGTCTGTCCGGCCTGCTGCTGAGACAGCCGATGCAGGGCCGCAATCCGGCGGTCAGCGTCGTGCATGGCCGCTTCCAGCTTGGCAAATCTCGTGTCAATCTCGGCGCTGATCTTGCGGGAGAGTTGCTCCAGCTCGGCGATGAGACTCTCGAGATCCCGGCGCATCTGGTCCTTGGACCCGTAGGGAAGCGGCGGCGGGTCCCGCTGCGGCGAAAGACGCTTGGGCTGCTCGGACTGCTGCCTGAGTTTTCGCCGCGAAGCCCACAGCAACCACACGGTCAACACCAGCAGGAGCGCGACCGGCACCAACTGGTCGTTCTGAAAGACCCTGTCCAGGAACTCTTTGACGGTGGTTGCGAGCACGTGCATTTACCTTATATCGGCCACATCGCCTCAGGAAGGTTCACGCCCGCCGTTTTTCGAGCGCCAGAGGCGCATTGCCAGATCCATGACCTCTTTCAGCGGAATCGACGCCCGCCGGGCCGCCTCCCGGCAGTCCTCGAATTCCGGCGAGGCGGTCACTACCTTGCCCTGGCGGCGTCCGACCTTAATCCGGACCGGGCCATGGCCGGTCTCCACGGTCTCGACGGTTCGGGCCAGTTTGTGCCGTGAGGCCAGGTGGCCGCGAATGCCGAAAGTGGTCGTCTCAGCGAAAATGATGCCTTCCATGGTCTCGCGCAGGGTCGCCGGCGCCAGCACCGTCAGGAGCATCGCCGGGCGGTTCTTCTTCATGTAAATCGGCGTCGCATAGACGTCCAAAGCCCCGGCCGCGAACAACAGGTCAAAAACGTGGCCGACCATCTCCCCCGTCGCGTCGTCCAGGTTGGCTTCCAGGACAAGGATCTCGTCGGATTCGTCGGCGGCCGGGGTGGCGGATTCACCGATCAACACACGAAGGATGTTCGGGCGGGTCTGGCCGTCGCGTTTGCCCGCCCCGACGCCGATCCGGTCGATGATCATCGACGGCATCGGCCCGAACGAGCGGGAAAGCGTTGTCAGGATGGCTGCTCCCGTCGGGGTGGTCAGCTCAAAGGGCTCGTCGCAAGCCGCCAGGGGGACCCCCTTGAGCAGCCGGGCCGTGGCCGGGGCCGGAACGGGCATAACGCCGTGCTCGCACTGCACCACGCCGTTGCCGGTCGGAACCGGTGAGCAGTAAACCGCTTCAATCCCGAGGCGTTCGAGTGCCAGGCACGCCCCGACAATGTCCACAATCGAGTCGATCGCGCCCACTTCGTGGAAATGGACCTTCTCGACGGTCGTTCCATGGGCGTCGGCCTCAGCCTCCGCCAGGCGGCCGAACACTTCCATGGCTTTCCCGCGAACGGTCTCCGCGAGACGGCTGCTGTCGACGATCTCACGAATGTGCTTCAGGTGACGGTGAGGTTTGTCGCTCGAAGGGTCGATGCACACCTCAAACTGGGTGGCCGCGAAGCCCTGTTTGCGAACCCTCTGAGCGTCGATTGTGTACCCCCCCACCCCGAGGCAAGCGAGGTCGGTCCGCAACGATTCCAGGTCCAGCCCGGCATCCAGGAGGGCCCCCAGGATCATGTCCCCGCTGGCCCCGCTGAAACAGTCAAAATAGGCGATCCGCATGAAAACCTTTCCTGAAGGTCCGGCAACGGGCTCGTGTCCCCTTCCGGGACCGCACGAAGTCTATGCTTGAGGTGGCTCGTTTGCAACGACATCGGGTCAGCGTCGCCGGGCACGAGGCGGCTGACGATTCAGCCGGGGCCTCCAGAACCTCCGCCTGTGGCCAAGGTTGTCCCCTCTCAGGCGCCGATATATAATGGATGTGTATGGAGTCAGTCGCAATCAGGTCTGAGCTGGTGTGCCATTATCCCATGCGGCGCCACGTCACCCGAACAAGCAGTCACGGGGAGATTCGTTTCTGCGCATGTTGATGCGGGGCCGGCGGCGTCCGCTCTGTTGAACGCCCTGACCCCGCTGAATCCGTGGTAATTTCCTGATCTCGGCTTGCCTCCGCCAGGAGCGCGGCGTCGGTCGCCCGAGAGCACAGGTATCCCGAGAATCAATGGCGAGATAGGATGCACTACCTGGCGGCGACGTCGCACGAAATGGAGAATTGTCCATGCTATTAAAGTTCAGAATAGGCGAGAAGCTCCCGGGCCTCGTCGAACAGGTCGTTGACAGCTACAACCGGGATGAACGGACCCGGCATCTCGACCATGTTTACCTGCCCGGCCGTGCCGAGATCATTGAGATTCTCCACTTGCTCCTGGAACTCGCCTACCCGGGTTACCACGGCCGGCAAAACCTCAACCCGCACAACGTGACCTTCCACGTGGGCGAGCTACTGCCCAAGCTCGGCGAGAGACTCCACGAGCAGGTCTTCCGGGCCATCTGCTACAAGTGCCGCAAAGGATGCAGCGAGGACTGCCCCACCGCCGCATGCGAACAGGAAGCCCGGCAGCTCACGCTGCAGTTCCTCGAGCGCGTTCCCGCCATTCGGGACGCGCTCGCAGGCGACATCCAGGCGGCATATGACGGCGACCCGGCGGCCTCCAGCATGGACGAGATCATTCTGGCCTATCCGGGTGTGCTGGCCATCACCGTCTACCGGTTCGCTCATGAGCTGTACCTGATGGACGTGCCCCTGATCCCGCGAATCATGAATGAATGGGCGCACTCCAAGACCGGTGCCGACATCCATCCGGGCGCGAAGATCGGGCGGAACTTCTTCATCGACCATGCGACCGGCGTGGTCGTGGGCGAGACCACCGAGATCGGCAACAACGTCAAGCTCTATCAGGGTGTGACGCTGGGTGCCCTGTCTTTCCCGAAGGACGACGGCGGCAAGCTGATCCGCGGACACAAGCGGCATCCGACCGTAAAGGACAACGTCACCATCTATGCCAACGCCACTGTCCTCGGCGGGGAAACGGTCCTTGGCGAGAACTCGGTCATTGGAGCGTCCGTCTTCCTGACCAGCAGTATCCCCGATAATGCAGCCGTGCGAATGAAGGATCCCGAGCTCAAAGTCCGCAAACGCACGCCGGGCGACACCCGGGCCGAGTTGTGGAAGCTGGATTTCCAGATTTAGCGAGCCACCGGGTTTATCCCGGTGGTACCCAAGGGGACAACCGCACGGGAGGAAGGATTCTGTGAAAAGGGTAGGGCACGGTCGGAGCTGCCAAAGGCGGCGGAGACCTGCCGGGTGCCATGCCCACGGCTTTGCGTGGGCGTGCGGGCTCATACGCCTTCGCGCCGAAGTCGCCGACCAGAATACCAGCACCATATGCGGGGCTGGCGCACTTATAAACTACGCGGCTCACCGGCGCCACCGTCATCGTGGTCCTATCCTCGCCACGGCGGAAATCGGCCATCCTGCCCCCGCCAACTCAATCCGTCACCATGTAGTAGAACACTCCCCGTTGGGAATCGACCCACACGGTCGGCACCAGGGGCCCTCCGGCACCTGCACTGAGCCCTTTTTTGATGTTCTCAACGTCAAACCATGGCACATCCAACAGCATCCCAGGATGACGTGGGGCCTGCTCCAACGGTTGGGGTGTTTCACTCGTCTGTCGGAGGTCAGAGGGGCTGTCTGCATTCCACTGCCGGATGACAACGGGTACATGCGCCACACAGTCTTCAACAGGGGCCTCGAATCTAACGTACTCTTCATAGGCGACCCAAAACCGGAATGTCTTGTATTGCACGTTGCGTGCGCTAGCCGGCAGCGGTATAGGACAACGCCTTCGAGCCCGTTCTACCGAAACGGGACCGCCACTGCTGCTGTAACGAGGAATCAACGGAGTCTGCCAGAGAAGCGCGAACGTTACAGCAACGACAAGAGGAACCACCCAGCGTCGTTTCCGGCGCGATGTCGTCGACGAGCCAACGGTTTGAGATGGGGGTGCTTTTATGAGTCGCATCGGATCCGTACAACCGTTCTCGCGTCCGCGACGGACGCTATGCACGAATCATCCCTTCTTTCCGGACTTCGACTTGGTCTCCTTCGTCGGCCGATTGTGCTCGAACGTGAACGCCGACGGGCAGTACTTGCTGATCCCGCAGCCGGCGCAGTTGGGCTTGCGGGCAAAGCAGACCCGACGGCCGTGCCAGATCAGGGCGTGGCCCACGTAGGTCCACTCGTCGCGAGGGATCACCTGCATCAGGTCCCGCTCGATCTTGACCGCGTCCTTTTCATCCTTGCTCGTCCAGGTGAGGCCCAGGCGTTGAGCCAGTCGGCCAACGTGCGTGTCCACGACGACGCCTTCGTTCTTGTGGAACCATGTCCCCAGAAGCACATTGGCCGTCTTGCGGGCGACACCCGGCAACTGGGTCAAGGTCTCCATCGTGTCAGGCACCTGGCCGCCGAACTCCTCGACGATCATCTTGCAGGCGTTGATGATGCTCTTGGCCTTCTGCCGGAAAAAGCCCGTTGAATGGATGATCTCCTCGATATCCGCCGGCGGCGCCGAGGCCAGCGCCTGGGCGTTCGGATACCCGGCCAGCAACGTCGGCGTCACCTTGTTCACCGTCTCGTCGGTGCATTGGGCCGAGAGTATCGTGGCTACCAGCAGTTCCAGGGCACTGCTGTGAATGAGCGCACAGTCAGCGTCCGGGTAAAGCTCCTTCAGCCTCGCCAGAATCTTGGCCATGCGCTTGCGCCTGGCGTCCTGCGATTCAGTGACCTTGGGCGTCGCCGTCTTCTTTTTGCCTCTATAGACGGGCTTCTTTGTCGCACGTGCCACACGCTTCTTCATCACCTTCTTGCTCATGGCATCACCTTCGAAATGCACACGAGGTCGTTCCGACCTCAACCGCCGCACAAGTCCGCAGTCAGCCTGTTCCCTCGAAACCCGCACCCCGTGCAAACCTCGCCAGGGCGTCGATATCCGAAATGCCCTCTACCTGTTGCACCCGTCCCTGGCGATCCTCGATGGCCAGCACGACCTTACCCGCCTCGCGGGAGTCCACTCGAATGGCGTAGTCGCCCCTGGTGGCCGCAAGTCACATCTCCAGCGTCCGCCCACGCCCATGGAGCAGGAGATACAGGAAGAACGCCCCGCCGATCAGGTTGGTCAGGGCCCCCACCGGCACCTGCTGGGAGCTCTCGCGCAGCCACCAGAGGGCGTTGCGGGCCACCAGGTCGCACAAGGGCAGGAACGCCGCCCCGGCCAGGGCGCATGCCGGCAGCAGATGCCGATGCGTCGGGCCGACCAGGTACCTCGCCAGGTGCGGGATCATCAACCCGACAAAACCAATCGGCCCGCAGTGCGCCACCACCGCGGCGGTCAACAGCGACGCGACGACATACACCATCCCTCGCGCCCGCTGTACAGACACGCCCCGGCTCGCGGCCACCGTTTCGCCCATCATCAGCAGGTCAAGGTCGCGATGCAGGTAAATCGCCACTGCCGCACCCAGGGCGGCCATCGCCAGCGTCTCGTAAACCGGATCGTACCCGAATGCAAACTGCAGTGAGCCCATCATCCAGCGAACCGCCAACTCCAGGTCGTGCCGGTCGGCCAGCACCAGTACCACGACGATCAGCGCGGAGCAGATGAACCCGATGGTGATGCCGGCCAGCAGCAGCGTGCCGGTGCTGTGCCCCTGCCGCAGGGTGGCAACCGTGTACACGACGCTCATGCACACGATCGCCCCGATGAACGCCGCCAGGCTGACCAGGGGGATACCGTGCCACAGTCCGCCGCCGACGACCATCATGACGATCACCGCCCCCAGCGACGCTCCGCTGGATACGCCGAGCGTGTACGGCGAGGCCAGCGGATTGCGGAACAGCGACTGGAACATGGCCCCGGCCATCGACAACGAGGCCCCGGCCAGCAGACCCATGATCAGGCGGGGCAGCGAGAGGTCGCGCCAGGTCGCCTTGTGGGTGAACGGAACGCCGGTCGTACCGGCCACGACGGACAGCGCGATCACCGCTAGAAGAACGATACCCAATCCGAGATAAGCTTTGCGGTGTCTGGACATCTCACACCCGCAGTTGGATCGCGGCCGCCCGGCCGTCGTCCCCGCGATAGAGGGCAAAATCGGTCCCATACAGGTCCCTGAGCCGCTGCACGTCGAGGATCAGGTCCACACCTCCATCGAACGCAACCCGGCCTTGGCGAAGAGCAACGACACGCCCGCCGAGGGCCAGAGCAAGGTTCAGATCGTGACAGATCACCATCAGTGTACGCCCCTGCCCGGCAAGGCTCCGCATGATGCGAATCAAGTCTGCCTGGTGCGCCGGGTCCAGCGCGTTGGTCGGCTCATCCAGGAACATGGCCGGAGCCTGCTGGGCGATGGCGGTGGCGATCCAGACCTTCTGCCGCTCGCCCCCGGACAGGGTGTCCACGGTTCGGTCCAGGAGGTCGCCGATCCGGCAGGCCTCGACCGCCTCGGCGACGGCCGCCCGGTCAGCCTCCGACAGCGGATCCAGCGGGTGAACGTGTGCGTAGCGCCCGGTCTCCACGACGTCTCGGACGCGGAAACCCATATAGCCCTTGTGGATCTGTGGCACATAGGCGACCTTGCGGGCGATCTCCCGGCGGCTCATGCGATCGACGGGATGATTGTCGATTTGGATTGCCCCCGACTCGGCCGGCACGAGGTCCAGCACGCCGGCCATCAAAGTCGATTTGCCCGCCCCGTTGGGCCCGATGATCGAAACGCACTGACCGTCGTCGATGCGCAGGGAGACACCCTGGAGCACAATCCGGCCCAGCCGTCGAATGGTCAAGCCCTCAGCCTCGATGGTCATGAGGAGGGATTGTAACCGAACTGAGGGGCGAAGCCGAAGGCTTCGCCTGGAGTTTGGCATTTCGTCATCGTTTTATCCCCTGATTTGATTTCATCGATGGG
>CAZPIO010000070.1:0-37322 GCA_964586235.1 uncultured Planctomycetales bacterium
TGCGATTCCAGCAGGCCGCCTTCCTGGTGCAAGGCCTCGAGGAAGAACCCGATCGCCAGTCCGAGGAGTACCGGTACTTCCGAAAGCTGTACGAGACGTGCGTGGTTCCCTTTACCGACGAGAACGGGAACGTTTACGTGTTCCGTCCGATTGCGATCCGACCCGCGCAGGCCCCGGCCTCACTCGACGCGGTCAGAGAGCAGCTCATCGCCGACGCCCGCCTGGAGCACGCTTTCAAGCTCGCCGGGGAACGAGCCAAAGCTCTCCAGGAGCGTGCCGCGTCCATCGGCCTGGAGGCGGCCTTCGCGGCCGATGCCGAGCTCCGCAAATTCGTGGACGATACGGCGCTCAGTCACCCCACCCCGTTTACCCGCGAACGGTGTTTCGCGATGTCGGGCTACCCCCCTCATGTGAGCCCGAACTACGTTCAGGCCCTGGGGTCAGACCCCGAGCTTCTCGGCGCGATCTTCGAGCTGGCGTCTCCGACCACGACGCAGCCGGTACGCGTGCTCACCTGGGAGCAGGCCGAGCAGCGCCGCTGGCTCGTGGTTCAGTTGAACCGCATCTTGCCGCCCACGAAGGATGAGTACGATAAGCAGCGTCCAAACGCCATTCAGTATCTGCGCAACCAGTACCAGGCGCAACTCCTGGCTCAGTGGTTCGATCCTGAACAGATCAGCAAACGGCTGGACTGGACGCCGGCCGAAGCGGCCCAACAAGCCCGCAAACGGGCCACAGCGCGGAGATAGCTTGGGTCGGCACCGAACTCGATGGGTATACGACAAAGGGCCGCTCCATCACCGAATACGGGCGGGCGTTCTCGTCGGGGAGCATGCACGATCCCAACCGCGCTCTTCAGTCAGCGCCGCCGGCCTGGTACTCGGCCAACAGCCTTTGCAGCAGGACCGGCCGAGCCGCGAGTAGCGGCAAAGGCTGCCTCGCGTAGCTCACCAGGTCCATCGGGAAGTGCTCCTCCCCCGTCAGCGACAGCACGCGCATTCCGGCCTCCGCCGCAATCACAGCGCCCGCGGCGATGTCCCACAGCTTCGATCTCTTGCAGTACACCGCGTCGAGTGAGCCGGCCGCCAACAGGGCCAGATGCAGAGCCGTCGAGCCGAAGTTGCGGACGACCATGGTGTCGATCCACCGGTGCACAACCGGCGGGAGTTGCTCATGCCTGCTCGTGGGGATACCCATGTACTCTTCACCCCAAGCGGGTTCGCGGGGCGGGGTAAGCCGGTCGGCGTTCAACCATGCCCCCGCGCCGGCGGACGCGGAGTACATTCGGTCGCCCACCGGATCATACACCAGCCCGATCACCGGACGGCCGCCCTCCATCATCGCCACCGACAGGGTGAAGACGGGAATCGCCCGAGCGTAATTGCGCGTTCCGTCGATCGGATCCACCACCCAGCAGCGCCGGGCCATTGCGACGGGCGCATGGGCCTCGGGCCGGGCCTGGCGTTCCTCGGTGATCACCGCGTCAGCGGGATACCGGCGGGCGATGGACTCCAGCAGCGCGTCCTGGACCGCATGGTCGGCGTCGGTGACCGGCGAGAGATCGCTCTTGCGCGTCACCCCGGCCCGGCCGAGACGGTCCATCGCCGCCTTCGAGGCCTGCTTCACCCAGCCGAAGGATTCTCTCCGCAGTTCGTCGTATTCTCGACTCACGTCAGTAATCGATATAGCCCTGTGCTCTGTAGTAGTCGTGCAGCCAGGACGAAGTAAACGGCCGGTCGGTGGCCCTCACGTCCTCCTGCGGCCGGGGGAAGCCCCAGACGACGGTGAGCAGCGACACGAGGAAACACAAGTAGCACAACCATCGCCCCAGCCTCCATTCGGCCAGAACCTCGATGCCGGCCGGCAGCATGAGGAGCCACAGCGGGATGGTCCAGAACAGCCACCGGGCCCCCTGCGAACTACCTGCGTAATTGTTGGTCGTGAAGGTGTAAAAAACCAGGAGAATCAATAGAAGCAGCAGGGTCGCCGCCGCCAGCAACGGGCGTCTTCGGTCCGGTCCGCCCAGATACATACCCAGATTCACCACGAGCAACATCCCGATCATCGCCAGGAAACCTCGTCCCCAGAGCAGACCGGCGCCCTCGCGAGCGGCTTCAGCCGGGTGCGTGACCGCAAGCTTGATGCATGTTCCCCATCGGGCAAGTTTGGCCCACAACGATTCCGGAGACGCCGCGCTCGGCCACTCGACCGAGCCTGAGGCGGCATCCAGGTGCGAGACCACGGCCACCGACACCACAAGGGCGGCCAGCAGTACGGTGACGATGAGGGCCCACCCGATCCGCTGCCCAACCAGATGCCGGCCCATGCCGATCAGGCCGAGAATGAACAGCGGTGTCAGGCTGAAGAAGCCGTGGTGTCCGAC
The DNA here is from genome assembly GCA_964586235.1 of uncultured Planctomycetales bacterium. Taxonomy (GTDB): domain Bacteria; phylum Planctomycetota; class Phycisphaerae; order UBA1845; family PWPN01; genus JAUCQB01. Next base: position 2,384 of record CAZPIO010000070.1, read on the forward strand.
GATCAAGTGGTACAGATAAGTCTGCTTGGGCTCGCGGAGCGCGTCGATGCCCCAGCCGTCGTTCACCCAGTGGCCGTTCGCGTGCCAGTAGCTGCCTTCGTAGAAGAAGGGCCCGCCGACCTCGTCGAATCGCGAGGGGATCGGCATCACCGAGCCGGTCACCAGCCAGGTGGTGTAGAACGAGGCGGCGATCGGAATCAGCATTGCGGGCAGGCAGATCACCAGCGTCCGCCTCGGGGCCTTGTAGAGCAGCGCGGCGAAAAGCACCACGGTCAGCGCCGTCGCCGGGAGTTCCAGCGTATGGCACAGCCCGCCGAAGAGGCCTGCGAGTAGGAACCAGTACCACTCCCGCCGCCCGTCGTTCCAGATCCTGATCCCGGCGTGCAGGGCGAACATCGCACAACACGCCGCCACCACGTGATTGTTCAGCGGCACGACGTAGGCCGTCAGGTAAGTGGCCAGGGCCGCGGCTGCAATGCAGAGGTTCTGCACCCAGGGGGAGTCCGTGTGCTCGACCACGTGCTGTCGGATCACCCAGATCAGGATCAGCAGGGGGATGACCTGGAGCAGCAACACCGCGGCGCGCATGTAGAATCGCGGCGTGTGCGCGAAGTCCGAGATGTCGGGCAGCATCTGCCGCGAGGCCGTGGCTGCCGGCTGGGTATCCGCGGGTCTCGATTCGGTCGACGACGATACGATTGCCCCGTAAACGCCGTTGACCGCCCGCACCACCGGCGGGGCGACCTTCTCCAGGGCAATCACTACTCCGGCAACGCAGGTCGACAGCAGCGGCGGCTTGCTCGAATAGTAATGCGGGTTTCCCTGCTCGTCTTTCACACAGATCATGTCCACGCTGGGAAACGGCGGCATGGTCCACGGCCGGCGATAGTACCGCTCGCCGATCCGCATCCAGTTTTGCTGCTCGTCCTGGGTCATCGCCTTCCACTGGTCTTCGGTGGCGGTTCCCCCACGTCCGTCAATCCGCACCCCTTCCAGCTTCCAGTCGGGTTTGTACTCGTAGGTACCGTGGGTGACGAGGTAGTAAACGGTATTCCATCGCGAACCGTCGTTGTCACCGTGGTGAAGCTTCGTTCGGACCAGAAGGTTGAACGAGACCAGCACGGCGGTGATGACGATGAATATGCCGGCCACATCGGACGGCAGGCGACGCTTGCTCAACAGCGGCGGCGACGGCCGTTCCAGCGGGGCAGTACTCGAATCCACAACGTTCGCCCCAGTCGGCGGAGCCGTTTTCAAGAACGGGTTAACGGGCCTCGAACTGTCCTGCATGTCCAACCTCACCCCTGGGCCAGCCGCTCCTCATTTCACAATTGCAGCCGCGTTGCCGCACCACCCGGCCCGCTCGGCCACTTCATAGAGCTTATCCGACGGCCGCTCTGCAACCATCAGTTCGGCGACCAGTCCGATGGCAACCAGTATCAGGACGGGGACCAGAATCGCCAGCAACCCCGCCAGCATCGCAATGGACCCCGTCATCAGATTCACAAGAGATAGCCAGGTGTGCAGCAGCGACTCCGGCATGTTCCTGACGACCGCGCGAGCCGAGGCGAGCCCCACGAACCACTTCAACGCCGGGAACCCGAGACTCAGCAGCAGCACGACAAGTCCGGTCATTCCGATCACATGCTGCGGCCGCCAACGATATCGCGTGATCGTCAGCACGGTTAACAGGTCAAGAAAGCCCTTGAAAAAGCGCGTGAAGCCGTACTTGCCGACACCCCGCGTCCGAGCCCGGTGCAGCGTCGGGATCTCCGTCACGCGAAATCCGCGAGCCGCCGCCAGCACGGTGATAAAGCGATGCAGTTCGCCGTAGATCCGCACGCCCTTGGCAACCTCCAACCGCATGACCTTGAACCCGCACACATGGTCGTGCAGACGTACGCCGGTCAGCCATCCGATCAGCCGGTTGAACACCCGTGAGGGGTAGACCTTGTGCCACGGGTCGTGGCGGACCCGCTTCCACCCGCTCACCAGATCGTAACCCTCGTCCAGTTTGGCCAGCAAGCGGGGCATCTCTTCCGGGGGATCCTGCAGGTCGGCATCCATCATGAACACGACGTCCCTGCGGGCTGCGGCGAAGCCAGCCATCAGGGCGGCGGCCTTGCCGTGATTCCGGCGAAAGCGGATCCCACCGATCCGCTGGTCGCCTCCGGCGAACGCGACGATCCGATCCCAACTGTCATCCCGGCTGCCGTCATCGACGAAAACGATTTCGACATCCAGGCTGTTGCGTTCGGCCACGTCGCGGATTTCGCCGACGAGATCACCCAACGACTCCGCCTCGTTGCACACCGGCACCACGATACTAACCGCTCGCGACCCCACTAAAACGCATTCCTCGTTGCTGTCCCGCCAGAAATCAGACCCGCCGCACGCAGGTGCCACCGGGGGCTGGTCCGCCAGTGTCGTTTTCGGCAGATTCCACGTGCCTGCCACTGGTAGCCTGCGCACCGATGCCATTCTCGGCAAACCGCACTCGGCTGGCAACCGCCGGGGCGCGCAGACCGCCTATCAGGATAGACACATGGAAACCTCCATGGTTGCAGGGTTTATGAAAAAAGGCGGATTATCGGACTCCGAAAGCCCGCCCGCCGGGCTGCACCGGCTGAACCCAGGCCACCTGGAACTCGCCGGCAACGACCGGGTGTTCGTGCCTGGCCGTGGACACAACCTTGGCCCTGATATAAATCTCCCGGCCGGTCAGCCGGTATGAGGCCTTACACCCGGCTTGTTCCGACAGGATCTGGCCGATGTCGTCGCTGTACCTGCAGGTCGGCCCCCGCTGAGGATCGCTGGGAAGGTTAGCCACGGAATCGTCATATCCCTCCAGCGTCCCGATGAACTGGGTCTTGTAGGACACGCCCCGTTCGGGTTCGATCTCGATATCCAGCCGGTCGTCGACGAACCGAACGTTCCGCAGGATCACGCCGGTAGAGCCATAGAAGTCACCGCGATCCATCGCATCGATCAGGTCGGGCGCCGATAGCGACCTCGCCCGGACCATCACCCACGCCCGGCCGGGCCCGGCTCCCTTCGGATTGGATCCCGTGAAGCTGTGGGCATCATCCGTTCCGAAGCCGTACATGATCGGGAGGTCATACTCCGCCAGTCGCCTGGTCAGCACCACATCCCACATTCGCTCGGTCGACATGTAGGTCTCATCGCCGCGATTGTTCACCCCCGGGTGCCCGTTGGCGACCTCGAATGCCGCCGGCCCGTGGAGCGTCACCAGGTGTTCGGCCCGCAGCGCCCAGCCGAAATTCGGGTGGTTGACGTGCACCAGCATCGCCTGGCCGGTCTCAGTTCGCTGGGCGAACACGGCGTTCACGTTGTTCTGCAGCGCGTCCGCAATAGTTCCGCCATGCTGGGCCGGCACGAGCTTCGCAAGGTTAACGCCGTTGAGATGAACGGGTTTGCCCTCGGCGCTGTCGCTGATCTCCTCCCCTTGCACCAGCAGAAAACGTCCGGGTTCCTCAAACATGGTCTTCAGCTTGGACAGGGGCGCACAGAGATACTCCGTCTGGCCGTCGGCCCCCTTGCGTCTGACCACGCGGGAGGAACCGAAGGCCTGCTCATAGAGCCGGGCGCCCTCGCTGCGTCTCTTGTCCGCCACGACCCACTTCTCGCCTTCGCTGAGTACGTTGTGGTCGCTCAGAACCAGAAAGTGGTAGCCGTGCTCCTTGTACCACTTCACCGCCATCTCCGGCGCGCTATCGCCATCGCTCCACCAGGTGTGGGTGTGCGTGTTGCCCTTGTACCATTGCGCGGTTGTCCACTGCCCGCAACCGGCAACGAAGCCGGCGAGAACGGTCAACAGGCATGCCCACCATAGCGATCTGTTTCGTCGAACGGAATAATGCATCGCTCATGACCTCCAGTTAGGTGACTCGGCTCGGTCAGGTGACCAGAGCCTATCAGATCATCGCGTCTGACGCCAACGATCCGCTGCATTGCAGAGCGACTCGCCAGCGGATACCTTGTCGTGGCAGACGAAGACAACCGCGCGGCCTCTGACGGCGAGAGCTCCGTATTCGAGGAGAGCAATCCCATGTTTCGTCCAATCCTTTCATGCGTCGTCGGCCTCCTCTTGCTCACCGGCAGAGGCTTCGCGGGCGAACCCGCGAATCGCCCGATGATCTTCAGCGTCAACCCCGTGGGCGACGGGCCGGCCGTGGGCGCGTTCAGGAAGGGCTCGGATTTCGTTCGATATGACGAGCTGCTGTTCCAGCGCCTGAGCGAGGCCGGCAGCCGGTCGGCCCGTGTGCTGGCGAGCTGGCGCGAGGTGGAGGCCGAGAAAGGCAAGTGGGATTGGTCCAACCTGGACCGCGATATGGAGCTGTGCGGCAAGTACGGCATCGAGCCGGTCGTGCTCATCTGCAACATCCCCGCCTGGGTCAGTCCCACCGGCAAACCGGCCCACGATCATCCACCCAAGGAGGAGAACGCCGCGGATTTCTCGACCTTCGTGACCAAGATGGCCGAGCGGTGCAAGGGCAAGGCCAGGTACTACGAGTTCTGGAACGAGCAGAACGGGTGCAGTTGGATCAACCCCAATTGCGACAACGCCCGGATGGCGCACACCTACCTGCCGTGGCTGCAGCGATGTTACAAGGCGATCAAAGCGGTTGATCCGAAGGCGCAGGTCGCGATCGGCGGCCTCGACGACGCCGACGGCCACGCTTTGATCTTCGTCGAACAGTGCTACAAGCTGCGAAAGCAGAAGTACAACGACGAGAAGTTCTGGGACGCCATTGCCGAACACCCGTACGACAAGGGGGCGAAGGATCCGGCCGCTGCCCTGATCGCCAAGCTCGATGCCATCCGGGCCGTTGCCGCCCGCTATGGCGACCGCGGCATCCCCATCTGGATCACCGAATACGGTTGGAACACACGGGAGACCAGCTTCGAGGCTCAGCAGGCCCGCACGCAGGCGTTTCTCCGCGTCCTGGGCCACCCGGACCAGAGGGACGTGGTCATCGCCCAGCAACTGGCGATCGCCGACTTCGAGCAGGGAAAAATGGCCTACGGGCTGTGCGATCTAAATCTTCGTCCCAAACCCGTGTATGAGGAGTTCCAGCGTCTGGCACGGCCGGACGCCTCACTGCCGGTAATGCTGCGATTCGCGATACGACCGGACGGAGCGGCAGTGATCAGCGGCAGCCTCGTGTCGATGACCAGGGATGAAGAGCCGCCGACGCTCGTCGAGGTGTTCGAGGAATCCGGCAAACGCCTCGCCTCGGAGAAGGCCTCGCCTCTCGTATTCGACGCCGCTCTGCCCAGGCTGCCGCGCGAGAAACCGCTCCTGGCGGTCGTATCGTCACTGGTCGACAACAAGCCCGAGACACCGGCCGGGCGCCTTCCCTTCATCGTTCCGGAAGGCAGGACTCCAAACCCTGGTTTCGAGAGCCTGTTCCGAGCAGGGATCCCCTGGGGCTGGACGGTGACAGGCCAGTCGATCTGCCGTGACGGCGGCCCGCTTGGCAGACAATACTGCCACGGCGGCGAGCATTCCCTGCTCCTGGCCCAGATGGATTACTCTCCGAAGCGGGTCTTCGACGACCACATCGACGTGCCGATACGGGCGGCAAATGGCGATTCGCTTCGTATTCGATGGTTCGCTCGCTACTTTGGGCCCGAAGACGGCAGAGCGTTCTTCCTGATGTCCGCCGCACTGGTCGAGCCGGACACCGAAGAGGCAAGCCGCCCGCCCGGCAAACAGGTGGGCACGGACTGGACGGAGATCATCATCGACGCCACCGCTCCCTGCGACAGTCCGGTGCTCCGGTTGTTCCTGGTCAGCGAGAACCTGCCCAAGGGAAGCTGGCTGGTAGCGCTCGACGATGTCTCAGTCGAGCCGGTCAAACCGTAACTGGTTTTCAGTCGGCAGTTTGAGAACCATTAACAAAACATCAGGATGCGGCTAAGATATGAGCATGAGATTCAGGCTCAGGCTCCCATCGACCGGCGAGGGCTTCATCCCCGCCACCGCAGGGGTCGCCATTTGCCGACAGATGGCGGCCGGCGGCGCGCTTCTGACCGTTTACGGTTTGTGGGTCGCGACGGCACGGCTGCCGGGCGGATTGCCGATCGGCACTCGGGTGGTCTCGTCTCTTTGGGCCGTGGCCATATTTGCCGCACTGGGTATGATCGTGGCCGGGCTCGTCGCCGCGACGGCGATGGGGGTTGCGCGTCCTGTCCAACGGGTGTACCAGGCGTTCGGGGCATTGGCCACGAGTGTCGTTGAGAGGGGAGCGAAATACCTCGCCAAACGGCAGGAGAACAGATTCTGCGCTGCGACCGGGGCAACACTCCTGAGGATCACGCAAAGGCCCGGCCGGCCCCTCAGCCGAACCGATCAACGCATCCGCATCACTGCCATCCTGGAGACCTGTGCGATCATCCCAATCGTCCTCTGGCTGGCGCTCAACGAATTCACCTACTCGATGACCTCGCAGGTAATCGGGATGGACACTCTGCGAATGATCTGGTCGATTCCGGGCGCGGTCTTCGAGAACGCATGGGAGATGGGCGGCCGTTATCTCATCGCCGCAGGGCTTCTGACCCTCGCGGCCGGTATCGCCACCTATCGTCTTTCCGCTCGGTCGATGATGACTCGCCGGGTCGGAGCCGAGCTCCGGGATGCCACGCCGGTCCGCACGGCTGCGACCGCCCGGATAGCCGGGTCCATGTCGGGCGGCCTGGTTCTGCTGGCCGTGCTGCTCGTCTTGCAGTTCCAGACCAAACCCGGCGTTGCCCTGACCACGGTGTTCAAATCCGCCCCGCCGCTGCGGGCCTTCAACCTCGCCCAGCTTGCGATGGGCCTGGATCTGGCGACCACGCCGCCAGCAAGCTTCGGTGATTCGCTGATCTCCGATGCCGCATGGCAGGCGAGCATGGGCCAACCGCGGCAGCCGGCGCCCAATGTGGTGCTCATCCTGCTCGAATCGGTCTCGGCCTCGGCCCTCCACTGCTACGGCCATCCGAGGGCCGACATCACGCCCAACATGGATGCCCTCGCGGCCGAGGGCACGCTCTTCGAGCACTGCATCTCGCCGGCGTCGTTCTCCACTTACAGCGTCGTATCGATCATGACCTCGCTGTACATGCTGCGGGACTCGCACAACGACCACTTTTCCGATACGTCCTTCCCGTTCCTGGGCCTTCCGAGAATGCTCAAGCTGGCCGGATACGAACTGGCCATCTTCAGCAGCGGCAACGAGGCGTTCGACCGGATCAACCACTTCACGCCTCCTTCGGACTTCGACACCTATTTCTCGCACGACACCTGGGGGCAGGAGAAGGCCGACTGCATGCGCATGGAGGACAAGCACGCGGTCGGGCATTTCGAGAAATGGCTCACCGCCCGCGCCGCCCCCCGGCCGTTCTATGTGAGCTTCTACCTGCAATCGACGCACTTCAACTACGAGGTGCCCGAGCCGTGGTTCTCGCATTACAGGCCCGTGCCGCCGCTCTACTCGAACGGCGACGGCATCATCCACATACCCTCCGACGTGCTCCCCCTGCTCAGGAACCAGTACGACAATTCGATGCGTTATTCGGATTACTGGGTCGGGCGCATTCGCGACGCACTGGCCAGGGCCGGGGCACTGGACAACAGCATCATCGTCATCGTCGCCGACCACGGCGAGGCCTTCATGCAGCACGGCCTGGCCCGGCACGGCGTACATCTGTGGGAGGAGATGATCCACGTCCCGCTGATTATCTGGGTCGGCCCCACGCTGCGCAACGCGCTGCCCGACCCGCTGCCCTCGCGGGTGGCCGACAGCGTGTCGGGCATCGACATCGCCCCCACGGTCGCCAACCTGGCGGGCGTACGGCTATACCCCGGCTGGCAGGGCGTCGACGTGCTCGCCCCCGACTACAGCGGCCGCGATCGACCGATCTACTCGGTGCTGCAGCTTACGCAGTGGATGGAAAGCGTCTGCCTGGACAAGTGGAAGTACATCTACAACCTGACGGACGTCGAGAAATCGCTCTACGACCTGAACACCGACCCCGGCGAGCGGAACAACCTGATCGAGAGCGAAACCGGGCGCGCGGCCGCCCTGCACGCCATGCTCGCCGGCTGGCATACCTACCAGACGACTTACTACGACAGGCAGTCGTTCGAGCAGTTCGTCGGCCGTTACCAGCCTTCGACGGAGCTGCTGGCGGATTTCAACGAGGGTAATAGACCAGAGTCCGAACAGCAGCATTCCTTGGCAGGCATGAAGTGACTGTGAGCATGCGCGAGTTGACGAGGCTGTCTTCGGGGTGGGATGCGCCGGCATGCTCGCCGGCTCACCAGGCATGGCGGCGCCCCGATTCCATCGGGGCTTGGCCATGCCACCCGGCTCGCCCAACAGCGTGTCACGCACACCCTCTGCGAACACGACGGACCCATCGACGCGCACTGGCGTGGCTGGCCCTCGCCGCCTGCTTGAGCGCGGCTCCTTGCGACGGGTACTCGACCATCACCCTTGGCGATGGCACGGGTCCCGAATATGTCGAGCTGACAACCCTGCCCGCGACTCAACCCGCGGACACGGGCACCCTCAAGATAGACGGCAAGTTCATCAAGTTGCTGCACTTTGAACGCAGCACCGCGCACGGCATAGAATCGTTCGAGCTGAATTCGCCTCCCCCCGAGGTGCGTCTCCCCGCCGGCCATTACACATGGAGAAAAGTCGAACTCCAGGAGGGCGACTCTCCGCGTCTGGTGTCCTGGGGGTATTACGCAGTCGAGCCGATCACGATCACGACCGGCCGGACCACCACCCTCACCATCGGCGGCCCGCTCAAGCCGCAGGTGGGGGCGATGCCGCGCGGATCGGTAGTCGACATCTACTTCAGCCTGATCGGGGCGGGCGGGGAGATGTACACCCGCGAAGACCGCCAGTCGCCTCCACGGTTCACCATCACCCAGGACGGCCGGCAGATCGGCGCCGGCACCTTTGAGTATGGCTGAGGCGGTACCTGCCGGTACTCGTGGCGAGTGCCAATTCTCACCTCAGGTCAGGTCGCCATCGTGGCCTCGCACGAAATCGGCAACCTCGGCCCGAGTCAAAGCGAGCCGATCCAGGTCAGCTCCGCCCGGCTGGCCGGTTTGCCCAGCCTGCTGCCCTGGATCATCGTTGCCGTGCTGCTGGTGTGGCGCGGGTTGAGCAATTCCCGCGATTGGGCGGTCGTGGTTCCACTGGTCATCATTTTCGTGCTCTGGTCGCTCGCCGCACGGATTCTACCGTTCGATTCGATCTCGATGGCTCTGCTGGCCCAGGGGGTCGGCGATTTTTCCGCGGCTCTCGCGGTTCTGTGGCTGATGATGGGCGGTTTGACCCGGCGCAATCGCTGGCAGGCGTTTCTGCCCTCATTGGTGATGACGGTTGCCGTCGGCTCGCTGGCCGCCCTCTCCGAGTCTTCGACCACCGACTCCGAGCTGACCATCACACGATTACTCGGTATCGCCGTCGCATCGCTGGCAGTCTGCAGTTCGCTGATGCTGGCGGCGAGGTGCTCAGGGCAAGCCGTTGTCGGCCGCCGCTTCCTCGCGTGGTTGCCGGCCTGGCTGCTGCTGATCACCGTCGGCGGCGTCCTGGTCATCGCCGCGACTGTCATGCTTATCGAGGACCATTCTCTGCAATTCTTCTTCGCTCACATCGACGATATCCTTCTAATAGCCCTTGTCATCAGCGCGGCCATTTGCCTGGTCTTTGTGCCGTTCATCGTTCTGGCGACCCAAAGCCGGTTTCACCGTCAGCGCCTGGAGGCATACATCGGCGCGAACCCACCGCGGACGGCCGGCGCAACGAAGGTCCCATCGTAAGACGAAATGGTCCGCCGGGGCGAACCCTACGTGGCTCTTTCGCGCGCAGTTGCCCTCAACGATGCCGCAAGCTACACTCTTCGCCCATGAAGACCACAATCCACTCCTTCGCCGTCGCCGGTCTGCTCACCTGCGCCTCCTGCACCAGCCTGCCGCCGTTGAGTCTGCGTCGCGGCGTGCTGGTCATCGCCCACCGGGGGGATTCGGCGGCCGTGCCGGAGAACACGCTGTCGGCGTTCCGTTCGGCCGTCCGTGAGGGCGCGCATTACGTCGAACTGGACGCCCGGCTCTCGGCCGACGGCACGCTGTATGTCCTTCACGACAAGACCGTGGATCGCACAACCGATTCCAAGACCGTTCTCAATCGCGAGAAGGTACCTCTTGCACACCTGCCTGACCGCGTCATCAACCGGCTGGATGCCGGGACATGGTTTGATCCGAAGTTTGCCGGCGAGCGTGTGCCCACGCTGACCGAGGCCCTCGACGTGATCCAGGCGGGTTCTTGTACGCTCCTGGAGCGCAAGGACGGCGGGGCCGAAGCGTACATCAGGCTGCTGCGCGACAAGCACCTGGTTGGTCGGCTGGTGGTGCAGAGCTTCGACTGGGAGTTTCTCGAACAGATGCACAAGCTGGAGCCTCGCCAGCCGCTGGGGGCACTCGGCGAGAAGGAAATGACCGAGCAGAAGCTGGCCGGCCTCGCCGCGACCGGCGCCGCGGTCGTCGCCTGGCAACACGAGCACCTCACACCCGCGATGGTCGGCGACTTGCAGGGCCGGGGCTACAAGGTCTGGGCGTGGACCGCCGACGAGCCCGCCGACTGGGATCGCCTGGTTTCCGCTGGGATCAACGGCATCATCACCAACCGCCCCGCCCAGCTTGCCGAGCACCTGCACCGGCACACCGCCGCTACGGCCCGCTGAGACGAAAACACCCCTGAGTTGCACCCCGCCACTGGCGGTTGTGAGAGGCCCAGCGAGCGTCATGGGCCGCGTGCGTTAGTAAAGGGACTTGGCGGCAAGCCAAGGGCTCACAAGAGTTGATGGGCGCCGGCCCCGCGTATCAGAACACTTCTTATGCCCGTTGTGGACCACCGAAAGCGGGGCTTCGTGGAGCTTCGTTCTTGCGTTCCACCCCCTTTTGTAAGACAATAACCTTATGATCGGTGAGCGTGTTTGCGGGGCGGGCTCACACGCTTTGAGCCGGTCACAAGATGAGCCAGTGCAGGGATGAGAGAGACGCCGGAAGGCGAACTCTCTTTTTTCATGCGCGGCAAAGCCGTGGCGAGGAGGAAAAGCATGAACACTTCCAAGGCATCGGTATCGGCTTGTGTGCTGGCGGCGCTTCTGGCGGGCACGGCGAATTCGCAGAGCTTCGTCAATTACACGGTGCAGCTCGGCGGGGACAATCACGCCGCGGAGTGGAAAGCGGGGCAGCGAGTCATGTACACGCCGGGGAGCGCGGACGACGACCAGGTCTACTCGGTCGGTGAAGTCGTGAACTGGGATGTGGTGGTGGAAGCCGGAGGGGTTCATGTCATGCCGGGCAGCCCGTCAGATGGCTTTCCCATTCAGGGCGCGGCCAACCTGGTGTACGATCTCGAACTTCGGCAAGGGACTGCTGCCGGCCCGCTGGTGACGACGGCGAGGTTCTTCAGCTCGATCAATGATGGAACCAACGGCGACCCCACGGAGAATGCGGCCTTCGCTCTGAGCTACAATGTCGGAAACGCCGGACCGGCGCGGGTCTTTGACCCTGCTGCAGCCGGCGGGCCGTATCTGGGTGTCTATCTATATCCGGTAAGCCACGATTACCCCAAGCCTGACAGTCCCAGTGTGGCTCCCGGTGTTCTCTGCGGCATGGGAGCCGGCTACCCATACTGGGATCAGGAGATCGGAAGTCCCTTGTTCACGACGCCGGGAGTGGGAATGGCTCTGCTGCCGGACGGCAGCCCGGGTCTGGGGGTGGTGCCCATCACCGAGGGCCAGATTGACACCACGCTTATGGAGCCGGGTACTTACACACTCCGTATCATCCCCGGTGGCGGGATCAATGTGCTTCGCGGCGATGTCGATCTAGGCCCAGGGGCGCCGCCGGTTTACTCGTTTGCCGTGGCTGCCAACACGGTGGTCGGCGATGAAATCAGTTTCGTGCTGCTTCCCGAACCCGGCGCGCTTATGCTCCTGGCCCTCGGCGGCCTGGCCGCGACGCGAAGGCGGTGCCAATAACCGCCGATGCTCAGATGAAGCCCCTGGGTACATCCGGACCATTGGGAGAATCCTGCACGGTGGCTGTACACGACCCGGCGGCATTCACCGCGGACCGCGGAGCCTCGTACGCTGCCCCTGCCGGGCCAGGCGTCGAGTGGCTGAATCAGGACCGCGACCCTGGTTCGCCGTGGCGACCGTACTTGTCACGCCGAAGCACAGCGAAGGAGGGAGGGAGCGGCGGCGGAATCGCGATGCCGGGTGTTACCCGAGCAGGGGTCGGGCCGCCTGGGCCGCTTCCCGCATCGCGACAGGAAGGAAGCCGTTGGCCCCGCTGACAGGCGCCACTTCATCGCCGTTCGTCCCGCAATCTCTCATCGCGTCCATCATGCCCGGAATCACAGCATCGAGCACCGACTGCAGGGTATCGAACATGACGCCGCTCATCTCTGCCGAGCAGCCCGCCACGGCCACCAGGATGCCTCCGGCCAGCAGCAGCGCAGATGCTCCGGTGAGAGAACGCTTCTTTTGAGTCAAGCCAAGTCGCATAACTGTCCTCTCCCAATAAACAGTTGTAGAAACCGTGCCGAGGAATGACCTCTTGCCCGGGGTCAACCCAGACCAATCCTCCGCGTCCATGCACTCCAAATATGCTATTGCTTTGCCTGCCGGGGCAAATCTGCATCGCGCACAGACAAGACGTGCAGGCCGGCGGCCGCGTCGTGCATGTTTTTTTCGGACTCAGCCTATTAGTCCACGTCCAGGTCTCTCGTCATTCGTCATTTGCCCGCAGCCTCGATCCGGGCGATACTGAACGGCCATTGAGAGAACCTGAAAACTCTTGCCACAGGAGATACGCATGCTTCGCAGCCGTCTGATGATCGCGAGTCTGCTGATTTCCCTGATTGCCCCCGCTGCCATGGCCGGGGAGGATGCACCCTGGACGCGGACCGAAGACGTGATCTATGGCCGCAAGCATGGGATGGCCCTGACGCTGGACGTGTTCAAGCCGAAGCAGGCCACGGGCGCGGCGCTGGTCTTCGCGGTGAGCGGCGGGTGGTTTTCGGCGCATGAGGCGATCAGCGACAAGATCTTCGAGGAGTTCCTGCGCCGTGGCTATACGGTTTTCGCCGTGGTTCATGGGAGCCAGCCGAAGTTCACCATCCCCGAGGTCATTGACGACATGCACCGATCGGTGCGGTTCATCCGCCACCATGCGAAGGACTACGGCATCGACCCCGAGCGGATCGCCATTGCCGGGTGCTCGGCCGGCGGGCACCTCTCGCTGATGATCGGCACCTCCGGCCGCAAAGGCGACCCGAATGCCAAGGATCCGGTCGACCGCGAGTCGAGCCGGGTGCAGGCGGTCGGGTGTTACTACCCCCCTACCGACTTCCTGAACTACGGCGAGGCCGGGCGCGATGTCTTTGCGGCCCTGGAGGCCGAACTGAAGGCATTCAAGGCTCCGTTCGACTTCCAGGAGTTCGACCAGAAGTGGAAGCGTTTCGTGCTCATCACCGACGAGGCCAAACGCCGCCAGATTGCCGCCGAGATCTCACCGATCACCCACGTGAGCCCCGACGACCCGCCCACGCTGATTCTGCACGGGGATGCCGACAAGCTGGTGCCCATCCAGCAGGCCCAGAGCATGCAGAAGGCCCTCGAAAAGGCCGGTGTGCCCGCCAAGCTGGTCGTTAAGACCGGCCAGGGGCACGGCTGGGCGGAGTGGATCAAGGACATGGCCATCCTGGCGGACTGGTTTGATACGCACTTGAAGAGCAAGAAATAGGACTGCTGGAACCAGATTCCTATCTGGTTCGGCGAGATTCCTATCCTGTCCATGTTGCGGGAAAGGATTCCCGCCGCAAGACGGTGCGAGAAAGGATTCTCGCACCAGCGGCCTGGGCGACACATGAATCCGGACACTGGCGGGCAAGCCGCCAGTGGCAGCCACCGTACTCCTTGAAGACCACGGGGATGACTTCGACAGGCTCAGTCCAAGAAACCCCGTGGCTCGTCAAGAATCGCGGTCGGAGATCGCTCCTACAACGAGGATCGCGGTCTGAGACCGCTCCTACAACCAAGATCGCGGCTACAAGCCGCTCCTACAGAGGGGATCATGCTTGACTCCGGCCAACTCGGGCATAGAGTTTTAATAGAAGACGATACTGGTGGGACGAGACGCATACATCGGTATCATCCATACATTCATCCAGCATCACGCCTCGACCCGCCACAGTTGACTGCCAACAACGCCGTCTGGACACCCGGTCATTTGCGCTGAAGGTGCGCGAGACCGGTCAGGGTGGAAGGTCTGCCCTCGTCCGGGCCGGCCGCGATCGATCAAACCGCTGCACAGGGAGGATCTATCATGTTCGACAGGATATGGGGCGGATGCGCGGCCTCGGCCGCATGGTGGATCCGGCGAAATCCGACGTACCTGCTCAGCGCCGCGTGCATGGCCGTCGGGGCGAGGCTGTACCTGGTCGAACCCCGCCCGCGGGCGGGCGACGTGGGGATGATCCTGCTGACACTGGGGGTCCTGCAGGTCTACGAGTGGGCGGTGACGGGCGTTCTGCTATTTCTGCACCGGCGGCGGCGGTCGCCGGAGGATGAGCCGTCGTTGCTGCTGGTGGCCATGCTGTTCTGGACGGGTCCGCTGGCGGCGACGAGGGAGATGGTGGCCAATCACCCTGATGTGGCGCTGATACTTGCGCTGGGGGCGTGTGCGATCGCGTTTGCGGAGCTTCGCACAGTGCGGCGGGTGATGGGACTGCGGATCAGTACTGCCGGCCAACTGCTGGCAGGCTGCTGCGTGGTGCTGCTGGCGGTCGCCCCGTCGCTCCTGAAAGTGCCCAAGACGGCGGACGGGACCAACCAGATCGCTCTCTATTTCGCTTGGTGGCTGCTGGCCATCATCGCCATGGCCGGCATGGCGACGATCCGGACCTGCCCGCCGCGCCCGGCCTCGGGCACCGTCGATGCCTCGCCGGAATGGAAGGCCTTCAGGATCGAGATCACGTTCGTGGTTGCCACGCTGGCGGCAACCGTCGCTCACCTGGCGGCGATGAACTACGCCTTCTTCTGCAACGCACGCTGGTTCTACGCGGCGCCGCTGATCATCGCGGTGGCGATTATGGCGATGGAATACCTGGCACGCCGACGCTGCCCCGCGTGGTGGTCGCTCGTCGCGGTTTTCGCTATGCCCGGTATCGCGGTCTTCCTGGCCAACAACCGGTTCGATGAACACGTACCGACCCGAGCACTGCCCGGGTTCATGCGTGACCCGCTGTTCACCACGTTGGCCCTGGCGGGGATCGCGTGGTGGTTCGGATACAGGCGACTGCGGCGCAACGCCTTCCTGCACGCCGGCAGCGCGGCGCTGGCCTGGGCGGCGTATCGGGGCATGGTGCTGTTCCAGCCGCAACTGCCGCCGAGTGTCTACGCTATCACAGGCAGCCCTATCGAGTTATCCCGCGACCTGGTCGTGCTGCTGCTCTACGCCGTTGTTGCCTATCTTCTGTTGCTGGCGTGGTGGCGGCGGTCGCCGATGGACGTACTGGCCGCTCTGCTGGTTCACCAGACGGCGTTCACACTGCTGGTCTGTGAGCGGATCGAGGCGTCTAGTCTGCTCATTCTGGTGGCAGCCGGGTGGAGCTGGCTGATCGGGCTGCACGTGGCGATTCGACGGCCGACGCTCTGGCTAGCGCTGTGGCCGATCTGCGTGCTGGCGGCGGCGGCATGGTTGTACGATTTCCACGAGCCGGGGCAGTGGATCGCCCGCACGCACGCCGCTGCGATGGTCATGGTACTCGCGGCTGCCGGGCTCATCTGGCCGTGGACGCGGTATCGGCTCGTTTCGGCCGTGATTGCTGCGTCTGACGTTGCGTTTTATTCGGTCAAGTGGATTCTCACCGGCAAGAATGCGGCAGCTTCGTCCGTGGTGCTTGCGGGGTTCATCCTGCTGGGCGTGGGGGCAGTCGTGGGATGGCACAAGGCGCGGCTGCTGGAGGTGTTTCAGCGGCCGGAGGAAGGAGACGCCACGCGGTGAAGTAGTCGGGGGATTGGATATTCGGGCGAAGATGGTGCGAGAAAGGATTCTCGCACCAGCGGCCCAAGAAACCCCTCAGCTCGTCAAGATCGCGGCTACAAGCCGCTCCTACAACACGCTCCTACTCGGTGAAATGGGCAGGGTAGACGCGGGGGCGTTGTTTGCGGCGCTGGTAGGCTCTCGTGAGGTCGAGGAAGATCTCGAGGTCGCGGTCAAGATTGGTCTGGGTGCCGTCGAAGTAGAAGAGCCGGATGGGCATGCCGTCGCAGGCCCGGCTGATCGCCGGGTAGACGCCCTCGCAGGCAATCCCGTTCATGCAGGTGAACGGGCTGATGTCAATCACGCCGTCGGCGCCCTTGTGGTAGAGGCAGATCGACTTGCCCGCGTTCAGGACCATTTCACCGATACAGCCATGAGGCGGCAGGTACGGCTCGCAGGCGTCGAGGACCTCGCGGATGTCGTGAGGCTCCTCGTAGCCTTTGAAGTCCTCGGCCAGTGGGGCGAGCAGCAACTTCTCGTAGCGATGCTGCACCTTGGTCTTGGCCCACTGTTTGAAGTAGTCGAGGTTCAACCGGCCCTTCTGCCGCACCGTGTGATCCTCGACGTACCAGTTGACGTACCAGACCCACTCGGCGATGTCCGAGATCCAGCACTCACCGCCGAGTTTCTCGACGCGGCGGGCAAGATCGTCGTTGCTGAAGGTGTTGAGGCGGCAGAAGATCTCGCCGACCAGGCCGATGAGCGGCCGGCCCTTGACGTACTTCGCCGGGATCGAGCGGAACCGGTCACGGACGCGGACCACGGCCTCGACCATCTGGGCCAGCCGACGGCCGGGCTTGACGCCGGGCCGGGCCAGGACCTTTCCGAACTCCCCGATCGCCCAATCGAACACCTCGTCGGTGTCACCCGAATGCAACTCGTACGGGCGGGTCTTGAGCAGAAGCTTCTGGGCGAGGTCACCACAGATGACGCCCATCCACGCGCTGCGGACGAAGTCGCCAGCCCCCTGGCCCATGTCGCTGTAGCCGTTGGCGCTGGTGGGCGAGAAGACCATGGCGTCGCCGTAGCCGAGCTCTTCGAGCTGCTGGCGAAGATAGGGACCGTACTGCCCAAACCGGCACGGGCCGTGGGCGGTGGGCATGAGAAAGGCGGTCCTGGCCGGGTCGAAGTCCGGACGGCGGCAGACCTTGAGGAAATCGCCGAGGGTGATCTTGTGGGGCAGGCATTCCTCGCCGCTGCTGTGCAGGCCGCCCAGCACTAGCGTTTCTGCGTCGGAGTCTGGAGCGAGACGGGCCTCGATCCCGATGGAATGGAAACAGGAGACCATGAGCCGGGCACCGGCATAGGCCATTTGAGGGATGTAGAGGGTTCGCCCTTCGAGTGTTTTTCCGTTGTTTCGGCCGGCTGCTTTCGCCACCATCGCAGAATCCCCTTGCTATCGAGATAAGCCTCGCACCGCGTCATCATGCCGGCGTCGTTGGAATGCCCGTCGAACTGGAGCGTGAGGAAGGGCTTGCCTCCGGAGGCCGTCCGGACGAAGCCTTTCACGAACGAGTCCGGCCCGCACTTGAAGTTGGTCACGTAGATGATGTGCAGGTTCGGGTTGGCGCCGACGATTCTGGCCGCCGCGAGGATCTTGCGCCCGTATTCCCAGTACATGTTCTCGTTGATGTCGCGGACGTCGACGTCGGCGGTCGGCAGACCATCGATCGGGATGACGTTGACGCCGTAGTTGTCGCGCAGCTTGCGGGCAACCGCCAGGCTGACGCCCGGATCGTGGATGTTGTACGGCCGCCCGACCAGGACCATGCCGGTGTCACCCGCTTTCGCCAAGGCCTGCAAGGCCTTTTCCCCCGCCTTCTGATATTCGTTGCGGAATTGTTGCAGGGCCGCCATGCCGCATTCGTAGGCCCGCTCGGCCACCTTGCGCTCAGCACCCAGGCGGACCGCCGTGTCGATCAGGACCTCGCGGAGATTGAAGGTGTCCGACCGCATGCGGATGGTCGGGCAGAGGATCCGGTCCTGCGAGCCCTCAAATGCCGGCGACCGCCGGATGATGAACGGCAGCGTCTGGCCCCACGGGCAGACGTGGCTCTCGTTGTCGAGGAACTTCGTCTCGGCCGATACGATGTTCGGCAGCCAGATGTAATCGACCTTGCGGGCCATCAGGTCGGCCACGTGGCCGTGCGCGACAATGATCGGGAAGCACGGCTCGGCAACGATGGCATCCTGACCGGCCTTGACCGTCGTGCGGTTGGTTGGATCGGAGGTCACGACCGCAAATCCGCAGTCGCGGAAGAACCGCCGCCAGAGCGGCAGCAGGTCGAGCGTGTACATGGCCAGCGGGACGCCGATGCTCAGCTCTGCGTTCTCCGGGTTGCCCTGGTCATCCGCATCGAGCAGTGCCTGCCGCCGGGCGACCAGGTCCTCGATGACCGGTTTGCGCTCGCTTTTGGCCCGCTTGCGGTAGCGGTCGGAGCACTTGTCGCCCCAGTAGGTCTTCTCGCCCTCGACGCTAAACTCCTGGACCGAGCACTGGTTGCCGCAGGCCTTGCAGGTGAACTCGCGCAGCTTGTAGTCGACGCGGCTCATGTCGAAGCCGCGGAAGCGCGTGCCGGTACCTGATGCCAGCACCTTCTCCCGGGCCAGCATGGCCGCTCCGATGGCCCCGAGCACGACGTTGTGCGGCGGGACGATGATCTCCTTGCCGGTCACAGCGCTGAACGCGGCGGCGACCGCGTCGTTGTAGGCCGTTCCTCCCTGGAAGAAGATGCAATCGCCGATTCTGCGGCCGCGGACCACGCGGTTGATGTAATTGTAGACCACCGAATAGGCCAGACCGGCGATCACGTCCTCCCGCAGGGCCCCGCGCTGCATGCAGGTATTGACGTCGCGTTCCATGAACACCGTGCACCGCTCGCCGAGCTTGATCGGGGCCCGCGACGCGAGCGCGTACCGGGCAAACTCGCCCTTGATCGACACGCCGAGTTCCTCGGCCCGTTCTTCCAGGAAGCTGCCGGTGCCGGCCGCACAGGCCTCGTTCATGGTGAAGTCGACGACGACCGACTCGGCCGAATCGCCGGCTTCGGGCTGGAGGCTGATGAATTTGCTGTCCTGCCCGCCGATTTCGAATATCGTGTCGGGGCGCTTGCCCAGGAGGCGGTCTCCGATGAAGGTCGCGCCGGTCTTGTGGCAGGTGATCTCGTCGTGGATGGCATCGGCGCCGACGAGTTCGCCGATGAGTTCGCGGCCGCTGCCGGTGCTGCCGACGGCCTGGATGCGGACGCGGTCGCCGACCGCTTCCTCCAATTCGCGCAGGCACCGCGAGACAACCTCGATGGGTCTGCCCTCGGTCCGCGTAAAGATGTAGTGAATCACATCGCCGGCCGGATCGATTAGAACCAGCTTGGTCCCGACCGAGCCGATGTCCAGGCCGAGGTATGCGTCGACGACGGAGCCGTCTTCGGGGAACTCGTACGGCGGGACCTGGTCTCGCAGCAATCGGACGGAATCGAGGCTCAAGGGTGCCACGCGCGGCAGACCGTCAGCGCCCGGCGTCCCGGCCGTAAGCGAATCCGAGAGCCGACCGCCGAGGGCGACGCGCTGATCGGCCGCTGCTTCGCCGGCCAGAATCGCCGCACCGATGGCCGCCATTGACTCGGCCGCGGCGGGCACAAATAGCTGCCCGTTGGAGAAGCCAAACACTTCGGCCAGTTCGTGAACCACCGCGGAATTCGCTGAAACGCCGCCGACCAGTACCACGGGGGCTTCGGGCGCGCGTCCTTTGACCACGGCGGATTTGTAGTTCATGGCCACCGCTTTGCAGAGGCCTTTAAGCACCTCGGGCGGCGCGAAGCCCTTCTGCTGGGCGTGGATCATGTCGCTTTTGGCGAAGACGCTGCAGCGGCCGGCGATCTGGGCGGTGCGCTCGGCTCCGCCCACGATGGTGCCGATCTCCTCGACCTGGTAGTTCAGGCGCGACGCCTGCTGGTCTAGAAACGCGCCCGTTCCGGCAGCGCAGTCCCCGTTCATACCGTAGTCACCGATGCCAAGGCGCCCGCTGGCCGGGTCCGGCACCAGGCGGATGTACTTGCTTGTCTCCCCGCCGATTTCGAAGACTGTCCGCACGTGCGGATACAGCAGGTCAACGGACCGGGCGAGGGCTTGAAATTCGTTGAATCGCGGCACGCTCAGGGCATCGGCCACGAGCTTGCCGCCCGACCCCGTGAGGGCCACGGCCGCGATCGAATCGGCGCCCAGGCGTTCGAGCAATTCGCGCAACACCGCGCGAACCGTATCAAGCGGCTGCCCGCGGGTGCGGCGATATAAGCCCACCACGATGGTGTCTGACTCACCGGCAGGAGACTCCAGGCGACAGAAGCCCGGGCCAAGCAGCCCCAGCAGTGCGTCCGCCCGGTCAGAGGGCATCACCAGGGCGGTTTTCACGCTGACCGCCCCCACATCGATTCCCAGTCGGATAGTCATGAACTACAGGCCTCGTTTACCGTCGCGCCACGGCTAAACCACGCCGCCTCCACAGGAGCTAAAATAGTAAACACTAACAACGCGGATGTCAAGTACGCTCCAATCTCGAAAGCCTCCAGCCTGTTTGGCACGGCCGAGACGGGTTTCCGTCTGGTCATATTGCACGCTGCACTTCCGGACGACGGCATCGAATGGGCCGAAGCGCCGTTGCGGCTGGTAGTCCAGGGCATATGGTAGGCCCGCCTTTGAGCTGGACCTGCATCGACAAGGGGCCTTCAGCATCTCTCATCGAGCAGTGGCGCACGAATGCAGGCCCTTCGGCACTGCTCAAAGAGCAGTGGCACACAATCAGGGCTCATCCCTGGGCACGAGGTGCATCCGCCTCTTGCCCAAGTCGTGGCGTGTTTGGCCTGTTCGGGTTAGATTCTCAGCCCCAAAGACAGGAACGCCGCCGCGCGGAGGAGCAACACGGGTGAATCTGAAGCATCTGATTCGAGCAGTCCTTTTCGATCTCGACGGGGTTGTTGTTTTCACGGACAAGTACCACTACCAGGCATGGAAACGGCTGGCCGACGACGAGGGTTGGGATTTTGACGAGGAGTTCAACCATCAACTCCGGGGAATCCCCCGAATGCCCGCGCTGCAGATCATCCTCGACCACAACCAGGCTGCGGTAAGCGACGCGGAGAAGGAATCACTTGCCCACCGCAAGAACGAGTACTACAAGCAGCTCCTCGAATCGATCAACGAGAGCGATTTATATCCCGGCGTGGTACCGTTCATCGAGCGACTTCGTGCCGAGGGGATCAAGATCGGCCTCTGTTCGTCGAGCAAGAACGCCCAGACGGTTCTCGACAAGCTCAACCTGACGCGGTTGTTCGACACGGTGGTCACCGGCCACGATTTCGGCCGGGCCAAACCGGATCCGGAGATCTTTCTGCTGGCCGCCGAGCGGCTGGGCATACCCGCGTTTCATTGCCTGGTGTTCGAGGACGCGTACTCCGGCATCGAGGCGGCGCTGGCCGCGAGAATGAAGGCCATCGGCGTCGGCCGGAAAGACGTGCTCAGCAACGCCCCGGAGGTGATCACCGATTACAGGGCTATCGACGTGGAGACCCTTCTGGACGCCGGGCGACCCTCGCGCCTGCCGGCGGAGCCGTGGACCATCGCCGAGACGAGCATCAACCCGGCAAGGGCCCAGTACTGGGAAAGCCTGCTGGCCCTGACCAACGGCTTCATGGGGCTGCGGGCCACTTACGAGGAGGACGACCCCGGACTCGCGGAGTCTGCCTATCCGGGCATGTTCCTCAACGGCATCTACGATTACGAGCCCTATCACCACGTGGTGAGCTTCCCCGGCTATCCGCAGCGGCGTCACGTGATGCTCAACCTCTGCGACTGGCGGATCATCAATCTCGTCGTCGACGGCGAGCGGTTCAGCGTGCTGGCGGGCAAGCTCAGCGACTATCGCCGCGAACTGGACATGAAGCGAGGCATCGTGACGCGGTCGTTTGTCTGGGAGAGTCCGTCGGGCAAGCGGGTGCGCGTCCGCACCACCCGCCTGGTGAGCATGACCCGTGGTCACAGCGCGGTCATCCGTTACGAGGTTGCCCCGCTGGATTTCGACGGGGCCATCGTGCTGGAAAGCGTGATCAAGGGCAAGTCTCGCAGCGGCGAACTCAAGGAAGACTGCGTGACGATCATCGAGCACGGGGTGGTCAGCGATGTTCGCTATTTCGTCGATCGCCCGAAGACGGCCGATTCCCGCGCGGCGATGGCCTTCGTTCACCGCCTCGACGCGGCCGGACAGCCGGCCCGGACGGAGACCGAGGATCTCGGGGAGGAGTTCGTCGACCGGTTCACCATCGAGGCTTCGAGAAACAAGATCGTCACTCTCGACAAATTCGCATGCTTCCACACCAGCATCGAGACGCCGCTGTGGGATTTGCTGCCGACGGCCACGGCCGGCGTCGTCCGCGATCTGGCCGACGGTTTTGATGCCCTTCTTCGCGAACAGACCGACTTCTGGTCGCGTTACTGGAAGGTTGCGGACATCGAGATCGAAGGCAGTCTCGCCGACCAGCAGGCCGTTCGGCTGGCCATGTATCACCTGCGCCAGAGCAACCCGGAGGACAACTTTCGCAGCATCAGCGCCTGCGGGATGACCGGCGACCACTATTGGGGCCACGTCTTCTGGGACACGGAGATGTATATCGCCCCGCACTTCATCTACACGCAGCCCGAGACGGTGCGGCCGCTGCTCATGTACCGCTACCACCTGCTCGACCGGGCACGCGAGAGAGCCCGGGAGATGGACGGCATCGGGGCGCTGTACTCGTGGAACTCGATTTCCGGCGAGGAATGCGGCGTGGTTTACGAAGCGGCGACGGCGGAGTACCATCTGGTCAGCGACATCGCGTATGCCATCTGGCGATACGTCTCGGCCACGGTCGACAAAGACTTCCTTTATCACTACGGTGCGGAGATTCTTTTCGAGACCGCCCGCTTTCTGGCAGACCGGGGCAAATTCATTCCGCTGAAGGGCGACAAGTTCTGCATCAACGTGGTGTGCGGGCCGGACGAATACGGCTGCGGCGTCAACAACAACTGCTACACCAACATGCTTGCCCAGTGGCATTTTCGCTACGCCTGCCGGGTCTATGACGAGATGCGTCAGATCCGGCCGGCCCAATTTGCCGACCTGGCCGCGCGTATCGGGCTGAGCGAGGACGAACGGAGCCTCTGGCAGCGGGCGGCCGACAACATGTACATCCCTCGCCACGAGGGGCTGGGGATTCACGCCCAGGATGACAGCTTCCTCTGCCTGGACCCCATGGACATGAGCAAGCTGCCGCTATTCACTGACCTGCGCAACCAGACGCACCCGTTGAACCTGTGGCGGATGCAGGTGGCCAAGCAGGCGGATGTGGTTCTGCTGATGTTCGTGCTGGGCGACCAGTTCACCATCGAGCAGAAGCGGGCCAACTACGATTACTACGAGCCGCGCACCAACCACGGATCGTCGTTGTCGCCGTCGATCCACAGCCTGGCGGCGTGCGAGCTCGGCCACCTGGACGACGCTTACGCGTACTTCCGCCACAGCGCCTTCATGGACATCAACGACTTCAAGGACAACACCGCCGGAGGCGTCCACGCGGCCTGCCTCGGCGGGACGTGGATGGCGGTGGTTAACGGTTTCGCGGGGATGCGGGACTACGAGGACGGTCTGCGATTCGACCCGGTGCTGCCGAGAGCATGGAAAGCCTATCGGTTCAAGCTCCGCTACCGGGGCCGTTTGATTGGGGTTGAAGTTTCGGGCGAGACGGCCACCTATTGCCTGCTGGAGGGCGACACCGTGCAGCTCACGGTTGCGGGGAAGGCGATCGAGCTGTCCCCCGCCAATCCGACGGGTACCTCCGGAGTCCGGTAGCTCCGCCTGTTCAGGGCAGCCCGGCGGCAGCATCCGATAACTCAGGATGGCCAACTCCGCCGGCCCGAATGCGAGTACGCGCGGCAGATCCAGGTTCATCTTCGGCCAATATCGAGACACGGTCCGATTCAAGTTATCGCGTTACTGAAGCAGCCCCTTCCATGTGCCGACGGAATCAGAGTCAGAGGGATTTCGGGCACTCCCCGCGCTCAGGCCGACGTTGAGTCGGACCCGCGGAACCGCCGCCCGGCAACGGAAGAAAGGATTGGTTGACATGAAAGTCATATGCAGAAGCCTCGCGGTAACCGTTTTATCCGCCATGCTTGCGGCCGGCTGCAGTCCCACTTCGGACGGCGGAAACCCGATCGACGGCATCATCGACGGCGGGCAAGACACACAGCCACAGGACGGGCAGCAACTCGATCCGATTTTGGAGGGGACCGCCGGGGCCTCGGCCGTCGACATGACCGACATTGACAATGACGGAGACATGGATTTCGTCTCCGTCTCGTCTGAGAACCAGCCGGTTCAGCTTCATCTGCTGGACAGCGACGGGAACTTCGACCTGTTGTCGATCGCCGGAGGCGGTCCGCTGGCCATCATGACGGACGTGGAGACAGCAGACTTCAACGGCGACGGCAAGCAGGACATCGCCATCCTGGCGAACGACAGCGGTTTTGCGCCTCCTCCCGGGATCGCCAAGTTCTCGGCCCTGGTTCTGCTGATCCAGGGGGCCAATCCGCTCGATTTCTCGGATTGGACGCACGTCGAGCCGCTGCCGGAGTGTTACGTGGGAGAGCCGCCGGCTCACTGCGCCTTTGTGTTCGTCTCAAACGAGGTTGGCGCGGTCGACATGACGGTGGCCGACTTCGACGGGGACGGCTACCCGGACGTTGCCGTCGGCTCCAACGAACCCGGGTCTCCCCCGCCGACGTTCACATATGTGCTGATGAATCCGGGTCCGGCCGGGGTGACGAACTCCACGATGTGGACGCGGGTTGTCGCCGACCGCGATGCCAACAATTTCATGCAGTTGGAGGCGGTGGATCTCGACCGTGACGGCGACCAGGACATCGTGGCCGCGGCTTCGACCTCGAAGACATACAACATCCGCTGGCTTCAGAACAACGGCAGCGGCCTGTACTGGGGTTTCCGTGAGGTCGGGGAGCAGATGGGCGGAGGCAACTGCATCGCGGTCGGCGATATCGACGGCGACGACAACGCGGACGTGGCGGTTGCGAGCAACGTGGACACGCTCGTTCAGTGGTTCCAGAATCCCGGTCCGTTGGCCCTGGCCCCGGGTCTGCCGCACGTTCCCTGGTATGTCTACAACGTCGGCTTCGTGAATCAGATCGAGTTGACTGGCGGGAGCGCGGCCGCAACCATCAACCACATGTACCTGCTCGACTCCGACGTCGACGGGGAGTCTGAGATCTTCCTGACGGCCGATGGTATCGCCTTTGAGTATCAACGATCGGCCAGCGGTGTCACGCAGCCGTGGACGGGTACGGCGGTCTTCGCCACGAATCCGGCAGGGGTGATCGGCTGGATCGGCTTCTACAATTACGGTGGCACGGCGGCCCCGGACATGGTTATCCCTGTCGATCGAACGGGCCTGACGCAGGACGGCTTCTACCTGTTCACGCGTTGACCGAGTATTTATGCGGCTTGGGAAGGCTCCCCATCACGGCCGGCATCTGTGCCGGCCGTTTTTTTGTTCGGAGTATTAAGCCGGCTGCCGGTCAAGGGAATCTCGCGGGTCAAACCAGCCATAGATCGCCGGCAAGACGATCAGCGTCAGCAGGGTACTGCTGATGATCCCACCGATGACCACGGTCGCCAGCGGCTTCTGGACTTCGGCGCCGGTACCGGTGGCCAGAGCCATGGGCACGAACCCGAGTGCGGCAACGGCAGCGGTCATGAGCACCGGGCGAAGCCGGGTCAAGGCGCCGGTCACGACCGCCTCCTCGCGGGCAAGCCCCTCCCTGCGAAGCTGGTTGATGAAGGTCACCATGACGAGGCCGTTGAGGACGGCCACGCCCGAGAGGGCGATGAAGCCGATGCCGGCCGAGATGGAAAACGGCATGCCGCGCAGCCAGAGGGCCACCACGCCGCCGGTCAGGGCGAGCGGCACGCCGGTAAACACGAGCAGGGCCTGACGGATCGAGCCGAAGGTCGCAAACAGCAATACGCCGATGAGGCCCAGGGCAAGCGGGACCACCACCGCCAGCCGTTGCCGGGCGGCGATCAGGTGCTCGAACTGCCCGCCCCAGCCGAGCCAGTAACCTTCGGGCAACTGCCCGAGTCTCCTGGCGACCCGATCCTGCACCTCGGCGACAAACCCGCCCAGGTCGCGCCCGCGGACGTTGCACTGAACCACGATGCGGCGTTTCCCGTCCTCGCGACGAATCTGCCGCGCGCCTTCGTCGATGCTGATCGTGGCGACATTTGAAAGCGGGACGTACCCAGCCGGTGACTTCTCGCCATAGGCAACTCGCGTAAGCAGGGCCTCGCCCCCCTCCGCCTTCGGCAGCGGTATCGGCAGCGATCCCAATGCCTGGAGGTTGGCCCGCAGGTTTTCGGGCAGGCGTACAACCAGATCGAACCGCCGGTCGCCCTGGATGACCTGCCCGGCGGTGGCGCCGCCCAGAGCGATCTCGATGACTTCCTGCACGTCCTGAACATTGAGTCCGTACCGGGCGACCGCCTGCCGATCGATCTGGATGGTAACCATCGGCATTCCGGCCACCTGTTCTATCTTGATGTCCTGCGCGCCCGGGACCTTGTTCAGCTCATCCGCGACGAGCAGCGCGTACTGCTGCATGACCTCCATCTCGTCGCCGTAGACTTTGACTGCCAGATCGCTGCGAACGCCGGAGACCAGTTCGTTCATGCGCAGTTCGACGGGCTGGCTGAACTCGTAGTTCTGACCCGGGATTCTGCGAACCACCTCCTCCATTGCCTCGGTCAGTTCGAGCTGGGTCCTATCTTTTTTCCATTGCCCGCGAGGCTTGAGCATGATGTAGGTGTCGGACACCTCGGGTCCGCAGACATCGGTGACGACCTCGGAGGTGCCGGTGCGGGCAAAGATCGACTGGATCTCGTCCGGAAATGCTTTCAGGAGCGTCTGCTCGACGACGGTCTGCATCTGAGCGCTGGTGCTCAAGGCAATGCTCGGCATGCGCGTCGGCTGTAGAGCGATCGCTCCCTCGGTGAGCTTGGGCACGAACTCGCTGCCGAGGCGCGTGGCCATGGCGCCGGTCGCCGCCACGACGGCCACGGCGCCGACGACGACGGCCCAGCGGAATCGCACGGCGGTGCGCAGGACGGGAGCGTAGACGGCCTTGGCGATCCGGACGATCCAGTTTTCCCTTTCCTTCACCCGGCCACGAATGAGAATCGCCACCATCGCGGGAATGAAGGTCAGCGACAAGACAAACGCCGCTGCCAGGGCGAAGATCACCGTCATGGCCATCGGCCGGAACATCTTGCCCTCGACGCCGGTCAGCGCGAGGATTGGAATGTAGACCGTAATGATAATCGCCTCGCCGAACATGGTGGCGGTGCGGACCTCTTTGCTGGCCGCGAGCACGGTCTCCAGGCGTTCACGGAGGGTCAGCTTGCGCCCGAGCCCATGCTGTCGTGCCGCCAGATGCCGCAGACAGTTCTCCACGATGATTACCGCTCCATCCACGATGAGCCCGAAATCGATCGCACCGAGGCTCATCAGGTTGGCGCTGATTTTGCCGTGGACCATGCCGGTGATGGTCATGAGCATCGCCAGCGGGATGGCCGAGGCGCAGATGATTGCCGCCCGGACATTGCCGAGCATCAGGAACAGGACCACGATGACGAGAATCGCGCCTTCGGTCAGGTTCTTGCGGACGGTCTCGAGCGTGGCATCGACCAGGTAGGTGCGATCGTACAGCGTGGTGATCTTCACGTTCTCCGGCAGCATGGCCGCGACCTGCCTGATTTTGTCGTCCACCCGGCGTGAGACGGTTCGGCTGTTTTCGCCGTAGAGCAGAATGGCGGTACCCACGACCGCCTCATGACCGTTGGCGGTCCCGGTGCCGGTGCGAAGCTCACTGCCAAGCCCGACCTCGGCGACGTCCCTGATGAAGAAGGCGACCCCGTCATGCGTGCCGAGCTTGATGTTGCGGATGTCGTCGAGGTCGGTGATGCGGCCGGCGGAGCGTATGGTGTACTGCTCACCGGCATGCTCGATGTAGCCGCCGCCGACGTTCATGTTGTTCGCGGCCAAGGCCTCCATCACGTCGCGGAAGCTGATGCCATAGGCGATAAGCTTCATCGGGTCCGGGCGGACGTGAAACTGCTTCTCGTAGCCGCCGATGGTGTTGATTTCGGTGATTCCCGGAACGGAACGCAACTGCGGCTTGATGACCCATTCCTGAATGGTCTTGAGGTCCATGGGCGTGTAGGGCGTGCCATCGGGCTTGGGGCCGCCAGCGTCGACGCTCCAGAAGTAGATTTCGCCGAGACCGGTCCAGATCGGCCCCATGAAGGGCGTCCCGACGCCAGGAGGCAGGCTCTCCTTCGCCTCGGCGAGCCGCTCACTGACCAGTTGCCTCGCCCGGTAGATGTCCACGCCATCGTCAAAGATGACCGTGACCTGCGAGACGCCGTAAAACGAGATCGAACGTATCTGCTCGACGCCCGGGATGCCCTGCATGGCCCACTCGATGGGGAAGGTGATCTGCTTTTCGATCTCGATCGGCGACAGGCCGGTCACCGCGGTGTTGATCTGCACCTGCTTGTTGGTGATGTCCGGCACGGCGTCGATGGGCAGGCGGGTGAAGTCATAGACGCCCAGGGCCGCGACACCGATGGCCAGGAGCAGGATCAGCCAGCGCTGGTCAATCGCGAACTGGAGAAGGCGGGAGATCATGGATCTTCTTGCCTCGTCGGTGAGAGTTGATCTTGGGACAGACGGTCATTCTTCGGGGAGGAGAGAACATGGCGGCGCTCGCCACGGCGAGCTTGGCCATGCCACCCTGCTGGGGCCTGGTCATGCCACCCAGGGTGCGAGGAGCTTTTCACACAGCTTCTAGTGCTCATGGCCGCCGGCTCCTTTGGTCAGCTCGGCCTTCAGGATGAATGCGCCCTTGGCGACGTAGCGTTCGCCGGCCTTGAGGCCGGACAGGATTTCCGCCGAAGATCCGTTAACGCGGCCGACCTCGACCGGCCGTTTCTGAAAACAGCCCGGCTCATCCTCGACGAAGACAACCGTCTGGTTCGCGATGTTCTGGATTGCCTCGGCGGGCACCAGGACGGGCGCCTCGTCCTGTCCCAGGATGATCTCGGCGGTGACGAAGGTGCCGGGCCGCCAGGCGCCTGCCTGATTGTCGATCGCGGCCCGGGCCAGACCGGTGCGTGTGGTTTCACGAACGATCGGGCTGACGTAGAACAGCTTCCCCTCTGCTTCGGCCTCCCCGCGAGCGGCGGTATCGACCGTCACCCGCACCTCGGCCCCCGGCCGGACGAGCCCGAAGTCCTGCGCATATATGCTGATATCCACCCACACCGTGGAGAGGTCCGCGAGCACGAAGACGTCGCTGTCGCTGTCGTGCACTTCGCCGAGGGTGATGTGCCTGTCGATGATGGTGCCGGCAAACGGAGCTCGGATCTCATAGTGGGAGAAGTCCGATTCGTGCTCGGCGGGCATCGAGTGTGCCTGATCATGCTCGATACCCAGCGCGCGGAGCTTGGCCGCCGCCTCGCGGTGATTGATGCGAGCCTCATCGAGCTTCTGCCTGGCCTCGTGGTACTCCTGCTCGGGGGCGATCTTCCTGGCGAGCAGTTCCTGGACCCGCAGGAGATTGCCTTCAGCGAGCCTGAATCGCCCCTCGGCCGCCAGGTCGGCAGCCCTGGCTTCGGCGAGCTCGCGGCTCTCGAGAACCGCGAGCACCTCGCCCGACTCGACCTTGTCGCCCACGCTCCGGCGGACCTCTCGAACTATGCCGGCGACCCGGGGCACAATATGGGCGACGCGGTCGGCGTTGAGCACGATTTCGCCGGGGAGCTTCAGCGTCCGCCGCAACCGGCCTCCGGATGCCTCGATCACCTGGACGCCGAATGCCTGCCGGGATTCCGGCGTGAGCTCGACGTGGGCGTCACCGTGGTCATCGTGGTCGCCGTGGTCGTCAGCGTGCGCCGCTGCTTGACCGCCGTGATCGGGCGCTATTCTGCCGGCCTCTGCGAGATGGGAATCTCCATGCCGCTCGAGCCAGGTGCAAACGGTCACGCCGCCGGCAACGAACCCGAGCGGCAGGACACACAGTACTGTCAAAACCATCCGTCTGCGCATGTGCGCATCTCCAAACAGAACAGCCGGGCGGCCAGTCCCCGCAGTTCACCCGCGACCGCGCATTTCATCGTTTCTCTCCCGTTGTCGGCCGGGTCGCGACGGGCTGCGGAGCGGCTGGTTCGACGGCCAGAGCGCGGAGCTCGGAAAACGGCGTCCCGGTCGCCCGCTCCAGTTCCGGGATCGACTCAGAGGCGGTTTGAGCCGCCTCGATGGCTCTTCGACGCGTATCCAGGTAGAAGCGTTGAGCTTCCAGCACCGAAAGGAACGATGCCCGCCCGGCCTCGTAGGATCTGCGGGACAGTTCCAGGTTCGTCTGGGCCAGCGGGATGAACCGGTCGCGATAGGCGCTGACAATGGCCCACGCGGTGTTCATCCGGTCCAGAGCGCTGCGGACATCCTGGGTCACCAGACGTTCAAGGTTGTCCCGTGTGCTGATCGCCTGTCGCCGGGCGTACTCGGCCTTGGCGATCTGGGCCTGGTTCTGATCGAAAATCGGCAACTGAAGGCTCCAGCCAGGCCCGATGATAAAGTCGGTGGGTTCGTCGCCTCCGGTCCCGCGCTGACGTTCGGCCCGTTCGAGCTCCACGCCCACCTCGACATCGCGGAAGACCCTGAGCGACTCTTCCTTGACACGAGCGTCGGCCTGGGCGACTGCTTGCGCGGCCGCACGGAGGTCCAACCTCCGCTGATGTGCGTGGGCGACGAGTTGCCCGGCCTCGAACTGAACGGCCGGCGACTCGGGGAGCGAGTCCGACAAAGCCAGTTGCCCGGCGTCCAGGTCGATGCCCAGGAGTCTGGCCAGCGAACGGCGATCCTCGGCGACGGACAGCCGTGCCGACTCGACCGCCAGTTCGGCTTCCAGGACCGCCCCACGCGAGAGGTTGACGTCGAGTTCGCCGCCGGCACCTGCCTGCTGGCGAGCAAGCGCCATGTCCAGCAGTTGCCGAGCGATGGCAAGATTCTCATCTGCCACCTCGTGACGCAGGCCGGATCCGAGGCACCGGAAGTGGGCCGATCGCGTATCGGCGGCCAGTTCGGAAGCCTTTCGCGCCAGCGAGAGAATCGCCTGATCGAGGGCCGCCCGGGCCGCCCTTTGCCGCACGGGGATCTGCCACAGGTCGGCGATGTTCTGAGCGATGCCGGCCTCCAGGTTGGCCAGGCCGCCGCCGGACGGCAGGCGCAGGGCGCCGGTCAGCGACGGATTCGACAGAAGGCCCGCTTGCACCAGGTCGGCACGGGCCATAGCGATGTCCATCCAGGCGGCCTGCAGACCGGCGTTGTTCAACAGGGTGATCTGGACCGCCTCCTCGATCGCCACGCCGCCAAGAGTCAGACGTTTGACCTCTTCATCGGTGCCGGCGTCATGCTCCGGGGCCACCGTGATGGTCTGACCCGTTGAGGCCGCGATGTGCTCGCTCGCCCGCCGGTAATCGGCGCGGGGGTCAACAGTCACGCAACCCGACAGGATTGCGAACCCCAGGCCAGCGGCGGAGCCAACAACGATTCGTGCGTGCATTTCGGTTCTCCGGACACTTACTCAGGGACGCGCGGCCAGACAAGTGGCCGGCAGCGGGCGGTCACTGTCCTGCACATCCACAACACCGGCATGGATGTGATCCAGTTCTCGCAAAGCCGGCATCTTCAGTTGGAACGTCCCGCACCGGTCTCGACTCAGACGGACGTGATGATCCGGCTCGACGGGAGCAACGCCTGACCAGATCACGCGTCCTGCCCGGTCGAAGACCTCGACCCTGACGACATGGGCACTGCTCAGGAAGGATGGGCTGGCGGCCGTGACCCGGCCGTTGAGAACGAGGCCGCGTGCCCCGTCGCTTCGCAGTGAGCTGCCGACGATTTGTGCGCCGCCCGTCCAGATGTACTCCGCAGGCACCTCAGCCGCGCGGCTCATCACGCTCTCGGGGCCTGCGCCGTCATGGGGCGCGGCCCAGCCGATCGTGCTCTCTCGCACACTGGGGCCACACCCGCCAGCGGCCAACCCCAACACAACGCTCAGTATCCCGAGGAATCTTGGATTAAGCATGGTCACATCCTGTTCAGTTATGGGATGCATACATCTGGCAACCACGGACTCAGGAAACCGCCAGCCCCGTGCCGTGTGCAACGGCGTTCGTGCCGCTGGACCGAGGGCATTACGCAGGCAGCGGCAGGATCGGGTCAGACGATCAAATGAGAAGCGGCAAGCCTCTGTCGGCAAATGGGCGTCCTGACAGGTGGTGTGAACCGGCAGCCCACTGGGCGGTAAGGATCGGAAAGACCGCCGAATCAGACAGGAGACCTGGAACGTCGCAGTTCACCGCACCGGCGGCCAGGACGCAGTCCTGGGGATTGGGGTCGCGTCCGGGGGTCACAAGGCTGGAGCAGGGATCCCCCTGGCACTCGGCCTCATGGCCGCAGGAGGATGCGCCGTC
Source organism: uncultured Planctomycetales bacterium (assembly GCA_964586235.1). Taxonomy (GTDB): domain Bacteria; phylum Planctomycetota; class Phycisphaerae; order UBA1845; family PWPN01; genus JAUCQB01. The sequence goes on from CAZPIO010000070.1 coordinate 35,155, forward strand.
GTGGTGAGCGGCTTCGCGCGCGGGTTCGGGGCACATGCCCTCACAGTCATGCTTCAACACGCCTGCCAGACAGAGAGCCGGCGCAAGCACCAACGACCACGAGACGAGCAGCATGGCAAGGACGCGATTCATCAGGACAATTCTAGCCCCAGTGGAACAGCGATGGCAACCCGTCGAAAACGGCGACTTGGGACTCGGGCACCGGGGGCCAGAGCCCCGAGCGGACAGGGGGCCGGACATTGCGGCTGCGCGGCGCAGGGTCCAAGAGGGGCGGGCGACGAGGAGGGCGAACGGGAACCGTGAAAGCTGGTTACGGGGATGTCAAAATGAAAGGGCTCGCGTCCGGTGGCAGACGCAAGCCCTCATTTGTCAGTTTCGAGGTATACCTTCGCCGGCCTGGCGGCGTTCGCCAGAGGCGGTGAGTACTCGCACGTTCCCTGCGACGTGCAGGAGCCCATTCATCCTGCGCCGGGAACCGGGACGCCGGGCATCAGGCGAGCAGCGTCTGTGCGTACTGGGTCGCTTCGCGCATCACGACGGGCAGGAAGCCGTTGCCGCCGCCGGTGGGCGGGGCGCCGCCATCGCCGCCGTTGTTGGTCATGTTCGTCTCCAGCAGGTCCATCAGAGCCGGAATCGCGGTGTCGAGGGCCGACTGCAGAGCATCAACGAATATGGTGGACATTTCCGCTGAACACCCCGCCACGAGCACCAGGATGCCTGCGGTCAACAGCCACGTGGATACCCTGCTGAGAGAACTTTTTCTTTGAGTCAAGCCGAGTCGCATACCTGTCCTTTCCCTTTAACCAGTTGCAGACACCATGCCTCGGAGCGGCCTCTTTTCCGGGGCGCAGCTCAGACGCATACCCCGCGTCGATCCACTCCAAATATGCTATCGGTTTGCCTGGCCGGGCAAGTGAGCATCGCGGGCAAACAAAAGCGCAAGGCCGGCGGTCGGGGCTCGCATCTTTTTCGGACACACCCGCTTATCGCCCTATCGCGGGACCAGGCGTGACGGCGAACTGCACATGGTCCGCGTAGCAGGGGTGATCTGATCATCGCGCGGCAAGAAGACCGCTAATTGAGCCGGCCCCGGGCGCAGGGTCTCGGTATGAGACGATCGAAATGCAATTCGATGGTAAATACTTCAATAAGCCATTTAATGATGTTCGAAGGTTGTGGCGATCGTCGCCAATACGCCGGGCAGGACTCGAACCTGCGACCGCGAGATTAGAAATCAATTCGACGGCGATGTAACCGCTGAAACAAACGGCAATTACGACAACGACCCGTCGGCGCCCACCAGTACAGCCACCAGTAGGACCAAGAATGAGCAGCCCAGCGACCCCGACCTTCAGCGGGTGATCGACCGATGGTCCGACCTGCCGACGGCAATCAAGGCAGGCATCGTGGCCTTGGTCAACGCGGGGGTGAAGCCATGATCTCCCACGCGGCCAGCCGAGCAGAAGCCCAAACACGAGCGCAAAGGGGCTACCCCCACCTGGGACAGCATCCGGCGGCGCCGCGTGCCACGGCGCGGAGCGTGGGGCGGTTTATCCGTACTGCGGGCGGTAGGTTTGGGCTGGCCGTCCGTTTCCCCGTCTCGCCGTCCACAACAACGATAAACGGCTCTGCGGCTGCCGTACGCGGCCCTGGCCGTCGTCGTGGACAGGATGACCGCCACGGACAGCCAGAAGGCCGTCAAAACGACGATACGGGCCGTTTGGGGTGCAACCATCATCACCGTGGCAGCAGAAGAAGGGGGCTGACATGACGTTGAATGAGCTTCTGCACAAGCAGACCCTGACAGTGCCCGGTGTCGGGACGCTTCTGGCTTTCGGCGACGAAGTGCCAAGCACCGGCACGTCGGGCTATGCGACAGGGTGTCTGTTCATTCACACGGATGGGGGGACGAACCAGCGACTTGCGCTGAACTGCGGCACAGTGGATTCTTGCTTGTTCGATTGGCTGCACACGAACGAGCCGTGAGGGTAAGGCGTACAACCCGGTCCGCCGGATGGCCGGCGACGGCGAATCGGTTCAGAACAATGTGGCCGGCAAGAGAGTGAGGAAGACATGAGAAGGCGAGCAGATCAGCAGTCGGGCTGCCGGGTGTCGTTCTGGAGCAACACCCTGTGGCTGACGGAGCCGGGGCGGAAACCGGTCGGCTA
>CAZPIO010000071.1:0-37138 GCA_964586235.1 uncultured Planctomycetales bacterium
GACTTTATGAAAACCCGAGGCGTCATAACGAGGCCCGAAAACGACTAAAGCTCACCTTTTTCTGTCGATGCCGGTCGAGGCGCAGCAGGCGGCTTCCTGCTCCAGTTCGAGTTCGGCGGTCTCGTCCGGAGTCAACAGAGAGACCAGGACATCGATCCCCTGGGCTCTGAGCGACCTGATCTCGTCCTCCAGCCATTCGCCGCTGCGCGGGCGAGGCAGGATGGCCAACCGCCAGGCGATATCTTTGATCCAGTAGACTTCGGCGAGCATTGGCAGCTCTCACTCAAGATGCTGCGTCGAGTCGTCAGTCACGCTGGCACCATTCTACCGAGACGCGCCTGGCTGAGAAGATGCGAGCGATTCGGAGGTGGCTGGGGATCGCAAGTAGGGCCGACCGAGCTACCCAGCGGGCTACGCTGCAGCCAGCACACTGGTCGGCCCTTTGCACGGGGTGTGCGATCGTCGGGAGAGAGATTAGCCCGCGGATCATGGGATGGCCGCAGATGATCGGCACGTAGCGCAGGTCAGAGCGCAGCGCCGACCTGCCTTTCCGCCAAAACGAGAGAAAGGTAGGTCGGCCTCCGCCCGACAACATAGCTCGATGAGTTGAAACGGCGGCGTGGATGAGGTAGGATGAGAGGGGAAAGGTGGGCGGTGGCTTTGCATCAACCGGAAGGGGAGCTAGGCGTGCTTGGCTCAATCGACAGTGACGGCAGTACCCGCCCGAGACTCGGGTCAACGCCGGGCGTTGCTCGGATACCATCTCAGGTGAGGGTGCGGCGATGTGGCTCGACCGCTGTAGCGACGAGGGTCCTGCTCAGTATGAGGTAATGTAAGAATGTCATCTTTCGGTTCACAAGCCGCCCCCGACCGTGATCCGGGTGGCCTGCCTCCGCCGGTGGTGTGGTCGCCGTTGCGGCGCGAGTTGCGAACGTGGCTACAGCAACATGCCGAGTCATTGGTCGAGCCGTATGAGGCGGCAGTAACACTATTACAGGGGCCGAATTTCCCGGGTCGAGTCACACTGATCTGCTTCTGCATGCGCGATCTCGGTAACATCTTGCCGCGGGCGCGCGGCGTGGTTGAAAAGCAGCCTCACGCGCGTGGGGGCAAGGCCAGCGAATTCCAAGTGGGAGATGAGGGAGCGAACGGTGCCAAGCTCAAGGCGAAATCGCTCTTGAAGGCCACGCTCGGACCCTCCACCACGGAGGAGGATGTCGATAGATGGGTCGACGAAGTCCATAAGATGCTGAAATGGTTCAGTGACCGGCATCACTTTAGCCACGAGTTGCGGTCAGGACCGTCGGAGGCGGAGCTTTCACAGCATGTCGAGGCCTTCGAGCGGCTGCTCCTGAAATTCACGCACACGTTCTTTGGGCTTCTCGATCACGTTCGCCGGATTGTCAGCGAAGTAGATGCGCGCGGCGGAATGCCAAGCGACCAGGAAATCAGGCAGGTCTGGGCTACAGTTGAGTGGTTGCCGGAGTTGGCTTGGCCATTTTTCAGCCTCCCCACTGGACCTGGTTGGCTGGTTGGCCTTCGGGGCATCGGGGCTTTCGACGAACCGCCGGTAGTGATTCGGTCTGACGATGGTACTGTCCGGTACGTTGCATGGGCTGCGTCGAGATACCTTGCTCGAATGGCGAAGCACGTACCCGGGGAGGTCGCCGTCATCTTTGCAGGAATCGAGACCGACAACCCCTCTGTTGTCGGCGACATGCTGACGGCAACATTCGACATGCCTGTCGACGTTGCCGAGACGTTGGTTCCCGCAGTCTGTCGTGCGGCCTATGCGGGTCTGTTGTGGGTTCACTTTGGAGATGCGGCCAAGTTGTGCAGACGTCTAGCCGAGGGCGGCCAAGTGCCTTCTGCGATGACGCTGGCTCGGGCACTGTTTACCCCCCGATTCGAAGAGGGGCGGGAGCAGCCCTCATGGCCGGATATCCACCAATACCGCGCTGGACTGACCCTGGTTGTGCCCGCCCTGGCGGCAAGACAGGGGCGTGAGTCTGCCTCCAATCTGTGCGATTGGCTTAGAGCGGCGATCGAAGCCAGGAAGCATGTCGACATCAAATCCAAGTCTGACTACTCCTACGTTTGGCGTCCAGGAATCGAAGAGCACGACCAGAACGAAGACTACGACTTCGCCAGCGCAATGGTTGGATTCACCAGGGCCGGCTTCGAAGAAGCCGTCTGTCAGGGCCAGATGACACTGGATGAGGCACTGCAGATTCTTGATAGACAAGAATACACTGTATTCAAACGGATGCGGTTTCACCTGATCAACAGATTTGCCGAGCAGAATCGCGACTTGGCGCGACAGACCATGATGAATCGCGGCTTGTTCGATGACTATCAGTACAGACACGAATACGCGATGTTGGTCGGTCGACGACTGTCAATGCTAGACCCCAAGGAGCGTACTGAATGGTTGGGCTGGATTGAAGCCGGGCCCGACATGTCAAACTTCGATAATGATGTCAAGCAGAATCTGGGCAGGGACCCCACGGAGGATGACCGCCGGGCTCGCATCCAGCATTGGCAGTTCAAGCGGCTGCATTGGATTCGAGACCACCTGGACGGGCACTGGCAAGAGTTCTATCACCAGATGCGGACGGAGCATGGCGAACCCGAGATGGCGGACATGAACATATACATGGGACCGGTCACGATGGGAGCCGGCAGCCCGATGTCTGTCGAGGAACTGAAAGATGAGTGCTTCACGGAGGTGGTGGACAGGGTTGCAGCTTGGAGACCAGACAAGCCGAGATTCATAGGGCCGGATATTGAAGGCCTGGCTGCGACGTTCGGTGAGTACGTGGCCACTGACCCAGGTGATTTCTCGAAGCAGTCAAGGATCCTGATTGGCCGACCAGCAGTTTATGTGCGCGAATTCATCAGCAAGATGACCGATGCAGTCAAAGCAGGTGAAGATACCGATGTTGCCGCGGTACTCGAACTCTGTCGATGGGTTTTGGAGCGGCCTGTCGCTGAGCGAACCACGCCCGAGCAGGACGATGATGTAGCGGTTGACAAGGACTGGCAATGGACAAGAGATCAGGTGTCCGAGTTCGTGCAGACGGTCTGCCAGTCATCGGTGGACGGCAAGCCACGTTATCCGCTTGAGGGTCTCCGCGAGACGATGTGGGCGGTCCTAGCCCCGCTTACACATGATCCCGTCAAGTCCTACATGGTTCGCGAGTTAGAGACGGAGGACCCCCGAGTTCATGACTACCTCGACATGGGGATCAACTCACCGCGCGGCAAGGCAGTGCGAGCAGGCCTTGAGTACGCTCGCTGGGTGGCGAATCACACCAAGCAAGCAGAGGTCGTGCCGGGCGGGTTCGGCGGCATACTTGAGGTCAGGCAGATGCTGGAATGGCAGATCGCTCCCGAGAACAGAAGCGTCGAGGTCATGTCGATTGTCGGGTCGTCCGTCGGGCTGATTCACTGGATCGACAAGGCTTGGTTGCAGAAACACGCGGACGCCATCATGGACCTGGGAGCCGTCAACGATGACCCGCAGACGGCTTCCGGTTGGTCGGCCTGGAACGCATTCGTTGTATGGGACAGGCCGCACATCGAATTCTATAGGCTTCTCAAGAACCAGTTCGCCTGTGCTGTCCGGCAGGCGTCGAGAGTCGAGTTGCCCGAGAGTTCCGCCGTGCGGCCGCAGCCGATGCACCGCCTTGGTGAGCACCTGATGATCCTTTACGGTCGGGGGCAATTGGGTCTGAATGAAGACGATGGCCTTCTGAGGCGTTTCTTATCCGAGTCGATCCCGGACATCCGGCGGCACGCGGTCGGCTTCGTCGGGGAAAGCCTTCAGGGCGACCAGAGGATTCCGGATGGCGTCGCAGAGCGGTTCATGACACTCTGGGACTGGTACTGGTCAAACTGCGGTCGGGAAGACGCGAAACAGAACCCGAACGACCAGTTGTTTGGGCCGTGGTTCACGTGTGGCCGGTTTCCCGACCAGTGGTCAATTGAGCGACTGGAGCAGTTCGTGCAGGTTGCCCCAGTGCCCCAGCCAGCGCACGAGGTGATGGAACGCTTGGCCGCGATCTTAGAGGTGGACATCGCTAGAGTAACAGCGATCGTCGACACAATGGTTCGGGGAGACAAAGAGGGCTGGCGTGTTCACGACTGGCGCGAGTCGGCCAGAAAGATCCTCCGTTCAGCGCTTGATGCCGGCGGAGACGTTCGTCAGAAGGCCATGCACCTGATCGATTATCTTGGCCGGCGCGGCTACACGGACTTCGGCACGTTGCTGTAGGAGTGGCCGCCACCGTCGGACTGGTCGCGGTTGCCCCAGGATCCATTTTGTATGTATCTGGCGTGAAAACTCCAGGGTTAATCACCAGAGGTTGAAGGCATTCCGGGCCACGCAGAAACTAAACTCGGCGGTTTTCACCGCCGAGCCGACAGGATCTCCTGTCCATTGAAGGAACCGGCCGACAAGGGCCGGCTACTGTTCGATGAATTACACACCAGTATTATAATCGGTGAATTCTCCGTCGAGCAAGCCCAAGTTCCGCCCCGGTTGGCGTGAAAACCACCGGATTGGCAAGTCCCGGATCGGTTGCGATGGTTCCTTCACCGTCGATTCGGTCCCCACCCCCGCTTCGTCCCTCGAAGACTCGGGGCTGCGCAGCGATGGGGCACCCTGTAGCGCGTGACCCCCTCCGCTCCCCCTTGGCAAGGGGGAGAGAGGCACCCGGCACCCGGCAACTGCCCATCATGTCACGGGCGCTTTCGAACAGGTGCCGGACCATCTACGCCCGGTGGAGGCTGCTGGTCGGCGAACTGGTCGTTGTCCTTGAGTTCCTTCTTCAGCCGGTACAACTCGGCCTTGAGCTTCTCGGTGAGCTCGCCAACGGCCGGATCGCCGTAGAGGTTCTTCAGTTCCCGGGGGTCCTTGGTGAGGTCGAACAGCTCCCACTGGTTCTTCTTCCAGAAGTAGATCAGCTTGTGCGTTTCGGTTCTGACGCCGTAGTGAGTGCGGGTGTTATGGTGGCCCGGGTCGTGGTAGTACCGGTAGTAGATGCTGGTCCGCCAGTCGGCCGGCCGCCCGCCACGCAGGAGAGGGACCAGGCTGCGGCCCTGGATGTCGTCGGGCACTCTGACGCCGGCGGCCTCCAGGAGCGTTGGCGCGAAATCGGCGTTCAGGGCCAGGGCTTTCTCCACGCTGCCCGGCTTGATGACGCCGGGCCAGCGGACGACGAAGGGCGTTCGCAGCGACTCCTCGTACATGAACCGTTTGTCATACATGCCGTGGTCGCCGAGATAGAAGCCCTGGTCGCTGGTGTAGATCACGATCGTGTTCTGTGCCAGCCCGTTGCGATCCAGCCAGTCGAGCAGCCGCCCCACGTTGTCATCCACCGACTGGATGCACGCCAGGTAGTCCTGCATATAGCGCTGGTACTTCCACGCGTTCAGCTCTTCGCCTTTGAGCAGCTTCTTGCGGCCGTCGACCTCGATCTCCACCTCCGTCGGCTTCACGCCGAGCCATTGGTTGAGCTCGGGGCCCTTCAGGTCGGCCGGGGGGGGGAGTTTGAGGTCGCGCCGGGTCATGTCATCGAACACGCGCTGCTGGTTTTCCTTGATCGCGTCGGTCCGCGTCGCGTAGTCATCCCGCAGCGTCGGCGGCTCGGGGATCTTGCGGTCGGCAAACATCGCCCGGTGCTTCTCGTCGGGGTCCCAAGCGCGATGGGGGGCCTTGTGGTGAGACATGAGGAAAAACGGCTTGTCTTTCGGCCGGTTCTTCAGGAAATCGATGGAAAGGTCGGTGATGACGTCGGTGACGTATCCTTTGATCTCCCGGGTCTTGGTTGCCGTGTAGAACACCGGGTCGAAGTACCGCCCCTGGCCGGGAAGGATCTCCCAGTGATCGTAGCCAGTCGGGTCGCTGCCCAGGTGCCACTTACCGATGAGGCCCGTATGGTAGCCGGCCGCCTGCAGGTACTTGGCCAGGGTCGGCTGCGACCCGTCAAACCGGTTGAACACGGGGACGCCGTTGATGTGGCTATACTTGCCCGTGATGATCGTCGCCCGGCTGGGCGTACAGATCGAGTTGGTGACGAAGCAGTTGTCGAACCGCACACCGGCGTCGGCGATGCGATCGAGGTTCGGCGTCTTGTTGACCGCGCTGCCGTAGCAGCTCATCGCGTGAGCCGCATGATCGTCGGTCATGATGTACAGGATATTCGGCCGCTCAGCCGCCTGAGCCGCCGGTATCACGGCTGGCATGATCGACACAAATCCAAAAACCGCTGCTGAAAAAATCATTGTCGTCGCCTTCATTGGCTTGATCCTCCTCATCCGCACTGTGCCTACCTGGTCCGCACTCGACAAGCAGCCTCTCTCCCCCTTGCCAAGGGGAAGCCGGAGGGGGTCGTCCCTCCTGTCTCCTGCTCAACTGCTCTCCTGCTCTGTTCCGGGAGCCGGAGGGGGTTGCACACTCGCCCTTTCCTCCAAAGCCGGATGCCGATCGGTTCCTCCCGCCCAACAGACCAACAGCCTTTTACCGACAGCCGACAGCTTCTTTCTCAGCAGTCCGCATTCTACATTCTTCGGCCACGAAAACCACCGGAAGCCCCAAGAACGAGGGCTTGAGACAGCCGGGGACTTCGCCTGCTTGGCATCCAAGATGTGGCTCCAATTGTCGCTTCATGGGAGAATAGGGCAAACTGACCGACGGTTCCACGATGACCTGACTCCTGGCCACGCAGTTGGTCTGGGCAGTCTGAGCAATGACAGGAGGACAGACCATGAGACGTCTGCGGAGTTCGATCGGGATGGGGCTGTGCCTGCTCATGACGGCCTGTGCGAGTCCGCGCGGCCCGAATCATCCGGACGACGGCGGGTCAACCGTCGCAAGCACGAAGCCCGGTCACGCCCCGGCGTGGGTGAAGAAGATACCGGGCCGGATGGCTGAGGTCCTTGTCGAGAGGCACCTGTGCAAGAACGGGCCGGCATGGGGCGCCGCACGGCGCGACCCGGATGGCAGGCTCTATGGCCCGCTCGAGTTCGACGAGATGGGCTCCTCCGCCTTCTGTCACATCGTCGAGCAATACGGCCTCTGGGACCAGGTACCCCCGCTGACGGAGCAGGAGAAGACCAGATCACTGCAATACTGGCAGAGTTGGCAGGATCCGCAAACCGGGGTCTTCAAAGATCCGCGCGATCCCGGCCGGCCGGCCGGCGAGAAGTACGTATTGGGTCTCATTCGGTTCTTCGGCGGCCAGCCGCTGTATCCGCTCAACGAAACGCAGACCATGCTGGCCCGCGACGCGTCCGGCAAGATTGACACGAAGACGTTTCTGGACCGGGCCTGGAACGATCCTGACTGGGTCCAGGGAGGATGGGGTGCCGGGTCGCATACCGGATACATGGCCAGAGAATTGTTGCACGCAGTCAACGAGGGGCATCCCGAGCTCATCCCCGACCTCGAAAGGGGAGTGGCGGGAATCCTGTCTCATCAGGACCAGGCTTCCGGCCTGTGGGGGCCGCCGTCGGCACCGCTGATAGGTCGGCTCGGCGGGACCTTGAAGGTCGTCACGCGGCTCTACTTCGACATGGGCGTCAACGTGCCCTACGCGGAGCGCCTGGCCGACTCGCTCATCCGGCACGAACGCAACGGCGATTGGTACCGGATTGGCGACAACATGTGCGTGCCGCAGAACGTCATCTACATGGTGGCGTTCTGCCTGGAGTCCACCCGATACCGTCGCCAGGACTTGCTCGCCGTCCTGGAGTCAAAGGCGAAGGAATATGAACAATGGGTGTTGCCCGACGGGACGCTGCTGTTGCGACGGGGCGACGCGACCAGTGCCTGCGTCGAGGGCGTGCATCTGACCTCGATCAGCATTCTGGGCGGCTACCTGCATTGGGACGACAGCCCGTTCAAGACCCCGATCGACATGACCGCTTTCCGCAACCAATGGCAGTCCTATCGGTACCGCGTGCTCGTCCAGAAGGACGGCTCCGTCAAAGTCGTTGGAGCCTCGAAACAGGCCCGCCCGTAGATCGGGCACCGCCCAACGATTTCCGTCATGCGTTCGCTTGAGCATTTTCTCTGCCCGGCTGGACCGCTGAACGTGGACCGCAAGCCTGCCCGCCGTGGCGAGATGAGTCAAGACCTGCGCGGATAGCTGACGAGATTGGCTACGAAAGGGCTCCGAAATCGCACGAAGGCGAGGATTCACCAGGGCGGGCTGATCGCGTTGGCAGACCCTGACACCTCCGTCTCCAGAGACAGGCAACTATCGCTAATAGAGCTGAGCATACTCAGTTTCGGCCTTGAGCAGGCTGGTATCAGGAGGTATGCTGCAGGCATCCGGGCCCGTGGACGGTGGGCGGATTCCCGGCGTGCCGGGATGGCTTCGCCAAACGAACCCACCGCGAGGAAGTCGGCGGTGTTCAGTTCTCGGTGGCAGGTCGCTATTCACCCCTCTCTGGCCCCCAACTCCTGCCGCTTGTCATGAGCAGCTACACGAACAACCCCGCCACGTGCCCGACGGTACCTGCGCCGGCCAAACCGATGGGGCAGACCTGGGTGCAGATTCTACAGTCGCCGCACGCGGAGGCGAGTTGGGCGGGGTCGAGGCCGAGGCTGTCGAACTCCTGGCGAGCGTGGTCGGGCCAGCCGTATTCGTCGTGGTACATGCGGACACGCATCAGCTCAGGGACGGGCAGCCGCTTCGGACATGCCTTGCCGCAGTTGCCGCACATGCGACAGGCGTGCGATCGCCGTTCGAAAAACTCGGCGGCGGCTTTCCTCTCGTCCGCGGTCATGTGCGAGGACTTCAGGTCGAGCTTCTTGAGCATGTCGATCTGGTCGAAGGTGTTGAAGCTGGTGAGCACGCTGTCGACCCCGGCCTCGAGGATGGCCTTGGCGTGCGGCTGAAAGACCGCCGTCCCCTCCGTGACCGCCACCTTGCCGCCGCTCTTCATGGACAGAATGCCGATCCCGTTCTGCCGAAAAGCCTTGAGGTTGGCCGCGAACTGTTTGCTCTGGGCTTCGGTGAACTTCTTTATCTCGGGGTTGCCAGGCACGGCCAGCATCACCATGGCGATCAGGGCCATGTCGAAGTACTTCGGGGCCTTGTCGAGCACCAGTTCCATGACCTCGTTCATGTCCTTGTGGCAGACGAAGCCGGTGTGGCGGACCTTGCCTTTCTTGATCAGCGCATCCTGCATCTTCTGGATGGCTTCCAGCCGCTGGGTGGTCGCCTCCTCGAAGGTGGTCAGCGTGGCATCGAAGTGGTCGGTTCCGAGCGTCTTAAGCATCTCGTCGATTTCCTTTTCCGTCTCGGGCTTGAAGCTCTTGACGCACAGAAAGACCTTGTCGCGGTAGCTCTTGTCGGCCTTGAGGAAATCGGCGACGGCCAGGATGCTCTTTCCGCCGGCGTAGACGGTCGAGGTGTGGACCAGGTTGACGCCTGCGTCGACGGCGGCCCTCAGGATCCGCGTGCCGAGCCTCTCGGAGATGCGGATGGCGCCGAAGCTGATCAGGGTGACCGGGTAGCCGGTCCGGCCCATCTTGCCGCAGGGCAGCGGGGGTTTCTTGAAGGTCGTCGCCGGCCTGGAGGCGGGCGATTCGGCGTGCGCGGGCGATGTCATCGCGCCGAGGCCGGCGGCGGCTGCGCCGCAGGTGGTCGCGCGGAGGAAATCGCGTCTGCTCACGGAATCATGGGACAAATCACTCATCGAGAGTCCTTTCATACTGAGTCAACCAATCAGGCCAATATAAGGGCCGGCGTTGCGTCGTACAACGTTGGAGGACCTGCAGATTGAGAATCCTCGACCCGGAAGGCCCCAGAAGTGATTCTGGGGCCAGCGAGCCAGAAGACTCTGGGGCCAGCGACATGGCGGCGCCCCGGCGAGTCGGGGCTTGGCCATGCCACCCTCTGTTGAGCATGCCACGCGCCTCAACCGGCCTGATCCCTGTTGTGGCGGCTTGCCGGTTGCCGATAGGGTGGTTAACTTGGGTCCTGCCAGGCAAAGCTTGCGAGGGTTGTCCGTTTGGAGTGATCGACAGTGGCCAAGTCAAAGCCCGCGTTTCGTCGGATACTGCTGAAACTGAGTGGTGAGGGGTTTGCCGGGCCGGAAGGATTCGGCATCGGCCCGGAGCAACTGGCCCGCATCGCCCGTGAAATCCACGAGGTGCACAGGGCGGGGGTGCAGGTGGCCGTCGTTGTCGGCGGGGGCAACATCCTGCGCGGCGGAGCTTTTGCCGGGAAGACCGCGATACCGGAGGCGACCGCTCACTACATGGGCATGCTCGCGACCGTGATCAATGCCCTGGCGCTGCAGGAGGCTCTCGAATCGCTCAAGATCCAGGCACGCACGATGTCGTCGATCCCGGTGGGGACAGTTTGCGAGGTCTTCGACCGGCGGAGGTGCATCCGCCATCTGGAGAAGGGCCGTGTGGTGGTCCTGGCCGGCGGCACCGGACGCCCGTTCTTCACCACGGACACCGCTGCCTCCCTGGCGGCCGTCGAGATCGGCGCCGATGCGCTGTTCAAGGCCACCCAGGTCGACGGTGTCTACAGCGCGGACCCGAAGAAGGACTCCAAGGCGAAGTTCTACGCGAAACTGAGCTACGATCGCGTCATCGATGAGCGGCTTGCGGTGATGGACCTGAGTGCGGTGGAGATGTGCCAGCGATGCGGGGTGACCATCGTGGTGTTCAACCTGCACAGGGCCGGGAATCTCAAGCGGGCGGCGATCGGCGAGCAGGTGGGAACGATCGTTTCCTGATCCGGGCGCAACTCGGCTGCCGTGCTCAAGCGTGTCCTTGTTCTGTTGATGTGGTGGGTTAACCCGATCATGACCGGCCGGCTTGTCCAGGTTGTGCTCGCACTTGCCGCCTGCCTGGTCCCGTCGCGCTGGATCTCGCTACCTGCTGCGGCACTCCTGGTTCTGTGGTTTCCCGGTCGGTCGGTGGTTTCAATTCTTCCGGGCCTGGAGAGCCTGCGACACTCGCGATGGATGGCCGTCGCGGCGTCGATGGTGTCGATGCCCGTGCCGCTGAGTTGGCTCTGGCAGGCGACCAACAGCCGATGGGCTGTGCTGGCCGCTGTTGGCCTGATCAACGTCGTGCTTGTGTTGGTTGCGGCGAAGGCCGGTATGCCAGTGCCACGCCCGCCGGGGATATCCGGCCGTCATCGACTGCTGCTCGCGGGGATTGTTGGTTGGACGGCGGCATGCGTTTTCCTGTCATTCTGGCTCCCGAGGCTGCTGGGCAACGTGACCGTCACGCGGGCCCATGATTTCATCAAACACCAGGCGGTGATGCTCTCTCTGGAGCGGCACCCGCTTCCGCTGCACAATTCCTTCTACGAGGCTGAAGCAGACACACCTTATTACTATTACGAGTACTACTACCTGCTGCCGGCCGCGATGCGAACGATGACCGGGAACCGTGCATCGATTCCCCTGGTCTTCGGGCTGACTTCAGCGATCCTGGCGGCCGCGTTCATCGAGCTGACGTTCCTGCTGGCACGCGACATTCTCGGCAGCGAGAAAGGGGCGGTACTCTCGGCCGCGTGTGTAAGCCTGGTGGGGGGCTTCGACATTCTGCCGGTACTGACCAGGATCGCGGACGGCGGGAGCATGGTTGTTACCTTGGACGCCTGGTGCCCGGTTGCCTGGCGGGTCCACAACTTCATGACTCAGTATTTCTGGTGTCCTCAGCACGTCTTCGCGGTCCTGGGGCTGACGCTGGCGGCGACGTGGCTGAGACAGACCTCGGGTCGAGGCTGGTGGGTTGTGGTTGCGCCGCTGCTGGCAGCATCGACTCTGGGGGGAAGCGTGCATCTGGCGCTGATCATCTTCCCGGCGGCGGCCCTATATGCGATTGGCATGATATTTCAGTGTGCGGTGTCGGATCGAGCCCGCCTCGGCCGGCTGCTGGGCGGTTTGTGCGTCGTGTGTGTTCTGGGTTTTCTGCTGATGGCCCGGCAGGCGTGGGGCTATCGGGTGATGAACGAGCGGTACGTCGGCGGACTGACCGCCACGTGGGAGAGGTTTCCGTTTGCCGTCATCGGCCGCCTGTTTTCGCCCGGACCGGTCGCCAACTGGGCGGATGCTCCCTGGCTCCTGCTGGTCGAGTTGGGTCTGCCGGCGGTGGCGTGCCTGCTGGTCGCTGGGAGGTTCTGGGACGCCCGCTGGTCGGATCCAGGCACGCGGCTGATGATCCTGGCCGCACTGGTCGGCGCCGTTTTGATGTTCACTTTCCGCAGCGACGTGAATAGCATTGATTATGGGTTCCGGATCGCGCCGATGGTTGCGGCCCCGCTGCTGGCGGTTGTCGCGGGCGCGTTGCTGAGCCCGGAAATGACTCGCCCGATCGTTCGTTCGCGAGGCAAGGCAGTGGCGATTCTGGGGGTAGTCATCGGTCTTCCGGTGGGGCTTTACGAGGCCCCGATGACGGCCGTCAGGTCGGTGTGGGAGTCGCGACGACTGCGGGATGAAGCCGAGGCGATGCATTACCTGCGGACGGCTGTCCCGGCCGACGCCGTGGTGCAGGGGGACCCGCAGAGGAGACTGGATCTGGCGGCCTTGACCGAGCACCAGATAGGGGTCCTGGATCCGGACTCGCCGCACGTGGTGGTGTTCACGCCGCGAGATCCGGCCCGGATGCGCCGGGCTTATATCGAGGTACTGGAGGCCTTCTCGACGTCCTCGGCCGCGACAGCATATTCGAAACTCGACACATGGGGAGTCGACTACGTCCTGGTCGGGAGCGTCGAGAAGACGCACTTCGGTGCCGGGCCGCAGTTTGAGGATGGGTCGCGGTTTGAAAAGATGTATAATGACGGTGCTGCTGCCGTCTACCGGCTGGTGAGAACGGGCTCCCGCGGCCGGCCCTCGGTGGAAACACGAGAGAGCAAACCATGACAGGCAACGAGCCGAGGGGTCGAGTTGGCGAAGTGCTTAATCACGCTTCGCGCGGGTTTGGGCGAATTGCGGCGGTGCTGATGGTGTTCGCGTGCATTCTCCCTGCGGCCGTGGCCAGGGCCGAGGACAAACTGGTGGAGATTTCAGGTGGGGCGGACGAGGCCCGGCACAACTACGAATGGCTGGTGGTCAACCATCATACCGCCCCCATCACGTACATCGAGTTTCCGCACTATCGCGCCGACCTGTTCGCGGTTCCTCTCAACTGGACGAAGGAGACCACCTACCTGGTGAACGTGGGGGTGCCCGACCGGCCGGGTGTCTGCATCGCCCGGCCCGAACCGCCCAACCCGGGGATCGTGCGTGGAGGCGCTCAGCGTTTCGGCATGCGGATCAGCGCCCAGGGCGCCGCCGTGAGCACGGGGCAGGTCAAAGTGAAGTTTTCGGATGGGAAAGAGACGATCGTCACCGGTGTGGCCCTGCCCGAGCCACCGCTCAACAGATCCAGATTGCTGCCGCTTCTTGGGGCAGGGCTGATCTTCGGACTCTGGGTGGTTATCAGGACGATTCGCGATCGACGCCGGGCATCAGCGCAGGCGGCGGGCTCTGTGCAGGGCGGCGAGGGGCAGGATGCCGGCAAATAGCGGGTCCGGGGAGGACGGTCGGTGTGCTGGATTACAAGTGGCTGAAAACAATGGGTTTCCGTGTCCAGCCGGCCGGACGCGTTTTGAGTGCGGCTGGTCTGGATTATCATGGGCTTGCCGGGGAACTGAAAAGCAGCGAACCACGCGCAAGTTGAGACGTAAGGAACTGTTGGAGCGGTGACAACGCCATCGGACGAGCAGTTGCTGGCCGAGCATCTCGAGGGCCTTCCCGACCGGTTTGAGCTGCTGGTCCGGCGGCACAGCCAGGAGTTGTATCGATTTCTGGCGAGGTTCACCGGGAGCGGTACGATCGCCGAGGACGTCGTGCAGGAGTCGTTCCTGCAGGTCCATCTGGCGGCGGCGAGCTTTGACCTGTCGCGGCGGTTCAAGCCGTGGCTGTTCACCATCGCCGCGAACAAGGCCCGCGATCTCCTGAGAAGCAAGGGGCGACGGCCGGAGGTGCCGCTCGACGCGAGCATTGGCGGTGGTGAGGACGACTCGGGTCAGACGTTCCGGGACATGATGGCCGATAACGCGGTCGACCCGATTGTCGGACTCGAAAGCGGTGAGGAACGTGAACGGGTGCGTTCCGTTCTGGCCCGCATGCCCGATCACCTGAGGGAGGTACTGGTATTGAGTTACTATCACCAGTTCGCCTACAAGGAGATCGCGGAGATTCTGGGAGTGCCATTGGGTACCGTGAAGAGCCGACTGCATTCGGCGGTTGCTCATTTCGGCCGGGCGTACAAAGCGGCCATGAATCGTCGCCCGGCCGGCGGTCCCGATCCGCTGGAGGGGGTTCAGACGACTGCCGGTCTGAGGGTGATTCCGAGGCCGCCGGATCGCCGGGAGCATGGGTGACATGCGCGAGGAACACGAGACCATCGAAACGTTGTTGCTGGACCTCCATCTGAACCGGCTGGGTATTGAACAGGGCCGGGAGGTGGAAGAGGCCCTGGCGGACTCTCCGGAACTTGCCGCCAAGAGCCGTTCGCTTCGCGATCTACTGACGCTTCTGGACAACGTCGACGTTCCGCAGCCATCCGTGGACCTGTCGGACGCGGTCATGGCCCGCATCGACAACGAGATTGCGCCGATTCCCATCAGGGAGGAGTCGCCGGCGGCCGAGAGGCCGGACGTCTCGGGCCACCCCGTCCTGTCGCTGCGAGAGTTGATCGCCATCGCAGCCTGTATCACGCTGTTTGTGGGAATCTTCGTTCCAGGCTACCAGAAGGCCCAGGATGTTGCCCGCCGCAACAGGTGTCGCCATAACCTGCACACGGCGTCGATCGGCGTCAGCGCCTATGCCCAGCAGAACAACGGGTACTTTCCGTGGTTCGGTTATCACCCGGAGGCTTCCTGGCTGCCTCGCGGCACGGCGAACGTGCCGCGGTACTCCAACTCGCGGACGATGTTCATCCTGCTCCGACAAGGGCTGATTCCGAACGACAACCCGCGCATTTTCATCTGCCCGAGCGTCCCGAACGCCCGGCCCATGATCGCGCAAGACTACAAGCGATTCGATGATTTCGCCGAGCCGGTGAACAACTCCTACAGTTCGCTGCTGGCCAATGTGCCGCAGGGGCGCAAGGTTGAGAAGATGGATCCGCAGATGGTGATCTGGGCCGACCCCACCCCGCTGTTCGACAGCCTGGGCGCCAGTCGTCACGTCAATCCATACCGCACGGAGAACTCGTTTGCCCACGAGGGCGGCGCGGGCCAGAACGCGGTGTACGTCAGCGAGGCGGGCGGCTGGTACACCAAGCCCACGATCGGCGTTGATCAGGACAACATCTACCAGATCGGCAACCGTCGCGGCGGCTACACCGGGAAAGAGAAGCCCTTGAGCGACACCGACACGATGCTGGTTCCATGACCACCGGTCACATCCGCCTGCCAGGTGTGGGGATCCTTTGTCGGGCAACAGACATGCCGGCGCCCCGATTTCATCGGGACCTGGCTACGCCACCCGCCGCGGGTCGGCGCGCACCACTTCCGCCTGAGCCTGCCTGACGCGCGAACGAGGTCAAGGTCGATCTCAGAGCCTGATGGGGCGGTTCTCGCACGGGATGCGCGCGAGGATCTTGATCGCTGGGCTGCCGGGTTGCGCCCCGCGATGGGACAGGTTACGTCGACTGCGGGGATGATTCTTAGCGCTTGCGCGCCCGGAAGCAATCCTGGCAATACACCGGGCGATCCTGCACCGGCTTGAACGGAACCGTGGTCTGGGCGCCGCACTCGGCGCACGTGGCCGGGAACGATTCCCGGCGGGGACGACCACCGCCGTGCTCACCTCCGAAGCTCCGGCCTCCGCCGGCGCCGGCGGAACGCCCACCGCCACCCTGGGCCTTGCGCTTGTCACGGCACTCGCGGCAGCGCTTCGGCTCATTGGTGAAGCCACGCTGGGCGTAGCGTGCCTGGTCCTGGGCGCTGTGGGTGAAATTCTGGCCGCAGTCCGAGCACACGATCGTTTTGTCTTCGAACGACATTGGGGAGTTGCCTCCGTTTGGGGGACGGGCCACCATTGTGTGGCCGCCTGACCTGATTGAAGCGGGAATCCCGGAGAGGAGGGGAACCATTTGGTACGTGCAAAGGGTCGGTCGGCGTCCTCGCCGCCCCTCAAGGCCGAGTGGCCCGCAGTCCTTAGAGCGGTGAACCCATTTCACTCGCAGGCGACAGTATGCGCAAAAACCCTGCCGGGGTCAAATGGGCAAATTGGGTCCGGTATCACCTGGGCGCATTGGCAAGAAAGGGGGGATTTGGCCTTTGCCCGGCCTGGCGTCCGGGCACTGCTCACAGAGCAGTAACACACCAGAGAGGGGCTTCGGGCATGGCGCCTACGGGGCGGGGGTCCCAGGTCATCGCTGGGGGTGGAAGATGTCGGGGGTCGTCCCGCAAGCGGTCTCGGCGGCATGGCCTACAGTCTCAGAGAGCGTCGGATGGGCGTGGATGGACCGGGCGAGATCGCGGGCGGTGGCCTTGGTCTCGATCGCTAATACGGCCTCGGCCAGCAGTTCGCCGGCACCGTAGCCGACGATGCCGACCCCCAAGACCCGTTTGTCATCGGGGGAAACGAGGATCTTGGTCAGGCCGTCGGTCCGCCCGATGCTGGCAGCTCGTCCTGAGGCAGCCCAGGGGAACCTCGCCACCTCGTGCGGAACGCTCCTGGCGGCGGCCTCCGTCTCGGTCAGGCCCGCCCAGGCCACCTCGGGGTCGGTGAACACGACCGAGGGGACTGTCGCGGGGCCGATGCGGTCCGGACGGTCGGTTAACACGGAAACGGCCCCGCGGGCATCGTGGGAGGCCTTGTGGGCCAGCATCGGGCCGCCGATCACGTCACCGATCGCGAATATGCGGTCCTGGGCGGTCCGGTAGTGCTCATCGACCGCGATAAACCTCCTGGCATCGACTTGAATCCCTGCCGCCTCCAGGTTGAGGTCCTCGCTGTTGGGTGCACGGCCCACCGCGACGAGCACGCGATCGTAGGTCTCTTGCGTGGGCGACGCCGAACCGTCTTGGGTGATCGAGACGGCCACGTCCTGCCCGGTATCGGCGATCGAGACCGCCCTGGACTTGAGCCGGATGCCGGCGAAGGTCTTCCGCAGGCGGTTCTGCAGAACGCGGACCAGGTCGCGGTCGGCGCCGGCCAGCAGATCGGCGGTCATTTCCACGACGGTGACGCGGCTGCCCAGGGCGGCATAGATGGTGCCGATTTCGAGCCCGATGTACCCGCCTCCGATGACCAGCAGGGTGCGAGGTGTGTCGGGCAGGTCGAGGGCGGCGGTCGAGTCCATTATTCGCTGGCTTCCGGTGTTCATTCCGGGTATCGCCGACGGGCGCGAGCCGGTGGCGATGACGGCATGGCCGAAGGCGAGGGGCGAGGTCGCGCCGGTGCCGGGTTCTTCGAGGAGCAGGGTCCGGCGATCGGCGAAACGAGCCCGGGCCTGAACGATTTCGACCTTTCTGGCCCTGGCCAACTGCCTCAGTCCGGACGCGTTTTTCGCGATGACGTCGTTTTTCCACGCCCGCAGCCTGTCGAGGTCGATGCCTGCCAGTTGCAGATTGAGGCCGTGTTCGGCGGCCTGGCGGGCGTCGACGATCAGTTTAGCAGCATGGAGAAGTGTTTTAGAGGGTATGCACCCGCAGTTCAGGCACACGCCTCCGGGCTGCCCGGCGGAATCGATGAGCCTGACGGCCATGCCGTGATCGGCGGCGAGGAAAGCGGCCGCATAGCCGCCGGGACCGGCGCCGATGACGGCTAGATTCGTGTTTTGATTCGTCGCCGGGTGTGTCATCTGCCGGGCATCCTTTCACAAATGGAGCCAACCTTATCGTCCTGTCTCCGGATTTCCCGCCGGGTCGGCGGTCCGCTGTGTTGCAGATGCGGATATTATCGGAACATCAGAATCGTTTGTGAAGTGGGCTTGTGGCTTGTGGGCCGCTGCACCATAATGGGGCAAAGGAAAGCGTACGACGGACTCGAGGAGCGAGCGGCAGGATCCCTGCCGGGGACGACAGCAGCGAAGGCCATGAGTAGAGCGGGACGTGAACCTGCCGAGGACGTGAAGCGTCGCATCATCGCGGCATGCGAAGCGGCGGGCCTGAGAGTCAGCACGGCCAGAATGTACCTGCGCAAGTTGCAGAGGGATCGCATTCTGCTCGTGGCGGCGTCGCCTACGGGCTGGACCCTGGATCGCCCCATGGTCACCATCCTGACCAGCGTCAGCGTCACCGGGGAGTGGTCCGGCCAGGTGGACGTGCGGTGTTCGGCGAACCAGAACGAATCGGTGATGAAATTCTGGGATATTCCGGTCATGCAGGGGCGCAACACGGTGCCCATGGAAGACCTTCCCCGCCAGTTGTGCGAGACCATGGAGGAGCGCGAGCAGGTCGTTGCGGCAATTCGGCTCGGCGTCAGCGGCCCGTATACCTTCTCGAAGACGCGGTGGCAGAAGCCGGGGGATCTGCTGCGGGCGTAGGCGGCCTTCGGCCGCAGAGGGTTCCCGCCTTCGCCGGGCTACGGCGTGGCGAGCAGGGTTCGGGGTTCAGGGTTCAGAAATGCAGGGCACGGTCGGAGTCGTCAAAGGCGACGCAGACCTGCCGAAACTGCTGACAACTCTCTTCTTACGGCTTGCGCAGGAAGTCTGTAGGGTCCGCGCGCGGACCAGTGTATCGCGGCGTCATCGAACGTAAATGGTCCGCTGGGGCGGACCCTACTTACGGCTACTTACGGCTTCTTCAGGAAGCCGACCGTGGATTCCATGATGCGATCGTGCAGGCGGCGGTTGCCTTCGTCTCGGGTCTGCTGCTCCAGGTCATCGAGGTTGGCGCGGCAGAACTGGCAGCCGAGACGATTGAGGTGGAACGCGACATAGTCGTGCCAGTCCGGGTCCAGCGTGCCGAGGAGGTAGGCACCGACGGTGCTGCGTTTCAGGCAGCTCAGCCGTCGCTCCTGCCAGATTTCGCAGAGCATGTCGTCAGCGCCCTCGACAGTCAGAAAGGCGTTGTCCGTTGCCGCGGAGAGGCTGCCGAGGACGGTTGCCATGTGCTCGGCGAGCTGCTTCAGGTAGCGGTGCTTGGTGACGGCCACGTGGTTTTCGCGGACGCCGGCGACCTCGGCGATGTCCTTGTTCCGCAGGCGGCAGTAGAAGAGCATCTCGGTAATCTTGAGATCGCGGAAGTTGAGGGTCTGCTTGAAGCCGTCGATCAGGTTCTGCATGGCGTCGGCGAGGGCCTGGCGGTGGCGATCGTGCTCCTCGTCGCGGCGGGCATACCAACTGGCGGTCTGCTCGGGGGCGGCGAGCCGATCGGCGGCGTCGGCGCTGCTCTCCTGGGTGTCGGGCGACAAGGTGTCCTGCAGAAAGCAGATGCTCGACTTGCGGCCGCGAGCCCAGTTGATGATCTTGCGACGGAGGATGGCGAAGAGGTAGGTTTCGACGCTGGCCTGTGCCCGGAAGGACGCGAGGGCTTTCACAAAGCTCATGAAGGTATCCTGGACGAGGTCCTCGGCATCGTTGGGACTGCGGAGCTTGCCGCGCGCGAAGGCCACCAGGCGGCCCTGGTAGCGATCGACGAACTGCTCCCAGGCCTGTGGCCGGCCCTGCCGGATCTGGTCCAGCAGGTACTGTTCTGCTTCCGAGAGGTTGGGCACGTTGTCGCTCGGTTCCTCCGATCAAGGCACAAGGACTATCGAGGAGACAGTGCGAATCGCGGGCACAGACCGCTCCTCGCGTCCGTTGAAGACCGAGGGGGTAAACCCCTCGGCTCGTCAAGATCGCGGCTGCAGGCTCGCGGGCAGGGCCCGCCCTACGTCAGACCACCGGTGGGATGACTTCGACAAGCTCAGTCCAAGAAACCCGCCGGCTCGCCGAGATCGCGGTCAGAGACCGCTCCTACGCCATGAACAACAGAAGCACTGCCCCGGCCAGTACCAGGATAACCATGCTACCACGGAGCATCCAGGTGTAATAGCCTCTCGTGGCCGCGTTGAGGAACGCGTACACAACCGCGATGAGAATGGTCATCAACGCGATGCCCACGCTCGTTCGTACCCATGCCTCGCGCTTCCGGACATCGTCTTTCCGTTCCTTGATGATCTGGGGCAGGAACATCCGGGCATATCGGGTGATCTGCTCATCCGATGCATCGATCAGCGCGGCGTGCTGCCACACTTCGCCGTAGGGCTTGCGAAGCTGCTGGGTGAACTGCTCGCTGATTCCATTACTGCGGAGCATCTCCGCCCGGATTGCATCGCGATACTGGTCATCCGGCCGGTCCTGCGTCGTGTAGAACACTCCGGGCTGCGGCTTCTGATTGAGGCCGGCCTGCAGGCGCTCGAGAGCCGTGCGGACCAGGGGAATCAGTTTGGTCGCGGCGTCGGCGATGACCTGTTCCTGGGCCTCGCTGCGTGTCGCGCACAGTCTTCTGGATCGCGAGACAAACCGCTCATAACCGCGCACCTGCGAGGCCGGATCAACGTCGTGTTCCACCCAGGGTTTGTTCTCGAACGACGCGCCGCCACTGCCCTTGAAGGCCGGCCAGGCGGCCGCGTACTCGATGCTGATCCTCCCACCTTTCTTCAACGAGGGCGCGACGCCTTTCCCGCCGTAGGCATACGAGAAGTCGCCTTTGATCAACACGTGTACCGTGGCATCGGTCTCCACCAGGGCGGGGGCCGAAGTTGGCGGGGCATTACCCTGGCTCTGCTGGTAGTAGGGCAGGATCTTTTTCTCGACGTGTTCGAGGTACTGTTCCTGCGGGGTCTTGTCGGGCTCGACGCGAGCGTCGCCGAGCTTGGACCTCAGCGTCTGGATCACCGCCGGGACCACGTTCGGCTCCAGTTCGCTGTCGCCGCTCACCAGAACTTGCGTCGGTTCCTGGCCTGCGGGCAAGACGCGTTCCCATCCCTTGACCATCTGCCGCGCGGCCGCAATCGCCGCGGATCGCTCCGACGGGTAGATGTCGGCCTCGAAGTCTGCCTGGCTGGCGTCGATCCACTCATCGCTCGGAGAGCCTGTACCAGTGGCTTCGACTGGTTGGGGGGCTGCTGACGGAGCGGGTGCCACTGTGGTCGCGGACGGGACGCTTTCAACGGCGTTCTCGTTCATCGCCACGCCGCCGTCGCGGGAAACGTGGAGTGAGCGGTTGTTGTCGGTCATCGAGACACCGCTGCCGTCGACGACGACAGACCTGCTGCCATGGCGCGAGGCGACATGTCTGCTGTTGGGGACGTTGCCGAGGTCGAAGGCATGGACCTCGTCTGACTCGAGCGCCGGCGGGTAGCTGAACGTCGAGGGGTGCGTTCGTGCATATCGATCCCTTGCCGCAGGAGACCGGAGGATGAACAGCGCAACCAGTCCGAAGACGATGATCACGGCAGCGGCAAGCCCCAGCCCCAGAATGACGCGCCGGGCAGACCGACTGGTGGCAAACAGGACGATCATCCCGACCAGGCCGGCCAGAAAAGCGAGAATCACAAACCAGCTCATGAGCATCATTGGTATGACCCTTGCGTTGAAACCGTGTCCTCGCTGAGAGCCGGCCCGACTGCCGCGGATCGCCTGGCCGGCCAGACCAGCATGACGATCGAGATCAACAACAGCACCGCGGACATCATGGCCGCATCCTCGCGGATGCCGCTGAGTATTGCGTCGATCGCTGGGACGATCTGATCGGCCTGCACCAGGCTGGACACCGTGGGCCAGCTGATTTGATTGGTGGCGCCGCGAAGGGTACCCAAGCCCGTGCCGATGGCCGCGGGACTGAGGACTGCCCGCAGGCAGTGGGCGCCACCGGAGCCGCGGCGGGCGACCAGCAGGATTCCGCAGGCGGCCAGGAAGAGGGCCACGGTCAGGTAAGCGCCGATGCGGTAGAGCAATTGGGGCCAGTTCGAGTAATCGAGGTCATGGGCAATGGCCTCCCTGTAGCTCGGATCGGGGAGCCCCGCCCTGATAATCTCCGGAGCGTTGATGGCCACGAGAAAGCCGACGAATGCGCCGGCGAGCAGTACCAGTGTCCCCAGAGCCGCCAAGAGGAAGCTTCCGGCCTCGAAGGTGCGGGGGCTGTTGGCCACGGTCGCGACGGCGTTGACGGAGGCAGGGGAAAACCCGCCGGTGCTCTCGACTCTGGCGGCCGGGATGGCTTGTAGCTCATTCGGGACGACGGCGAGGCGGGCTGGCGCAGGAGCCGGGCTGGTGTTCTGGACTCTTGCCGCGGGCATCCCCTGCAGTTCGTTCGGATTGCTCCACATCAGCAGCCGACGGCCTTCCTTGTCGGTGAACTGGCCGGCGGCGATCAGGATGATGTCCACGATCTGCCCGATGCCGAAAAAGCCGCCAAGCGAGAACAACCAGAGAAGTCCAGTGCCGATCTTGCCCACATACATGCGGTGGAGTCCGCCCAGGAACGGAAAAGCGAAGTAAACCAGGGCCAGGAGTATGGCCCAGAGCCGGGCCCGCGGAGAGGCCTCGCCGGGGAGCACGATCGGGGCAGCCGCCTGCCTGGCCGGCGCGTCGCGTACACCGAGAATGGCGCGCATCGTGCGGTTGGAGATGCATGCGATGACGATGAAGAGAATCAGGGCGAAGACGATCACGGCCGCCACGATCATTTCTTCATCGCCGTTCAGCGTCATCGAGCTCGCTATCACGGCCGTGGTGAGGGCTGTTTCCGCCAGTGCGATCATTAGCACGGGCTTGAACAGGCTGCTCCACCAGCTCACCAGATACCGCTGCGTGGCCTTCACCAGGGCGAAGATGCTGAACATGATGGCGCCGATACCGGCAGAAACGCAGCCCGCGATGGTTTCGTCATCGTTAGGGCCGACGAATCCCGCCGCGAAAAACAACAGGATTCCGCCGCCGAGCAGGATGACGAATGCCAGCAGTGCCAGCGCCCGGAGGAACACGGGCGCCTCTCTGGCCGACGGCTGACAAGGAAGCGGCGGTCGAGGGCCATGAGCCTGTGGGGTCTGGGCTCGCGGGGCGATACCGGCGGCCGGCGGGGTGCCTCGTTCGGGCTGAGGGGGCCGGCCGTGGCGCCCGCTGCCTGGCGCTTTGCCGGTGTGTTTCCGCAGGCTCGGTGGTATGAAGGGGCTGCCCGCCTGAACGGCCATCGACAGACCTGCGAGGATACCGATCATCATGATCATGCTGGCGTCGGTAAAGACGCTGACGATCAAGCCGAGCAGCCCGGCGGTCACCGCGCTGTCAAACACGATGCGATGCTGGCGCACGGGGTTCATGCGGCCGAGCCAGTCAATGAAGAACAGAGAGCCCAGCAGCGGCAGGGCATTGCTGCCGAGCAGGTCATATTCACCGGACCCGCTGTGAGGGGCAATCTCCCAGAGCAGGATGACCGCAAGTGTGCCAAGAGTGGCGGCACCGCCGAAGGCCAGGTAACGACCGAGTCCGTGCTCTCTCTGCATTCGATCGGCGAGCATGTGGCCGGCGCGGAAGACGCCAATGGATGCGAGCAGGATAACGCCGGCGGCGAAAAGGCAGAGTTCCAGGGGCGAACCGCGGCCGGTGGAAGCAGTCGCCTCAATGATGCCGGTTCCGGCACCCATGACCAGGGTGGCGATCACCCACAGGCGTCTTCTGGCCCGGCGGTCGAGCGGATCCAGCGAAGAATCGATGGCTCCGGCCGGAGCAGGTGTGGCGACGGGGGCCTTGGTTGGGGGGGCTGCGACCTCACGGCCGAGGCGGCGGCGGACACGGCTGCCGACCTCGGACATCCGCTCGCCGAATCGTTTGCCCCACTGGCTCATCTGCTGGCCGAGATCATCCATCTGGTGATTCAGGTCTTGCCAGACGTCGCTGCTGCCGGCCTGCGCGGCAGGGCGTGCGGGCCCCAGACCCTGGGTGTGCTCGGCCGACGAGCCCGGGCCGCCGACGGCGACCTTCTCGGCGACGCGACGAGCGACCATGCTGAGGCTTTCGGGGCGGAAGTGCGAAACGCTCTGCTGAATGTGCTCGGCGCCAAAGACGGCCTCGACCATCTCCTGGACCGACTGGAAGCGCTGGAGCGGGTCCTTGGCCAGGGCTCGCCTGATGACCGTCGCGAAAGGCTCCTCGATGCCCGTCAGGTCGGGCTCGGCCGTGAGGTGTTTCATGAGAATCTCACCGTGGCTGGAGCCGAAGAAGGGCACCTGCCCGGTGAGCATTTCGTAGAGCACGATTCCGAGGGCGTAGATGTCGATGCTGCGGTCGTACTGGCCCCGGCCGATTTCAGGGGCCATGTAGTGGACGGTTCCGACGGTGATGGTCTGAACCGAGTGCTGGCTGGTTGCGATCATCTTGCTGAGGCCGTAATCGCCGATTTTGACGTAGCCGTCCTCGTAGAAGATGTTGCCCGGCTTGAGGTCGCGGTGAACGATGCCCCGGTCGTGAAGATAGGTCAGGCCCTTGGCGATCTCGCGGAGAAAGAAGGCCGTTTTCTGCGGGCCCATGCCGCTGGGGGCGTCCTCGAGCAGCTCGCGGAGCGAGGGGCCGGCGACGTACTCCATGATCACGAAGGGGCGGCCCTCGGCGTTGCGTTTGACGTCGAAGATGGTAACCAGGTGCGGGCTCTTGAGGTTCATGCACTGGCTGACGCCTCGCAACTCGATGTCTTCGTAGCCCTGGACGGCCTTGAGGGCCACCTCGCGGCCGCTGTCGCTGACGGCGTAGTAGACCTCGCCGAAGCCACCCCGGCCGATGGCCCGCTGGATGGTATAACCCTCCAGGGGCTGGTCGCCGAATTTGTGCTGGAAACCGTCCATCGTCCTGTTCCCTTCGGCGGGTGCCGGTCGTTTCCGGCCCCTGCTTCCGCTGTTTTTATGCTCTCGCCTCGGCCTTCGCGACTGCCAGTGAAAGCGGCCCGATGCTGGCACTGGCTCCGACCGGGATGCCGATGCGGTCGTCGATCGGCTGATCGTTCACTTTGACCTCCGCCGTGCTGCGAACCAGCAGCCGGCCGTCTCGAATGTGCAGGACGGCGGGACCGGTCAGCCGGTCGGCCCGGATGTGGCCCGCGGAGCCGGGGCTGATGACGATCGAGCGGTCCATGAGAATCACGCGGCGGGCGTCGCCGCTGGGCAGCCTGCATCCCGACAGGTGGAGCACCGCCGAGGTGCTCGCCGCGCTGGGCAGCGCGAACTTCAGCAGGCACCTGGGACCCAGAAGGATGCGGTCGCCGTTGGTCAGCAGTTTTCGCTGCACGAGGACGTCGTTGACCCGGACAGGCGACTGGGACGAGAGGAAGTAGTCTTCTTCCTGACGTTCTATGGTGATGACTGGCAAGCCGGCGTCGGCCAACAGCGCCAGGTCCGGGTGCCGCGACGAACTGATCGGCCCGAGAGTGATCCGCGGCTGCCGCATGACCAGGAAGCCGCCGACGGTGTCGACATGCAGCATAAAGCGGTCAGGAATGGCACCGCCCGTGGCGAGGTTGTCTGGGCGCCTCGCGGGAGCAAGAATCTCGGTCTGGTCTTTATCCATCGTGGTCGTTGGGCCGGCGGCGGTCGGCTCCGTGCCGGTCATCCAGCCGAGTGGTCCGCGGCGGAGGCTTTCCATGCTCGCGGCTGCCTCGTCGGCTTGGCGGCAGGCGTCGGCCAGCCAACGGGCCGTCGGACGGGCGAGTGAAAGACGATGAAGGATCTCGGCTGCCTGACGCGGCTGGCCGCGGTCAAGGCAGTTGGCGGCCGCATGGCAATCCGCTACAAACCGGGCCAACTCGCCGATCTGAAGCGTAGGGCTGCTCAAGGAGTCCAATCGGTGGAGCATGGCATGGGCGGTGTCGAGCCGGCCCTGGTCGAGTGCCGACCCTGTCTGTTCGGCCACCAGGGCGATTGCGTTGTCCATAAGCTCACCGATGCGGGGGTTTCCTGAATGGGCCTGCCGGGCCTCGCGCAATGAGTCGATTGCCGTTGCCCAGTCCTGCCTGTTCATCGCCAGTTCGGCCCGGGCAAGTGCCTTATCGGCCCTGGTCCGCCGGAGTTCGACTTCTTCCTGGAGCGGTTCGACGCCCGAGCCATCGATGCCCTCCAAGGCTTGCTCGCCGAGTGACAGCCATCCGTCACGGATCTGTTGTCGGGCAGCCGCCAGTAGACCAGCCTTTCGGCGTTCGGCCTGCTGGCGGCTCTGGAGTGCCTGGGTGACCTGGCTGCGGAGGTCGGCCGTCTCTGGCAGGTTCCCGCCAAGCCGTTCGGCCTTCTCGCAGTCGGCCATGGCCTGGCTAAGCCTGTTGTCGGAAAGATGCTCGCGACCGCGTACCAGGAACGCACGGACAAGGTCGCCGATCAGCCTCTGGCCGTCCCGGTGGGTGCGAAGGTCCTCGGCCCGGGCCAACTCGTAGGCTTCGTCCAGCCGCTTGTCCTTGAGTGCAGTCTCAGCTTGTTTGATTCGCAGAATCAGCACCGCCTGGACTCCTGCACCAGGAAACCCCGCTGTTGACTACCCAGTATACCCGTTTGCTACCCATCACCGTTACGGTGTCGGCGTATCGGTCGCGGGCGCAAGCCGCTCCACCGGCGGGATTACTTCGGCAGGCTCAGTCCAAAGCAACCCGCCGGCCCGCCAAGAGTCGCGGCTGCAAGCCGCTCCTACAGTGGCGGGCCTTGCGACCCGCCAGGCTCACGGCGTCGGCATATCGGTCGTCGAGTTGCCGAGCACCAGGGGGCCGCCTGGCTGCTGGGGCGCCTCGACCGTGGCCGGTTTGCCGCCGAAATGCTCGTCAATCTGGGTCAGCAGGTCCTTTTCGTTGATGACGTCGATTTCGATCGGCTTGACGAACTGGGCCTCGTGGGCCAGGACCCGCTCGGCCACATCGAGCCGCTTCTTGATGTCGCCGATGAGCTTCTCAGTCTGGGCCAGCTTGCTGTTGTCCACCTTGAACTGCGAGGTGGTCGAAGCAGCCTTGATAAGGCGATGCTGGCTGTCCAGGGCGGCGATGCGGTCTTCCAGGCGGATCTTCTCGCCGCGCGTCCGCTCGAGCATCTGCATCGCGGCCTGGAGCGATTTCTGGCGCGTGTCCAGCAGGCGCTGCTTGCCGCCCTGGACCACCTCGGCCTCCTTGTAGCGGTCAAAGGCCCGCGCCAGCTCGGTTTTCACCTGGTCGTGGCTGTACTGGAGCCCGCCGAAGCTGTAGCTGACCTGCTGTATCCGCAGGGCATCGCCGAGCTTGGTGATCCGAACCTTCTCGGCGGTCATGGCGTCCCGGCCTCGATCAAGTTCTTCCTTGAGGTTGGCGATTTCAACCTCTTCCTTGGCGATGAGGCCGACGTTGGCCTGCATCTCCGGGATGATCTCCTCCAGCAGGTCGCGGGCCCGCTGGAGCTCGAATTCGATGGGCACATGGTCCTTGACCGCCGTCCGCACGCTGTTCGTGGAAGTCCAGACATAGCTCCCCAGTTCGGTCCCGAAGAGCAGGCCGGCCATCAGCCCCAAACCCTCCAGCGAGACCACCCCATACTTGATGGTTTTTCTGATCATCGTAAGTCTCCTTAAGACAATTGGTTATGTCTATCCATATCCCCTGGCCCCGATGGCCCACACAGGCTTAGTCACGTGGGTCACGTGTTTGTTTCATATGGGCGGTCTGGGATGGGGGAAAAAGCGACAATCAGACAGGGATGGACCGGCGGTGAGTTCCGGGTTCAGGGGTCCGAGGAACGCTTTTGCAGCGTGCAGCTCACCTGGCGCAGAGACGGGACACTGCTGTGGCCGGGCCAGGGCTACGGCTTTTTACTGGCGGCGGCTACGGCGTTGGGCTGGGCCGGGGTCTGACAGGCGTCTCCCGCCTGCATCCTGGCCATCGCGCATTTGACTTCTTTCATTTCGTATTCGGCGATGAGCTTGATGCGCCGCTCGTGCCGGCCGCCCTCGAAGGAGGTATTGAGCCAGACATCGACGATGCGGCGGGTCAGTTCCTCGCCGATGAGGTCGGCCGGGAGGCAGAGAATGTTGGCGTTGTTGTGCCGGCGGGCCATCTCCGCGGTGAGTTCGTCGTGGCAGCAGGCGGCTCGAATTCCATGGACTTTATTGGCTGAAATGGACATGCCGATACCCGTACCGCACAACAGGATGCCCAGATCGGCCTGGCCGGAGGTCACCGCTTTGCACGTCGGATAGGCCGTATCGGGATAATCGCAGCTTGCGGGGCTGTCGGTGCCCATATCCAGAATTTCGTAACCCTTGGAGGCGAGGATCGATTTGATCTTCTCCTTGGCCGCGTATCCCCGATGATCTGATCCGATGGCCACTTTCAAAGCACGATCTCCTTCAATCGGTTTCGCAGGGCGTTTTCAATTCGTTCGGCACACCGGCGGTAGAGAGCCTTGTCGCCGCCGATGGGGTCCTCGATATCTTCCTCATCGAGCGTCCTGACGCGGTCCGCGACACCGGCTCCGAGTGCCGCCACTATTCTCGCATGATCCGCGGTCATGACATAGATGTAATCGGCCCGGCTCGCCAAATCCAGGTTCAGGGGCTGTGAGCGGTGGGTCGAGATATCGAGCCCCATGTCGGACAAGGCGTCCACCGCCGCGGGGTTGGCGGGGGACCCGGCATAGGCGCTGGTTCCGGCTGATTCGACAAGGTAACCGCGGTCTGCCAGGTCGGTCGGGTTACAGCCAAGCTTTTCGGCGAGCCGCTTTCGCAGCAAAGCCTCGGCCATAGGGCTGCGGCAGGTGTTTCCGGTGCAGACCAGCAAGAAGGTGGTCTGGGCGAGGCGGCGGACGGTTCGTTCATCGAGGACACCTTGTCTGACGATGCGATAGCCGGCGTCGTCGACTCGCACGATGGTGGATGGCTTGGCGTATCGGCTTCGCCCGGCATCGAGTATCAGGTCGACCTGGCCGTTGAGCATGTGCAGGGCTTCCTCGGCCTCGACGGGCGCGAGGGCACCACCGGGGTTGGCGCTGGCCGCCACAACGGGGACACCCGCCGTGGTCAGTACGTCGGCGGCCACCCGGTCGTCGGGGCATCGGATGCCGATTGTACCCTCGTGGTACATGGTCCGCGCCCGTTCAACCGAGAGCTCCCTGACGACGGGAGCCGCCTCGATGTCGGAGACGTGGAAGATGAGAGTCAAGGGGCCGGGCCACGCCTTTTCGGTCAGGCGGCGTCCTACGCCCGTCAGGCCGGGGACGAATCGCTCCACGGCAGACCGTGAGCCGATGTGGACCGTGAACGGCTTGGTGTCGGATCGTTGCTTGACCAGACGGAGCCTCTCGACGGCCGAGGGGTCGGCTGCATTGGCGCCGATGCCGTACACGGTCTCAGTGGGGAAAACCACCAGGCCGCCACGGGCCAGGCAAGCGGCGGTCTCGCGCACCGCTTCCGTGCAGTCGGTGTTGCGTTCGATTGTCAGGACGCGCGTTTCCATCTGCTTTCCGCCGGTACAAGCGTGGCGATTATCAAGAAGCCGGAAAAGAGTGTCAAGAAACGAGACATCGGGGGACTGGGTCGGCTCCTGTCAGTCACCATCGCGTGCGGAGTCATGTCTGTTTGTGTATCATCCGATATTCTGCTCGCAACGGGCGCAGGATTGTAGTCATCGAAGTCTGACGCGGAGGTCCGATATGGTCGGGCAATGCCTGGTTTTGTCGGCGGCATGGTTGATCTGCGTGTCCGCTCCGGGGGCGGCGCAAACCGCGCCCGCATCCGGGCCGGTGATTTGTGAGAAGGCGGACGGTTATCACGGTATCTGGTGTGCGGGCGGCGAAATGCCGGGCCAGTATAAGTACCGTTTCAGCGGCGGGCTGGCCACGTTTTCGCCCCACCACATCCCGATGGCCATCCACGCATCGAAGGTCAACAAGACGTTCTTTGTGTATGGCGGGATGCCCGCGGACGGTCACCTGGCGCCGGAGCGCCGCCGTTTGCTGATCATGGTTTCCTGTTTTGACCACGCCACGGGCATGGCCCAGCGGCCCCGCATCCTGCTCGATCGGCAGACGGACGAGGCTTTCGATAATCCGACCTTGGCGATGGATGCCGAGGGCCGGCTGTGGGTTTTCGTCGGGTCTCACGGGACGGCCCGGCCGGCGCTCACCTTTCGCGGCACGCAGCCGTACAGCATCGACTCGTTCGAGCTCGTGCGCGAGACGTCCTTTTCGCTTCCGCAATCCTGGTACCTGGAGGGTCGAGGTTTTGTCCTTCTGTACACCGGTTACGAAGGCGCGGCCAGCCGGCTGTGCGTGACCACCAGCAGGGACGGCGGCGCATGGTCGGAGCCGGGCGTGCTGGCGTCGGTCGAGGCCGGTCACACGCAGGTCAGTTGGCGATACAAGGACAAGATCGGGACGGCATTCAACTACCACCCGCGCGAGGGAGGACCGGACAGGCGAACCAACCTTTACTACATGGAGAGCCGCGATTTCGGCAAGACGTGGGTCAATGCAAAGGGAGAGAAGCTCGAGGTGCCGCTGAAGACGGCCGAGAACAAGGCCCTGGTCCACCCGTACACGTCGAGCAAGCGCCTGGTCTACGTGAAGGACCTGACATTTGATACCCGCGGCAACCCGATCATCCTGTTCCTGGTCGCCAAGGGCTACCGGCCGGGGCCCTTGGGCGGCCCGCGGATCTGGACCACCGCCCGGTGGACGGGGCGCGAGTGGGACCTTACCGGAGTCGTGCGGTCCGACGACAACGAGGACGCGGGCAGCCTGATGTTCGAGAAGATGGACCGCTGGTGGCTGGTCGCGGCGACCGACAACGGACCGCGGCCCTTCTATCCCGGCGGCGATGTGGTGGCGTGGTTCTCGAGGGATCAGGGTGCTTCCTGGGCAAGGTGGACCTTCACCGACAAGAGCCAGTACAACCATTCGAACGTCCGGCGGCCGGTCGATGCCAACCCTGGTTTCTGGGTTTTCTGGGCTGACGGCGACGCCGCCCAGCCGTCCGAATCGCGATTGTACTTCGCGGATCGCGAGGGGATTGTGTATCGCCTCCCGACGAAGATGGACGGCGATTTTGCCAGGCCGGAGCGCATGCCTCTTCCGGCGGCGCGGCAGAGAGCGGCCTCGCAACCGGCAAGCACGCCGGCCACCGCGCCGGCGAGTGATCCCGGGCTATAGCCGCAGTCAAACCAGGCGTGACATCCGTCCCGGAGGTCTGCGAAGCATCGGAAAGACAGACAGCGACGTCCCCGCCTGAACGTCAGGCGTCGACGATGACCTTGAACCCGCCGCAGGTCATGCGCCTGCAATCGAAGGGCATCGACTTCGGATCCATCTCTGCCAGTCGCGGGTCCTTCATGACCGCCGCGTTGACGCGATCGCGATGGGCGCGCGACTTGTACACGATCCACGAGAAAGCCACGGTTTCGCCGGGCTTGCGTTTGACCAGTCGCGGGAAGGGCATTCCCATCTTGACGTCGAGGTCGTCGCCGACGCACTCGCGGTACTCGAGGGCGCCATGTTCCCGCCAGATTCTGCCGGCCTTTCGGGCGATCCGGCGGTAAGCCCGCAGGTTCTTCTTCGGAACGGGCAGCACAAATCCATCAACATATGGCATGTGAACTCTCCTTCAGTTGCGTTCTCGATCACGGCCGGGCCATTTCGGACACGGCCGGCGTCAGCGTGGGCCAAAGAGCCTCCCGTCGAGCGAGAATCGCCCCGGACCCAGGGCGATGAGCAGCAGGGCGATGCAGAAGTAGACCGCGGCCAGCTCCGACGACGGGCCGCCCGTCTTCGACACGAAAGGGTCGCCGCGCGTGAAGGTGTGAAACGAGAATGCGACGGCCATTGTCGATGCGATGCCCAGGCAGGCCAGGGGCGTCACGAGACCGAGGATCAAGGCCAGGCCTCCGCCAAATTCGGAGACCGCCGCGAGCGCCTGAAACACAGGCGGGGCGAACCCCTCCGGGCCCATCCAGCCGAAGGGGTTCTTGATCTTTGACCATCCGTGCACCATGAAGGCAAAGCCGACGACGAGGCGGATCAACAACAAGGCCGCGTCGGCGAAGGTGGAGTGTTGCGGTGTCGAGAAGAGTCTCTTGGTGATCATGGGGTCTCCTGCTTGTTTTCGGCGGCGGCGCATTATTCGCCGCGTGCCGCGGCCGGCTGCCCCTGTTCGCGGGGAGCTGTCGATTATCCAGATGATATGTAGCGTGCGTAAGCGGAACCACTGAACCAGCGATGAGCGGGACGCTCGAACCGGTGCGCGCCGGGCAGAGATGGCGCGATGTCGCACCTGTGTGACGGCGTCGGACACGGGGTGGCCGCAACGGATCGGGTTCTGAATGAGTCGGCCAAAGTGTCACGGACCCGGCAGCAGCCTCAAGGAGGGGGCGCTGGCTTGCGGAGCGGGGCCCGGCTATCCTTGTCGGCTCGTTTGTGAGTGGGGGACTGGCCGTCGAAGTCGGGAGGATGTGAGGATGGAATGCCGCCAGAAGACCAACCTGAAGGACTGTACCTGCACTTATTCCGGGTGCGAGCGGAAGGGCATCTGCTGCGAGTGTCTGCAATATCACCTGGCGAGCCGGCAGTTGCCGGGGTGCTGTTTCCCGCCTGAGGTCGAGCGGACGTACGACCGCAGCTTCCGGGCGTTCGCCAAGGCGTGGAAGCTGTAGGCACTGTTGACCTTGTCGGACTCAGGGTATGATGTTGGATTCGTTTCCGAAGCCGATCTGCTGCGGATGCCGGTCGGCCCGACCATCGGAACGCTGAGAGGTACTACCATGAATCGCTACTTGAAGGGGGTCCTGGTTTTCTGCACGTTATCCCTGTGCGCGGCCGTGGCTCTGGCCGCCGAGGAGAAGAGAGAAGGCGGCGAGCGGCGCGCTGGGCGGCGGGAACGTCTGACCACGCGACCGGCCTTCCTGGACAAAGAACACGCACCGAAGCGGGGGGACAGGGCCTGGGTCAGGCTGTTCAACGGCCGGGATCTGAGGGGCTGGAAGCCGTTCTCGGAGAAGGCGCCGCACTCCTGGAAGGTCGAGGACCGCATCCTGGCGATCGACTTCAAGGAGGGTGAACACGGGACCAACCTCATGAGCGAAGAGAAGTTCGGCGACTTCGAGATCTACTACGAGTACCTGGTGCCCAAGGGCGGCAACAGCGGCGTGTTCCTCCGCGGGCAGTACGAGATTCAGATCCAGGCGGACCACGGCGTGCCTTCGGACAAGCCCAGGGACTGGGGCAACGGCGGCATCTACGGCCTGAAGGCTCCCTCCAAGAACGTCAGCAAGCCCGAGGGCGAGTGGCAGGTCGTCTACGCCACGCTCGTCGGGAAGAAGATCACCGTCTTCCTGAACGAGCAGAAGATCATCGACAATTACGAGCTGCCCCGGGCGACGCACATCTACGGCGAAGCGAAGGTCAAGGACGGCGATCCGACCGGGCCGATCATCCTGCAGGGCGACCACAAGCCGATCAAGTTCCGGCACGTGATGGTCAAGCCGATCAAGGCGAAGGCGGAAGAGAAAGCAAAGGCGGAGGAGAAGGCCAAGGAGTAGTCATCTGAGCTGCAAAGGCAAATGGCGGGATGAACGCGCGGGTCGGCGCCCGTGAGTCCATCCCGCTTTGTTTTGACCTGATGATCGGATGAGGCCCATCGGGAGACGGAGGAAAAGCACCGGCGGGCAAGCCGCCAGTGGCACCCGACTCCGGGGGCGGGGCACGTCGCTTGCGCTCCGGGTTCTGTTCAATAGCTGTGCTCGCCGAGCTGGACCTTGCCGCGAAAGAGCCAGTAGATCACCGTCGTGTAGGCGAGCACAAAGGGCATGCCGATGATGGCGATAATCAGCATGATGGTCAGCGTCTTGGTTGAGGATGCGGCGTTGTAGATGGTCAGGCTGTACTCGGGCTTGATGCTGGATGCGACCAGGTTCGGAGCCAGGGCGATCGAGAACAGGAAGATGAAGGCGGCGATGGTGCAGCACGAGGAGATGAACGCGTAGCCCGGCCGTCCGAGATAGATGGCCCGTGGGATGTTGGCGATGGCCAGTACGCTCAAGACCACGACAAGCCAGGCCCACGGGTGGTCGGCAAAGTTGCGGGTGGCACTGGGCACCTGGGTCAGCGTGAAGATGGTGGTGAGCACGTAGAGGACCATGAAGAAGCCGAAGGTGTGCCACATCCAACTGCCGATGCGCTCCTGCAACTGCCCTTCGGTCTTGAGGTAGAGGTAGATGGCCCCGTGCATGGCGAACATGGCCACGGCAAACAGGCCGGTCAGCAGTGGGTAGGGCTTGAGCAGGTCGAGCAGCGAGCCGGCGAACTCCATGTCGGCACCGATGGGCATGCCGATCATCGCATTGCCCACGGCCACGCCGAACAGGAAGGTGGCCAGCAGGCTGCCGGCGAAGAAACCGATGTCCCAGATCCGGCGCCACGTTGCCGAGGCGGTCTTGCTGCGGAACTCCAGTGAAACCGCGCGGAAGATGAGAGCGAACAACAGGGCCATGAACGCGACGTAGAAGCCGGAGAAGATGGTCGCGTAGGCATGCGGGAAGGCGGCGAACATGGCCCCGCCGAAGGTGACCAGCCAGACCTCGTTGCCGTCCCACAGGGGGCCGATCGAATTCATCAGCACGCGCCGCTCACGGTCGTCGCGGGCGGCCAGGTGCAGAATGCCCACGCCGAGGTCGAAGCCGTCAAGAATGGCGTAGCCGGCCATCAACACGCCCAGCAGGGCGAACCAGATCTGGCACAGCGTTTCGTGGGTCAGTTCCATGGCTTCACTTCCGGCGTCCGGTGTTTTCGGAGCTTCCTGAATCAGTCTCGGTCATCGATACGCCTTTTTCGTGGCCCGCGAAGCGTGCGGCGGTGTCGATGAAGCCGTGCTTGCCGCGCGGAGGTTCGGCTGCGGCCGGTTCGGGGCCGGCCTTGATCTTGGCGTCGAGAAGGTAGAGCCAGACGCCGAAGAGGATGACGTAGATCAGCCCGAACATGATGATCGAACCGAGCACCTGTCCGGCGGTGATGGTTTTGGAGACGGCGTCGCTGGTGCGCAGGCCCTGGGCGGCGTCGTAGTTCACCGTCAGGGTGCCGGCGGCCCCGTTCTGGCTCCATTGCACGGGCGGGTACACGATCCATGGCTGGCGGCCGACTTCGGCGGCGGCCCAGCCCAACTCGTTGGCGATGTACGGCCCGATGACCGCGAATACGAAGACCCACATCAACCACTTCTTGTCGAAGAGCGTCCCGCGCCATCGCAGGATGGCCGCGAGGATGCTGATGGCGATGAAGAAGATGCCTAGGCACACCATGATGTGGTAGGAATGGAAGGATAGGGCCACGGGGGGCCATTCATCCTGCGGGAAATGGTTGAGGCCGGTGACCTTGGCCTTCGTGTCGTTATGGAGCAGGAAGCTCAGCATACCGGGGATTTTGATGCCGGCTCGTACCTGCCGGGTTCGCTCATCGGGCAGGCCGAACAGGTAGAGCGGGGCGCTCTCGCGGGTCTGGAAGTGCCCCTCGAAGGCGGCCATCTTGGCCGGCTGGGTGCGGTAGACGTTGTTGGCCTGCGAGTGGCCGGAGACCAGTGCGGCCAGCGAGGCGACCAGGGCCACACCCAAGGCGGCGGTGAAGGATCGCCGGGCGAAATCCTCGTGGCGCTTTCTGAGGATGTAGTACGCGGTGATGCTCATGACGAAGAAGGCCCCGAGGATGAACGCGCCGATCCAGACGTGGACGAGGCGCTCCACGGTCGAGGGGTTGAAGACCACGGCCCAGAAATCGGTCGTCTCGGCACGGATCTGCAGCCGGTCGTTGACCATCTTCTCGACCAGGTGGTAGCCGGCGGGGGTCTGCTGCCAGGAGTTGGCCACGACGATCCAGATCGAGGAGAAGATCGAGCCCAGCGAGACCATCAGCGCGGAGAAGAAGTGCATCCGCGGCGAGACGCGGTCCCAGCCGAAGACCAGCACCGCCAGGAAGCCGGATTCGAGGAAGAAGGCGAAGATCCCCTCGGCCGCCAGGGCCGAGCCGAAGACATCGCCGACGTATCGCGAGTACGTCGCCCAGTTGGTGCCGAACTGGAACTCCATCACGATGCCGGTGACCACGCCCATCGCGAAGTTGAGGGCGAAGATCTTCGTCCAGAACTTGGCGGCGGACTTGTAGCCCGGATCGCCGGTTTTGAGCCACGCCGCTTCGAGGATGACCAGCAACGCTCCCAGCCCGATGGTCAGCGGGGGGAACAGGTAGTGGAACATGATGGTCAGGGCGAACTGGACGCGGGATAGGAAGACGGGATCCATGGGGTACCAGCTTTTAGCTCTTAGCTTTTAGCTGTTAGCTCTTGGCTGTCAGCTATCAGCCGTCAGCTTTCAGCGGCCGCCGGCTTTGACTTGGCCGGCTTCGGCCTCACGGGAACAGGATAGCCGAAATGGGGTGGGCGTAAAGGGGGAGCGGCAAGGACGAATGACGAAATCCGAATGACGAATCAATGACGAATGACGAAGTGCGAATGACGAAAGAACAACGAATAGGTGGCCCGCGAGCGCGGATCGCGTGGTGGTCGCGGCTGCAAGCCGCTCGTACCGGCGGGACGAGCCCGCCGGCTCGTCAAGATCGCGGCTACAAGCCGCTCCTACAGAGCCTGAACCCTCTTCTACGGATGATGATACCTCACCCGGTAGGTCACCACGGCCTCGCCGTCGGGCTTGATCTCGACGGGGAAGATGACCGTGCGGGAGTTGAGCTGCTCGTAGTCGGTGCTCTTCTTGAGGATCTCCCATTCCGCCCAGCGATAGAGCTTCTCGAGGATCTTGACCTTGACCGCTTCCTTCTTGTGGTTGCGGACCTTGATCTCGAAGGCTTCCTCGTAGAGGTCGCTGGAGAGCTTGCGGAAGTCCGTCTGCTTGCGCTCGCCGACGATGTCGAAGGCGTCGCCGATGTAGAGTACGACCCGCTCGTCGCGGGGGGTGTGGTCGATCATGTCCTCGCCGATGAATTCGAGCGCCCCGTCGGTGTCCTTCTTGTAGACCCGGCACTTGCCCTTGGGCAGGGCGATGCCCAGGTTACGGTCGGCACGGTTCTCGATCTCGATGAGCACGTTGACCTTCTTGTACTCCTCCTTGCCGAAGTTGGGGTCGTGGTACCAGCCGCCCCATTGCCAGCGGATCTTGGCCCCGTCGTAGATGTAGGTCTTGGTCACCGG
>CAZPIO010000072.1:0-36236 GCA_964586235.1 uncultured Planctomycetales bacterium
ATGGAGTTAGACCCTGCCAGGGGCCGCGAGTTATTGGGCCGTTTGCTCTCCCCCCCGCCGGGCGAGCGATTGATTCCCGCGGCCGACTTCATCGAAGCGCAAGCCCTGCTGGGGTCGAGACCGGCCACGCAAGCGGCATCCGGCGATTCACTGTCGACGCAGGCCGAAGGCGGTTTGCCTCGTTGAAGCCTTCTGCCGGCGCGCCTATACTATATGCAGCACTTTCGCGCGGGGTCCCTCGTGGCGTTGCTGCTGTGCGTGAGCGGGCCTCTACAGAGGGTGGCAATCCGTCATTGCTGATGTGTGCTTGTGCGCTGCGAGGACGGTAGCCGTCTCTTGACAGGGAGTCGACGGGCGCATTATCGGATCGAGAAGGAACCACCGTGAGACACGACATTCAACCCTATCAAGCCCAGCCCCTCGACACGTATCTGGAGGTGCCCGAAACCGAGGAGCAGGGGGGCCTGCGGTCCGGTCTCCCGAGGTACATCGAGATTCTCAAGCGGCGCTGGCGGACCATATTGGTGCTGTGGCCCCTGGTCCTGGCGCCGGCGGTGATCGGCATCTGGCTGTTTGTTAAGGTGAAGTACACCGCCACCGCCCAGATCGAAGTCCGCCCCAGCGTGGGCTACGTCCTCTACCCGACCGAAGACAAACCCGTGGCATCGTTCGACGGCATGCTCAACACGCAGGCCGAGTTGATGAAAAGCCAGAAAGTGCTGCGGGCGGCGCTGGCCGACCCCAGGCTCAGGCAGTTGCCCCTCGAATTGCTCAAAGGGCCCGATTCGCTGGGGGCCCTCCGCGAGGTGGTCAGCGCCAATTCGATTCGCGGTAGCTACATCGTCCAACTGGACGTCAAGTGCGAAAGGCCGGAGGAGGCAAAGCTGATCGCCAGCGCCGTTCTGGGGGCGTATCTGGCAAATTCCGGCGCGGCGGAGGAAGAGCAGCGCAACAACACCCTCGAGAGGGTCCGGGCCGAGAGGGATCGACTGGATCAGGAGAAAAAGGCAAAGATCGCCGAGATCAACGAGGCCGCCCGCGTCTATGGGGCCAACGACGCCAAGATGTTCGATCTCCTGCGCCAGAGCATCGAGAAGTACAGCGAGAAGACGAACGAGGCCTACCAGCAGGCCAAGGCCAACGTCAGGGAGATCGAGGGACAGCTCAACCGGGCCAAGGCAGGTGTGTTGCCGGACACCGCTCCCGAACAGAACTCCTCGCAGATGCGCGATGCAATCGAAAACGACGTCATGGTGCGGTCTTTGCGCCAGCGACTGGAAGCGGAGGCCGAGCATCTGACCAAGCTGAGGCAACTGGGCCTGACCGACCAGGCAAAGCAGGTTGTGGATGCACGCGAGCGGATCGAACAGTGGAAAGCCGATTTGAGCAGGGAGCGGAGTCGCGCCGCCCTGGACATCGAAAAGGACCGGGAGGAAATGGCCAAGCGGATGGCCAGCGGCGTGATCAAGCGCCTGGAAACGCAACTGAAGTCCGCCATCGAGCTGCGAGACGGCTTCGAGAAGGACGTCAAGACCGCCAGTGAAACCGGCCTGGAACTCGGCCGAACGAGTATGAAGATCCAGAATCTCCAGGGGCAACTGGCCTCACTGGAAAAGCAGTTCGATCGAGCCGATCAGCGCGTTCAGGAACTCGAAACCGAGAAGAACCGTGCTCCGCGGATCGTGGTCGCATCCGAGCCCGAGATTCTCCCCGACGGCGTGAAGGACAATCGCGTCAAGTTCACCGGTCTCGCCGTGATGGGAAGCCTGTTTTTTGCCCTCGCCGTGGCGTTTCTCAAGGACCTCCTCGACCCGCACGTTCACGGTCCCGATCAGGTCGAGTCGGACCTGGGGCTGAGGCTCCTGGGTCTCGTGCCTTCGTTGACGGATTTGAAACAGGGACGAATTACCGAGGGCGAATTCGCGGAGAGCTATCGGCTTGTGCGCGCCTGCCTGGCTGTGGCCGGGCCGAACGGTTCGTCGCCCAAGTCCATCCTCGCTACCAGTGCTCAGGCCTGCGAGGGCAAGACCAGCCTGGCCGTGAGCCTGGCGGCCAGCCTGGCCGAGGCCGGCAGCAACGTCCTTTTGATCGACGGCGACATCCAGGGACCGCAGATCGAACGGGCGCTCAACCTCACGTCCGCTCGTACCCTCAAGGACGTGCTCTCCGGTGAGGCGACCCTCGAAGACGCCATCGTGCACTCCAGCATGGCCCATCTGGACGTACTGACCGCTCGTTTGAACAGCAATACTGCCCGCGGTGTGCTGAACCCGCGCTCCGCCCTCCGACTGGTGCAGACCGCCGTCGCTTCATACGACTATGTCATTGTCGATTCGCCTCCCGTCCTTGGAGCGGCGGATGCCGTGGTCTGGGCAGAAGCCGTTGACGGGGTGATCCTCTCGTCCTTTGTCGGCCAGTCGAACTCAAACGCCATGCGGCTGGCTTGTCAGCGGCTGCGCGGCGTAGGCGCGAGGATTCTTGGCGCGGTCATGTGCAACCTGTCCATCAGGGGAGGTTACTACTCATACTCCACCAGCAGTGCATCCGTCCATAGCCGACATCCCGGTCGCGGGGAGGATGGGCGGCGGACTCCGCCGCACGTGCAGTTGCCGGTCGTTGAAATCTATCCCCACGAGCCGGATTCACGACCACAATGAAGACAGAGCGGCCGCTGGGCTCTTTGATCCGGCCTTGCCTCCGGCCGGCTCCAGCCCGTTCGTGAGCAACGCGCCGAGCGAGCGTGATGGAGCATCGTTACGGTCGCAGCGGCCTGGCCGCGTTGTTCGTTGGCGCCGGCGTGAACGGCGAGATGCCGGTCAATTGGCTGGCTGTGGTGTTATAGCCCATCAGGTACTCGTTGTTCTTCCGCAGGTAGTACAACGTCCAGGGATTGTACGTCGTCTCGATTCCGGCGCCGATCCTCGGCTGAAAGGCCTTGGCAATGTACTCTTCGATTCGCGTGGCCGTGTTGTGCGGCAGGACCAGCACGTCGCCGGCCGCGAGAGCCAGATCAGGATCGGTGCCCTGCTTGATCCGGTCGAGATTGATCTTCACACGGGCCAGGGAACCGTCCCCTCTGCGACGCATGAGGGTCGCTTCTCGAGGCTCGAATTCGTGTCGTGTCCCGCCGGCCGCTCCGATGGCCTGCATGATCGAGAGCATGGCGGCTCGGCCAATGGGGATTGCTCCGGGACTGTTAACCAGCCCGTAGACGTAGATCGAATCGTTCGCGCGGCTGTCGATAATGACGAGGTCTCCCTCGTCGACAGTGCCGATTCGGGCCGCTCGGGCCAGATGCTCCTGGTTGTTCAGCTCGTATACGGTGATTTGGCCGGGATTCTTCGCCGGAATGTGCGTGACCCGCCCGCCGAACTCGGATGCACCGCCTGCCGCGAGCATCGCTTGGAGGATGCTTGTGCGGTCCCGTCGCAACTCAACGATCTGGGAACCGCTGGTGCTGAAGCGGAAGGTGTCCCCCACCACGATGACATTGGTGAGACGGTACTCGACCACCAGGGCTGTGACCTGCGTTTCCTTGATGTACTTCGGCGAGTATGCGGCCTGAATGATCGCTTCCAACTCATCCAGAGTCTTGCCTCCGACCATGATCGCTCCGACCGACGGCAGAGTGATTTCACCTTTGTCATTCACCCGATAAGTTGGTGCGGCTCCCGGCCCTGCCCCGGCAGGTGCCACCTCCAGACCTGCGATTGTGATGCCGAGCAAATCGCCCGGGCCGACCCGGTAAGGCCCAGGCGCCCATGGCTGAATCGTAACGCCGGCCGGCCGGGAAGACGCGACGAGGGGGACCGGCTCCGTCTCTATGAATTCTTGCAGGGAAATGCGGGTGTCCGGTTGACAGCCGAGATGCATTCCGACCATCAGCAGGCACGCGACAGCGCAGAAGCCCTGAGTTCTCCAGAGAGCTCGGGCCGTCTCCGACCGATGAGAACTCGCGGAAGAAACGACATTGTCTGTAAGTGGTTGTCTTTTCATGATTAGATGCACGCGGAAAGGGGTCTCGACACGGCCATTCACCGTGGCCCCGCGCCACCGGGCCGTTCGCTGGATTCCACCGGTTTATCGGAAGCTCCGTTTGCATCGGAACAGAGAAACTGCGGTTCCGACGGTCACACAAGACCGCAGCACACCCCCTTCTCCGGTTCCGGTCCTGTCAACAGAAAAGCCTCTCTCAGGTTAGGTCCCGACCCGCTCACAGACGACTGCTGGGCGGTTTCTAAGGGCCTCGACACGGGCGTGGCTGGAGGTTGTGGAAAGCAGGAGTGCGAAAGGGCGTTTTCTGCCCTGGCAAGCGGCATCCTGGTGGACAGGCAATCGCTGCCTGTGAGCACATGGCTTCGGCTCGTGACTCGCCAACGTCAGAGCATGACCTGCCGAGTCAGCCCCGGAAGGCGATTCTCCGTCTCTCGGCGGCGTTTGCGTCGA
Source organism: uncultured Planctomycetales bacterium (assembly GCA_964586235.1). Taxonomy (GTDB): domain Bacteria; phylum Planctomycetota; class Phycisphaerae; order UBA1845; family PWPN01; genus JAUCQB01. Next base: position 4,447 of record CAZPIO010000072.1, read on the forward strand.
ACCAACGACAAGCTGCCGCCGTGAACGATAAAACCTGATTCCCGATTCGCTGGTCGAGCAGGCCAGGACTCCGAGAGGGCCGCTGTGCGTGTCAGCGGCCTTCTCTTTGCGCCTCCTTCTTTGCCGGAAAGGCAGTTGGTACAATCGCGTCCCATCAGCGGTCGTTAGCGGGGGTTGCTTGCGATGGAAAGGTCGCACCCGTTTGCGGAGGACCAGTAACGAATGATGCCACCAAAGGTGACGCTGATTCGTCAGCAATTCCCCGCCGACCATCTCGCCAACTTGGAGGAGTCGGTTCGAAGCGAGCTGGCCGCATGTCCAGCCCTCCTTCAAGCAGGCACCCGAGTTGCCATTGCTGTCGGCAGTCGCGGTATCACCAGCATCGACCGCATGGTTCGGGAGGTTGTCCGCTGGGTCCGTGATCGCGGGGCCGAGCCCATGATCGTGCCGGCCATGGGCAGTCACGGCGGAGCCACCGCCGAGGGACAAAGGGATGTCCTCGCGGGCTACGGCATCACCGAAGAGAACGTCGGCGCCCCTGTTCGTGCGTCCATGGCCGTCGTCGAGCTGCCCCAGGGAGATGCGGAAACGAAGGTCTTCTATGATCGCGAGGCCGCTGCGGTCGATGCCACCATTCTTGTCAACCGGGTGAAGGTGCACACCTCTTTCCATGGCGATTATGAGAGCGGCCTCATGAAGATGATGGCCATCGGCCTCGGAAAGCACGTCCAGGCCGCGGAGATCCACCGGCTGGGTGTTCGGGGCCTTCAGGAGGTCATGCCTCAGGTTGCCCGGCAGGTTCTCCGTCACGCGAACATCCTGCTCGGCTTGGCCGTGGTTGAAAACGCCTATGATCAGCCCATGCTCGTCCGCGCAATTCCCGCGGCCCGGATCCCCGAGCAGGAGCCGGCATTGCTGGATATTGCCCGGAAAAACATGCCATGCCTGCCGGTCGATCAACTGGACCTGCTGGTTGTCGACCGGATCGGCAAGAACATCAGCGGGCTGGGCATGGACCCGAACATCATCGGACGGCTCAAGATCCGGGGCCAGCCCGAGCCCCAGCGGCCGGACATTCGCTTTATCACGATCCATGACCTTACACCGGAGTCGCGCGGCAACGCCATCGGCATGGGCCTGGCTGACGTCGCCACCCGCAACCTGTTCGACAAGATCGATTTCAAGGCCACTTATGCCAACGTCATCACCTCGACCTTCTTGGAACGGGCAAAGGTGCCGCTCATCGCGGAAACGGACCTTCGCGCGGTTCAGATCGCCTTGGAGGCCTGCGGTTTCGCCGGGGCCGGGGAGGCCCGGCTCGCCCGGATCCAAGACACGCTGCGGCTGGACGAGGTCCAGGTATCAGCGGCCCTCCTCCGCGACATCCAGGGCCGCTCCGGCGTGGAAATCGTCGGATCGCCTCGCGACCTGTTTGATGCCGCAGGGAGACTGACGCCGTGGTAGCCGAGGAAGCGGGAGCACGCGTGCTTGCGGTAGAGAAATCCTCCGCTGCGGGTGGTCCGCCTGGGCCTGATAGTGGTATAATGACCAGGCTGACCTGGCGGTTGCTCGTTTGCTGGCCGGATCGGCCTTCGGGCGACGCAATCAGTCGTGCAACGGCGAAGAAGCGACTATGTCAGGTGGCGACCCAAAATGTGAGAGATGTGGTGCCCCCGCTTTCGTGCACGTCACCAGCGAGTGGACCGGTGCCACTGGCATACGTCATCTCTGCTTTGACTGCGCGGAGACGGAGCGTGCGGTCAGAAAACGACGCAAGCGGGCCTTCAACTTCGGTGCGGTTTTCATGGTGGTAGGGGGCTTGCTGATCCTGTCGTCTGTCTTTGCGGATCGGTTGCATGCCGGAGTGGGCGAAGGATTTGGAGTGTGGCAGGTTATTGGCCTCCTTGTGGCGGTTGTTCTGACTGGTGCCGGAGCCGCACTGCGAATTCCAACCATCCTGGTGATCGGTCCTTGCGTGGGATTGATGGTACTGCTTGTACCGCAGTTTGAGCTGGGTGGCACGCCGGGCTTCGGCCGCCGGCAATTTAGCGGCTGCCTGGTGGGCTCGGCGTTAATCCTGCTGGGTATGCTGATCGTAGTCCTGCGCAAGAGGTGGGCTGAGCGAATCAAGCGCCATTCGGCTCCGGCCGCCCCCAGTTCCCCAAGCGCCGGAGTCGATCAGCCGTGAAGCTGTCGCTCCCCGCCGGCGGCCCGCGCAGCACTACTCGGCGTTTCAATGGCAATCCTTCCGTTCTTTCAAGTGGCATGGCGGCCGGGTCGATGCTAACCGGAGGACCGCTCTTCGCCGGGCCCTGTCCCCAATCATTGCATGATCGTTGCTTGCCGCCATTATGAGACCTCCCTTCCGCCTCGCGGCTCGTTCCTGAGTCACATCGTGTTGAGCCTGCTGTTGGCCATGGACGGCGCGCTTGTTCTCGGGCCTGGCTGCGCGGGGGCGGGTCCGACGGACCCGAGCATCGTCGCCGACGAGCTGATCGTGTCCCTCATGCCCGGCGTGACGGAGAACGACCTCGCCGGCCTTCTTGCAGGGCAGGGCGGCACAATCGAAGGCGAGTTGGCCGGGCTATCCGCCTATCTCGTCGGCGTCGACCCGGGCAATCGTGAACAACTAGCCCACTCTTTGCTCGCCTCACCGCTGGTTGAGTCCGTGTTGAACAACCGTCTCATCGATACCGAGGTGACCCCAAACGACCCGGACTACGCCATCCAGTGGTTCCTGGAGACCATCCACGCGCCGCAGGCATGGTCCCTGACCACCGGTGACAGCAACGTACTGGTCGCGGTCCTGGATACCGGTGTCGACACATCGCACCCTGATCTTGCCGGCAAACTCCAGTTGGGGGCCAACACCTACGCCAACACCGCCGGCTACGCCGATGTCGCCGGCCATGGTACCGCCGTGGCAGGTATCATCGGGGCTGAAGGCGACAGCGACACGGGCATCGCGTCGGTCGCCTGGTCATGTCCGATTCTGCCCGTGCGCGTGACCGGAGCCGACGGCAAGGCCACCAGTTGGTCTATCGCCGCGGGAATCGCTCTGGCCGTCGATCGCGGGGCCAGGGTGATCAACATCTCCTTTGCCCCTCTCTACGATGACGACATCGTCTTGCGGCAGGCCCGGCTGGCGTGGCTGTCCGGAAGCATGGTGGTGATCTCGGCGGACAACAGCGGCCGGCAGGTTCAGGGCGGCGGCGCGGACGAGGTGCTCTTTGTCGGTGCCATTGACCGATCCGATCATCTGGCTTCGTTCTCAACTTATGGCGAGTTCGTCGACCTGGTGGCTCCGGGTGTGTCCATCTACACCACCAGGCCCGGCGGCACTTACGCTGCCTGCAGCGGAACCTCTTTCGCGGCCCCGGTCGTTTCCGGCGTCGCCGCCCTGGTCTGGTCGGTGAAGCCCGATCTGCGGCCGGCCACGGTGCGCGACATCCTCGTGGCCACGGCCCGCGATCTCGGTGAACCAGGCTGGGATCTCAGCTACGCCTACGGATGCGTGGACGCAGCCCCGGCCGTCGACCTGGCGGCCCAGATTATCGAGCAGCAGGACACGACACCGCCCTCGCTGGCCATCACTTCGCCGTCGAGCGGGGCCACCATCGCGTCCGCCTCGGTCCTGCAGGTCGAGGCGACCGATTCCCTCGGAATAGCGGAGACCTCGCTCTACGTGGACGGCATCCACAGAGCCTCCGATGCCGTGTGGCCCTACGGCTTCCTTCTGGACCCTGCACAATACGGCTTGGGCACTCACGAGCTCCGGGTGAAGGCCGTTGATATCGCGGGCAACTCCAGCGAAACCGGAATCACGGTCGAGTTCGCCTCCTCACCCGACAGCATCTTGCCGACCGTTCAGATCACAACCCCGCAAGCGGGCGACACCGTCCGTGGCATGGTCACCATCCTTGCCGACGTGGCCGACAACCGGATCTTGACCTTGGTGGAGGTGCTGATCGACGGCCAGGTCGTGTCCAGCGTTCAGCCGTCCCAGGCGGCCACGGTTGTCGCCAGCAACTGGAACACCGCCGATCTGCGCGTCGCCCTCGGCTCACACACCATTACGGTTCGAGCCTCCGATGCCTCCGGAAACACGGGGAGCAAGACCGTGACCGTATCAGTGGCACGGTAGGGCGGCGAGAACCCGCTACGCACCCGGGGTGGCGAGAAGCCGTTGTGCATCAGGGGTGGCATGGCCAAGCCCCGGCTCGCCGGGGCGCCGCCATGTCTTGCGTCAGGGTAATTCCTGTGACCACGAACGGGCGACCGTACCCACACCTGAATGCACCCTGTACGCGGGTCTTTTCTTCTTCCGCCGTATCGCCCCCGCGTTATAATACTCTTGTCGTGTAAGCCTGATTTTCCGGGCCCGGTTTGCCAGGAGCATCATTCATGAGTCAGAGCAAGTCCACCCGACGCGAGTTTCTCAAGACCACTTCGGCAGCGGTGGCCTCCGTCACCATCGCCGGTCAAGTGTCGGCCGCCCAGACCCGCCCGGCGGATACATCAAAGATTCTGAACTACAACCCGAAGATGGGATACCGCCGCCTCGGTAAGACCGCGATCATGATTTCCGAGATAAGTCTGGGCGGCCACCACGGCAAGTCGCCCGAAGAGCGCGTCCCGATCCTGGATCGCGCCGTCGAGTTGGGCATGAACTACGTGGACAACAACATCGTCGAAGAATGCGCTATGTACGGCAAGGCGATGAAGGGCAAGCGCGACCGGTGGCACATTGGCTTTGCCTCCTGGCCCGAGAAGCTCACCAGCGAATACGAGAAGGAGTTGGCCAAGGAAGGCATGGCCAAGGCGATCGACGACCGCCTCAAGGCCTACAGCACCGACATGCTCGACCTCTGGCGGCCGGTGGGGGCCACCTGGGGCGACGGCCAGACCAAACAGGAAACGATGCTGGAGATCAGCCCCCGCGTGCTCGACATGGTCGTCGAGGTCTTTGAGAAGGCCCGCAAGCAGGGCAAGGTCCGCTTCCTGGGCGTCTCGGCCCACAAGCCGGAGGTCTTCCGCCGCGTGCTCAACGACTACCCGCAGTTTTCCGTGATCCTGTTCCCGTACATGTTCCTGACCACCGCCTTCAAGGGCGACAGCCTGCTCGAGTTGGCTAAGAAGAAGGACGTCGGCGTGATCGGCATCAAGCCGTTCGCGGCCGGGGCGACTTTCGTGGGCGGAACCCCCACCAAGTTCGAGGGCAAGGTGGACAACCGGGCCACCAGCCTGCTCAAGGCCATGCTGGCCGAAAAACGCGTGTCGGCCGTCATCCCGGGTGTCACCTCCCCCGAGCAACTCGATCAGAACGTCAAAGCTTCATACGAGCGCCATAAGCCGCTGACTGAAAAGGACAAGCAGGCCCTCCGCGAATGCATGGAAAACTTCCACGCCCACCTGCCGGGGCGCTACCAGTGGCTGCACCAGTGGAAGACTGTGTAGGAGCGGCTTGTAGCCGCGATCCCGTAGGAGCGGTCTCCGACCGCGATCTTGACGAGCCACGGGGTTTATCCCCGTGGTCTTCGGCGAGCCGGCGGATTCATCCCGTCGGTTGAGTAAGGCAGGACGTTCTTTGCCTGCCTCGGGGTCCCACCGGGCTTGCAGGAGCCGCCCGCCACCGCGGGTTTCGCTCCGCTCAACTTGCAGCCGCGATTCTGTACGAGTGGTCCGTCAGCCTGACAGTCACACGGTTTGATAGTCCAAAAGCTTCTTGTTACGGTTCGATCTTAGTCCCCAGCACTTCAAGGAACTTCGCCAGCCACGCCGGATGCGCCGGCCAGGCGGGGGCGGTGACCAGGTTGCCGCAGACGTGGGCCTGATCCAGCGGGATATCGACGTATGTGCCGCCCGCACCGGCGATGTCGGGTCCGACTGCCGGGTAGGCGCTGCACGTCTTGCCCTGCAGAGCCCCCGCGGCGGCCAGCAGTTGGGCCGCATGGCAGACGGCCGCAATGGGCTTCTTCGTGCGGACGAAGTGCTGCACGATCTTGATCACCTGCTCGTTGAGGCGAAGGTACTCTGGCGCCCGCCCGCCGGGGACGACCAGAGCGGCGTAATCATCCGGCGACAGTCCGGCGAACGTTGCGTTCAGCGCGAAATTGTGCCCCGGCTTCTCGCTGTAGGTCTGGTCGCCCTCGAAATCGTGGATGGCCGTCCGCACCTTCTCGCCCGCCTTCTTGCCGGGGCAGACTGCGTGTACCGTGTGCCCGACCATCTGCAGTGCCTGGAAGGGGACCATCACTTCGTAATCCTCCACGAAATCGCCGACGATCATCAGGATCTTCTTCGCGCTCATGGTCGATGCCTCCATGTCAGATTGCCGCCCTGGGTGCTCTGAGCCTCTCGCCGATGCTCCGAAGGGATTGTAACCTCGGCCCGCAGCTTGCCCAACCAGGTCCGGGCTTTTCTTGCGGGGACGGCCGATTGGGCTACGCTATCGGTGTGACAGGTTCGAGCAAACCAACCAGTATCACTTCTCCCACGCGCGGAAGCAGGCCGATGAGGCTGTCCACGTTCTCGCTGGCACTCGCTGTTGGCATGGCCGCCGTCCTGATCATGGTGGCCGGTGAATCGCTCACCGCTCTGTCGATAGCGATCCTGGATGGCGGTGTGACCCTGCTCGCCCTCGCGGCGGCAGGGCTCGCGGGTGGGTGGCTGCTTCGGCTGCTGGGCCTGTCGAGCCTGCCCTGGTACGAACGCCTTATTGTGGGCGCCGCCCTGGGCGTCGGGGCTCTCTCGCTGCTGACTCTGGGCCTAGGCTCGGCCGGATATCTCCAGCGCTCATTGTGGATCGTGCTTCTGCTCCTTCTCGCAGTTGCGGGGATTGTCCGTCTGGCCCTTGACGTCAAGGCGGAGCAGGGGACTAAATGGGCGGAATCGACCGCCACGGCTGAAACGGCCCCCGGCCGATGGCACTGGCTGTGGTTGCTGGCCTGTCCCTTCCTGGCGATCACGATACTGGCGGCCTGCCTCCCGCCTGGAATTCTGTGGAAGGAGGAAGGTTTCGGCTACGACGTCCTCGAATACCACCTGGCCGTGCCCAAGATGTTCTTCGACCAGGGCGGCATCGTTTTCCTGTCCAACAACGTCTACAGCAACTTCCCGCTCAACAGCGAGATGCTTTCTCTGCTGATGATGGTCCTTCGTGGCGACGCCGTCGAGGCGGCGTTTATGGCCCAGATGGTCAATGTATTCCTGTCCCTGCTGCTGGCGGCCTCAGCCTGGCTGGCGGCGGGCACATTCTCACCCCGCGCTGGGCTGGTGGCGGCCATCGCCGCTCTGACCGCACCGTGGACAGCGTATCTGGCCGGAATCGCGTATGTCGAGATCGGAATGCTGGCCATGGGCATGGCCAGCGTAGCCGTGGCCATTCGGGCCGGTGCGTCTGACGACCGACTCGTCCGTCGGGGTCTGCTCGCGGGCTTGCTGGTTGGCCTCTCCGCCGGTTTCAAGTACACCGCCTTACCGATGATCGCCTGTCCGGTCGGATTGTTCCTGGCCTGCTGTCGCCGACCATGGCGGGAGCGGGCGGCGGGTCTGGCGGGGTTTGTTCTGGGCGTCTTCGTGACCTTCTCGCCCTGGATGCTGCGGAACGCCTGCAACACCGGTAACCCCGTGTTCCCCCTGGCATATTCGGTCTTTGGGGCCAAGCCCGGCGCGTGGGACTCCGACCTGGAGGCCCGCTGGCAGAAGGCCCACGGCTGGCAGGGCATCGCGGAGGATGACGAACCCGCAGTCCTCCGCCTCGCAACTCGAACACTCGGTGATTTCCGGATCGGGCCGATCCTCGTCGTCTTGGCCCTGGCCGGAGCATTGTGGAATCGCGACCGTTGGACGCTCGTTCTTCTGGCCATCCTGGCCTGGCAGACGGCCATCTGGCTGGCCGCCACACACCAATACGCCCGGTTCGCCGTCGTGATGCTGCTGCCGCTGATGATTCTTGTCGGCAGGGCGTTCGAGCCTTCAGACGCCGCTCGTCCTCTACTGGTCGTTCTCCTGATCGCCGGAACGATGTGGAATCTTTACCGGCTTGGCAGGCTCTACTATGATCACACCCGTGTGAAAACCGCGTCGGGCGTCGTCTCCATAGAGGCGTACGGCCACACAGACTGGTTCGCGGATGGCCAATGGCCCGGCACACGGCCGATCGGGGCGGTCAATGAACGGCCGCCCGGCACGCTGGTGATGCTGGTGGGGGAGGCTCGGACCTTCTATGTCAGCCCACCCTGCGACTACGCGACGGTGTTCAACCATCACCCGCTGGCCGACGCCGTACGCGAAACGCCCGAACCCGGGGCGGTGCTGGCCTGGCTGAACGGCCGCGGTTACCGGTACATCCTGGTGAACTGGCTGGAGATGGATCGTCTCCGACGAACCTACGGTTTCCACGCTGAGATTGACAGAAGCCTGTTCGAGAGGCTGGTCACAGCGGGTCTGACGGTCAAAGAGGAGTTCCGCCTGCCCCCAAACGAGGGGCTCCATGCGACTTTGTACGAGGTGCCTGGAAAATGAGTGACATCGTGAACGTCGGAATCTGCTGCGTGGACGCCATCGCCCAGACGATCGATGACTATCCTCCGCCCGGCGGGCTTCGCCTGTTCGACAAACTGACGCTCACCACGGGCGGCAACGCGGTCAATTGCTCGATCGCCCTGGCGAAGATGGGCGTTGCCTGTGATGCGATCGTCAAAGTCGGCAACGATGCCCTCGGCGAATTCGTGATCAGCGAGTTGAAGAAGTACGGCGTCGGCACCGCCGGCGTGATTCACGCCGATAGCATCCACACGCCGTTCACCTTCGCTTCCATCTTCACCGGCGGCCAGCGCAGCTTCTTCCATACCATGGGCGCCAATGGCACCCTGGCCTACCGCGACATCAACCTCGACCACATCCGCAACGCAAAGTTCTGCTTCGTGACCGGCACGATGGTGATGGCGACTTTCGATGGCGAGGAGTCGGCCCTCCTGCTCAAGGACGCGCAGAAGTTCGGCGCCAAAACCCTGCTGGACACCGTTTATCTCGATAGCGCTCCTGCCGAGCAATGGCACAAGAACATCTACCCGGCCCTGCCCGTGCTGGATTTCTTCATCCCCTCTCAGCCCGAGGCCCGGGCGATCACCGGCCTGAACAGCCCCTCCGACATCGCCAAGGCCTTCCAGGACCGCGGCTGCCGAAACGTGGTGATCAAGATGGACGAGAAGGGCGCGTTCTACCGCGACGCATCCGGTGCCGAGGGATTTGTCCCTGCCTACAAGGTGGACAGGGTCGTCGACACCACCGGCGCGGGCGACAGTTGGTCGGCGGGCTTCATCTGCGGCCTGCACGAAGGTCTGAGCATCCCCGACGCTGCACTGCTGGGCAACGCGACCGCCGCTCATTGTATCCAGGCTCCGGGCGCGTCGACCGGCATCGTCTCGCTGGATCGCATCCGCCAGTTCCAGAAGACCGCCCCGCTGAGAAAGTGAGCACGCGGCCGCAAGCCCGTTTACCGGCCCTCTGAAAAGCCCAAAGAAAAGCGGCGGTCGGCTTTGCGCCGGCCGCCGCGGATGCTTGGGCAGACATCACGGTAGCTTCATCTCAGTCACGGCTCCGTGCTCGAGACCGCCTGGTCGAACGGCACAACAGCGTTGCCAGCCAGGTCTGCCGCGCCTTCAACGTGCAGGATAGCGACAGGGAGTTCTCCGGCCGGAATCGTTGGGAACACGACCGTGGCCGTTATCCCATCTGCGGATAATGTCACCGTGGTCGGTGAGTATGTCTTCTCCACAGGTGGGTCGTCGGTGGTCGTCACGTTGATGACGTAGTTCGTGAGCACCGTCGCGCTGGCCGGATCCATGGCCTCGCTGAACGTGATGGTCCACTCCTCCGGCGTCGCGGGATCATTAACGGCGGATACTACAGCCGGAGAAGCCGTGTCATCCCCCACCACCTCAAAGGCGTCCACGGCATTGCCGTTGATGTCCGTCGGACCCTCGATGTGCAGGGTCGCGTTCTCGAATGGCACGTTAGGATAGGAGAACTGCACGAAGGCAGTCATGCCGTCGTCCGCCAGCCAGACTCCCGTCGGGGCATACTCGACCGGGCCATCAAGAGTGGTGGCCGTGAGCAGATAGCTCTCCGCCGCTGTCGCCGTGTCCCAATCCATCGTCTCGCTGTAGAGGACGGTCCATTCGCCCTGGAGCGGACCGGGATCAGCGCCGACGATGGTCGGCACGGTCACGTCGGCGGGATCCGCGAAAACGGGTATCGCAGCGGCCTCCGGTATCCCGTTGTTGTTCATGTCCACCACCGAGCCGCCTACGCTGGCGTCCACCATCGATGCGGCGCTCAGCGGCTCTGCGAAATCGAGGAACACGGTCCGGCCGGCGAAGACCCCGTTGGGCAGGTCGTCCGCGGGAGCCAGCGTGGCCATGAACGGGTTGATGGGCGGATCGCTGTCCGTGATGCGATAGTTGGCGATGTTCTCAGCCGACAAGCGATCGAGCACCTCATTGGCAAAGGTGACGCGGAGCGAGTACATGCCCAGCGATACATCCGGCATCCACACCGCCGTCGGCGGCGGGAAGAAGATCAGCCCGACGCCCAGCGTATCGAGCTCATTGAGCTTGATCGACACGGATGAGGACATCGTGGCCATGTTCCCGTGCATGTCGGTCACGCCCGTCACTCCGGTTGGGCCTGCTGCACTCCGCACGCTCAGGGTGGAGGTCAGGCCAAACGGCGGAATCATGACGTTGAACCCGGTGAAGACCACTTCCACCGTCGTGCCGCCGGGCTGCAGTTGAGCGCTGGTTGCGGTCAGCATGCCCACGCGGTAGAATGCGGGGTTGGCCGCCATGTCCATCGACAACGCCTCATCGAAAGTGACCAGCACGCGGTAATCGAGCGAATCGACCGCCCAGACCGCCCTGGCAACCGCCGGCACCATGGTATCGTCCAGCGGCAGCCCAATGGGGGCGCCGGGCAGAACGGCGTCGCGCGAATGGTCATACGCTCGACCGTTGATGTCGAACACGTTGCCGACGATGTCCAGCTCATCGGTGGGAACGAGCAGGGCGTCACCAAACGTCAGGTTGACCGTCCTGCCGTCCGAAAGGATCTGCGCTTCGGTGGGAATGAAGTTGGCCAGCCTGTACGCGCTCAGGGTCGTGGCCGAGACCGCATCCATCACCTCGTCGAACGTCACCGTCGCCTGGTACGGCCCGCGCTGAACGCCCCAGAACAGAGCCACCGCCGCCGGCGGGGTCTGGTCGGCCGGGTCGGACAGGATGTTGATCGGACTGGTGCTCACGCCGTGGCCGTTGATGTCACGCACGTTCGGCAGAATCTGCAGCTTGTCGGCCAGGCCAACCGGGCCGTAAGTCGTTGAGAACGCCAGCACCACCTTGCGACCGGTTCCGTCCATCTTCACCGAGGTCGGGTGCATGCCCACCAGGTAGTAGTTGTTCGGATCCATGGCCGACGCACCGTCCATCGTCTCACTGAAGACCAGCGAGACCTGGTACATGCTTCCGGAATAGCCGGTGCCGATGACGTCGCCCCAGACAGGCTGGGCTGTCAACCCGGTTTTCGGGACATCCAACTTCGGCGGAATGACGTCGCCGGTGTTGGCGTTGATGGCCAGCGTCGCCGCGAGCATCGCGTCACCGTTGACGTTCTTGATCGAGTCGGCGATCGAAACGTCGACTTTGGTGGTTCGGCTCATGCGCTGGTCGCTGGTGCCAAAATTGGAGAAGGTGACCAGGGCGGTCCGGCCCGCGATGTCCTCGCCCCCCGTCTGGGTGCTGAGAACAATTGATGTCGGGTGGATGTCTGTTCCGGCAATCGCCCAGTTCGAGGTATCCTCGACGCTCTCCTCGTCCATCGCCTCGTTGAAACGGGCCCGGAACTGGAACGCCGTGGACTCCGTGCCCTTCAGCCACGTCAGCACCGGCGAACTGGGCAAGGAACCCGCGCCGGCGGCCGGTAGAATCTGCAGGTCGTTCTGGGCGGCCAGGGCACGGCCGTTGATGTCCTTCACGCTGCCGCCCTGGATGCTCAGCTTGCTGCCCGTCGAGAAGGTGGAGCTTGCCCACCACAGAGTCACTTTCCGCCCCTCGTTGTCGAGCGTCGCGGACGTGGCCGCGACCCCGTTGATCTTGTAGGCGGATGCTCCCTCGGCCGAGGCCCGGTCCATCGCCTCGTTGAACTCGAGGGTCACCTGGTAGCCGCCGCCGGCGTAGTTGCCTACGAACTGGACCGAATCCGCCACGATCCGCGGCGGGTCCAGATCGAGACTGTTCGCGACGACCGATATGCCGTTCGCGGGCACGAGCGGTCGGCCGTTGATGTCGCGGAGGCTCAGAAGGCCGACGTCGATCTTGGCCGCGACCGACAACGCCAATCCATGGAAGACCAGCGACACCGTCCGAGCGTCATCGCCCAGCACCGCGTCGAAGCCCACGGCAGACTGGCCGTTGTCCGTGATCCGGTAGGCCCGGGCGTTTTCAACAGTTGCCTGGTCCATGGCTTCGCTGAAGACTAGTTCGAGACCGTAGCTGCCGGCGTAGTTGACTGCCCACCGGGCCGCCGCGACCGTCGGGGCCTTGGCATCCGCGGTGTTCGACAGGGGCGCGAGGCCCTTGATCACCGGAACCGGCCCGCCCAGGGTGTCCAGGACGCCATCACCCACCGCGATGTCAAACTCGCTCTTCGACGTGCACTTGATGCCCGAGAACACCAGCGTCACGGTCTTTCCGTCCGATCCAAGCACCGCGCTGACCGGCACGGCCTCAGTGCCGCTGAGCAGATAGCTCGTCAGCCGCTCGGCAGTGGCCTTGTCCACCGCCTTGGAGTAACCGACCAGGAGCTGATAACCCCCGCCCGCGAAATCCGCGCCCCATAATACCGAACCGACGGTCGTCTTCTCGGACACGGTGACAACGACCGAGTCTTCCGCAACGGTCCCCTCGGCATCGGTGACCTTCAGGGTGAAGGTGAAGCTGCCCGTAGTGTTCGCCTGGAACGTCGGCGTCAGCGTGTTGAAACCGGACAGGCCGTTGGTCGGCGACCAGGCGATGGTTAAAGGTTCTTTTCCACCGCTTACAAAGCCCTGCAGGGCCACCGAGGCGCCCACCGTTGCCGCACGATCCGGGCCGGCATCAAGCACCAGGGGCGCCGTCTGCCCTGAACCGTCGCCGTTGCCGTTGCCGCCCGTGCCGTCTCCGTTGCCGTTGCCGTCGCCATTGCCCGAATCACCCGCCGTGACGGTCACAACGAGGGAATCACTGATCGCGCAGCCCGCCGCGTCGGTGATGGTGAGAGTGAAGGTGTACTGCCCGGCCGCGGTCGGGGTGAAGATCGGTGCAAGCGTATCCGGGTTGCCCAGGCCGGCCGACGGCGACCAGATGATACTGTGGGGGGCCGTCCCCCCGGTGAACGTCCCCGCGAGTTGCAGGTTGCTCCCGACCGTCGCCGTCGAGTCATTCCCCGCGTTGACCGTCAGGGGGTTGAGCAGTCCCGGGCATCTCGGCTCAGCAAGTTGGCCCGCGCCGAACAGGCCGAGCATCCACAAACCCTCGCAGCAGCCCTGCCCCATCAGCAGCGGCACACTGAGCCCGAGCAGCGCCACCACCAGCACACCACGTCTTCCCATGTTTTGACGAGCCATGAGGTATATCCTTTGAATCTGCAAAGGGATGCAACAATCCCCGGTTCGGCGGCCCCGACCTCGGCCGGACACGCCACCTTCAGGTCAAAACGGTTCGTAATCCTAAGGACTGCCGGGTGTCTCGACAACCGGCGCCTCCCGCTACCAGAGTCCCTTCAGTATTGCTTCACTCGCTCGCGGACCGGTCCCTCTCCCTCCCGGTCCCCCAGGCCCGCCGACACGCTGGATCTCCCAGCTTACGGCTGGCTCCGTCCGCAGTCTCCAGTCTCCATGCTCAACCAGACTCTTCGACCCCCGGCCGCCGTCTGCCCGGTTGCTGTATTATTCCCTTCGTGGCCTCCGTTTCCTGTGGAGGCTTCCTTTTTTTGTGTCTCCCGGGCCTCCTCGCATCCGGCCGCCCATGTTCCCGGACGCACCGGTTCAGCCTTCGCTCAAGATACCCGGACCTACCAGGTCGTCTGGACCGCCGGCACACCGTTGATGTCGAGTACCGAGTTCCCGACGCTCACGTCCAGCATCATGATCTGCAACAGTTCCGCCGGCAGGGTCGCTGCCTCGAAGGTCAGAATCACGGTTTGACCGTCGGCCGGGTCGAGCACCGCCGAATCCGGCTTGATGAACGTCCCATTAACCTGGTAGTTGCTGGTCGTCTCCGCCGACACGACGTCGAGCACTTCCGAGAACCAAACCATGATCTCGTACGGGGGCGTTGACGGATCCGATATCAGGCCGGCGAACATGACCTGCGGCCCGAAGAGATCCTCCGGATTCGGCGTCACATCCCGAACGTCGGTGGCCGTCGCATCGCCGGAGAGATCCAGGATCGCGCCGGCACTCAGCTTCGCCAGGCGGCTGAAAGCCTGTTGCTCCAGGGCGTTCGGAAACGCGATGGTGGCGGTGCAGCCGCCGTCGTTGATGGTCACGGACTCGGAGGCGACACCGTCGAGCGTGTACACGCCCTGGTTGTCTCCGTCGATGGGCTCGCTGAACTGCACGAGCACCACGTAGCCGGTCACGGAATCGATCTCCCACATGGCCGAGGCGATCGCCAGCGGCGCGGTATCGTCCGGATCGGCATCGATGCTCCTGGGCCACACGCCGTCGGCGGCGGTAAGCACCTTCCCGCTGATGTCCCGGACGTCACCGGCAAAGCTGAGTTGCGCATCGGCCGCGAAGACGCCCGCGCCGAATGTCAGTAACAGGCGCGTCGGATCATCGAGATCGAGCTCTGCCTCGGTCGGGATCTGCTCGATCCCGTTCACGTCCTGCATCGTCCAATGCGCCAGGAACTCGGTCGATGTGCGGTCCATGGCCTCGCTGAATTGCACGGCTACCTGATAGGCGACTGGGTTCGATACCCAGCGGACCGTGTACACCAGAGGATGCATGAGATCGCACCCGGGCAGGATTTGGACGGGGGTTGAAACGGAGTTGGACAGGCCGTTGATGTCTCGGACGAATGCGACCATCTCCAGACCAGTTGTGCTGGTGGGCGGCGTGGTGACACTGGCGAATTTGAGCACCACAAATCGTCCGCCGAGCAACTCGGCAGATGTGGGGGTGTTTCCACCGACAATATAATTCTCCACGTTGGCCGCAGACGCCCCGTCCAGCACCTCGTTGAACTGAATCGTCACTTCGTACTGCTGGTGGCCGAGCGTCGGACTGTTGCCCCAGTCGCACCAGAGCACGAAGGGGGTATCGGCTGGCAGGATAGTGCCGTCGGGCAGCGTCGTCGGTCCGGCTGCCCGGGCGATTTCAGGCGCGGTCTCATCCGCGTCGCTGGCGGCGATCGGCACGGTTACCTGCTCGACCGGGTTGCTGCTGATGTCCAGGATGGATCCGCCCACCGAGACGTCGAGACTGTCCAGGCGGCTGACTGAGTCGATGTCGAAGGTGATCAGGGCGGTTCGCCCGGCCACCTCGTCGCCGCTGGTCTGGCTGCTCAGCACCACCGAGGTCGGATGAGTGTCGGTGCCCGAGATCCGCCAGTTGTTCACGTCTTCCAGGGTGGTTTCGTCCATGGCAACGGCAAACACGGCCCAGAGCTGGTATGACATGGACTGGCTGCCCGGCAGCCACATCAGCGTCGGCACGCCGGGGCTCACAACCTCGTCCTCTGACGGCAGAACCACACGGTTCGTCTGCGCGGGCAGGACCACTCCGTTGATGTCCCTCACGCTGTTGGCGGCGATGCTGAGCTGGTCGGTAGTGCTGAACGTGCCGGCAGCGAACGTCAGAAGTAACTGCCGCCCGTCAGCCGCAAGCTCGGCCGACGACGGCGCCGCGCCGTCGAGCTGATAGCCGGCCACTTGCTCCAGCGAGGCCCGGTCCATCGGCTCGTCGAAGTCGATGGTGATCTGGTAACCGCCGTCGGTGACGCCTTCGACGAACCGCACCGAATCCTGCACAATCGCCGGGGCAGTCTTGTCATCGGCGTTGGCGGTGATGGCTTTGCCGGTCTCCAGCGCCAGTTGACGGCCGTTGATGTCCAGCGTGGCAACCAGCCCCGTATCGAGCTTGCTGTCGCGCGAGAGCGGCCCGTCCTGGAAAATCAAGGTTAGTGTCCGACCGTCATTGGCCAGCGTGGCGATCGTGGGCGTGTAGCGGTCCTCGCCCTCCTGCATCCGGTACGCCAACAGATTCGTCGCCGAAACGGAGTCCATAGTCTCGTTGAAGACGATCTCAAGGATGTAGTTGTACCTCACCTCCACGGCGATGCCGGTGTCGTCCCAGATCTCCTTCTCCGCGGCGCTCTCGGCATCGTTCACTGTCGTGCCCTTTGCCCATCGCCGGACCGCCACCGTTGGAATCTGGGTGTCGGCGCTGTTGGCGACGGCCGGCAAACCGGCGACTTCGGCCACGGCCACACCGTCGGTCCCGAGAATCCCGTCATCCACGCTGATGTCGAATCGCGTGTCGCGCGCCAGCGTCCCGGTGGAAAACAGCAGTGTCACGGTCTGCGAGTCGGCGCCAAGTACCGCACTGGTGGGCTTCACAATCGGCTCAGGGGCGGTCGGGTTCTCATCGTCCGGCGGCGAAACGCGGTAGTTGTTGACGTTCTCCGCCGTGGCCTCGTCCACCGGCTTGGTGAACGTGGCGATCAGTTGATATCCGCCCCCCGCGAAGTTGGCACCCCACTTGAAACTGCCCAGCGCGGCGTGGTCCAGAGCGTTGACCGTGATACTGCGGCTGCCGCCCAGACCTTTGCTGTCAAACACCGTGAGCGTGAATACGTACTCGCCTTCGTTCGGCGGTACGAAGGTCGGAGTCAGTGTGTCTGCGTCGGTCAGCGCCGAGGCCGGTGACCACGAAGCCGCGTACGGCTCCTGACCACCCGAGACTAGGCCGCACAACTGGATCGGCGCGCCCACGGTTGCGATCCTGTCGGGGCCCACGCTCACCAGCAGATCCCCGGACGGTTCATCCGTCGGCGGCGTGTCGTCGGGTGGAACTTGATCACCGCCGGTGTCGCCGGGCAGCGGCCACAGACCTTGCGGTCCGGGGCAGCCGAGCCCTATTAGGATCGGACACAAGAGACCAATTACCGTCACGGTCAGAATCGTGCGGTTGAGCAAGCGTTGCGTCGCCATACTGTGGATCCTCTGGCAAGATCTTGGACCAGCGTAAATGGCAGGACCCCAGCGCGGGGTCGGCCGTTGAAGCCGCTTCTGCTGCCTCCTACATGCGCCATCCTACAAAAACCCGCGTGTCCGAGCAACCAGAACGCATTATCTGCACTGGCATTGCGGGTATTTCCGCACAGCCGCGAAGGACTTATGGGACGAAAGAGTGGCCGCCTTCCCGCGTTATTGGACAGGAAAGCCACACGGCGGGATTTGGGGCTGTATTCGCGGATTCGGGTGAGTTTGCGGTCGCCCTGTCGCGAGGCTTTAATGGGCCCAATGGACGCCGACCGGCTCATCCTGTTTCCGGGCATGGGTTGCGATGAGCGACTCTTCGCGCCGCAACGGCAAAACGGCCTGGTTTTCGAATCCCCGAGCCTGCCGGTGCCCGACCGGGCCGATGAGCTTTCCAGCTACGCGAATCGAGTCCTTTCTGAGCTCAGACTGAACGGCGCATCCTGCATTCTCGGTGGGGTTTCCTTCGGGGGCATGCTGGCCTGCGAATTGGCCGCCCGGTGCAACTGCCGGCGGGTTCTGCTGATAGCCAGCTGCCGCAGCCGCTCGGCCATCCCCGCCAGGAACTGGCTGACGTTCTGGTGCACCAGAATCATGCCGGAGGCGGTGATTCGGACACTGGCCGCACCCGCAAGTTGGCTTCTAGTCAGGCGAGAGTCCGCGGACAGGGACTGCTACCAGCTAATCCGGGATATGGCCCGCGAGACGCCGGTTCCCGTCCTCCGCCGGCAGGCTGCCATGATCCTCGGATGGAAGGCACCCTCCAGGCCGGCTTGCCCCGTCTTTCACATCCACGGAGCCCGAGACCACCTGATCCCGATCCGCGGCGTCCAGCCGAATGAGATCGTCCCGGACGGCGGCCACTTCATCAACGTTACCCATGCCGAGAAGGTGAACCACTTTGTTACGAGGCATCTGGGCTGACGATTAATCGCCTTCTGCCATATCTCCATAACCAGAAATGACATGCGCAGCTCAGGCCGGTGATCCATGTACGCCATATTGACAAAGAGAAAACCATAGGGAAAATGCCGCCCGGTTCCGATAATAGAACTTTCAACCTTGTCCAGGCATCAGCCTCGGGCAAGATCAGTACCGGAAAGGGGATGGCCGTGAACTGGCGTCGCATGTTGTTGGCTGGCGCGCTGATCGGTGGAAGCATCTGGTGTCTGGGTTTGGTTCAGCAGGTTCACAGCGTGGAAGTGGTTTCGGGCCGACCGATTCCACAGGTTCAGACGCCCCCAGCCCAGTCCGGCCCAATAGTCGAGGCTCTCAAAACTTCAGAACGGTGCCCGGGCTTTCCAGGATAAATACTTGTCGGCAAATGGCTTAAAGCGCTTCTGACCTCATGGTCGCGCAATTAGTCCACCCGCAGGGCTTGTGTACCTGCTCCCGGCCTGGTGCGGCTGTTCCGCTCATCGTCAGGGTACCCAGAGGTACATGAACTGCGGTTCCGGTTGGATCCAGTCAGGCGGCAGAACCACGTTCACCAGATTCACCTGTGGCGGTCCGCCGGGCGCTTCAGCATGGATATTTGGCTTCCAGCCCAGAGGCCGGTGGTACTCGACCACCCTCATCTTCTTGACGCCGATTTTCTGTTTCACGTCGGCCAGCGTTTCTCGCAGTGAGGCAATGCGATCGACCAGACCAAGCTCCAGTGCCTGCTGGGCCGACCACACCCGGCCGTCGGCGATCTGGCGGACCTTTTCCTCGGTCAGCTTCGGCCGACCGGTGGCGACGACCTTCACGAACCGGTTGTAGAAGTTGTCCACCAGTCCCTGGAACATCTCGCGGTCTTCTGGTTTCATCTCCCGGAAGGGCGATCCGGCATCCTTCATCGCCCCCGATTTGATCGCTTCGGCCTTCACGCCGATCTTTGTCATCGTGCCCGCGAAGTTGATCATCTGCATGATGACGCCGATGCTCCCGGTCACCGTCGTGGGACAGGCCACAATCTCGTCGGCCGAGCAGGCGACGTAGTAGCCTCCGCTCGCGGCCACGTTTGAGAGCACGGCGACCACCGGGCGCTTGCCTTTCGTCTTCTGCTTGAAGTGCAGCACTTCGGAGTGCATTAGGTCGCTGGCGGTCACACTCCCGCCCGGACTGTTGATCCGCAGGACGACCGCCTTCACCGACTTGTCTTTGGCCGCCTTGTCGAGCTTCTCAACCAGGAACGCAACGGGGTTCTCTCCCTCGCTGAACAAGCCGCTTCGTTCGCGGTCGATGAGCACGCCCTCCACCTCGATCAGGGCGATCTTCGGCAGAAACAGTCCGCCGTCGTCCATGACCACCGATTCCTCGAGACTGCGGTCGGCGGGCACGGGCGTGATCTTGAAGCCCTGCGGTCCGCAGCCCGCCAGCGCGGTGAAGGCCAGCATGACGACCGACAACCCGGACACGACTGCGGTAGGCTTGGCGTTTCTCACGGTATATACTCCTTGTTAGATGAGCGACGGTGACCCATTGGCTCCAAACACGGTCAGTATTGTAGAACTGCCGCAAGTGCTCGGCCAGTGCGTCCCCGTCAACCTGGGGGACCGCAATCCGTGCGCATGAGCGACGACGAGTTCGAGCTGGTGGTGGACGAGGCTATTCAGTCCGTCCCCGAGGGCTTCCACCGCTATCTGCAGGATATCGTGGTGGACGTCGAAGACATGCCCGACGAGGCCACCTGTCGCGACATGGGCATACGCGACCCGCGCTCGCTGCTCGGCCTGTATCATGGCACGCCCTTGACCGAGCGGCACGTCGATGACGCCTATCGCTATCCCGAGCGGATCGTGATCTACAAACGCAACATCGAGCGGATGTGCAAGGACCGCCGCAGGATGGTGGACCAGATCCGCCGGACGGTCCTGCACGAGATCGGCCACCACTTCGGCCTCAGCGAACGCCAGCTTCGCGAATTGGGTTACGACTGAGATCCTGCGGCAGAGGTGCATCCGCATCGGGTGCCACTGCTCTGTGAGCAGTGCGGAGGCGATGTGGCCGGGCTCGGTATAAAATCACAGCGCCGCCATGTCTGCTTCTCTCGAAAGGAGGCCCGCGATTGTTGCCGCGACCGATCCCCCGCGATAGACTCTGCCGCCGGATGCGATCGATGTCTCTGGAGACTGCAACCATGAACAGCCAAGCTCGTGACCTGCGCCGCGCGGGAGCGTTGAAGGTCCTGCTGATCGTGCTCGGAGTGATCTTTGGCGGCTGCATCCTGATCTGTGCGGGATGCCTGACGTTTGCCTACTTCAAGGGCAAGCCCTTCATGGCCGACGTGTTCCGCCAGGTCGCCGCCGTTCCGCTTGACTCGGATCGCCTTCCCCAGGAACAGAAGGATCGAATCCAGGCCAGCATCGACCGCGTCGTCAGCGGCGTCAAGGCAAACCAGATCGGCTACGTGAAATTGGCCGAGATCATGGACAAACTGTCGACCGGCCCGTACGCCAACCTGGCCATGATCGAGTTGGCGCGAAGCCGGATCGCCGTGCTGCTGGACCAGGATCAGAAGCGATGGGAGGAGGCCTCGCTGGTGATCGACCGCCTGGCCCGCGGGGTCAGCGAAGGCCGCATCGCCGGGGAACGCCTCGATCGCGTCCTGGCCCACGTGACGCAGACCGGCACCCAGGTTGCCCGTGAGGTGAAACCATCTCTTACCGAGGTGGAGGCGGAGGATTTCCTCGAGGCGGCCGGCAAGGAGGTCGAACGGGCAAAGATTCCCGGCGAGCCTTACCAGGTTGACCTGGCCGGCGAACTCCAGAAAGCCATCGACAAGGTCCTGGGCGGCAGCGCGGCCACGTCAACTCCCGCCGCAACTGGCGACGATGAGGCCGCTCCGTCTGAGCCCGAATCAGAACCGGAATCCGAAGAGGAAGCCGAGGAATCTGGCCAGTAGCACGCCCGGAAACCGACACAACCGCCTGATGCTGGAGGCTGCTCGATGAATCGTTGGCTGAGTCGACGCCAAGTCATGGCCGGTGCCGCCGGCGCCGCCGTGGGATACTGGATTTCGAGCCCGGAGAGCCGGGCGCAGAGCCGCTCGCCGCACGAGAAGCTCAACATCGCCTGCGTCGGCATCGGAGGCCGTGGCAACTCGAACGTCGATGGCGTCATCAAGGAAAACATCCTCGGACTGTGCGAGGTAGATGCCGTTCGGGGCAGGGACAAGCTTCAGCAATTGCCCCATGTGCCGAAATTCACCGACTGGCGCAGGATGCTCGACAAGCTGCACAAGCAGCTCGACGCTGTCGTGATCAGCACCCCCGATCACATGCACGCCCCGATCACTCTCGCTGCCATCCAGCTCGGCAAGCACGTCTATTGCGAAAAGCCGCTGGCCCACACCATCGGCGAATGCCGGCGCGTCGCCCAAGCGGCCGCAAAGTACAAGGTCGTGACACAGACGGGTAACAATGGCAACGCAACCTCAAGTGCCCGACGGGCGGTCGAACTGCTCCGATCGGAGCCCATAGGCCCCGTCAGCGAGATTCACTGCTGGACCGATCGCCCCGCGAGGATATGGAAGCAAGGGCTTGACCGACCGACCGACACGCCGCCTGTGCCCCCCACACTGGAGTGGGACTTGTGGCTGGGCGTCGCACCCGAACGGCCGTACCACCCGGCGTACATCCCCGGCAAGTGGCGAGGCTGGTACGACTTCGGCACCGGTCCGATGGGCGACATGGGGGCGCATATCTGCAACATCGCCTTCTGGGCCCTGGACCTGCGCGACCCCGTCTGGGTCGACTGCAAGACCTCGGAACCGTACGAGGAGACCTTCCCCCAGCAGAGCCGCATCACCTGGCAATTCCCCGCTCGCCACGGACGCCCGCCCCTGCAACTCCACTGGTACGACGGCGGCCAGAAGCCCGAGGCCGACCTCTTTGAAGGAAAAAAGGTGTCCGACAACGGCTCGCTGCTCATCGGCAGCAAGGGCAAGTTCTATATCCCGAGTTCGGACGGCGAAAACGCGGTGCTTCTCCCCGAAAAGCAGTTCGAGGGATTCACACGTCCGCCCAAGACGCTGCCCCCCTCGCCCGGCCATCACGAGGAATGGGTGGCCGCATGCAAGGAGGGCAATCCGCACACCGAGTACATGAGCCATTTCGGCCGATCGGCTGTACTGACCGAGGTCCTGCTGCTCGGTGCACTGGCGGTGCGCGTCGGCAAGCGCATTGAATGGGATGCGGGAGGGATGCGGGTCACCAATCTCCCCGATGCGAATCGATACGTCGATCCGCCTTATCGCAAAGGCTGGCAGGTCTGATACTCTGAAAGGAGACCGATTTATACTATGAGTTCACCGCAAAATCAGTCTATTCTCGTCATATTCGCGCTTGCTGGTGTGCTGTCGATCGACGCCATCGCGCAAGCTCAGCAATGTGTCACCACTCCGCCGCCCCCCGATGCAACCGCGCTTTTCAATGGCAAGGACTTCTCCGGTTGGGTCCGCCGCAACGGCCAGCCCGCCGAGTGGAAGGTGGAAGACGGCGTCATGGTCGCCCGCGACCATGATATCCTGACCCGGCAGTCATTCGGCGACTACCAACTGCATATCGAATTCCTCGTGCCGCCCAAGCCGGCGCCCGACATTCAAGGCAACGGCAACAGCGGCGTCTACCTCAACGGTTTCTACGAGATCCAGGTGATCGACAGCAAGGGCCTCAAGCCCCACAAGGGTGAATCCTGCGGCGCGGTCTACGGTCAGGCCGCACCCCTGGTGGATGCCTCACTGCCGGCCGGCCAGTGGCAGAGCTTCGACA
Source organism: uncultured Planctomycetales bacterium (assembly GCA_964586235.1). Classification (GTDB taxonomy): domain Bacteria; phylum Planctomycetota; class Phycisphaerae; order UBA1845; family PWPN01; genus JAUCQB01. The sequence goes on from CAZPIO010000072.1 coordinate 27,504, forward strand.
TTTCCTTCCAGGCCCCGCGCCTCGATCCCAAAGGCAAGGTCATCCGCCGGGCTCGGCTTTCGATCCTGCACAACGGCCTGTTCATCCATCGCGATCTGGCGATCGACCCGACGCCGGGCAGCCTCGATACGGCCCGATTCGGCGAGAAGGGGCCGCTGTTGCTGCAATACCACGGTTACGCCGTGCGGTTCCGGAACATCTGGGTTCGCCCGCTGCCCCCGGTCCAGGATGACAGTGCTCGTTGATCGCAGCCCGCGGAAGGTGTGTTGTACGTCACAAACCCGCCCCAAAGGGGCGGAGGAATCAGGAAACGAGCCAATAAACGAACCCGCTTTGCGATTCGTCCTCGAGATACGGGCCGTCGAGCACCCCGATCTTCACGCCGTCTTGAGTGAAGGTGACGTTCATGGCGCAGCACAACACTGAATCATAATTACCTCACCTCTTGCCAGCAGCGTATGGCTTGCCGGGATTGAGGTCCAGCACCTCGCGCTGCGGCTCAAGGAGCGAGTTCTCAAACTGGCAACGCCACTTTGAGTCCGGTTCGATTCCTGCCACCGTTTGCCCCGATTCAATCACGGGGCCTTTCTCAAAGATGTAGACTGCAGCGTTGAAAAGAACACGGGCAACCTCTGTCGGGTGCAGGTTGCGAAAGTGGCATTGCAGATCATGCAGGCCGATTTCCGCAAGCCCGCGCGTGTCCATAACCATGTCGCCGTCCGAGTTCGAGATATTGAAGAACCGGACATTGAGGGAACCCGGCCGGAAGATCGGGCTTTCGCCGCAGGCGGCCAAGTAGTCTGCTGGCTCGATGACTTGCTGGGAATGCTTGAAAACCAGGGCTTCGGGGCTGGTAACTTCGATCATGGCGCGCAAAACGCCGTGGAACAGCGACACCCGATCTTGCGGGGGCAGAAGCCGCGCCATCATCTCGGTCACCAACCGTGCCTCTTTGCAGCCGCGCAGAAGTTCTTCCGCCCGCTGACAGCGCCACGATTGCTGGATGTCTTGTCGGTACGCTTCGACCTGCGGGGGCTGATCCGTGGCGAGAATCGCCGTCTGCGCTGGGACTTGGCCATCTGAGTATTTGAGAGGATGGGCCTTGTGGAAAATGAGGAAGGCTTTGTCGGCCTCCCGCGGGTCCGGGGAGTCAAGGTCGCTCTCAAGGATCTCTTGCGCCCTCGCCTTCACCGCCGCGTAGTCGCATGTCGGTGTCCGGCGGAAGTGCAGTTCGGTGATTTGCATGATCGTCATGTTCCTTGAGGCATAACGCCAAAGCAGCCGGTGCCTGGTTACCGGCGCTCGAAATACGCCTCGCGCTGATAGACGCGCACGTAATCGATGTCATGAAACTGAGGAAAGACGGTGGTATCGTCCGGATCGCCCGGCCAGGCTCCTCCGACGGCGGTATTGAGAATCAGATAGTGCGGCGTGTGGGGAATCCCGAGGTTTGTCGAATGAATCAGTTTGCCGTCGACGGACCATCGCAGCAACTGAGGCTCCCATTCCAGCGCATAGACGTGGAAGTCCCTGGTGTAATCGATGTCGCTCTTCCATGTTCCGGAGCTTGTCTTCTTCTGGCCGTCGAATGTGTGGTAGTGCAGGGTGCCGTAGAGGACATTCGGCTCGTGCCCGAGGAACTCCATGATGTCGATTTCGCTGTACCACGGGCGATCCTCAGGGATCGAACGCTCTTGTCCGCGCTCGACGGCTTCCGTCATGAGCCGTTCCATCGGCCAGTTGCGATTCTGCGGATAGAGCCAATGTGCCGGCCAGAGGCCCTGGCCCTTGGGGAGCCGCGCGCGGATTTCAAACCGCCCGTAGACCGGGGCGAACTTCCCGCTCGTATCCACCCGGCCGCTCGTGTAACGCTGAGGGCCATACTCGCGGGCGCGGCTCCGCAGGCGCAGCCAGCCATTCTCGACGTACACCTCGTCCGGCAGGTAGTACTGCCGCTCGTTATGTTTGCTCTGCTCGCGGATCAGCACGTTCCACTTCTTCGTGGATAGCTCCTGGTCATTGAACTCGTCGGACCAGACGAGCTTCCAGCCGCTCTCCTCCGGTCGCGTCGTCGCCCGGCCCGGAGCCTGGGTAGAGAAGGGTTGCTGCTGGCTACAACCGGGAGCGATAATCGTGAGAGCTGCCACTGCCAGTAAGACGTGTCGCATGGCGCCCATTCTCTGGAACTGCTTCCGGCTGTCAACATGAGAGCTGTCGCTGGCACGTCGCAACGGCACGTCGCAACGGGGACGCATCTCTTTTTCATTTTCTTGCTCCATCCACCTCAAGACCACACACAACCTACTCCCGCGGAGCGAGGGGTACAAGCCGGGCCACTTTTCCGCGTAGTCTGCGTGTTCCGCGGTTGGCGGAAGCTCTCAGCCCGCCACGGCGGCTCTCCCTCGCCACGGCGAGCAGGTCTGTGCCTGACTCTCCGCGGTCTGGCCCGCCCTTGACCGACTTGCGGAGGTCGGTCAAGGGCCCGTCGCTTGCGGTCGCCACGGCGAACCAGACTTCGGGTTCTGAATTGGCCCTGCCGCTGCCCCGTCCAGATTGTCACGCACCCTCGCGCCGCCCCCGGCATTGCGATATGTGGCGCCGGGTTTACCATGTCTGCCTGGGAGCAACCGGTAACGGAGCGTGTCATCATGAATCCTGCGCGCAGTAACCCTCGTCGAGGTCGCGTGCTCAAGGTCCTGCTCACCGTATTCCTGGTGCTCGTGCTCATCTGTGGTGGCGTGGTCGCGCTGGCATTGCTCAACGCCCGCAGCGTCCTGGCCTGGATGACGTCCAGGCCGCTCAACAACGCCGTGCAGCAGTGCTCGCTGCCGGCCGACCAGAAGGCCCGCATCAACGCGAGCCTCAACCGGCTGATCGACGATTTCAAGAACGGCCGCGTCAGCTATGCTCAGTTCAGCATGGTCTTTCAGAAGCTGGCCGAGGAACCCTTCTTCAACTACGTGCTGCTGGAGCTTGCCCGGTCCGAGACCCTCAGATCGCGCGAGTTCGACGACAAGCGCCGCGCGGATATTCTGCTCCAACTCGATCGCCTCGAGCGCGGGATCGTCGAGAAGAGGCTCCCCGCCGACAACGTCGCCGTGGCGATGGACACCATCTCCGCGCGCAAACCGGTTGGTATCCGCGAGCTCAAACCGCAACTGACCGGGGCGGATCTCGAAGCTCTTGCGAAGACCGCCAGGGCCCAGACCGACCCGGCGGGCATCCCGAACGAACGATACCAACTGAGCATTGCCGGTGAGCTCGATGCTGTGATCAACCAGGTTCTGGGTACCGTGACGGCCAGCGCCCCGGCCGCGCCGCCTCCTCCTCCGTCCGAGCGCAAGCCGATCGGACCCGCGCCCGCGCCGACGCCTTCGTCTGCATCACCGTCTCCGCAACCGATCCCGGTGCCCGTGCTGCCCCCGCTCCAGCCGGCGCCTGCTCCGACTCCCGAGCCCGTGCCGCCTGTCCAGCCCGAGCCGCCGGCCCCACCCCCCGTTCAACCGAAGCCACCGGCGCCAACGACTCCGCCAAACCAGATACAGCCCCAACCCGTGCCCTCCAAGCCGGCGAAGAGCGCTCCGGCTCCTGTGCCCACGGCCCCGGCCTCAATCCCGGAGACCAAGCCGGCCGTCCCGAAGCCCACGGCTCCGGCGCCACCCGAGCCGCCGACCCGGCCTGCTCCGACACCCAAACCGCCCGAGTCCGGTCCGGTTCCGACGCAGCCGGCGTCCCCGCCGGCCGCCCCCATCGCCACCCGGCCGGTCTCACCCCCGGTTCAGTCATCCGCACCGCCGTCTCCGCCTGCCAGCGTTCCAGCGCCGCCCGTTGCTCCGCCACCCGTGCCCAAAGCCGCTCCACCGGCGTCGGTTCCGGCTCCTCCACCGACAGCCTCAGTTCCGGCGTCGCCCCCGGCCACCCACCCTGCTCCGTCGCATACCCGCCCAGCCCCGTAGGGTGCCGTCCGACCGCCACCCGCATACCCGGTGGCCGCGCGGTTGTGCCTCCGCGGCCGTGATGATGCGATGCCGACACCGGTCAGAACCGCGATGGTAAGAGAGCGGCACCATTTGTGTTGGCGGTATGATCATGCCATGCCGGAACTCCCCGAGGTCGAGACGGTCACCCGCGGATTGGCCAAACGCGTCGCCGGGGCCGTGGTTGATCGCGTTCATCTCGGGCGCGGCGATGTGGTCCACGGAGCGGCCGTTCCTCTCTGCGCCGCCTTGCACGGCTGTCGCATCACGCAAGTCGAACGTACCGGCAAGCAGATCCTTATCCGGACCGACAGCCCCTTCTCCCTGATGATCCACCTGGGCATGACCGGCCGTCTGCTCGCGGTTCCTCCCGACACGCCGATCGAGCCTCATATGCACCTTCGGGTGACCTTCGGCAGGTCTCGCCTCGAGCTCCGCTTCATCGATCCGCGACGCTTTGGCGGCATCTGGCTGCTCAGCCGGGATCCGGCCAACCTCGGCTGGATCGGACGCCGTCGGCCGCCCCTCGGGCCGGACGCTCTGGGCCTTTCCTTCGAGGAGTTCGCCCAGCGGCTTGCCCGGCGACGGCAATTGAAGGCCCTGTTGCTCGATCAGCAGGTGCTCGGCGGCGTCGGTAACATCTACTGTGATGAGTCCCTGCACCGGGCAAGGCTGCACCCAAGAATCCGGGCCGATCGGCTCGCAAAGCCCGAGCTGCGACGGCTGTTCAAGGTCCTCCGCGGCGTGCTGGAGCAGGCCATTGAGGCTGGAGGATCGAGCATCAGCGACTACCGTGACGCCGGCAACGCCCCCGGCTGGTTCCAGGTTCAACACCGCGTCTACGACCGCCAGGGGCAGCCCTGCCGTCGATGTCGCACACCCATCAAACGGCTGGTCGTCGCCGGCCGGGGCACCTTCATCTGCCCGAGGTGCCAGCCGGCCCCCCGTGCATCCCGTAGGCGAAGTTGACCCGCAGGCCAAACGGACGGGTGGCCCAGGTTCTTCGTGAACCTGGGCTCGCGATTATGCCTCAACCTCCGCTCGGCCCGGAATCCGTTCCGGGCCCCTCCGCTCCTCGCCGAATCCTTTCCGCATTCGGTGCCAAGGAGGATAGCGATCCCGCCCGCCCACTGGCCAACCTGACGCCCCGGGGTTATAAATGCCGCCGTTGAGCCCTGTGAACGGGTGGCCCTATGGAACCAACGAACATGAGAACGGTCAGGTTGCTTGCGGTCCTGCTGCCCGCGTTAGCTCTGTCGCTTGCCGGTTGTCAGGCGCCCCCGCAGCCCGCCGGGCCGACGCTGGGGAGCGTGCCGGCCCAGGCGCCGCAGGAGGTTGACCGCCTCTGGGTGTCGGCCGAGGACGCGCTCCGAGCCTTCAACTTCGAGATCGACCGCCTCGACCGGGCCCAGGGCATCCTGGTCACCGTCCCGGAGACCGCGGCCAACTTCTTCGAATTGTGGCGGGTCCAGCCGACGCCTGCGTACTACTGGTGGGAGGCCAACCTTCAAACCATCCAGTCGCAGGCCCAGGTGTTCGTCCGGCCCTCGCCGCCGTCCGGCACCTGTGAGCTGGAAGTCAAGGTCGACCGGTACCGCTACAGCATCGAGGAGCGCCAGGTCGACAACGCCGCCGCCGCCATGCGGCTCTACAGCGGGGCGGCACCAACCACCTCGGGCCAGATGCTCACCCCCGCCGAATCCTCCTACTGGATCCACCTCGGCCGCGACGGCGGCCTGGAACAAACCATCCTCGACGCGATCGTCAAACGATACGAACAACTCGCCGCAACCCAGCCGGCGGGGTGATCATTCTTGCCTCTTGCCACGAAGGTGACGGAGATGGGCTGCAGGCGGGTGCTCTACGAGAGCCAGACGGACACGCCGGAGCCCGCGTGGCGCAGAAACAACAGGTGTCTGATTCGCGGCGTTCGGCTTTCAACCGCCGTCGTGCTCATTATGCTTCCGGCGATGGTGGGCTTTGTGGCATGGACGCGGACAGGCTCTGCCAAATGGGTCTTCGAGATCGAGACCGTGATGATCCTCGCTTCCCTTGGTGGGTGTGTTGCCCTGGCTTTCACGACAAACCGGGCACATCGCTGTGGCCGACCGCTGAACGTAGTGGATGTGATCCGGATGATCTGCTGGGTCATCGTGGGTTGGGGATTGTTGTCCGCTTGCGCGTCCAATCCTGTCGCTGGGCTCATGTTGGTTGGTGGTCTCTTGGTCATCGGAGTCCTTTCCCTGGTTTTCAGGCCGCCGCAGCCGCCCCCGGCCGGCACCTGCCTTGAGTGCGGTTACGATCTGAGGGGCCTCACCGAGCCTCGTTGCCCCGAGTGCGGCACGCCATTTCGCTCTTCTGAGGTTGGCCGCATCGACCAGCGGTGAGAACGCCGGCCGCGCCGGATAGGGGTAGGAGGGACGGGTTGACCGTCCCCCCTCCCTCCGAACCGGACGGGCGGATCTCCCGCATCCGGCTCTCCGGTCAGTGGGCTCTGTGAGGTTGGCTCGCCGCCCGATAGGCTGTCAGCATGGAGAACAGTCCCATCTCGGCGAAGTAGGCATTGGGCCATCGCTGGTGATCCGACCCTCGGCCTCGACCACGCTTGCCTTGTCGTTTGCGCAGGATGCTGCGCAAACGCATCCGTATCCACCGATCCAGTTCTCGGAACACCCACCAGTTGCTGTGTTGGAAGTATCCAAACCAGCCCTTCAGGGTCCGATTCAGATCGATGATGATCGCTGACAAACTATGGCCGTTGGTTCGTCGGGTCTTCGTGCGGATCGTCTCCTTGAACTTCTCCAGACTCTTGGACCTCGGTTCTCGTCGGTCCCGTTCGAAGTGGTAGCCCAGGAAATCAAAGCCCCCCGGTTCGTTCATGTCCACGACCCGGGTCTTCTCCGGATGCAGCGTCAGCCCGACCTTTGTCACCCACGCTCGGATCATCTCCAACGCCCGGCCGCATTCTTCCGCCGTGCGGCACAGAACTACGAAATCATCCGCGTATCGCGTCATCTCGTAGCCCTGGTCGCGCATCAGCACGTCCAGCGGGTGCAGGTAGATGTTCGCCAGCAAGGGGCTGATCACGCCTCCCTGCGGGGTCCCTTCGGTCGGCTTCCACTCCTTCATCTCTTCCAGAACGCTCTGATTCAGAAACGCCTCGACCAGGGCCAGAACACGCCCGTCGGCCACCCGCTGGCGAACCAGCGACATCAGCCGATCATGCGGGATCGTGTCGAAGTAGCTCTTCAGGTCAGCATCCAGCACGTACCGGTAACCGGCCTTCAGTTGCCCATCGACCCGCCGCAACGCGTCCTTGGCTCCGCGTCCGGGACGGAACCCATAACTGTGCTCGCAGAACTCCCACTCAAAGATCGGTTCCAGTACGTTTCGCACTGCTGCCTGGACGATCCGGTCACGCACCGCCGGAATGCCCAGCGGGCGCTTCTTACCGTCCGGCTTGGGGATGTAGACCCGTCGCACCGGCAGCGGTTGGTACGTCCCGTCCTTGAGTTGTTCGCTCAGCTTGCTCAGCCGTGATCCCGCCTCACGCCCAAACTGGTCGATCGTTTCCCGATCCACCCCGCCACTGCCCTGGTTCCGCTGGACCTGTCCCCAGGCCGCTCGCAACCCCCGCAGCGACGTCACCTTGTCGATCAGGCTAAACCATACGCCTCCTTGGACACCCGTTTCGAGTGCCGCCAACATGCGATCCGTCCACACCATAGGTTCCACCCACGCCCAGCGGGCGCGGATCTCTCCAGCTTGCTTAGACCGCTCGACGGCCACTTCCACTGGTTTCGCTTCCTGTGCTGTGTCTTTCACGCATCCACTTCCCTGCAGCCCTTCGCTCCACGGGTGTTAACCCACTTCTTCGCTACTATGGCTGCTCTGACTCCTGCCCGGGCGGCTCTTCGGCCCTTTCGAGCATGAACACCGTCCATCTCCCGGACAGGTATCTCTGATTCATGTACTCAACCTTCCCATCGTTCTGTCGCCAACCACCTGACGCTCCCCAACGCTCGCTTTCGCACGCTACCCCTCAGCTCGTTGGGCTTCCTCCGATCGCTCGGGGGTCTGGGCTTCGCCATTCACCAGCAGGCTCGCCGACACGTCCGGCCGAATCGCGTTCGTTATCCTACGGACCGATGGTTCACCTCCGGTTGCTCTCGACCCCGCCTCGCGGCGACGCCGTTACCCTCAGTTACAGGCCGGAGAACGCAGGCCTGGAGGGGACTTGCACCCCTCTGATCGAGTACACTCTCAGACGCACTGGTGCCGACGCCCTCGTCGGCACGCCGGAAGCTGCTCGTCGTCGAAGAAGCTGGAGTCACGGGGAGTTCGACGCGGCGGAGATCAGAGTGACCCCGCTTTGTTCTTGTTGTTTTCTTCGTTGGTTGTGATACTGCATCAGTACAAAAACCGGCGTGAACATCAGGACGGTGACGAGTCCGTTGCCCACGATGAGGTATGCAATCGCATCCAGGCTGTTCAGCCAGGTGATCAGCGGATCCTGGCCCATGATCTCCACGCGAAATGCGTAGTTCACGTTGATCTCCGGCGACCCGATGGCCCGACTGGCGGCAGTCAGCACCACAAGGAGCAGCGAAGCGCCCGGCAGGACGGCCCTGGAATACGCACCCTGCCGCCACACAATCACGAATAGCAGGGGGGCGAGGTAGAAGTGATGGGCGGTGGCGATCCTAGTCCCAAAACAAGCGAACAACCGTGGCTCTTTCGCCTGATGGGCGGCCGG
>CAZPIO010000073.1:0-36016 GCA_964586235.1 uncultured Planctomycetales bacterium
TATTCGATGTTGTCGGTGATGTAGTGACTGATCAGCCAGTTGCGGATGTTTTCCGCGGCCGTATCGCCGGTCCCGCCGCCGAAGTCGCTCTCCGTGATGACCGAGACGTCGAAGCCCTGTGACTGCTTGTGGGTGACGAAGTCGGCGAGCTTGGTCGAGGCGGTCTGAATGGCGGACGTCGTGATGATGACGAAGCGAGGGGTAACTGCCGGGTTGAACATTGGTCCGGCCTTGAGAATGCCGGCGCTTGTCAAAGCCTCGTATTCGTCGCTCTGCTGCTCGTAGTTGGCCGCCAAGCGGCTGACGGTCTCTTCGCCAATCCGATCGGCCCACTCGGTCTGGTCCTGACCCGCAGCCGTCAGCGACTTGCCCGCAACGGGGCGTTCACAAGCGACAATGAGCTTGCCGGCCGTCAGTCTCTGGAGACGTCGATTGACTGGATCGTGCTTGACCAGGGGTACTGCAACTTGAGCCAACCTCCACTTCCGCAGTCTTCCGGTCGCCAGTACACGAACATCGCTTTCCGGCCAGAATGCCGCGTTGCCATAGACGGCTGCGTCCTTGCCTTCGACGATCGTCTTGTCGGTCGGCCAGACGACGACCTCGCGGCCGTCTGACCAGGTCGCCGCCGGGCCAACGGGGGCAACATTCCATTGCCCCGGTACATGCTCAATGGCGGTTCCCTCCAGGCGAGCCACCACCGTCTCCAACCGTGCATCCGGTGGCAAAACAACCGTCATCACTTGCCAAGGAATGCCAGGCTCACCCGTCTGGCTCAGCCCCGCTGCTTCGCGGCATATAAAGACGGCAGCACCCTGGCTATCTGCCTGCACTTCCACCGGCGGCACGGGCACATCCAACACCAGCTCAGTGGGAGCTGCCAGGAGCCGCGGCGCATGCAGGGTCGCAATCAGCGACACGATCAGCATGAGGTTTTGACAAGTTCGTCGTTTCATTTCCGGCTCCGTTCCTGCATCCGCTATCGGACGCCTGGCATCGGACACTCGCGATTCACCCACACAACGACAGCCTCGCTTCTCACGAGCAGACAGTTCGGTTCGCCCAGCGCGGCCCTACGGCCAAACGGAATCCGCGGCGATAGGAACAACATGCTCTGCCTTGAACGACGAAGGCAGGGGCTGACGATCGGACCTGCGACCAGCTGTGCATCAGGCTAGTCTGCGCAGTCCAAGTCGGCTGGGACACCATCTCCGCTGACGCATCCCTGAAAGACGGCGAAATCGGCCTGGTCAACGTCGTCGTCGCCATCGAAATCGCGGTTCTCGCAACCCCAGTCAAGCGCGATGCCCGGACCTGAGGCACACGCTTCAAACAGGTCGGCATCATCGGCATCGACGTCGCTGTCGCCATCGTAATCCGTCGGCGGACCGGGCATATGCTTCTCATAGGCGCCGATGTCCACGATCGGGGGCGTGCCGTTGCCGTTGTCCGGTCCGGGTGTGTCCGCGAATCGCGCATTGCCGAGAAGGTCGAACGGAATGGGCTCTGTTGTGTTTCCATCGCCGTCCAGATCGAGCGTGTCAGCTGGAACCATGCTGTTGTCGCCGGCATCGATGCAGGGCGAACTGGCCAACAGTCGCGGATCGTCATCGATTGTGCCGACGACGTTGTCCACCCCATCTGCATCAGGCATCTGCGGATCGGCACCGGTGTTTCCAGTGCCACCCATCGAACCACTCCAATGATCGACACACGAGTAGTTGATCGTCACCGTGCCGGAGTACTTGTAGATCTGGGCCGTCTCAGTGATGCCGTCCTTGTCGCGGTTGCCCCAGAAGACGCAGTTGGTCAGTGTGGGCGCTGCACCGTATACGTACATGCCCCCGCCCGGAGTGGAGGTGCTGTTGGAGACGTTTCCCACAACGGTGCAGTTGACCAGCTTCGGCGAACTGGAGTCCCAGAGATACAACGCTCCGCCGGCCTGGTTTGACGTGTTGCCGCTGAATAGGCAATTGGCCAGCGTCGGACTGCCTGTTTCGAGGTAGACGCCCCCTCCGCCTGTTCCACCCGTATTGCCGAGAAAGCGGCAGTTGATGAACGCAACGTTGCTGGAATAGCCGCGGACCGCACCGCCACGAGTACTCCTGGCGGTGTTGGCAACGAAGGTGCAGTTGAAGAAGCCTGCATAATCGCTGTTGCAGTCCACGGCCCCTCCATAAGTGCCGGAGTTCCCGGTGAACAAGCAGTTGTCGAACCTCGCCCTGCTCCCCGACTGACAGGAGACTGCGCCGCCGCTGTTTGACTCAGCCCAGTTTCCGTCGAAGGTGCAATTGAGTACTTGGGGGGCGGCCCCGGAAGAGACGTAGATCGCGCCACCGTAGTACTTCGCGCGATTGGCGGTGAGGATGCAGTTGCTGATAACCGGACTGCTGCCTACGTGGTTGAAGATACCAGGGCCGCTGCCGATGTAGTTCGAGCTGCCGTTCGCATAGCCACCCCGGATTGTGAAGCCGTCGAGAACTGTGCTTCCATTGCAGCCGCGGCTGACGATGACATTGTAGCTGTTGTCCGCGATGTTCCCGAAACCGGGCGTGTCATTGCCGGCCAAGTCACCACTCAGAGTGGTGACATTCAGCGCCGGATTGCGCTGGTTGAGATCAGTCTCGCCGCCGGCGAAACCGCCGTAGACGGCCGTCTTCTCGCTCAGACGGAACGATGCAGAACGGCTGCCGGTGCCGCGGTCAGGTTTGTATGTACCGGCCGCCACCCAAATCTCCATTGCCCTGTCGTCAAAGGCCTTCTGCAGGTCCTGATACGCTGTGGCCCAACTCGTGCCGTCGCCGCCGGCCGGGGCCGCGGCATTCACATATCCCCGTTGACAGCGGGGCCACAGATGTGTGGAGGGATCACCGTACGCGATGAAATCGACGTAGTTCATCCAATACTGTGCGTTTCCAGGCGAGAGGTACATTGTCGTGTCGTACAGGGCCCGGGCGTTCGTCATGCCGTCAGTGACCAGCCTCGATGCACAGGCATAGCTCATGCCGGAATTGGACGCGCTATTGGCAAACAGCGTTTGTCCTACCTCGTGCCAGGAGACGCGTGTAGCTCCGACCGTGGAGACTGCCCCTTTCTTCAGGAGTGTGTAGCACAGATTGTTGCTGGCCTCCGGATAGGCATTGCTACAGGAGCACTGATACGCCATCGCTGGGTACGTGTCGTTGAGCTGAGCCGCATAGCTCGTGTCCATCACGTCGGTCGCGCTGGTGGACGAGCCGTGCGTCCACCAGAGAACCAGGCCGAATGAGCCCGCTTTCCACACGTTCGTCACATTCGGCTTGGTGCAGGGAGTCGTCTCAGGCACCGGCGTGGCGTTATCCCAGATCCGGTGATAAGACCAGCCCGCCGGATCGAGGGTGTTGGTCCTGATTGCCTCCGCCAGACGATACGCGGCAGTTGATGCGTCCGAGTCCTTCATGGGCAAGAGCGAACTGCGCCGCCAGGCCACCGATGAAGCCGGCTGGTTCTGGTAGTCCATGATCTTCTGCAGGATGTTGTCGAGATCGGTCATCGTGCCGTAATATGGAATCCGGCCAACGATGACCTCCCAGAAGCGATCGACACCCCCCGTGCCGAAATCGCCGGAGTACTGACCGAAGTACCCGTTGCCGTTCAAATCCCAATTGCCAGTCAGATCAGCATAAAAAATGTCGGATGGGGCGTTGACATCCGTCCCGGAGGTGCCTCGCGGATAGAGCATCTTCATCGGGACGGTGCCCGTACTCGGATTAGCGTCGCCAATGAGCAGAACGTACTCGATGTTGTCGGCGACATAGTGGCCGATCAGCCAGTTACGGATGTTGTTCGCGGCCGTGTCGCCGGTCCCGCCGCCGAAGTCGCTCTCCGTGACCACCGACACATTGAAACCCTGAGATTGCTTGTGGGTGACAAAGTTGGCGAGCTTCGTTGAAGCCGTCTGAATGGCAGACGTCGTGATGATGACGAAGCGAGGAGTGAGCCCGCCGTTGAACATCGGGGCGACTTTCCCATCGGCTTGCGCCAGAGCGTCGTATTCGGCGATCTGCTGCTCGTAATTGACTGCCAGACGATTGACTGTGTCTTCGCCAATCGTGTCGATCCACTCGGCCTGGTCCTGACGGGCACCGGTCAGCGATTTTCCTGCGACGGGGCGTTCACAGGCGACAATCAGCTTGCCGGCTGTCAACCTCTGGAGGCGTCGATTGACCGGATCGTACTTGGCCAGCGGCACGGCAACCTGAGCCAGCCGCCACTTGCGAAGACGCCCCGTGGCCAGTAGACGAACACCGCTTTCCGGCCAGAATGCCGCCTTGCCGTAGATGGCCGTGTCCTTGCCATCGACGATGGTCTTGTCGGCCGGCCAGACCATAACCTCACGGCCGTCCGACCAAGTCGCCGCGGGGCCAACCGGGGCCACGTCCCACTGGCCCGCCAGATCCTCCGCAACCAGTCCTTCCAGCCGGACCGCGACCGTGTCGAGCTGAGCATCGGGCGGCAACAGAATGGTCACTGCCTGCCACGGGATGCCCGGCTCACCCGCCTGGCTCAGCCACGCCGCCTCAGGGCAATCGAACGCCACCGCACCCGGCGCGGCCGCCCCGACCTCCACCGGCAGTACCGGCAGATCCACCACCAGTTCGGTCTGGACAGCAAATGCCGCTGTCGAAGATGCGACTGCCACCAGTGAAGCCACCAGAAAGAGGTTGAGATTGGCTAGCCTCATGGCCGACAGATTCGACCTTGCCTCAATCACATGACACCTCAGGACAATCCGAAAACGACGAGCGAATCCATCCGAAGAAACCCGCCTTCACCTCATGACACGCAATGAGAGTTGGCTCTCGGACGGGAGCACAAGGCCCCCGACTTCCGGCTAGACCAGCTTTATCTCGGCCAGACAAAGGCACCTGACCGGAGTGGCGGACGTGCTGCCGGGTGACTTTAACCTCTCCACTCCTCCTCGCCGATCTCCGAGACTGTCAGATAACCCACGGCCGCCATTGTAGCCGAAATCTGCTTCCATTGGGGGTAAAAACCCCAAGGAATTTGCGATGCCCAGAATGAGTCCGAAAAACGCAGATCTTGAAACACAAGTCCATTATCCACAACATGTTACACAAACGTTGCGATCGTCTCTCCTTGATGGTCATAGAACTTGAGATTATCTTTAAGGGGTCTTTAGAAGCCATGGCGGGCCTCGATCCCGCATCCCGCTTGCAGCGAGTCTCGGTCCGGCAGACCATGATCCAGCCGCGAGCCGCGGGGAATTCTTGAGGCTCGCGCCACACCGGTCGCGAAGGGCCGCCGAAGGAGCTGAGCATGTCCCGAAGTGAGAGTTTCGCTGCGTTACTGATCTCGTCCATCGCATGCATGCCCTTGCACATCTCGACAGCGGCGACAGTCGCCGCCTCAGACCCGGATGGCCAACCGTCGGCCTACGTCGGCCCCATGAAGCTGCGAGAGTTGCAGCAGCGAATGAGGACCTTGCCGAACGATGAACAGGAGCTGATCCGGCTGTACGTCGAGGCCGCACGGCGCGAGGTGCTCAAGCCGGAGGACGGCTGCTTCCCGCTGACGCCGGCGGCGATCGCACCGCGCAACTGGGCCGAACGGGCCAAGGGGGCGGCCGTGCTTTCGTCCTTCGAGGGATACTGGCCGGAAAACCTGCGGCGAGGGTGCCGCGGGAGGGCCCGCGAACTCGTGCGAGACGTGGCAATGGCTCATCGCGCCAAGCCGAGCTTCGCCTACGAGTGGCAGGCATCCTACTGGGCAAGCGAGGCGGCCATCGCCGCGTGGTTCATGGATTCTCAACTTGGCCGACAGCGGCACCGTCGTTCCACCTGACCAGGATCGGGCGGGCGACAACAGGAAGGTGAGCATCTCCCCACGAACAATCTCCTGCCGGCGGGCGGACGGTCGACCGTTGTTTTGAGGAGCCGACTCGGTTGTCGGACGGAGTACTCGACGAGCGTTTAATTCAGACCCGCAGGGCGTGAGGATGTCAGAGCGGCCGGGACCATCCGGGCTTGAGAAACGCGGGACTTCGGGATCTGCAGCCTGTGGTCGCCGAAGTCATCGCTGATTGCCCCGGTTCCGTCCTTGAGAAAAGCCAGAACCAGGCGGTTAAACGTCTCGGGCTGATCAAGCATCACTTCGTGAGCAGCGTCGGGGACGACGACGAGCCGGCAGTCCGGCATCGCCTTGCGGAAGGCCGCGGCCTCTGCAAACAGGTGAATGTTATCCCGGCACCCCCAGACCAACAGCGTAGGCTGAGCAATGTCGCCGAGATAGTCGCGGCAGGAGTGGAAGAAGATACTCCGCAGGGCCCTGGCCGAGGCCCGCCCTTCAGAAGCGTATCGAGGAGCTTCGGCTCGAATCGCCATCTGGTAATGGAGGAGCTCCCTGGTTACCTCTGTCTGTCTCAAGAACAGTTCTTGGTACATGTCCGGCCAAGTCCACCGCATATGATCGGTGATCACGGCCTCGCTCCACAGCGTGCGCAGAGCGGCAGTCACCAGCAGGCTCGGCTTCGGCCAGGCGCCGCTGGAACCCATCAGGACGAGTTTGTCCACCCGGTCGGGATGGCTCTGGGCGATCATGACCGCAAGCTGGCCGCCCAGAGAGCCGCCGATCAAGCTGGCCCGCCGAGTACCCTTGGCGTCCATGAAGAGGACGATCTGATCGCAGATCCAGTCGAGGTCGTATGGAACATCCGGTTTGTCGGATTTACCGAAACCCGGCGGATCGACGGCGAGCACGCGGTGGGCCTGAGCCAGTGCCGGAATGTTCAACTGCCAGAAATCGATGGAGGTGGCCAGGCCAGGCAGGATGATGACGCACTCGCCTTCACCTTGTTCCTGATAACACAACTCGATATCGCCGACCTCAATATACTGCTCGCCAAGTCGGTATTGGTGGGTCTGGAGATAGTCGTTGTCGACGTACTTCTTCAGAAGCAGGTCCGTGCAGGAGGCACAGGACAGACAGACAGGCAGTCCGACCATCCCCAGCCAGACCGAATAGTGCGCCGCGCGATACACAGACTGCATTCTTGGCCGTCCCAACAAGATCCCTGAACGAGACTACTCCCTGTAACCAGGTGACATGACCTGAGGGAGGATTAGACACAAAACCGGCTGATCTTTCAATTGCCCGCCAGGGCCTATCTGCCCGGCCTTCTTACCCCCCCGGCGAAGGTGAGCAAGGCACGTGTTCCGGGATACTGTGGTCGAGAATGGCGTGCCTTGCCGCTTGATCCGTTTCGGGGCTGTGTCATAATCCCGGCCTCGATCGCAGAGTTGTAAGGGAGAATGAAAGCCGCAAGAAGGAGAACTCAGACGTGAGAACCGGACAGGCAGTACGTCTCACTGTGCTTTGTTGGTCGGTCTTGCCCCCGGTGACGGTGCTGGCGGCCGCTAACGATGCGGGCGATGAATTCATGCCTCTGGTTCGAGACGGCAAACCGGCCTGCACGCTGGTCATCGTTCAATCATCAGAGGCATCGCCATGGCTCATGGATCACGCCGCCGAGGCTGTCATCGGCACGGTGAAGCGATGGTCGGGGGCGCAGATGCCGCTGAGCCGGCTCAGCGGGTCAAACGGCGTTCTGCCCGCCGGATCGGCGATTGTACTGGCCACCCTCGAAGGGCTCGGCAAGCTCGCGCCCGAGTGCGGAACCGCAGCCATCCCTGCGTCATTCGTCAACGAACACGGTTTCGCCTGCGCGCCGGTCAAGACGGCCGCGGGAACGCGATTCGTCGTCACCGCGCCGTCGCCGCGCGGCGTGTTCAACGGCGCCGTCTACCTGCGCGATTTCCGCATCGACGGCGGCAAGTCGGACCTGGCATTGCAGGCCGATCCGATCGTCCGCACACCGCAACTGCCCGGCCGAGCGGTCTACCTCCTGACCATCTGGGGCCACGAGGCCCGTTACACAGCCGACAACTGGATCACGGTATTGGACAGCTTCTCGCGCGACGGGTTCGACCGCATCTACTTCTGGTTCTCCGGCCACCTCCCGAGCAAGAAGTACCCACAGACATATCGCTGCAAGGACGGAGCGTACGACTCGACGGTCGACAGCGGCATCCCGACGATCGAAGACCATCACAAGATCATCAAGGCGGCCCACGACCGTGGCCTGAAGATCTACCTCGGCGGAGCCCTGGGCGGCTGGGTGGGCACTCGCTTCCTGACCAATGAGGCCCCCGGCACGATGAAGACGCCACCCAAGGGGGCGAGCTATGAGGGCAAGTTCTCTCTGTGCCCGTCCAGCCCGGCGTCTCGCAAGGCCCTCATCGAGTACTATGCCGAGATGTTCGACGCCCTGCCCGAGGCCGACGGCGTGTTCATCGAGTCGGCCGATGAATGGGGCGGCTGCGTCTGCGCCGACTGCGGCAAGCCGTTGGACGAGTTCGGCAGCGCCCAGTTCGGCCAGGCCCAGCTTTCGCTGCTCCAGGAGATGATGACAACCATCTGGAAGAGTCATCCACACGCCCGCGTCTGCTACACGATCGGATATGATGAACATCGCAAGGACCCGGCCTACTATGAAGTCATCCGCCGGATGCGCGATCCCCGCGTCGAATGGATGGAGGCCCGCGACAGTTGGACCTTTCCCGGCCCCGACGGCGCCGACCGGCCCGCCCGAGTCTTTTCACGGCAGGCGATGCGCTGGCGGCAGTACTACGGCCAGCCGCTGGACAACCTCGTGCAGGACGCCAATCGCGTCGGGCTTGAAGGCTGGTACGGCCTGATCACCGCTTTCGAACCCGGGGCGGGCACCGGCGATTTCTACAAGCAGACCCCCTACCCGACGGACATCATGCCCTATGTTCTGACCGGTTTCGTCTGGCGAGAGATGACCTGGCAGCCGCTGCTGACGAAAGAACAGATGGGGGATCGCGTACGCCGGCGGTTCTTCGGCCAAGAGGCGGACCCGCATTTGGCAGAGGATCTCTGGGCGTTGCGAGAAATCATCCTCGGCTCGGCGGGCGGCAAGCTCTCGCCCGCGAACCGTGACCGACTCCAATCCATCGAAGACCGCGTCGCCAACGCCCGCGGGTCGGCCTATCCTAAGACAGAGGAGACTCTCGGCCTGATGGCCCGGGCGATCATGGATATCCGCGAGCACACAGAAGGCAAAGCGAAATGATGAATGCGGAACGATGAATGATGAACGCCACACCGCAGAATGCGACGCCCGGCGGTGACAGGCAAACGCGACCGGCAAGCGTCTTCCGAGGCAACGTCCTGGCCCTGGGTCTGGTGAGCCTTTTCACCGACCTGTCCAGCGAGATGATGAATCCGCTGCTGCCGATCTTCATTGCCGGCCTGGTACCCCTGGGGCTGGCCCCGGTGTTTGTCGGGCTCATGGAAGGCGTCGCGGAGACCACGGCCAGCCTGCTGAAACTGTTTTCCGGACAGATCAGCGACCGTCTCGGCAGGCGAAAGACCCTGGTCGTGGCCGGCTACGGCATTTCGACCGTCGCCCGGCCATTGATGGCTCTGGCCGGCCTGAATGGAGCACCCTGGGCCGGCTGGCAGGTCGTGGGGCTCAAGTTCCTCGATCGAGTGGGCAAGGGCATCCGCACCGCACCGCGAGATGCGCTGATCGGTGACTCCGTCGGCCCCGATGTCCGCGGGCTGGCGTTCAGCTTCAATCGCGCGCTGGACCACGCGGGCGCCGTGCTCGGCTCGCTGGTATCGATGGCCATCCTGATGGGCATGCTGGGCTACGGCCTGTGGCGAAGCAGCGAGGCCACGCCCAGCGGCGAAGAAATGACTGCTCTGCGCTGGCTGTTCGGTATGGCACTGGTGCCCGGCCTGCTGGCCATGGTCACACTCATCTGGAGAGTTCGCGAGATCGCCCCGAAGACCCGCCTGCCCTCACCAGACGCGCCAGACGCCGGGCGCACATCCCCCGCCGCCGGAGCGTGGAAGCGCCTGCCGCGCCGGTTCTACCCCTTCGTCGGCGTGGTGGTGCTCTTCACGCTGGGCAACAGCTCGGATATGTTTCTGCTGTTGTACGCCTGGGAGAAATTCCACCTCGGGCTCTCGGCGGTGATCGGATTGTGGATCGCCCTGCACATCTCCAAGATCGTCTTCAGTTTCCCCGGCGGAATGCTGTCCGACAGGCTGGGTCGGCGGCCCATGATCGTGGCCGGCTGGGTCATGTACGCCCTGGTGTATCTGGGCCTCTCGCAGGCCCAGGCGGAATGGCAGTTCTGGGTATTGTTCCTGGCCTACGGGTTTTACTACGGCATGAGCGAAGGGGCGGAAAAGGCCCTGGTCGCCGATCTCGTCCCGAGTGAATCTCTTGGAACGGCCTACGGCATTTACAGCGGCGCGGTCGGTCTGGCCGCCCTGCCGGGCAGCCTGCTGTTCGGCGTGTTCTGGGCAATCATCGGACCAGGTTGGGCGTTCGGCATCGGGGCATCCCTCGCCGGCCTGGCGGCCGTATTGCTGGTGGTGTTGCTGGCCGAGACACGCGTACGATAACGGCTCTTTCCGAGAGAGCAGAGCGTTCACTTCATTGCCTATATGCGGACAGGGCCGGCGCGTACCCGCGCTTCGTTGCTTTGGCGCAAGCAAAAGGACCGCTCTGATACGATGACCGAGCGGTCCGTGCTGGAGTCTCCTGTATCCAGGCTTCTCAGGCGAACCGGCGCTTCACCCAGTTCACCATAGCCAGACCGATTACGCCGAGAAGCGCTGCACCAGGGGCCGGGACCGGAGAACCCGGCGGATTCTTGCTGCGGATCAGTTGGCTTTGCGCCGGGACGAAATCACCCACGGCGATGCCGGAGAGGTTCATGACCTGGACGCCGTGGAAATAACCGTTCCAGCCAGCCCCGCCCGCGATGGCCGCGGCAAGCAGGGCTTGCTCGGATTGCGTGAGGGAACTCTGCTCCTGCTCGATGTACCAGATCACATTCTGGGCCTGCGCGGCCGTGTAACCGTCCAGAGTGCCGTTCAGCCACGAGTCGTAAATCCACGCCGTGGCAATATCGATCGGATCCTGCCCATTGACCGCGCCACCACCGCCCTTGGTCGCCCAGGGATCGAGCGAGTCAACCCGATACGTGTGATTGGCGTAAAAATACTCGCTCTTCTCGAGGCAAAAAGTCTGGAATACCTCTCCGCTGGTCCAACCCGCTATCGGATCGCTGCCCGTGGCGACTGTCGCAACATAGGGCGACCCGCCGCCCGTGGTGGTCAGCGTGACCATCATGTCGCCCATGGCAGTCCCGGAAACCGCCAGCGCGGCCAAGACCACAATTCTCACGAGTTTCATCGTAGTGCTCCTCTGCCCCTCAATTCTCTACGCCGCCTCCCTATAGACCATGAAGAAATGGTCTCAGTGCTAATATTCTAA
The DNA here is from genome assembly GCA_964586235.1 of uncultured Planctomycetales bacterium. GTDB lineage: Bacteria > Planctomycetota > Phycisphaerae > UBA1845 > PWPN01 > JAUCQB01. The sequence goes on from CAZPIO010000073.1 coordinate 11,378, forward strand.
ACGAATGTCCGTAAGAGTCAATCGTAAAACAGCCGTGAGATGCAATTCCATCACGATTCTTCCCGCCCGGTTATCGGACTCCAGTGAGGTTTGCTGAGTCCCACCGGCCCGATATGATCTGCGTGCGAGCGGTTTCTGGATTCAGGTTTTCCTGCGTGCTCCGTCCTCGTCGCTTGGCCTGCGACTTCAGTCAGCGACCGACCCATGGGGACTGGACTGGACTCTCCGCAAGCGCCCGAAGACATACGGGCTTGTGTGCCACTGCCATCGCCTCAGTGGTGCGCTGAAAACGCGCATTCTACAGCGGATCGCCTTGACAGATCACCGTGACCCTGGCCCGAGGCCGAATCTCGCCCGTGGACTCGCACTGGAATGAGATCTCGTTGGTCCCCGAAACCAGCTCCGGCACGTTGGCCTGCGGCTTGACCTCGCTGATGACGCCGCCGTCCTTGTTGTAGAGCTTGCAGTCGGCCGGCGAGTTGAACTCGAGGTAGCTGCCGCTCTCCATTTCGACGGGCAAGACGAGCGTCCTGCCATTGACGTTGATCGACGGGTTCTTGATCTTGTTCGCGAACACCGACAGGCCCCGAATCGGGCTGAGATAGCAGGTCACGCTGCCGTCCACGGGCAAATTGTTGTACCACAGGCTCACCATCTCGACCTGCCTGAAATCCACATGCTCGCGGAACATCGAGTATGCCCCTCCGTACGGCCACTTGTACTCCTGCCAGCGCTCGCCCTCCGGCTCAACCAGCTCGAAGTATCGCCAGCCGTTGAAGTCCACGTTGATGTAGTGGTCACCGATCCCGTGCGAGACATGGGATGGGCTGGTCAGTTGCACGTTGAGCACTTCGCCCTTGCCGTCGCCGTGCACCCAAAGGCCCAGCCCTTCGTGGTTATGCAGGTTGAGCGGCGGTTTGAACTCCTTGCGCACCTTCGCCCAGGCAGCGGTCCGCGCGACCTTGCCGCTGTTCGACGCGGTAAGCAATCCGCTGGCCGTCCTCGCCTTCACCTGCTCCGTGCTCGGCCGTAATTCGACAGTCACGCCCGTGTTGGCCGCCTTGTCCGAAAAGTCCGCGGTGTCGGCGAAATCCTCAACGGCCACGCCGCCGGCCGTGTCGTACGCCGCGATCGACGGCAGGGCCTCGATTCTCAGACGCACCGGTTGGCGCCCATAGGGGTTCTGCACCTGCCAGGTGCGGCTCCAATCCTCCAGGCTCTCGACCTTGTGCTTGTGATACACAACCGGCCGCAAGCGCCATCGGCCGTCGTCAGCCTTGAGAAGGGTGAACTCCTTGCCGGGTTCGGCGAGCTTTGCCCGCGTCGCTTCGTCAAAGTGCCTGGCGTGCCGAAGCTGCTCGTAGTTCCGCATGATCTCGGCGAGACGCCCGTAGACCGGCACGGTGTCGATATTGCTTGGGTTGACCCCCATGACCGAGAAGCCGCAGTCGTTGCCGATGCACTTGCCGCACAAGTATTCAATATCGTCAGCGAAAGTGGGTTCATTCTGAATGTCGCTGTAGGTCTTGACCGCCCACCAGCCCAGATGACCGGGCAGGAACATCCGCGCCAGCCCCGCGTTGGCCTCGCAGTGATCATCAATGAACCGCTTGTGGCTCCTGTTGGGGTGGTCCCAGGCCCCCATCCGGGAACGGACGTACCACAGGTGATGGTGGAACGTGCTCATCTCCATGACCGGCGGCCTCTTGAGCCGCTTGAACAGCTCGAAGACGAACTTGGAGCCGTAATGCCAGCCGTTCTCATTGCCGCCGAGGATGCCCTCGCCGTCGAGTGCGTCCAGGTACATCATGTCGAACCCGCAGGCGTTGTAGGTGTCGGCCGTCTTCTGGGCGACCTCTTCGAGCAGGCTCGAATCGCCGTCCGGCGTGAACAGGAAGAAGCACTGCTTGAGGTGGTGGACCTTGGCCCCCGCTGCGTGTGCCGCAACCTTTGTGCCGTGTGCCCCGCGCTGGCATTTCGTGAAGGCGTAAGGTTTCTCCTTCGACAGACCCGCATAGACGATCAGCTCGTCGTCGATCTGCAGCGTGAGGCTGTTTCGCTCGAAGAAGCCCGTTTCGAGCCTTCGCCCCTCCAGACCCTCATTGACCGGCACGGTGGTCGAATCGGCCTCGAGGTCGGACGCGAGCGTGTAGAGCCCATCCTTCCCCAGGCGAGGATCGGGCACCGGTGTCACCCACGGAGTGTCCTTGGCTATGAAGAACGCGTAGGTGTGCAAGCCCGCCTTGATCCCGGCCTCGTGCAAGCGGTCCACGACCGCCTTCATGCTCGCCAGGCCGTTCGGATAGATCTTCGGGTTTGGCCGGCAGTCGCCGAAGCGGAAGGACGTGCCGCCATGGAAATCGATCTGGCCGATACCCAGCCTGCGGGCCAGCTTGATCCAGTCGTCAACCGTCTTCTCGTTGAGCTCGCCAAAATCGAACAGGTACGATCCCCTGTTGATGTCATTGTCCATCGCCCAGGGACCGCCCAGCGGCGAATGCGGCAGGTCGGGAGCGGCCTTGACCACTTCCTGCATGATTTCCCGCATCTGCTCGAACGGGCAGGCCACGATCGCCGCACCGGCCCCGTCAAAACCGAAGCGCTGGTAACAGACAGCCTGCAGCCGCCCGGTCGGCTGGGGTATCGCGCCCACGTTGGTTCGAAGATTGAGGGCCATCGCGCAGGCTGCCAGGGGTTCTCCCGCAGCCCCCTTCAGCGTGAGGGGGATATCGACAAAAACAAGGGCACCGGCCCCCCGGCCCTCCAGGGAGGCAACCTCCAGGATGAAATACCGCTGCCGGCGTACGACCTTCAGCACCGCCCGTGCTCCGGTGTCGCCGAAGCCGAGTGTGATCAGGTCGCCGTCGGCCACCGCCGAGCTCGCACCGTGCTCCTTGCCATCGATCGTGATTCGAGCGACGGGCGCACTCGGGCTGTGCTGGCAGTAGTCCTTGCCGGTCGTCTTGTCGATGAACCCCAGGCTCCGCCCGTCGGCACCGAGCAAGTACTTGACATGGTCGGTTTCGATCGCAACCGCGACCTTCTCGCCCCCGGCGGCGTCCGCAGCCCGCACCGGCGAATCGGCTGCCAGAATCGCCAGGATTCCGAACGCAGCACATCGGCAGCCATCTCTGATGAACATGGAGAGTCCTCCTCGCAAGGGTTTCATGCTGAAGCGGTTTCTCGCAAGCACGATCGATAAGGTAAACTGTCAGACCCGTTGTGGGAAGCACAGACGCCTATCGGGAAGCGTCTCGCTCATCGAGCCAATGCCAATCCCAAAAGGGAATCAGAGTCTCGATGCTAAGCTTGGCGACGGCGAAGAGGATGGACTGCAGTGCAATGAAAACCGTCGGGATAGACGCGCCGGCTCGTCAAGATCGCGGTCGGAGACCGCTCCTACTGATCGCGGCTACAAGCCGCTCCTACCGAACCTCGCCACCGCGAGCGGGCCTGAACCCCGGATAACGGCTACTCCGTTAACTGCAGACCGGCCAGACCGGTCGCAACGTCGTCGTAGACGTCGAAGATCTTGTCCAGACCGGTGACCAGAAAGACGCCCCAGACGTGGATGCTGATCGCGCAAAGATGCAGTTTTCGCTGGTTGTTCATCACCACGGTCTTGCGGAGCTTGAGCAGCTTGGCAATGTTGGAGGAGTTGAGGAAGGTGACACCCTGGAAATTGAGCACGACGTCGAGATCGTCGCGCTGCTCGACCGCCTCCTGCACGGCTGTCAGATCGTCGGTGAACTGGGGATCATCCGCCAGTTCGACCAGCAACACGTTGTCCGACCAGTTCTCAATCGGCATATGGCCACCTCGCGTCCAGCCTGCATCATGCTGGCCGCGCCAATCTACCCCTGCCCCCCAGGCCTGTCAACGCGGAAGGTCACAGCATCCGCACGAGCATCTGCCGATCGACGGTCCGGCACGCCGTGCTGTCCTGGATGTCTGTGAGAAAGCGTTGACCATCCTCGTAGTAGCCGGCCGTCGGGCGCAGGCCCGCCACCTGGGAGCACCAGTACCGGTTGAAGCAGATCATGAGCAGCTCGCGTATGTACTTGCTGATCATGCTGGCCAGCGCGATCGGAAGATGGCGGCTCTCGCCTTCCTTGACGAACCGCACCACCAAGGATCCCTGCCGGCGGTTGAGGCAATATCCGCTGCGATCGGCCGACTCCTCGAGGATCTCGAGTTGGGCGTCTTCGAAGGCCGTCATGAGCGGCCTGCGGTAGCCGACGCGTCCGCCCTGGCGGTCGACCCAGATCCGCAACGGGTGGGGTCCGATCGAGTCGGCGACGCGCTGGATGAGCCGGGTCGTCCGGCCAAAGAGCACCACGGCCTTATTGCGGGTAGCCTCGACCTGGCGGTTGAAGTGCCCCTCCGGCAGAACCTCGACCCATGCACCGCGGAAGCGGACCCCGGCCTCGGCCAGCGACCGGCCGAGGGCATTTCGCTGCAGGATCACCGCGTCACGGCTGCAGTCCACCGGCAGCTCGACATCGGCCGAGGCGTACCATGGATAGCCGCCGAGCTGCCCGAGTACATGGGGACAGACGCCTCGCAGCAGTTCGCGAAGCCCTGGCGGCATCTCGTCCAGATGCGTCAGGAAGGCGAGTGCCGCCCGTTCCAGCAGCATCACGCCGTGCCGCCCTCCGCCCTTGCCGTGCAACTTCTTGCTGTCAGCCACGGCCATTCGCGGATCTCGTTTCGAGAAGGCCCTCGTCACACTGCCCGACAGCAGCTTCCACAGGTCGGGCCCGTCGGCCGGATCCACAGCCTGCTTGAGAGCAGCCACCGGCACGTCGAACGCCGTCGCCGAGACCACCAGCGGCCCCAGCAAGGGCCCATAGCCGGCCTCGTCGATGCCCACCACCGTGGCGGTGTCCTTCTCGGATTGAGGGGGGGGCGATGGCATGCCCCATGTTCATACCGAAACGCCTCGATTCCCTCAAGGGTGTTTCCAGTTCGGGCCCCATCTCTGATAATGCAGCCCCATGAAGCCTCGCTGTCGACGTTGCCGTGCCTATCTGTACTACCTCAGGAAGCCGTTTCTCAGCTTTCTGCCCTTCCTGGGCATCATCGTGGCGTTGCTCCTCATCGGCAGCATCTGTTTCCACCACCTCTACCAGAAACCGCTGAGCTACACCGAGGCCCTCTACTACACCTACTGCCTGATCTGGGTCGAGCACCTCATCGAATTCCCCAAGCACTGGCTGTTGCAGGCCTTCTATTTCGTGCTGCCGCCGATGGGTTTTCTGGTCCTTCTCGATGCCGTTGTGCGTTTCAGCTACCACATTCTGCGCCGCGACGAGGCGGGAGAGGAGTGGGTTCGAGCCATGTGCAAGACACTCAGCAATCACGTGGTTCTCTGCGGCCTGGGCAAGCTCGGATTGCGGACGCTGCAGCAACTCGTCCTGCTGGGCGAGACGGTCGCGGTTCTGGAGAAGAATCCCCAGTGCCCCAACCTCGCCTACGCCCGTAAACACTGCATCCCGGTACGGGTCGGCCACAGCCGCGAGGAGGGCGTCTTCGACGACCTTAACGTCGCCAGGGCGAAATCCATCATCCTGGCGACCAACGACGACCTGGCCAACCTGGAGATGGCCATCGACGCCCGCAGACTCAACCCTCAAATCCGCGTCATCATCCGCATGTTCGACCAGGAGCTGGCAGAGAGGCTTCGCGACTCGTTCGAGATGCCGCTTACCTTCAGCACCTCGGAGCTGGCAGCCCCCCTGTTCGCCACCAGCTCGAGCGATCCCTCGATCGTCAACTCGTTCTACATCGGTGACCGCCTGCTGGTGGTGGCCAACCTGGTGGTCAACGCCGGCTCGGAGCTGGCCGGCCGGACCATCCGGGAGCTGGGCAAGGGACGGCAAACGTTCGTTCTCTCCCACACCCGCGGCGACCAGTCGGTCATGTTTCCCAGCGCCGATACCGTGTTTGAACCGGGCGACAAGATAACCATCCAGGCCGCCCCGGAGGCCCTCAAGGCTATCCACGGGCTCAACGGGGATGCGGCCGCGCGGTGATCGCTTGGAGATAACCGGGAGCTACGCCCGTCACCTCGCGATCTCCTTGCTGGCGCTGACGCGGTTGAAGTACATACTCACGTCCCAGACCGGTCCCATGTCCCCGATCGTCTTCTGGGCCACGATCGCCGCCCGGTTACCAAGGTCGAGCCCCATCTTGACACGAGCGGCAAGGTCGGCTTTCTCGTTGAATGAACCGTCCCTCTGGATACCGAGGTAGCCGGCGACCAGGCCCGAACTGCACGCATCGCCCGCCCCCGGCCGGTCGAGAATCACGTAATCGAAGATGTCGCCGACAACGCAGGCGTTGTCCGGCAGCAAGGCCGCGGATGTCCACACCCCCGTTTCATTGGTGATCCGCTTTCGAATCGTCAACACGTAAAGCTGGCATCTGTCCGCATACCGCTGCTTGAGAGCCTCGAGCACCTTGCGGCTGCGTTCGATCAGCACCTCGATAGGCGATTCGTCATCGACGCCAAAGTCGATCCCGAAAACGGTCTTCGCGTCCGTCTCGGTGGTGATCAGCGCGGTGATCCAGGCGTTGCGAAGATAAGCGTCGATCTGTTCGCCGGCCTCGGTGGGCGACCAGAGCTTCTTGCGGTAATTGACGTCGAAGAACACCGGCACGCCGCACTTCTTGGCCCGCTTCAGCGCCAGTTCGGTGTTGGCGGCGCAATTGCGGCTCAGGGCCGGGGTGATACCGCTGATAAACATCGCGGAGGCCTGCTCAACCACGTTGAACAGCGACTCATCGGGAGCCAGTTCCGCGATCGACGAGCCCTTGCGGTCGTAGTCCACGCGGGCCACGATCGGCCCCAGACCCTGCTCCAAATAGTAAACGCCGTTTCGCAGGTTCTTCGTCCAGCGGACATGCCCAAGGCCGACCCCGTAATGTTTGAGGTCGGCCACGAGGGCCCGCCCTCCGAGATCGTCGTTCAGTGCGGTGACCAGCTCAGCGCGGAAGATGGGCGAGTAGCTGCTGAGCTTGGCGAGCACGTTCGCCTCGGACCCGCCGGCCGTGATCTGGATGGTGTTCGAGTCACCAAAGGCCTGCGGCCCGATCGGCGAGAGCCGGACCATAACTTCGCCAAAACCACAGATTGTTTTCTGGCTTGCCGCCACCACGATTGTGCCTCCAACTCTGCTGAAGGGACGGTAAATCGAGTTACCATCGGTCACATCTTTTTTTTAGGAAATTCACTTATCCCCTTGACAGGGAAACAGCCATGGGTTAATCTACCCATGGGTTACGCTTCCGCATGCTCTCCTCTCCCTCCGCGACTCGCGGAAGCGTCTAGTCCTTCGGTGGCCCCGGTCTGCCACGCCGGGGCCATACTTTTTACACCCCACCGCAGTACCGAGAATACTAGTGCAAGTAATGGCATCGCAACGAGATACGTCACCGCCCGTTTTCTGTGAGTTTTCAGCATTCCCGACGTTTCCACAGCCTTCCCGCATGTTCACTACAACACAGGGTACAACGCTTTCATCGTCGTAAGTCCCGGTCTTTCGCTGCGTCCCGGGTAGGCTGTTGGGCCGCAACTCGGGCAGCCGTTCGACCGCCCCGAAAGTATCCAAAACCTGCGGGTCGGTGTAGGCCCCCATGGTCAATTCCAGCTTGGAGTGCCGGGCAAGCTGTTGGGCTGTCCGGGGAGAAACGTTCGCTTGCGACAGCCACGATATGAACGTGGTCCGCAGGGCGTGCCGGTCTACCGTTCGCCCTTGGGCATCGGGGGCACAGTCGATACCCGCCCGCTTGCAGTCTCGGTAGAACGTGCTCTTCCGAACAACCGTCTTGAAAACCCTGTCCGTCGGCCGGGCAAACGGGGGCCGGACCGTTTGCAGCTTCGCCGCCAGGTCCACCCGTAGGGCGATGGTATCCGCCCGCCGGGCCTTCGTGGTTCGTGCCCGAAGGTGAATGAACGGTCTGGGGCCTTCAAGGTGAAGGTCTTGCCATTGCAGGCCCGCTTGTTCATTCACCCGAAGGCCGGTATGCAGGGCCACTTCGTACCACAAGGCCCGCTTGGGGGCAGCGTTCAACAGCAGTTCAGCTTCGGCATGGGACAACGCCCGCCGCTTCTTGCGAACGTCGCCGCCGATTTCCTGTGTCGGGACGGCATTGACGGGGTTCTTGTCCATCAGCTTCCCGACGGTCACCGCCCAATCACACAGGTTGTGAAATGCCGCTCGATGGGCGTTTATCGTCCGGGGGGCCGCGTTCCTGCCCGACAAGACCGCCAGGGCCTTACAGATGTTCGTTTCATTCACCTGCCCCAGCCGTTCGATACCGGCCGTCTCGCCCATCCACTTCAGCCGGTTCTTGACCAGCATGACGTAATCGCGGGTCAACCGCTGGGCTCGCAGATGGCGAACGAACCGGGCAACGACCACCCGGAAGGACAGGCCCGCGTTTTCAACCGCAAGGTCGATAAGGCCCGCCGCCTTCCGGTCCGTCCGGTTCACCAGCTTCCGCAGGCCGTCTTCCGCAATCCGCCGGTCGGTAATCCGCTGGCCGTTGGGCAGTCTCAGCACTTCCCGCTTGGTCTGGCCGTCGGCATCGACGTATTCAGCCCAGAAGAACGCGGACCGCCGCTTCACGGTCTTGCCGTTCTTCTTGTGAGTCACAACCGGCTTGAAAACGAATGCCATCGTCACCGCCCCTTTCGTTGAATGGGCCGCAGTTCCAGCCCCAGGAAGGCACACAGCTTGTCTGTGCTCTCGGAAGACAATCCGCGTTCACGGTGAACGAACCGACACAGCATGTCCGCCCCGATACCCGTCTGCTTGGCAATCGCGTACCGGCTCACTCCGCAGGTCAGAATTGCCTTCCGAATCTGTTCCGTAACCGTCATTCTCTGCTTTGCCATGATGGAAACATACACCATGATTGCCTATTAGTCAACTGCCTGTCTTCGGCGTCTGCCGTTTCATCGCCGCCAGGGTTTCCCGGAAGGCTTCGGCTTCGGCGTGTTCCCGTACCTGCCCCCCTTCATACTCCCGAATCGCCGCCCGTTCTTCCCAGTGTTCCCGCCAGTATGGCGGAAGGTCGTCCGGGCTTCGGATGCCCGCCAGGGGGTCCGCGGCCGGGGCCGGTCGGTCGGTCTGGAACAGGCCCGCCAAGAAGTCCGCCGCGTTGAATCTCATGCCCGTACCCGTCCCTTTCCATCCGGTCCAAGCGTCCCACGCGGTACCCGAATCGTTAAGATGGGTAAATGGGTACCACATAGGACGCAGGTACCGGATACGCCGGGGTGTGTCATCGTTCTTTTCCCATCTGCCGGGTTCCTTCGGGCAGCCCCAAGTCCAGCCCGTACCGGCGTTCGATTTCCACAAGATGGAATGGGGAAACATCCCGGTACGTCCGGGTCCCGTGTGATTGCCGGGCCTGAATCCCGTACCGCCGCAGTGTCGTTGCGATACCCCGCGTTGACCACTTACCGAAGACGCTTGGTTCCCGTTCGTTTGCCCGCCGCAACAGTTCGGCTGGGGTCAAACCGTCGTTGAAACCGCCCATGACCGAATCGGCCAGCAATCGCAACAGCAGCTCGTCCACGTCGGGCACTTGGTCTTCCCGGTTCAGGTCGATGGTTTGTTGGGCATACGCCTGCATCATCGACAGCAGGCCAACCGCCCCGCGTTCTTCAAGCCAACCGGCAATCGCCAAGATGGGCTGCGACAACTCAAAGTCCCGGCCGCTCATGCTGGGGCAAACGTCCCGCCGGTTGGCGAGTTCAAGCCAGGTCGGGCCGTGCTCCAAGGCCATCATGTGAAGGTCATCGCGCAGCCGCTGCCATCGGTCCGGGTCTTCGTCGATTGACCGGCGGGGCTTCGGTGAATCCGGCGCAGCTCGGAACATCACCAGCCGGATACACCGGCTCGCCAGGGGTGGGGGCAGGCTGGCGATACCGGCAATTGCCTTGGGGCCGAACACGTCGAAAACCTGCGTCTTGAATCGGCCGTCCCCGCAGGGCTCCAACCGCCGGGCCGGGCAGCCCGCCTTGTACCCGGACAGCAAGATGCTGCGGATTTCCCCAGCGTCCGGCGTGCCATCGCGTAGCCGTTCAGCTTCGTCCAGCAAAAGAACCCCGCCGGTCTCATGCAGCGTCCGAAACAACGTTGGGGCTGTCACGTTTGCCGACGGCATCGGCCGAAACACCAACCGGGCCAACACCTCAAACACGCGACTTTTGCCGCTTCCCAGGGGACCACCAATTGACAGGTACGGCACCGCAGGCCAGGGCGGGTAGCAGTAGCTCAGAATCGACCACAGGGCCAGCAAGGCCGCTGTCCCGGCCGCTGTGTCGGGCGTGAAGTCCAGATAGTAGGCTGTCACCGCGCACAAGCTCTTGAACACTTCCGCGGGCCCGGGGCAGGGTTCACCCTTCAGCCAGGCCCGCCGCGATTCCGCAGACCAGCCCGCCGCCTGCGTCAACCCCGGTGGGGCAGGCTGCGGATTCAACCACAGCCGCCCGCCGTCGGGCAAGTCGATGGATTGCAGCAAGTCCCGCCGTTCGCGCTTGCCGTCTGCCCACCGCAGATAAACCGCCCATCGACCAACCGGGCCGGTTTCGGTCATGCCGACAACCGGAATAGAGATACCTGACACGTCGGCACGATGGAACAGTTCCGGCCGGACGATCCGAGACACGTCCACTTCGTCACCCGTCACCCGGTCTGGCTTACCCACGTCGGCCGCAATTCTCAGAAGCTCGGCTTGCACGTCGGCCACCGCCAGGTCCGGGCAGGCTTCGGCAATCGCCTTGGCCAGCCGTTCGCGGGATGACGCCCGGTGAATGTCCAGCTTGTCGGCGTGAACCGTTTCGCCGTCCAGCTTCACCGCGATTGCCAAGGTGCCGTTCTTCCCGGCCGGTCGATGTTCAATTACGAGTTCGCTCACCGCCGCCCCCTTCCCACACGCCGGGCGGAAATGATCACCGGAGTAGGACCGACACCCCCCATAACATCCGGTACCTGCGTCCTACGCGGTACCCGCGTGGTGTCCGCCGCTGCAAGCTTGTGCAAGTAGACGATGTGCGGATTACCCCGGTTTCGGCTGTAGCACGATTCGCAGACCGCCGCGTGGGCAAGGTCTAGCTGTCCGCCCGCCAGGTCGGGCACCGCTTGGCCGAAGGCCCGTCCCCAGCCCCGATCTGTCAACGCCAGGATCGCCGCCAGGGGGTTCGCTGCGGCGAACGGGCAGCCTGACGGTAGCCGGTCCACTACACAACAGCCGCGAAGCTCGCAATGCGGGAACGGGGAACGTAGAATCTGCCTGTCACAGCTTTCCGGCCCGCGTGCCCCCGCCAGGGCATCGGGCCATTTTTGTAGCTGTCTCATGCTGCACTCACTTCCCCCACCGCCGGGGCCTTCCAGCCCGCCGGGCAGCCCGCTTGGATCCAAGCCACAATGTCCGCTTCTCGCCACCGAACCGACCCGCCTACGCGAACCGGCTCGGGGAGCTGTCCCCCCGCCAACAGCTTCCAAACCTGTCTCCGTGACACGCCCAACCGCCGGGCCACTTCACCGTCTTTCAACAACTGCATCACCAAAACTCCATGTAGCACCATCGCTGCGTGAAGGATACGTGCGAAGCGAACGAACAGAATTGCCGACGTGAATTGTGTTCGCGGATTTCGTGGCGAAAACGCGGGAAGGCCGATGCCTATTGGGGTTCCGGTGCGCAGAGAATCGGCGAACAGAATTGGAAAGGGCTTGACAGGGTTCAACCGTTCGCTTCGGGGCTGCCTTTCAACCGGTTGTACCGCATCCTGATTTTATCAGCGGTGGTGGTTTTCGGGAGTTCGCTGCGGTGGTTGTCGAGGTATGCCGCCCATTTATGGTCTTCAAAATCGGGGTCACCCCGCCTGAAGTCCCGTTGCAGCACCCCATCCAGCTTGTCGGGTTGTCGGCGCTTCCGGCCGGGTTTCTTGCCCCCGGAATGCCCTTCACCCAGCCACTCGCCTAGAACCGCAAGTGTGATCCGCAGCTTGTCGGCGGCAATCTCCGGGCTGTCATGGTCCGGGTCCCAAGCAAGGGCTTCCACTTCCCGCCCGTCCAGATCAAAAAGCTTGACATGGTCGTACCCTATTCGCTTACGACCGATTCCCAGGAAGACCCCGACCGGGGCGACATGTCCCTTCACCTTGGCTTGTCTTGCGAGTTCCACAAGCCAGCGGTCCCCGGCCTTCAGACCGCCGTAGAAACCGTTCGTTCGCAAGGCGTTAACCAGCTTAGTGATGGGTTCTTGGAACGCGTTAAGCATGTCCTACCTTCCTTTGGGTGGTTCAAGCGTGGCAATGGTGGTAGGAAACCACAGCCACGCGTGAACCGGCGTCGGTGATCAGCCGACTACCCAACCGGATCATATCCTTTCCGATTCGAATGGCCACCACCCAATGAGGTGAGGATCAACGTCACGTCACACGCGTTTTTTCTGAGCACATTTTGCCGCAAATCGGGGTGTGTTTGACCGCGTTGGACACAGGCCGGGGAAGGACCCCGGAAGGCCGGGCCACACGTCAGCCCGCCCCGCCGACGATGCCCAGGACCGCCGCCCGCTGTTCCGGGGTCATCCCAGCCCATGCCGCTGCAACGCGGGCAAGCTCAGGGTCCGCCGCAAATGGGGTACAACGCCCACTACAACACCCCTGTTCCGGGGCATCGCTGGACGTGTGTTCGCAAGGGGTTACGGTTTCGTGGCCCCGGTCTGCCACGCCGGGGCCATACTTTTTTTCTGGCCGGCCCTGTAGCCGGCATGACAGAGCACCACGGCCTATCACCATAAAACCATTTAAGAACGCAACTTATGAAAAACCTTGTAAGCCTCGTCCCAGCGGGCTGTCTGTGTCGGTTCGTAGGTATCCAGCTCGAATGACTGCCGGATTAACCGGCGGGCAGCCCCCAGGTCGGCCAGGACCCCGGTGGCCACAGCCTGTACCGCTACGTTGCCGGCGGCTGTAGCCTCTATAGGACCGGCTACTACGGTTCTTCCAGTGGCGTCAGCCGTCCATTGGCAGAGCTGTTTGTTCTGGGTACCGCCTCCGACGATGTGGATGACCTCCGCCCGTTTGCCGGTACAGGCCTCGATCCGCTCAAGCGTCTGGCGATAGGTCAAGGCCAGACTCTCAAGGCAAACCCGCACCGTTTCACCCGGCGTGGAGGGTGCGTTCTGGCTGGTCCTGCGGCAATACTCGACGATACGGGTGGGCATGTCGCCGGGGGCCAGGAACGATGCGTCGTCGGGATTGACCAGGGCCAGAAACGGGCGAGCAGCGGCCGCCATCTCGGTGAGTTGGCCGTAGCTGTACTCCTGGCCGGCCCGCTGCCAGGTTCGCCGACACTCCTGCACCAGCCATAGCCCCATGATGTTCTTCAGGAATCGGAACGTCCCGCAGACTCCGCCCTCGTTGGTGAAATTGAAGGCGAGGGGTTTCTCGTTGATGATCGGTTCCTTGACCTCCATTCCCATGAGCGACCATGTACCCGAGCTGAGGAATACCCAGGGAGCGTCGCTGTCCGCGGGAACGGCCGCCACCGCAGCGCCGGTATCGTGCGTTGCCGGGGCGATCACCGGCACCTGGTCGATGCCGATTTCCTCCCGCACCACTTTGCAGACGGGGCCGAGAACCGTTCCGGCCGGAACGATTTCCGGGAAAATCTTCGTCGGGATGCCCAGTTTCTCGATCAGCGGCTTGGCCCAACCGCCGGCCCGCGGGTCGTAGGCCTGCGTGGTGGTCGCGTTGGTGAACTCGCAGCACTTGCGGCCCGTGAACCAGTAGTTGAACAGGTCGGGCATCATCAGGAAGGTCTCGGCGGCGTCCAGCAGCGGCGAGTTGGCCAGCTTCATCGCCAGGAGCTGGAACACCGAGTTAAACTGCATGAACTGGATGCCGGTGTGATCGAAGATCTCCTTCCGCGACACGATGCCGAAGGCCTTGTCGAGGATGCCGTTGGTGCGGGCATCCCGGTAGTGGAAAGGATTGCCGAGCAACGCCCCGCCGCGGGCGAACAGCCCGAAATCCACGCCCCAGGTGTCGATGCCGATGCCACGCAACCCCGACGCCCGCTGCGCGGCGAGCCCGACGCCCTGCTTCATCTCCGACCAGAGCCGAAGCACATCCCAGTGGAGCTCGTCCAGCGTGCGGATCGGCCCGTTTGGGAAACGATGCATGTCGGCCAGTTCCAGCTTGCTGTCGGACACCGTGCCGAGAATCACCCGCCCGCTCTCGGCTCCCAGATCAATCGCTGCGAAATTCGCTGAATTGCTCATGAATCACGCCTTCTTCACTATCTGGCGAAAGCTATCAGCGGTCAGCGATCAGCTTTCAGCCAGACCTCCAAACTACAAGCGTCCATCATGCCATCCATTCAAGCTGACAGCCGACCGCTGATCGCTGACAGCTCCGTCAATGCTTGAAGTGCCTGGTACCCGTCAGAATCATCGCGATATTCGCCTGATCCGCGACCGCAATCGTGTCCGCATCGCGGTTACCGCCGCCGGGATGGATCATCGCGGTGATGCCCGCGTCGATCAGCTTCTGCGGGCCGTCGGGCACGGGGAAGAACGCATCCCCGGCCGCCACCGCTCCCTTGAGCTTGTCGCCGTGGCCGTTCTCTCGCGACAACTGGATCGCCAGGTCGCAGCTCTTCACCCGGCTCATCTGCCCGGCCCCGTTGCCCAGCAGCATACCATCCTTGCAGATGGTGATCGCATTGCTCTTGGTGTGCTTGCACACCAGCCAGGCGAATCGCAGGTCTGCCATCTCCGATTCCGAAGGCTTACGAGTGGTCCTGACCTCCCATTCATCCTCATTGAGCCCGATCAGATCACGGGTCTGCACCAGCATGCCGCCGGTGATCTTCTTGTAGTCCAGCTCTCTCGGGTCAGGTGGAGCATCCATCGCCCCGACGGCCAGCAACCGGCATTCCTTGCCCCATTTTCGCTTTTCCGTCGGCGTCGTGATCAGCTCGACCGCGTCTTCATCGAAATGCGGGGCAATCCAGACATCCAGCTTGAAGAACGCCGCGCCCGCCGCCTTGCCCCAACTGGGAAACGAGTTCATTACCGTCTTGGCGACATCGAGGGTCACCGGGAAATTCATGCAGAGCACCCCGCCGGCGGCGGCGATGGGGTCGCCCAGATATGCACGCCGATACGTGTCCACCGGGTCGTCACCGATCGCACATCCACAGGCGTTCATGTGCTTCATGAACGCCACGGCATGTTTCTTCAGCTTCGCTCGCGATAGCTCTTTCACCAACGAGAGCGACGCATCACCGTCGACGTAGTTATTGAAGGACATACGTGACTCGTCGCGTCCCGGTGGCCCGATCGGCCTTGAGGAAGGCACAACACACGCCTCATCTGCCTTGCCGAGCAAATTGACATAGGCTTCCTGGTGCGGGTTCTCACCGTAATGCACGCTATGCAGTCTGAAGAACTCCAGGAAACTGAATCGCGAGTTCCCCTCGTGGAGTTGTTTGTCAAGCCAGGTCGAGACATCCTGGTCGTATCTTGCCGTCGACAAGAAACCCCGCATCGCCGCAGTCTGATGAACGACCTGCACATCCTCCTTATCCAACCGAAGCTCGTCTCGCCACTTCCGCAAATGCATCAATGTGTTTTCATAAGCCCGAGCCGATTCCACCACCAGCACGTGCTTGTGGTTCTTGGATGCTGCCCTCAGCATGCATGGTCCGCCGATATCGATCATTTCGATTGCCTGCTCGAACGTGCAACCCGGCTTAGAGATGGTGTCGGCGAACGGGTAGAGGCTGACCACCACCATGTCGATCGGCTTGATCCCGTGCTCTTGGAGCGTCCTCATGTGCTCGGGGTTGTCGCGGTCGGCCAGAATGGCGGCGTGGATCATGGGGTGCAGGGTCTTGACCCGGCCGTCGAGCATTTCGGGGAAACCAGTGACCTCCTCGACCATGGTCACTGGGATGCCTGCTTCCTTCAGGTGCCTGGCCGTGCCCCCGGTGCTGATGATCTCGATGTCGAACTCGTTGACCAGGACCCGGGCAAAGTCCGCGACCCCCGTCTTGTCATAGACCGCGATGATAGCCCGTTTGATCTTCAGATTGCTCATGGGGGCGTATGATAGCGAACAAGACTGGGGCTGAAAACCGCGGGCAGTGAGAGTTGGGGGAAGGGTTCAAGGTTCAGGCCTGCTCGCCGTGGCGAGGTCCAGTGGGACCGACGCCCTCGTCGGCCCAGAAGGGTCCAGCTACTGACGAGTGGCGGGTTTGCTCTTACTCCGCCGGTCTTCGTTTATCCGTCAGAGCCAATGGTCCGCGATCGCCAAACCAGACGCTTGTGACTCTCGGCCTGCGGTCTGCAGTCTCCCCGTGCCGACGAGGGCGTCGGCACCACGATTGCTGACAGCTTACCTGCGCGACTTCAGCGGATCGGCGATCAGGGCTTCGATGGGCGAAAGCTTCGGACCGGCTTCCTCGGCCGGGGCGGCGGCATTCGCATCCTCGGGAGGGGCTTCCTCCGCCGGCTTCTCCTCGGGCGTCTCCTCCGGCACGGAGACGACAGCCTCCGCCGGTGCCGTAGCGGGTTGCGAGGCGGCCGGCCGGAAGTCGGTCGCGGCCAGCGGTCCAACTCCCACGGGTCTCAAACAGCACACCTCACCTCGACGGGAGGCAAGGATGATGGCGTCATTTCGCGGATTGCTCAGCCCTTCCAAGCCGGGCCCCATGTCGATAAGCCCCAGAAGCTCACCCGTTTCCGGGCGAACGAACATGATCTTCCCGTCCATGCGCTGCAGGACCACCCGGTCGGGCCATTCGGCCAGGAATCGTCTGGCGTCGGCCACCAACCAGTTCGGCCACTTGAGTTCCTTCCCCACCCGCTGGACACCCCGCTTTTCCAGGGCCACATAAACGCTTGCTTTCGTCACCAGCGGCCCCTCCGCGGGCGCACCCGGCAGCAGATAACCCTGCGGGTAACCCTCCAGCCGCTCCTCGCCATTGGACAGGTCCAGGGCGTGCACGCGCGGCTCATCGGTAGCCAGGTACAGACGGTCGGCATCCGCGGCCAGCCAGCCCACGGGGCCGCCTCTGACCTTCGCCGTCCAGAGGGTTTCCTTCCCGGCCCCACCCAGGCCTGCGAGCGTCCCGATCTCGTCCGCCATCACCACGAGATCGCGGACCGGCACGTAGATCGGGGCAAGGAAGATCTGCTGATGGATCGAGACCTGGTAGATCTGGATATCTCGCTCGATGCTGTACTCGCGGACCCGCTTGCGGGGGGCTGCCTGGAACACGACAAGCTCAGATGCCACCGCCGAGGTCATGGAGCCGGACATAAGATGAATCGGCCCCACCGGACGGGGTTCTGTTTTGCCACCCTCGACGATCTCCGGCCTGTAGAGCTGCGTTCCGGTGGCCGGATTCAGGAAAAGCAGCATGTCCCGAACAGTGAACAAGACTCCCCGCACATCTCCGGCCTGCCAGGACACTGGAGGGAACATGTCGGACAGCGGGTCAACCATCTGCTGGGTCCACACATGCTCGCCGGTGATGGCATCGATGGCCCGGACCTTGCCATCGGTCCCGAAGCCGTAGAGGTACTCGTCGACCAGGTACCATGATCGGATATGGTTTACATTATTCAGTGGAACGGAAGCCCGCCAGATCTGCCGGACGCCCGCCGATGCCCAGGACTCCGGCGGCCTCCCTTGGATCGAGGCGGCGGCCAAGTCCTCCGCAGGCGGCGCGGCGACCACCAGGAACACAACCAGACCCAGATGCAGACTGTGCGGCCGGCAACCCTGTCGAGCGTTCATGGATGACTCCTGCGGCCCCATGGAAGGTCCACCTCTACCCCCGCTGCTATTCAACCGTCACCAGGCCGGCTGGTCAAGATCAGACAGCCCGGATTCTTGTGGACCGATTCCCGCCCCCCGGCCACGTACTCCCGGGGGGTACCCCGGCCGTCGACCTGTCTTGATTTGACTGGCTCAAACGGGCCTTGCAAACTGTCAGGGTACAGATATGCTATGCGCTGTAGTGGATCAGGAGATAAGGATCACTCCGACCGGACCGGTCAGCGGAGCTGGCACACACAGTCCGGTCACAACGCCGGCAGCGTGAGCTGTCGGCTCGCCTGGGATCTGACGCTCCGGTCGAAGGGCCGGCGGTGTCCCGTGGGAAGCGGCGAGATCCCTCCCTACCCGTGGCCCCGACGGTATGTGGGGCCTGGTGAAACCATCGACGCGAAGGTAGGAGCCGGCCTTTGACCCCAGTAACCAAAATCTTCGTCGTTCTGGTGTGCCTCTTTGCTTTCATCTTCACACCGCTGACTATCGGCTTTGTGGCCCAGACCTACAACTGGAAGACCCTCGCCGAGCAGTACAGCAGCAAGATGGAGGCGGCCTTGGCCGTCGAGCGCGCCACGCTGGGATCGGCCGCCAGCGCAATCAGCCACTACGAGGCCGTGCGCGAAGCCGATCGGCAAACCATACGCGATCTCCAAAACGAGAAAGCCGCCCTCGAGCAGGACAGGCAGGACCGGATACAGGCAATCGAAGCCTGCGAAGCGAGCCGGGCCAGTTGGGAGAGTTCCGCCCAGACGCTCGCTGCTCAGCTCAAGGTCATCGTTGCCAAAGACGAGGCGCTGAGCGCCGAGAACAAGCGGCTGGCCGACAGCGAGCAGGATCTCCGGGCCCGAAACGACGATCTGCAGGATCGGGTCGAGGAGTTGAGCGCCAACAGCGTCACTCTGGCCCAGCAATTGAAACAGAAGGGCGAGGAGTTGACCGCCGTCAGGCAGGAGAACGAACAACTTCGCCAGAAGCTC
The DNA here is from genome assembly GCA_964586235.1 of uncultured Planctomycetales bacterium. Taxonomy (GTDB): domain Bacteria; phylum Planctomycetota; class Phycisphaerae; order UBA1845; family PWPN01; genus JAUCQB01. The sequence continues at coordinate 30,221 of CAZPIO010000073.1, forward strand.
CGACTCGGCAAGCCCGACGAAGTCCTGACCTCGGCCGCGGAGCCCTCCGCCAGGCCCGAGACGCCTGTTGCCGCGCACGAGATTCGCGGATCAGTGACTCAGGTACAGCCCAGCGAGGGCCTGGCGAGCGTTGATGTCGGCAGTTCGGCCGGGTTAGCCAAGGGCATGGTTATGGCCGTGATCCGCGGCAGCGAGTACATCTGCGATCTGGTCATTACCGACAAAGTCGACCCGACACAAGCGGTTGGCAAGATCGTGAATCAGGGCGGCAAGGAAATCCGTCCCGGCGACACTGTTGTTGATGAACAGAGCCTGATGGCCCGCTGAGCACGCGGCCAGGCACGAGGAACCCGCCATGGCTCAACCCAACGTCACAGGTCCGAGAGTTCCGCCGCAGAATGATCTGTACACGTTCAATCTCATCGTGGCCGCCGGCCTGCTGCTGGTCGGGATCATCTACGTGACCGTCCAGACCATCAACTACTACGGATCCGTGATACCTTGAGTCGCCCGTCGATCGGCCCGGCCACAAACGGGTCACGGTCGACTGTTTTGAAACCCGGACACAATCGCCTCTGAATGAGCCCGACGGCAAACCGTCATGCTGCCGGAATCATCCTGACGTACGTAAACCTCGGTTTCACAGGGAAGTCCGAAAAGATGGGCTTTCATCGAAAAAGTATCTACGGTTACAATACCCACGAAACCGATGTAGCTGTCGGGATGCTGGCGGGGAGTGAGACAGGGCAAGCGGAATCTCCGTACCTTCGCTGGCCTGCTCCGGCAAACCACGACTAAAAGGATGGCCTGGCTGTGCTAAACTCTCTTCTCGGCTTGTTCAGTATGGACATGGGCATCGACCTGGGTACCTGTAACACGCTGGTGTGCGTACGCGGCCAGGGCGTTGTCTTGAATGAGCCGTCGGTGGTAGCGGTCAAGAAAGGCACCAATCGCGTGCTCAAAGACGGGACCGCGGTCGGCAACGTGGCCAAGGAGATGATCGGCAAGACACCCGGGACCATCACCGCCATCCGGCCGCTGATGGACGGCGTCATCGCCGATTTCGACATCACCGAGGCCATGCTCAGCTACTTCATCCGCAAAGTCCACGGGCGCAGATCCTTTGTCATGCCCCGGGTGGTCATCGCGGTGCCCTCGGGAATCACCGCCGTCGAGAAACGCGCGGTGTACAACTCTGCTGAGCGTGCCGGAGCCCGGCGCGTGTACCTGGTGCCGGAGCCCAAGGCGGCCGCGATCGGCGCGGGTCTGCCCGTGGCTGAACCGCGAGCATCGATGATCCTTGATATCGGCGGCGGCACGACCGAAGTGGCCATCCTCACACTGGCCGACATTAGCGTGAGCGACTCGCTCCGTGTGGCCGGGGACGACATGGACGCGGCGATCGTGAACTACATGAAACGCACGTACAACCTGATGATCGGCCCGCAGACCGCCGAGCGGATCAAGATCGAAATCGGCTCCGTGGCCGAGGCGGACCAGGAATTGACCATGGAAGTCCGCGGTCGCGACATGATCAGCGGGCTGCCGCGAAAGACGTTTATCAGCAGCGAGGAGGTCCGCGAAGCCCTGAAGGAGCCGGTGGGCTTGATCGTCGAGTCGGTGGTTCGGACGCTCGAGAAAGCCGAGCCCGAACTGGCGGCCGACCTCGTCGAGGACGGCATCTGGGTGGCCGGCGGCGGCGCACTGCTGCGAGGGATCGATCAGGTCCTCAGCCAGGCAACGGGCCTGAAAGTGCAGGTATGCGAGGATCCGCTGACCTGCGTGGCCCGTGGCACCAGCATCTTCCTGGAGAACCTCAACGAGTGGAAGGACACGATGGAGTCCGACGAGGACGACCTCTGATCGCCAGGCTCCGCCGCCCGGGGCGGTCCGCCACCGGCGAACCCGGTCGGGGCGCAAGCCAGGAACGCCGTAACCCGAGACGACTCCCGCAAGACGCGCACAACCGGCTGCGCAGGACACCGAAGTCTGGTATCATCAATGGCCCGGCGCGACCACGCACCGAGGCCATTGTTACATAGGCCCGACGGAAGATTGATGCCGGCCACCGAGGTCAGTGATGCGGTTCTTCGAGACATATCGCCCGCCGAAACCGGTGGTCTTCGCCCTGCTCATGGCGGCGTCTTTTGTCACTACCATGCTGCCGGATGAGTCGCTCGGCCGCCTCCGGGACCTCACCACCCCGCTGGCCCTGCCTCAATGGCTCATGCACGCAACGTCCGTGGAAGGGCGCCGGGCGGCATCGATCCTGATCAGCCGCCCGATCCCCGCCGAACAACATCACAAGCTCACCGCCGAGCGCGACGCGCTGGCGAACGAGGTTGCCGTACTCCGGCAGCAGAACAGCCTGCTCCAGGCCACGGTCGCGGAGCTGGCCCACGTACGGAAACAAGGCTTCCCCGCCCACGGCACGCTGATCCCCGCAAGAGTGCTGGCCATGGACGCTTCCCCCGATCGCCAGTCCGTCGTGGTGAATAAGGGAGGCTTTCAGAAGGTGGAACAGAATGACTGGGTGGTCACCAGCCTGACCGTGGGGGCGGGCAGCAGCGAGGGCGTCGAACCGCAAAGCCCGGTTCTCGGGCGGCAGTACCTGATCGGCTGGGTCGACCAGGTGTCTGCGCTGACCTCGCGCGTGGTGCTGCTCAGCGACAAGCCGGCCGGCAGGGCCAGGCCCCGCAAGGTGGTGATCAGCCCCTCCGATGCCGCGAGTCGCCCCTCGGAAGGCGAGCCCCAGACCCTGACTATCGAGCCCCTCGGCGGGGGCAAGATGATCATCACTGACATCCCGAAATGGATGGTCGAAGGGGGCCAGGTGCGTGTCGGCGACCTGGTCAGCTCAGCTCCCGACGACACCCGCCTGCCACTGGCCGTTGTCATTGGGACTATCGAGGAATTGCGTCTCAACCGTGACCAGCCCATCTGCTACGACGGCATCGTGCATCACATGGCCGACCCGGCAACCCTGACTCAGGTGCTCATCGTGGACCTGTCGCCGCCCGAGCCATCTGCAGCCGGTAACGGGCAGGCACCCCAGAGCCCCTGAGTGCTGACGAAAAAGACGCCCGCCACGGCGGGTAAACTCCGACGCGGAGACACGGGGCGAGGATCGCGGCAGGCCCCAGGATGGATCGCCCGGGGTGGGTTGGTATTCCCGAGTTTTTTGGTTACCACCATAGGTAAAATCCCTGCAAAATGATGCGAAAAGCGTTGCCTAAGTATCGATAGAAAAGGAGCTTGCAGTTCTATCTCTTTGTCCCGGTTTGGGTTCGTTTGGCGCAACGAGTTTTCGGCGGTCGGTGGTCAGCCGTCGGTCAGACAGGGCGGGAGACGCCTAGCGGCGCTAACTGCCTACTGAGAACTGACAACTGAGCGTCCCCTCTTCGATTGTCAATGATCCGGGGACCGCTGGCGTCGTGTCGCAGGGTGCGGGCAGGGTATCTCCGCTGGTCCCGTTGCGGTCATAACACGGCAGCCCGCTCGGCGAAACGCGGTTGGAGTGGAACGCGCCGCCGAGCGGAATGACGAATGACGAAATCAGAATGACGAATGAAACCAGAAGTCCGCAGGCATAGATGACACGGACAAGGAGCCGGTCGGGCTGGCGCTGCTCTGCGAAGCGGCGACCCCGGCCTTCGTAGCCATAGCTGCCACGGCGGAGTCGGCTCGCCACGGCGGAGCAGGCCCGCTACGCCGCACAAGTGCCCTCACCGGCCGTTGCCGTTTGACACTGGAGGCTGATCTCCGAGAGCTGAGGGTTTTGATCGGCCGCGGAGTGCGCCGAGGACGCGGAGAAAGGGTAACTTCTTTTAGAACCTTTACTGATAATAGCTTCTGAGCCCTTTTCCACTCCAATCAGCAGTGCTACAACGCTCATTTGTCGTGCACACATACTCGCATCCTCCAAGTTGGGATTCACCGCCTATAACAGGATAAGACTGCTCCCGCTATCGCCATGAGCACTACGGTTGTTGGCTCGGGAACAGGAAACTGACGAATGTCGACCGTATCACGAAAGGGATCGGTTTCGGTTGGTGTGTAAATCATCTCATTGACAATCGTGAGCTGAGCGCCGGGAGGCAGAGGATCGAACGAGAACCGGATTGAATCTGCGGTCAAGGCAGCCGTGAGGCCAGGAGGCGCAGCGCCGTCAACCAAGATTCGCGGCGTCTCGCCGATGCTGCCCGTGTGGCCGGAGACCCACTCCATCGAGGGTGTATCCAGATCCATCTGCCAGCCCGTCCAGGGCATGTGCCCGCCAATGGTCAGGTACTGAGCCAGGACAATATGATTGCCGGTGACAACTCCAGACGCAGGTGCAAGCAGGTGTACGCCCCAAGCTGTCCCCTCGGGGTCAAGCGATACCGGAATCCAACTGCCGTAGCCCATACTGGCTCCCCATATCCAGGGCTCCTCGGGGATTTGAGGCCAATGAGTCAAACTGAGAGTCGTGTCTGTCGGGCTTCCCGTGCCCACCCCTTGGCCGAACGTTGCGTGTGTTATTGCCGCCACAACGATCAGTGTCAGAATGCCCTTTTGTTGTGCGAACATGTTCGCATCCTCCAGGTTGAGGTGTGCCGCCCAGCACAAGAGTAAACTGCTCCCGCTGTCCCGATAAGAAGCAGGGCTGTGGGTTCAGGCGTTGGGTACTGGTGAATATCGAAAGAGTCGCTGACCGGATTGACTGAGTCTCGTCGGAAATAGTAGATGAACCTGACCTCGTCTCCTGGCCCAATTGCCGGGAACGTCGCATCAAGGATGCCAGGGGAGGCGTACTGAACGTCTGTCGCGAGTAGGACCCCGTTGACAATCGCTACGAAAGCATGACCCCAGCCACCCCCGCCCCAGTCAAACCAGCGGAAGTCAGGGTTTGCAGGCTCCACATGCCAACCCGTCCAAGGTGTATCGCCGGTGACGACAAGGTCCTCGGTAATCTGGATGTACCGATCGGCATTGATCGGGGCACCACCTTCGGTCTGGAAATGCTGAATCCACGCTGGTCCGACTGGATCAAGCTCCACTCCAACAGGAGCCAAGGAGGTTCCGACGACACTCTGCCAATCCACAGGAGGCTCCGGGATTCCGAAGCCCCGCGACAGAACGTGGCTCGTGTCGGTCGGACTGCTGCCGCCGACCCCCTGGCCGAAGGCCATCGGGCTGGCTGCCCCCAGGAACATGGCGACCCCAGCCGCCACCGCTGCTATCCATTTGCCTGACATGTGGTTACTCCTTGAGATCTTCACCCCAAGCCGTTCTTCCGCGCCGCCTTGCTCCCCGTCTTCGCCCACCCTCGCCGACGTCACCCAGTCGACGGGCTATGTCGTCAGCATCGCGCCCAGTTCGACTGCATGCTTTGGGGTTGTGCCTGCCCTCCATCGCCCGCGCGTCAGCGGCTGGACGCACTCGCTCTCACAGCGACGCCTTCAGCCGCGTGTCTTTGCCCGCAGAGGATTGCTGCCACTTAGCGGTATGTCTCGGCGTGTCCGAAGCCTCACGCCTTGCTTGTTATTTTCAGTGTACCCCATAACGTCCCCGGCGTCAAGTGTTTTTTCCATTTATAGCATCGAATTATTGGGGGGGATTTCCCGTCTTCAGATTCCGCCCATCCTTTACCCTCATCACCCCACCAGATACGGCCGCACCTGCCCGCGGAATCGGTTCGCTTCGCTCGGCCTCCCGGTCGTCGAATTGGCCATGGATCGGGTTGGTTTGGGTTCTGGCCCGCCCGGAAAAAGGCCCGATTTCTGCCGTAGGGCATGTTCGCCCGGCGGATTACGA
>CAZPIO010000074.1:0-35620 GCA_964586235.1 uncultured Planctomycetales bacterium
CCAGCCAGCTCTGCGTGGCCAGCTTGCCCATGACCGGCTCGATCACGTTGAACGGCAGGCACAACGTCATCGTGCCGGCCCGGGTGCCCATCTTCAGTTCCAGGCCGATGACCACCACGACTTCATTCGGGGCGACGATCTGGACCAGGTGGGGGTTGGACTCGGTCTCAGTAAGCTCGAATCTCACTTCCGCCAGGCCCGACCAGACCTCGCTCAGCGTCGAGACCGCCCGGTTGGTGATACGCTCAACGAGGCGCCATTCGATGAGCGTCAAAGCCCGCTGAGGGATGAACAACTCGGCGTTGGAACCGCCGAGCAGGCGATCGATGATCGGGTAGATGATCAGCGGGCTGATCTCCAGGCAGATCTGGCCCTCCAGCGGCGTGCAGGTCAGCAGGTTGAAGCACGTGGGGTTGGGCAGCGAGTGGATGAACTCGCTGTAGGTGAGCTGTTCGATGGTGGCGACGCGGGCCTCCACGATCGTCCGCAGGAACGCCGAGAGCGACGCGCCGAAGTTGCGGGCGAAGCCCTCGTGAATGGCCTCCAGCGAACGCATCTGGTCTTTGCTGACGCGTTCGGGCCGCTTGAAGTCGTAGGTGCGGACTTCCTGCTGCGTGGTCCGCGCGCGGGCAAAGACCTCGGCCTCGCCGCTTTCGTTGGCCCCCGCGGTCACGGCCGAGAGCAGTGCATCAACTTCCGCCTGATCGAGTACGTCGGCCATACGAGACGCAGACTCCCATCGGCGCGCTATGCAAGCGCACCTCATGACGATTTATCGGACAACCTGCGAGGGTGACTTGAGGTGGCAGGACGTCCGATAACCCCGGATTCCCTCCGACTCCAACGCCGGCAGCAGTCGCGCAGGGACCCCACAACACCGGCAGAATTCGACTCCCGTGGGCTGTCAGTCCGGGTGCCTGTGCTGAAAATCCAGTGGGATGATCAGGACGGCGCAGCGGGCTTTGCGGGCAAGCTTCTCGGTCACGCTGCCGAAGAGGGCTTTCTGCAGACGGCTGTGTCCCTGTCGCCCGATGACGATCAGGTCCGCTTTCGCCTCATCGGCGAAATCGAGAATGCACTGGTAATCCTTGCCGACCCGCATTTCGACCCTGAAATCGACCCCCGGCGGCACACGGGGCCGGTAGGTCCTGTCGATTTTCGCGTCGATGTCCTGCTTGGCCTTCTCATCGATGTTGTCGACCTCGTAGATGTACGTCTTCCAGAACTGTGCGTCGCTCTCGGGGATGACGTGCAGGAGGTAGAGCGTGCAACCCGGCCGTCGGACGGCCGCATCCACGGCGAAGCTGAAGGCGTAGTCGGCGTTCTCCGAGAAGTCCGTGCAGAACAGAATCGTCGCAAGCGGGTGGACTGGAAATGTGCCGGTATCCATGGTCGGGCCCCTTGTTCTCCTAGCGAACCATGCTGGGCAGCCAGGTGCAGATCTGCGGAAACGCCACGCACAGGACGGTGGCGATGACCAGCGATGCGACAAACGGCATGCAGCCCTTGAACACCGTCTGGAGCGACACGTCGCGTTCGATCCCGCCCACCACGTACGCACACACGCCGACCGGTGGCGTGATGGTCCCGATCTGCGTGACCAGCACGATAACGACGCCGAACCAGATGAGCAGCATGGAGCCTTGCCCCGGGTAAAGGTTCTCGACAATCGGTCTGAAGATCGGCACTGTCAGCAATATCAGGGCCAGGGCATCCACGAAGCATCCGGCAATGACGTAGAAGCCGATAATCAGGCCGATGATGGTCCATGCCGGCAGGGGCAGGCCGCCTAGCCAGGTCGCCAACTCGGAGGTGAGATGCGTCACGGCGAGGAACTTGCCGAAGATCATCGCTCCCGCCACGATGATCATGACCATGAGACTCGTTCGCATGGTTTCCTGGCATGCCCGCCACAGCATCTTGATGGTCAGTTGCCTTCTGAACAGCGCGATCAGGATGGTGCCTCCCGCGCCGACGGCCGCCCCCTCGGTGGGCGTGAAAAAGCCCTTAAACATGCCTCCCATCACCAGGAAGAACAGCAACAGCGTTTCGGATACTCCGAGCAGCGACTTGAACTTGGCAGCCCACGCCGTGGAGGGGGCCCGCGGCCCGAAGTCCGGGCGGCGCTTGCAGTTGAAGTAAATCAGCAGGATGAAGAGGGCGGCGGTCAGCAGGCCGGGCAGAATGCCCGAGATGAACAGCTTGCCGATCGACTGCTCGGTCATCACGCCGTAGACGATGAACACCACGCTGGGCGGGATCATCATGCCCAGAGTCCCACCGGAAGCGACCGTTCCGCAGGCCAGTTCCATGCTGTAGCCGTAACGCTTCATCTCGGGCAGGGCAACCAGGGACATGGTCGCGGCGGTGGCCGGCCCGGACCCGCAGATGGCCCCAAAAGCCGTGCACGCGCCGACCGTCGCCATGGCCAAGCCGCCGGGAAGGGGCCCGAACCAGTGGTAGGCGGTATTGAAAAGCCGGCGGCTGATGCCGCAGTGGAAAGCCACTTGTCCCATCAGGATGAACAGTGGAATCACCGTGAGGCTGTGCTTGGAGAAGGTGTCGTACAGCTCCGAAGTGACCATGCTGACCGCCGCGTGGGGGCTCACCACGGCGGCAAAACCGACGAAGCCGACGATCGCCATGGCAAAGGCCACCGGCATGCTGCCGGCAAGCAGGATGACCAGCACGACACACCCCAGCACACCGATTTCGACGGGGGTCACGGCTTGATCAGCTCCCTTCCCGGATGGAACAGATGGTAGAGCTTGACCAGGCAGACGACCGCGCAGGAAGCGGCCAGAACGTAGAGCACCCAGAACTCGGGCATCTGAAGAGTGGGCGTGACCTGCCCCCTGGCCTTGAGGGCCATCCCGTAATTCACGCACTGCACGGAGAGAAATCCGAACAGGACGATAACGCAGATGCGGCAGAACGTGTCGACGAGGACGCGGCCGAGCCAGGGAAGCTTCTGAAAGAAGTACTCGATGGCCACGTGCCCCTTGCAGGCCGTCGTGTAGGGCATCGCGGCAGCCGCGCTGATCGCCGCGCAGAGGCTGACCAGGTCAACCATCCCTTTCAGGGGGATGCGGAAGATGCGGAGAATCACCTCGGCGCACGTGGCCGCCATCATCGTGAGGATGCCCACAGCCGCCACCACCTCCAGCGCGAACACCAGCTTTCTGACTACCTGCGCATAGGCGGACCAGAAAGCCGAATCCCGTGTGACGGCCGTTCGCGCGGGCATGGTCATTTTGGCTGAGATCCCAGCGGTTGAGCCACGAGTCTCTGAATGTCCCCCAGGAACTGTTCGCCGGGCAGGTCCCTTTCCCGGGCCGCCTTGAGATAGTCATCCAGAATGGGCTGGACGCGATTCTTCCATTCCGCCTTCTGCTCCGGCGAGAGCGGGATGATCTCGCGGTTCAGTTCCTTCAGGAAAGCCCGGCCGTCCTCATCGGCCTTGTCCCAGGCGGCCCCGTGCCGCGCCACCCACTCACGGCTGGTCTCGGTGAAAACCTTCTGAATGTCGGGCGGCAGCCTGTCCCAGGCGCGACGGTTCATGGCCACGAACATCGCCGTCGTGTACCCGATGTGGGAACTGTCGGTCACGAAGTTGATGGCTTCACCCTGCTTCCACCCCTTGAGGGTCTCGATGGGGCAGAGCGTCGCCTCCACAACGCCTTTCTGCAGGGCCTCATAGGTGTCGCCCTGCGGCATGGCGACCGGATTGCCGCCCAGTGCCTCGACGATCTTCGTGGACAAGCCCGTGGCCCGGACTCTCAGTCCTTTCATGTCGTCCAGCGTGCGGACGGCCTTCTTGGAGGCCAGGATGCCGGGGCCGTGGGCGTGAACCAGCAGCAGATGCACATCGCTGATTTCCTTCGGCTGGTACTTCATTGCCAGTTCAGTCGCGATCTTCGTGGCCGTCATCCCGTCGGGGTAGCCGACCGGCAGGTCAAGCCCCTCGAGCAGCGGAAAACTCCCCCGCGTGTAGGCGAAGCAGCTCATCCCGATGTCGGAAATGCCGTCGACAACGCCCTTGTAGCACTTGTCCGCCGCTGTCAGCGTGCCACCCGGGTGAATGGTGATCTTGACCCGCCCATCGGTCCGCTTGCCGATTTCCTCGGCCCAGGCCTTGGCCGTCTGGCACTGGATGTGCACATCCGGGAAAAAGATGCTGTAGGACAACTCGATTGGCCTGTCCTTGCTTGCGGCCCCTCGATCCCTGCATCCCGTGACCGACAGACCCCCCAGCACCAGGCACGCCGGGATTGACAGCACAAGGATTCTCGTGGTCTTCTTCACGATTCAGTTCTCCATTCTTGCGGTGCACGACCGCCCAGGGGATACGTCGCTGCCCACCACACGTGGCCATCCGGCAGCGCCGCCAGATGCGGAAAATGGCAATACTAAGCCATGCAGGCGAGCCTGTCAAAACGCCTCCCTGCACTGACCCGAGCGAAAAGAAGCTCCTCTGAAAAGCAGTAAATCCATTGATCACAGCGGCTTGCGCGCTGACGTGTGGACGACAAAGCGAAGCCTTGATCGCCAGATGGGATGAGATGGAGACGCGGCCAGGGCTGGTGCTGAGATAGGCCCGCAACGGCCGTCGACCAACCCGCGCGCGCCATCCCGAGCGGGAACAGGCCGACATCATCTAGTCCACTTCGAGCGCGATCGCCGTGTGTCGGCCACTCGTTGGCAGACCGTTTGCCGGCAAGAGCAGGCGCGGCAGACTGAGGCTGCGGTGCCCCCCTGAAGTGTGCTCGACCCTCGGCGGGCAATACCCGATGCGTTGCCTTGTCGCTCGCGCCGACCGCAGGTAGGATATCGGCTTCACGGCCGATCGGTCGCGTCGAGGACAGCATCATGTACGCCAAGCAGGTTTGCGTATTCCTGGAGAACCAGAAGGGCAGAGTCGCGGAGGTGACCCGCCTGCTGGCCGACGAGGGCATCAACATCCGCGCGCTGTCCCTGGCCGACATGCCCGATTTCGGGGTGCTGCGGCTCATCGTGAACGACCGGACCCGCTGCGTGCGGGCGCTCAAGGACCGGGGCTTCGTGGTCCAGGAGACCGAGGTCATCGCGGCCGAAATCGAGGACAGGCCCGGCGGATTGAGCAGGATCGTGGAAGTAATGGACCGTGAAGACATAAATATTGAGTACATATATGCCTTCGTAGAGAAAAAAGAGAATCAGGCGATCGTGGTGTTCAAGATCGACGACGCCGCCCGCGCGGCCCAGGCGCTCGCAAGGAGCGGAGTCAGCATCCTCTCGGAGGATGCCATTCAGAACCTGTGATTGTCACCAGAAAGGAAGGTCGACATGACAAAGCGTGCTCTCACCATTCTCGCGGTCGTGGGTCTGGGGCTGGCCGTCGGCCTGCCCGGGTGCAAGGACTCGTCGAAGAGCCCGACGACCACGAAACCGGCCGACGGTGGTCCCATCAGAATCGGGGCCATCTTCTCGATCACCGGCCCGGCGGCGTTCCTGGGGGCCCCCGAAGAGAAGACAACCCAGATGCTGGTGGAAAAGATTAACCAGGAGGGCGGGGTCAACGGCCGCAAGCTGGAGGTCATCATCAAGGACTCCGGTGCCAGCCCGGAGAAGGCCATCTCCCTGGCCAAGCAGCTCATCGATGAAGAGAAGGTCCTCGCGATCATCGGCCCGTCCACCAGTGGCGAAACGATGGCTATCAAGCAGCTCTGCCAGGACCGCAAGATGCTTCTGGTTTCGTGCGCCGCCGCCGAAGACATCGTCAACCCCCTGGCGAGCTACGTATTCAAGAGCCCTCAGAAGGACAGCGACGCCGCGAGGCTCATCTACCAGGCGATGAAGGCCCGCGGCATCTCGAAGATCGGCGTGGTGGTCAGCAGTGACGGCTTCGGAAAGGCCGGCAGGGAGCAACTCGAGAAGCTGGCCCCGGACAATGGCATCACCATCGCCATTGCCGAGGTCTACGATAAACAGGCAACCGACCTGACCGACGTGCTGACCAAGGTCAAGGGCAAGGATGTCCAGGCGGTGGTCAACTGGTCCATCGTCCCCGCCCAGAGCCTCGTCGCCAAGAACATGAAGCAGATCGGTCTGAACGTTCCGCTGTTCCAGAGCCACGGCTTCGGCAACCCCAAGTACGCCCAGGCCGGCGGCGAGGCGGCCAACGGCACCCTGTTCCCGTGCGGGCGCCTGCTGGTCGCCGAACAACTGCCCGACGACCACCCGCAGAAGGCCCTCCTCATGTCCTACAAGAAGGATTACGAGAGCAAGTACAAGGAGGATGCCAGCACCTTCGGCGGGCATGCGTACGACGCCCTGCTGATGCTCACCGAGGCAATCAAGAAAGCGGGCACCGACGACCGCGAGAAGGTGCGCGACGCCATCGAGAACCTGAGAGGACTCGTCGGGACGGCGGGCATCTTCAACATGTCGCCCACCGACCATACCGGGCTGGATGTGGAGGCTTTCGAGCTCCTGACGGTGAAGGATGGGAAGTTTGCGATTGCCCCGCAGGAGTAGACCCGGCACGGCAATCGGATGTCAGAATGGCTGTGAAACCCACGGACCGCCTCATCGGCGGGGTGGCATGGCCAAGCCCCGGTGAAGTCGGGGCGCCGCCATGCCTGCTGCTCCATCAAACATGCCGGCGTTCGCCGCGGCGAGCTTGGGCACGCCGTCCAGGATGCCAAGGGCTTTGAGCGTGGGTTGTCAGGAGTCTGAGCTTACATGGACCTCACCCAGGCACTGCAGTATTGCGTTGCCGGAATCCGGAACGGCAGCGTGTACGCCATCGTTGCCATCGGCTTCAACATCATCTACAGCACCACGGGCGTCATCAACTTCGCCCAGGGTGAGTTTCTCATCGTGGGAGCGATGACGGCCGTCAGTTTGAGCCACTTTGTGCCGCTGCCGGTCGCCATCGCCCTGGCGGTGGTCATCACCATGCTCCTGGGCGGGCTCGTCGAACTGGTTTTCATCCGCCCGGTCCGCCAGGCCCCCATCCTGCGACTGATCGTCATCACGATCGGCATCTCGATCGTGCTTCGCGAGGGCATGCTGCACGTCTGGGACGAGCAGGTCAGGTCTCTTCCATATTTCACCGGTACGTCGGTTTCGACCTTCAGCATCCTGGGGGCAAGCGTCTCTCCCCAGGACGTGTGGGTGTTGGGCGTGTGCGCCGTGATCGTTGCCGGCTTGACCCTGTTCTTCCGGTTCACGTTGACCGGCCGTGCAATGAGGGCCTGCGCCGACGATGGGATGGCGGCCCGGCTCTGCGGGATCAAGGATTCCCGCATGGTCACCCTGTCTTTCATGCTCAGCGCGGCGATCGGGGCGCTGGCGGGTTGTGTGATCTCACCGGTGACGCAGACCCAGTATGACATGGGGGCCTCGCTGGCCATCAAGGGTTTCACCGTGGCGATTCTCGGCGGACTGGGAAACAGCATGGCCGCCGTGGTCGCGGGGCTGCTGCTCGGGCTGCTCGAGGCTTTTGCCGTGAGCCAGCTCCCGGTCGCGTACAAAGAGGCGGTCGCACTGGTCGTCCTTCTGCTGGTGCTGATTGTGCGGCCGAGCGGGCTGTTTGCCCGCCGGGAAATCATTGCGCTGAGGGACCACTGATGCGTTTCGGCAGATATCTGCCTGTCGCCGTCGCGGCTCTCCTGGTGGTCCTGCTCCAGGTCGGGCTCGCGGCCGGTGACAAATCCGCTTATATGACCCAGATCACCATGTCGGCGTACTACGCCCTCGTGGTGATCGGGCTGTGTCTGTTGATGGGCTACGCCGGTCAGGCGTCGCTCGGGCACGCGGGGTTCTTTGCCATCGGGGGTTATGTCTCAGCGGTCCTGACGACGTGCAATCTGCTGGCTTATCAAGCCAATCCTCTGGTTCGGGCGTGCCGGTGGCTCGGCGTGACGGTCGAGCATCAGGATCTGTACGGCCGGGCGATGCTGAGCATTTCGCCCTGGCCGGCCTTCGTGGCGGCCCTGCTGGTGACCGGAGTGATCGCGGTGCTCATCGGGATGCCGGTCATCCGGCTGAAAGGGCACTACCTGGCGATGGCCACGCTTGGCTTTGGGTTGATCATCTACCGCATCGTGCTGGGGGCGGAGGTTTTCGGCCAGGCCGATGGCATCTCGGACGTGCCGCCTTTCAAGCTGGCCGGCGATGCACTGCAGATCAACGGGGCGCAAGCCTACGGCGTGCAGAACTACTACATCGCCTGGGTCGCCGTGCTGGCGGCCATGATCCTGGCCATCAACCTGGTTCACTCCCGGATCGGCCGGGCCCTTCGGTCGATTCACCAGAACGAGGAGGCGGCGCATTCGCTGGGCGTCGATACGTACCGATACAAACTGTACACCTTTGTGCTCAGCGCGGTCCTCGCGGCCGCCGGCGGTGTTCTCCTGACGCACTACAACGGAAGCATCGGCCCTTCGGAAGCCAGCGTGATGAAGTCCGTCCGGTACGTGGCCATCGTCGCGGTCGGCGGGATGGCGAACCTGTGGGGAGCAGTGGTGATGGGCGTGGTCCTGAACTTCCTCTCCCTTCGCGGCGTCTTCAAAACCTACGATGACGCGGTGTTCGGGGCCATCCTCATCGCAATGATGGTGTTCGCGCCGGAAGGATTGCTCAGGGTTCCCCGGTGGCTCAGACTGCCGTTCCTGTCGGCCAGGAGTTCTCATGGTTGAGCTTCTCCTGAAGACGCACAGCCTCCACCGCTTCTTCGGCGGCCTTCACGCCGTCGAGGACGTGAGTTTCGGCGTGCCCCGCGGGGCGATCAAGGCGGTCATCGGCCCCAACGGCGCGGGCAAGACCACGCTGTTCAATCTGATCGCGGGCACGCTGGCCCCGCACGAGGGCGAGGTGTACTTCCGCGGCAGGCGAATCACCGGCTGGAAAGCCCATGCGGTCGCGAGCCTCGGGATCGCGCGAACGTTTCAAACCACCCGGCTGTTCCCCCGCATGAGCGTGCTGGAGAACGTCATGGTGGGGCGGCATCCACGGACGCGATCGGGCTTCATCGCCGGCATGCTCAATCTGCCGCGGACCTGGCGCGAGGAGCGCGACAGTTGCACGAAGGCCACGGCCATCCTCGAAGACCTCGACCTGTCGGAGTATGCGTCGCAGATGGCCGCCAACCTCTCCTTCGGACGCCAGCGACTGGTCGAGTTCGCCCGCGCCCTGGCCACCGAACCGCAGTTGCTGCTGCTCGACGAACCGGCGGCCGGGCTCAACATCTACGAGACTCAAGCCCTCGCCAGGCTGATCCTGAAGATCCGCGACCGGGGTGTAACCTGTCTGGTCGTGGAGCACGACATGTCCCTGGTCATGAACATCTCGGATGAGGTGGTTGTCCTCGACCAGGGCCGCAAGATTGCGGAAGGGCCCCCGCGGGTGATCCAGCGCAACCCCGAGGTCGTCCGCGTGTACCTGGGTGACGATCATGCTGCGGCTGGTTAATCTTGAAGCCGGATACGGCCCGCTGCGGGTCCTCAAGGGCGTCTCGCTCCACGTGTCGCCGGGGGAGGCCGTGGCCATCATCGGGGCCAACGGCGCCGGCAAGACGACGCTGCTCAAGACCATCGCCGGAATCCTTAAGCCGCGGTCCGGCAAGATCCTCTTTGACAAGGAGGCGATCCACGGAGCCCCGCCCGAGCAGATCGTCAGACTTGGCTGCTCGCTGGTCCCCGAGGGCCGCCATGTGTTCCCCACCATGACGGTCAAGGAAAACCTGATTCTCGGGGCATACTCCCGGCGGCAAAAGCGGGGAGCTGCGAGCGATCTGGCCGCCGGCCTGGAGGAGGTCTACAAGCTGTTTGGCATCCTGGCGGCCCGCCGGAACCAGCTCGCCGGAACGCTCTCCGGAGGTGAGCAGCAGATGCTGGCCATCGGCCGGGCCCTGATGTCGAGGCCGCGGCTCCTGATGATGGACGAGCCGTCGCTGGGAGTCGCCCCGCTGGTCGTCCGCGACATCTACCAGAGCATCGCCCGATTGAAACGAAAGGGGCTGACCATCCTCCTCGTCGAACAGAACGCACGGGCCGCTCTGGCGGTGGCCGATCGCGGATACGTGATCGAGACCGGGCAGATGGTCCTCGACGGGACCTCCCAGGAATTGAGCGACAACCGCGAGGTTCAGCGGGCATATCTGGGCAAGGAATACGAACGAATTGATGAGTGAGGGAGCACCATGAGCCAGAGAGAACTCTATAACCCCGCTTGCGAGGCGCTGCCCCGCGAGGAGCTCGAGCAACTGCAGACCGAGCGACTGCAGTCGACGCTGAACCGCGTCTATCGCAACGTCGCTTTCTACCGAACCGCGTTCGATACCAACTGCGTGAATCTCGAGAAGATCCGGGAGGTCCAGGCCCTGCGGAATCTCCCCTTCACCACCCGAGAAGACCTCCAGCGCAGCTACCCCTACGACATGTTCGCCGTGCCGCTCAAGGACATCGTGCGCATCCATTCGGGTTTCGCCATCGCGGGGACCCCCGTCGTCGTCGGCTATACGAGAAACGACCTGGCCAACTGGACGGAGTGCGCCGCCCGCCTGCTGACCGCCGCCGGCGTCACCGACCAGGACGTGGTGCAGATCGCGCTGGACTACGGCCTGCTGCCGGCGGCCCCCGGGTTCCAGCAGGGGGCCGAACGGATCGGGGCATCGGTCATTCCCGCGTCGTTGACCGCCAGTATCGCCAGGCAGGTCGCCGTCATGAGAGACTTCAAGACCACCGTCCTGGTCTCGACGCCGGGTCATGCCCTGAACATCGTGGCCGGCCTGAAGGAGCTCGATGTTCACCCGGAACGGCTCCACCTGCGTCTGGGCCTCTTCAGCGGCGAGCGATGGAGCGCCAGGCTGCAGCAGGAGATCGAACAGAAGCTGCACATCGTCGCGATGGACACGTATGGGCTGACCGCGATCATGGCTCCCGGAGTGGCCGGCGAATGCCACCTCCGCAACGGGCTGCACATCAACGAGGATCATTTCATCGTCGAGATCATCGATCCGCAGACGCTTCAGCCCGTCGAGCCCGGCCGCGAGGGCGAACTCGTCCTGACCACGATCACCAAGGAAGGGTTCCCGCTGATCCGCTACCGGACCAGTGACATCACCTCCATCAACGCGAAGCCGTGTGCGTGTGGCAGAACTCTCGCCCGAATGGCCCGAGTCTCCGGCCGGACCGACGATCTCGTCTTCTTCCACGGCGCGGGCTTCTTCCCCACGCAGATCGAGAAGATCCTCCGCCAGGTCGAGGGAGTGAGCCCGCACTTTCAGATCATCCTCGACCGGCCGGGTGACGAGGACACCCTCGAAATCCGGGTCGAGGTTCCGCAGGAGATCCCCTCTCTCGATGAGGTCAAGACGCTGGAGATGCTCCGAAACCACGTGGCCCGGCGCATCAAGGCCGCCTTGGACCTCGACGTCAAAGTCACCTTCGCCGAGCCGCGGTCCCTCCGTTTCGAGGCCGGTGCCAGGGAGCGAGTGATCGACCGGCGACTCGAGTGACGCATCCTCGACACCCGGTAGGAGCGGTCTCCGACCGCGATGTGGCTGCACGTGCAGGTTGCGCCGCCTACTTGCGACAGACCATGATCAGGTCCGGGCTGGCGTCCCGATTGTAGGCGGTGCGCCCGTAGTTGCCGAATGTGTCAACTCGCGACGCGCCGGCCGTCTTCGCGGCCGAGATCAGGTCGGCCGCCTCGATGCCCTCAAGACAGGTGGATTCTGACGAGGATTCCACGTTCTCCCGGCTGATCGTCAGGTCGAGAACCACGATCCATGCCTGCCTGCCCGAACGGTGGATGCCCTTGAGCAGAACGTGGTCGCCGCCGTCATGCCGTACTCGCCGCGTCTTCTGCCACACCATCGGCCCGTCCGGAAGCGACCAGATATTGAGTACCTGGATCACGCAAACGCCGCCGGGTCGCACCGATTCGAGCATGGCTCGGACTGCGCGCTGAATGGTTTCGGCGTCCGGGGCCAGCGACAGCGAATTGCCGACGCAAACGACGGCGTCAAACGAGGCCGGCGGATCGGCGGGCTGATCGAATGGCCGGACCTGCCAACGAAGGGAGTCGCTTTCACCGAGCCTCGCGCGGCACAGCTCGATCATGCCCGGACTGATGTCCGCTCCCTCCACACGCAGACCCCACGAGTGGAACATCCCGGCATGCCGGCCGCTGCCGCAGGCGGCGTCGAGAACGCTCTCGACGCCCACTTCGGCGAACAGGTCGCGGTAGAAGGGGGCCTCGTGGGCCAGGCGCTTCTCCCAGTCCACCAGGGCCTCATACCGCCACGCCGATTCGTCGAAGACTTCACGGGACATGCTATGCAAACTCCTCCGGCAAGAGCCCGTCGGCCACCTCTTTGAGAGCGGCCCGGTCGAGCAGCCGGATGTGCTGCTGGTCGGGCATTTCGATCAGCCCGCTTTCGGCCAGCCGTCGCAGCGTGCGCGAAAGCGTCTCACTGGTCAGGTTCAGGTGGCTGGCCAAATCTCTCTTGAGAATCGGCAGAGTAAACTCGGCCCCCTCGGTCGCCGGGTGCTGGAGCAGGTGCCGCGCCACACGTCCGGAGGCGTCCCGCAGAACGATATCCTCCAGCAGCCCGACAAAGTGGCGGACCCAGCCAGCCATTCCCTGCAAAAGCTGGATACACAAGCCGTGGTCGCTCCGCAGGAGGTTATGGAACGCCTCCTGCGGGAGCAGGACGCAAACGGTGTCCTCGATGGCCTCGGCGAAGGCCGGGCAATCGAAGCGCCCGATCGCCGCCACTTCGGCGAAGGTCATCCCAGGGTGTGCGAAGTGCAGGACATGCTCCTTCCCGCCGGGGGCGATCTTGTACACCCGAACCGAGCCCTGCCCCACAACAAACACACCGGGGCACGGTTGGCCCTGACGGAAGATGATCTCGCCCTTGCGATAACGCTTTAAGTGACCGATACTTGCGATCCTCGCGCGAGCCTCGTCGCTCAGACCGCTGAAGAACCGGCAAGCCTTCACGATATCCGACAGCGTTTCGCTCATGGGTGCTCGCAGGAGAAAAACAGACTCGTTTGACTCAGGTCAAGGCCCGTTTCGCCGCCCTCGTCTATACATGGTAAGACGGAACTCTCAACAGGGACAGTTCGGCTAACTGCCGGAAAGGGCGAGCGATGATACGCGAAGTAGTGAGAATCGACGAGGACAAGTGCGACGGTTGCGGCCTGTGTGTGCCCGCGTGTCACGAGGGGGCCATCAAGATCGTTGATGGAAAGGCGAGACTGGTAGCGGATCGCCTCTGTGATGGGCTGGGCGCTTGCCTCGGGCACTGTCCGCAGGGGGCGATCACGATCGAGCGCCGTGAGGCCGAGGACTTCAGCGAGGAGGCCGTGGGCGCGCATCTTACCCGGCAGGCCGAGCCCGCGCGGCCGGCTCCGGTTGCGACGGCCGGCGGCTGTCCCGGTTCGCAGTTCCGCGCACTGGCCGAGCCCGCGGATTCAGGCGGCTGCCCGTCGGCGCGTTTCGCGCAGTTTGGAGACGGTGCGAGCACGCGATCGCCCGTGCCTTCGGGCGGAGGTGCGGGTGTGTCCGAGTTGACGCATTGGCCGGTCAAACTGCGGCTGCTGCCGCCGACGGCCCCGGTGTTGCAGCGGGCGAGCCTGCTGGTCGCCGCCGATTGTGTGCCGGTTGCGTTTCCCGCGTTTCAATCGCGGCTCCTGCGTGGGCACGCCGTGGTCATCGGGTGTCCCAAGTTTGAAGATCTGGCCGGTTACGTCGACAAGCTCACGGGAATGATCGAGCTCAACGACTTGGCGGAGGTGGTTGTGGCCCACATGGAGGTGCCGTGCTGCACCGGGCTCCTGACAGCGGTGCTGGAAGCCCGGCGCCGAGCCGGCCGCCCCGTGCCGGTGGTGGACGTGGTGATCGGCACGCGAGGCGATATAATTCTGCGGCGGGAGGTGCCCGTCGATTGAACTGGCCAATGCCGCCGCAGGCGCCTATAAGATCCCAACGCTTGGGAGGCGCGGTTGATGGCTGATCCCGGCATGCCAAAAGAGAGTACCGACTCGCTGCTCGAAAAGGACCTGCGTGTCCTGGCTCGCTTTATCGAAGTGTATTGCAGATCCTGGCACAAGGACCAGCCCCGCAGCGAGGTGATTCTCAAGGGTCATGACCTCCGGGCGCTGATGGGGCGGACGATCCGGCTCTGCGACGACTGCTTCAAGCTGTTGGCTCATGCGTTCTACAAACGCTCGCGCTGCCCCTTGAACCCCAAGCCGGCGTGCAAGCATTGTCCCCAGCATTGTTATCACCCCTTGTTTCGCAGACAGATCCGCGAGGTGATGAAATACAGCGGCCGCAAGCTCGTGCTTTCCGGCCGACTGGACTACCTGTGGCATCTCATCCGTTGAGCGGCGCGGGCGCCATCGCCGCTTGGCCCGGCGGCGAGCCAAGGCCCTCCATCCACTGGAGTCTTGCGGCTCTTCAGCTTCGACAAGATCCTTTGTTCACTCGCGCCGGATACCAACCGAATACAGGAATGGCAGGCTCCGCGCGAGGCGTAGCCGGCGTCCGATAAGACAGCGGCGGGCAGGTTCGAGCGGAGAGGCGTCGAGGTCAAAATGATTACCGTCAGCACGGCACGGGGACTGCTCGGACAACTCAAGAGCCATTTCACGCTGGTGGAAACCGGTTCCGGCTGGCCTGATCTCTCCGATCGGCGGGAGGAAGCGCGGTACGAGCTGCAATCCGGCAAAGTGCCTGTCGAGGTCTCCTCCCGCTACGGGCTGACCGCCCGCGGCCTTCTGGCGGACATCTCGCCCTCGGGAGCCCGAATCATCACCGACTACGTCCCCGCCGGCGGAGAAGTGTTGAGACTGGCCTTCGACGTCGGCGGGCAAAAGCACGTGCTCGACGGCGAAGTGCGCCACACCGGCGTCGAGGGATCCGTCCGGTTCTTCGGCGTCAGGTTCATCGAGTGAGCCTCCGGTGAGGACGGGGCAAAAAGCGGGCCTGGAAACCCGCCGCAGGGGGCAGGTTTGGGAAAATCAACTATCCGGGTTCTGATTGTCGACGAGAGTCCCTTCGTCAGGGCCATCGTCCGCAGCGCGCTGGCGGACTGCCCGGACATCGAAGTCGTCGGCTTCGCCGCCATCTGCCAGGAGGCCCTCGACAAGATCGAGATGCTTCAACCCGACGTAATCGTCGTCGACGCGGCTCTCTGCGAACACGGCGGGTTCGAACTGCTGGACCGGGTTCGCCAGTCGCGGCAGACCAGCGCCATCATGCTGGCATCGCTGACCGGCGAGGCGGCCGACTTGACGCTCGAGGCGCTGGAGCGGGGCGCCTTCGACTACGCGGTGAAGCCGCGAAAAATGGGCGTCGACGGGATTCCAAGGTTCAGGGAAATACTCTGCCAGAAGATCGCCCTCGCGGTGAAAAACAGGAAAAGTCGACTGTTCCCAGGCCCACCGGCGACTCCGGTGCCGGATTCAGCCGTCGGCGAGGTCGAACGGGACTGGGTGGCGGCCGTGGGGATCGGCTCGGGCGGCCCCCAGACGTTGCTGCGTGTGCTGCCGGCGTTCCCGGTGGGCTTCCCCGCGATACTCGTGGCGCAGCATATGCCCCCGTATTTCAGCAAAGCCCTCGCCGATCGACTGGCAAAGGCCTGTCGCATGAGCGTGCGCGAGGCGGTTCACGGGCAAGCCGTCGAGCCGGGGACGATACTGCTCGCGCCGGGCGGAATGCACATGGAGATAGTCCGCCAGGGCGACGGGCTGGGCGTTCAACTGGACGGTGGTCCCCGCGTCTCGGGCCACCGGCCGTCAGCGGACCTGCTCTTCAGATCACTGGCGGCCGCATGCGGCCCGAAAGCGGTCGCGGTCATCATGACGGGTAGCGGCCGGGACGGCGTACTGGGCCTTTCCAGGGTTCACCAGGCAGGCGCGCCGACTCTGGCACAGGATCGTGCCACCAGTGCCTCTTTCGCCATGGCAGCCGCGGCTATCAAGGCTGGCGTCGTGGACCGGGTTGTGCCGTCCACGGCAATCCCCAGTGCCATCGCAGCGTTGATGCGTCAGAATTCCCCAGAGCCTGCCCTTCCGGCGTGAAACCGTCACGGGAGGACCGACGTACCACATTTCAGGTCAGGATCGTGTTTGCGACCTCACCCTTGTGGCCGGGCTGGTTTCGGTGCCTTCGGGCAAATCCAGCGCCGCCTGCGATTGTTGCCTTGGGTCGGTCGATAACTTGATTCAGTGTCTGGCATGTATTAAAGTTGCGTGGGTGACTAGCGACCCAGATGTGGCTCCTATCTGGTTATAAGGCTTTACCGCCGAAGGACTTAGTCATGAAGTCTGGCCTACGCCGCAGTGCTTCCAAAACACAGGGGTGGTCTTGTCTTCTTCCTGGCGTCCTGTGCCTGACAGTAGCTGCGGGATTTCGTTCTGCCCAGGCCCAGCCGAGTGACGGGCCGAACCGGGTCGACTCTCGAAGTCAGGTGATCTCGAGGCCGTTCAACACCGCCTTTTATCCCGGCTCACTTTCGGGCGGCAGAAGCACCTACATCGGCCCGCCGCCGGCACGACCGGTTGGCGAGGGTGTCACCGGAACGTTCGGACGGCCGTACCGCCCCAGAGGACCACGGGCATTGACGCGGATATACGTGGAGACTGAACGAAGCGGTCCGCTGGGTCTGAAACCTCGATCAGGAGGGTGGTTCTCGAAGAACAAGCTGTATAGAACGAATGCGCCGCCCGAACAGACGACTCTCCAGGAGCAGCCGCTGACCGGCGAGAGCGGCACACTCCTGCGGGGTCCGGAGTCGCGCCCCGCGGAGGTCCGGATCGACGACACCCCGGACATCCTGGCGAAAGACAGGCTGAGCGCCAGGCGAGAGGCATATCTCAACGCTGGCTGGCAGTTTTTTGAGGAGGAGAGGTTCCGCGAGGCCTGCGAGAACTTCGGCATGGCCGACCAGATTGTCTTTGTTGACGCTTCCCGACGCGCCGAGTTCCTCAGGAAGCGGGCCGAAGTGAAGCTTGCCATCGTGTATGCGTCCATCGCCGGCGGGCGCTATGCCCAGGCGGCCAATGCGCTGACCTGGCTTCTGCAACGAGACCGTGTGACCGGGGAACTGCCCGATCCTCTGTTCCTCGCGCGGATCAAGGATATCCGCGAGAAATATGCCCGGCCTGCGTTGTTCGACGCCCACTTGGCGGGACTGGAAAAGCAGGTGGCCGCGGAGAAGCAGGTCCCGCAATTGATCGCTCTGAGGGCGGTTGCCCTCTGGGGCGATGCGGGAAACCGGCAGTCACGCATTAATGCGAAATTCGAGGCTCGACGGCTGAGCGAGCCGGTGGTGCCGCCTCCTTGGCGGGATCTCAGCCCAGCCATGCTCAGAGCTGAGGCTGCGTTCGAAGGAGAGGATGCGGAAGCGAATGCCAATGGCGCTGCTTGGCGGCCGACGGATATTCGCCTGCCTTGGGAAAAGCCGGCGGAGGGGTCTCCAACATCGCGCCCCGTGCCCGCGGGACGCTGACGCGAAGATGAACCACGATTACGGCGTGTCCGATAACGGAGGTAAGGTCACGTTGTTGGATCGGTTCGGCGTCTGGAGTTCTCCTTCATGGCGGCTTTGCCGCGTCGGCTGTCGTCGTCTGATGCGAAGGCGAGGCAGGACAGGCAGCACCGTCCGCCGAGACGGGCGCCAGTGCATTGTTGGAGGTAGCAGGTAGTCGAATGCCTGAAGCCGCTCAAAATGACGTGCGCAGGCTGCATGTCGGGCACCGTGTGCTGTTCTCCATCATCGGCCATGCGGTGCTCTTCTCGCTGAGTCTGCTCCTGGCGTTCGGCCTGCGCTACGACTTCAGCGGGGCTTTCACCGAGCCTGCCTTCTGGTTCACCCGGCAGTATCTCCCCTATCTGCCGATATCGCTGGCCGTCAAACTCGTCGTCTTCGGCCTGTTCGGCATCTTCAGGGATTCGTGGCGGTATGTCGGTCTTCGAGACCTCTTCTCCATCGTCCGAGCCTGCCACGCCAGCATCTTTATCAGTGTCGTCCTCTATGCGGGCTATGTCTGGCTCGTGTACGCGTTGTCGGAAGGTCAGGGGTCGCTGAGAGAGGATTACCTGTTCGAGGTTCCCTGGCTGGTCTTCCTCCAGGACTGGGTGTTCACCATCGGCCTGGTGTCCGCGGCCCGGATCGGCTTTCGATTCTACAACGAGGAGTTGCGGCCGCTCGAGGGCGCGGTGCAGACCCGGCTGCTGATCGTCGGTGCCGGTGACGCCGGCGACTCCGTGCTCCGCGAGATCATCCGGGCGTCCGAGGATCGCTACCAGGTCGTCGGGTTTCTCGATGACGACCCGAACAAGCTCAGGGCCCGGATCCGCGGCGTCGATGTTCTCGGCAAAACCACCGACATCCGCCAGGTCTGCGAGTCCTACCACATCGACGAAGTGCTGATCGCGATGCCCTCGGCCCCGCAGCGCCGCACCCGCGAGCTGATCGAAATGTGTAAGGGTACGACCTTGCGGTTCCGGACCGTGCCGGCGATGGCCGACCTGATCGAGGGCCGCGTGCAGGTCAGTCAGATCCGCCCGGTCAGCATTGAGGACCTGCTGGGACGCGATCCGGTCACGCTCGACACCCAGGCGATCGGCGATTACATCCACGACAAGGTGGTGATGATCAGCGGCGCGGGCGGCTCGATCGGCTCGGAGATGTGCCGGCAGATCGCCCGTTTCCGGCCGAAGATGCTGGTGCTGGTCGAGCGGATGGAGAACGCTCTCTTCGAGATTGAGCGGGATCTGCACCGCCAGTTCCCCGATCTGTGCCGGGAGCCGTGCGTGGCGGACATTTCCGACGCCGGCCGCATCCGCCAGATCCTGCTCCAGTACCGGCCGACGGCCATCTTCCACGCCGCCGCCCACAAGCATGTGCCGATGATGGAGTGGAACCCGGGAGAGGCGGTCAAGAACAACGTGGTGGGTACCCGCATTCTGGCCGACTGCGCCTCCGAGGCCGGCGTCGAGAAATTCGTCATGATCTCGACCGACAAGGCGGTCAACCCCACCAGCGTCATGGGCTGCACCAAGCGCATCGCCGAGATGTACGTGCAACAGCTTGGCGCCCACACCCGCACCCGCACCGAGTTTGTCACCGTCCGGTTCGGCAACGTGCTGGGCAGCAGCGGCAGCGTGGTCCCGATCTTCAAGGAGCAGATCGCTCGCGGCGGGCCGGTCACCGTGACCCACCCGGACATGACCCGTTATTTCATGACCATCCCGGAGGCCTCCCAGTTGGTCCTCCAGGCGGGGGCCATGGGCAAGGGCGGCGAGATTTTCCTGCTCGACATGGGCGAGCCGGTGAAGATCGTCGATCTCGCCTTCGATCTCATCACCCTCAGCGGCCTGCGACCCCAGGAGGACATCGAGATTCGTTTCACCGGGATGCGCCCCGGCGAGAAGCTCTTCGAAGAGCTGTCCATCGTCGGCGAGGACGTGAGCCCCACCCAGCATCCCAAGATCGGCATCATGCGAAACCGCCCGGAGGACTTCAGCCGCGTATGCGAGCGGATTACGTACCTGGCCTCCATCGCGGACACCGCCGCTCCCGATCAGCTCCGCGAGGAACTGGCCCGGACCGTCCCGGAATACACGCCTTATGTCCCGCCGCCGTTCCAGGACGCTTCGGTGACCGCGAAAGCCGTGGTTCAGGCTGTCCAACCGGTTGCGGCGGCCACCCCGCACACCAGCCCAGACCCCGCCTGAGCATACCTCCGGCGCCCCGGCGTCCGGCTTCCGTTCAGAGCCCTTTCTTATCGGGCGTGGGATTCCTCGCAGGGGCCGTTCGGCACAACGAAATTCGATCGAAAAGCGCTGCTTAACGGCGGGATTGACACGGCCGATACAACCACTGTCTGCACGGCCTTTCCCGAGGTCTGCCCGTAGTTTGAGGCGGCTCGGCGGAAAGAGTACAGGTTCTGCGAGGTTCCCATGGATGACCGTGAGTCCTATCGGCAGGGGATGGCGTCGTACCATGCCGGCCGATACGAGGACGCCATCGAACTCCTCACCCCCACGGCCACGCGCGGCGACGGGGCCTACCGGCTGATGAGCGCGTTCTACCTCGGCCAGTCTCACCACCGGCTGGCCGTCCGGCTGTTCGACCAGCGACGGTTCCGTGAGGCCGCCGACCACTTCCGCAAGGCCGCGCGAGTCAATCCTTCCGGCGGCGGTGTGGCCAGGTTTCTGGCCGAGTGCTGCTCGGGCAACAAGGGTCTGGAAGAAAGTGCCTGCCGGTTTGCCGAGCAGGTGCGCCGACATCCTGAGGACGGAGCGGCGCGGGTCAGGCTGGCTCTGGCTCAGTGGAAACTGGGCCAGCCGGGCGAGGCCCTGGCCACTCTCCAAGACGGCCTCCAGGCATGCCCGAACGATGCGGAGCTCCACTATCAGCTCGGTGTCATGACCGCCGCCGAGGAGCGCTTCGAAGAGGCACGGAGCCTGTTCGAGCAGACCCTCGCGATCAACCCATCGCACTCGGCGGCCTGCGAACGCCTGGCACAGTGCCACGGTGTGGCCGGCCGTCTCCAGGCCGCAGTCGAGCAGTTGGAGAAGGCACTTCAGTTGGATCCCGGCAACGCGCGCGTCGCGATGCAGCTCAGTATGCTCGCAGGGGCGATCACTGAGCCCGGCCTGCGCCCGAGGATCGCTCCCCAGTCCGGCGGGTCAGCCTTGCGATATGACCGCGCGGACATCGAGCGGCTGGGCGAGGCCATCGTCGCTGAACCCGACTTTGTGGAGGCATTCCTCCTGCTGCCCGAGACCGAGGTCGACCAGGAAGTCTTCACCGTATTGCGGGCGACGCTTGAGAAGGCCCTGGAAAAGCATCCCGAGTTCGCCGACCTGCACTACCACTGCGGCCAGGTGTACCACCGTCTGGGGAAGCAGCGCAGTGCCATTGACCACATCGAGCGGGCCGTCGAGCTGAACCCCCGCTACGTCGACGCCCTGATCCTGCTCGCCCGGCTCTACGGACAGACCGATCGCTGGGCCAACGGTGTGCAGAGGCTCGATCAGGCCATCGAGGCCGGCGGCGAGTATCCGGATGTCTATTACCTGGTCGGGCAGCTCTACCAGAAGGGCAATCAGCCGGAGCAGGCCCGGCGGGCGTACCTCCGTGCTCTCAACCTGAAGAATGACTATCGCGCGGCCCGGGAAGCACTCGAATCGCTGGCCGACTGAAGAGGGGAACCGATGTCGTATCTTCTTGAAATGCTGGGGCGGGGATGGCTGGGGCGTCTGTCGGACGCATTCCAGGATCGCCTGACCCGCATCCCGGCCCGCGACTGCGAGACCCTCAAGCAGTTGATCGAGCAGAATCCCAACGAGCACTACCTGCGGATCGAACTCGGCTTCGCCTGCCTCAATAAGCACAAGGTGGCCCAGGCGCGAGAGGCCTTCGGGGCGGCTCTCAGGCTCAACCCCAGCAGCATCCTCGCTCTGGTCAGCCGGGCCTGCTGCCAGGAGGAGATGGGCCTGTTCGATGAGGCCGCCATCGACCTCAAGGCGGCGTGCAACCTGCTCCCGGACGACGTGGCCATTCAGTTTGGCCTGGGCTACTGCCGCGAACGGGCCGGCCGGACCAGCGAGGCCGTTGAGCACTACCAGCACGCCCTGCGGCTCTGCCCGTCGCTCCGCAATGCCCACGAGCGGCTCGCGGCCATCTACCTGAGGCAGAACCGGCTCGAAGAGGCCATTGAGCAATACGACGAGATGCTCGTGGATGACCCGGGCGACGTCGACCTGCACATTACCGTGGCCAACCTCCACCTCCGCGTCGGCCATACGGAAGATGCCATTCGCGAGTTCGAGCGGGCCCTGCTGATCGAGCCGGACAACTGGGGCGCCCGCAACGACATGGCCGAGACGCTCGAGCAGGCCGGCCTGTACCGCGAGGCCATCGAACAGCTTCACCAGATGTGCGAGAAACGGCCGGAGTGCGCCGAGACACACCTGCGCCTCGGCGACCTGTACTCCCGGATCGGGCACGAGGAAGCCGCCCTCAGGTCGTACATGAGGGCCCTGGAGCTTCATCCGGGCTACCTTGAGGCGACGGTGAAGGCGGGCACTCAGCACCTGCGGGCCGGGCGCTACATGGATGCGGCTTCGTTTTTCGGCCGGGCGATCGAGATCAACGACCGGCTCTTGACCGCCTACGTCGGGCTGGGCGTTTCACAGCATGCCGCCGGCAGGCAGGCCGAGGCCTGGTCGAGCTTCGACCTGGCGGCCAGCGTCGAACCGAACAGCACGCTGCTGTACTCGGAGATGGCCAGGTTGCAGCTCAAGTGCGCGGTCCAGCAGGAGGCCGAGCAGAAGCTTCACCTGTCACCTCCTGACGAGGCCGGGCCGCCCGATGATCGCATTTCCGACTTGATCGACAGGCAGATCGAACGTCATCGCCAGATGGCCCTCGAGCGCCCGAACCACGCCGACCTGCACTACCGACTGGGTCTGCTGCTGAGGCAGCGGGGGCGGCTGGACGAGGCCATCGACCACTTCCAGAAGGCCGTGCAGATCAACCCCGTCTACAGCAAGGCGCTGATCAAGCTCGGCTTGGCCCTGTACGAGGCCCGGCGCTCCGATGAGGCCATTCACGCCTTGCAGGAGGCTCTGGCCCTGCACCCCGAGTACGTCGACCTTCACTATCGCCTTGGCGTGATGTTCGCCGACCGGCAGCAGTTCCGCCTGGCCGTCGAGCATTTCGAGCGTGCCGTGTCCGCCCGGCCGGGGAGCATCGAGTTCCGCGAGAGCCTCGCCATGGCCCTGGAGAGCATCGGTATGATCGACCGGGCCAAGGCCATGTGGCACCGGATCTGCGAAATGTCCCCCAGCAGCGAACACGCCGACCGGGCGCGCGAAGCCATCTTCCGTCACATGGGCGGGTGATCTGGCTGCGTGTGCGTCGGGTGAGCAAGGCCGGAACGCCCACCGGAAGGTAGGGTCCGCGCTCGCGGACCTTAACCTCTCCCCCTTCGCAAGGGGGAGCCGGAGGGGGTCGCAAGGAAGGCATGGTCCGCGCTCGCGGACCTTCTTCTTTCTCCTTTTCTGGTCCGCCGAGAGCGGTTCAGATGTTATCCGATTTCTTGAGATTACATTTTCGACAGAGCAACTGGACGTTGGCTTCCGAGTTGCTGCCACCCTTGGCCACCGGGACTATGTGGTCGAACTCGAGATATTGAGTCGCTCCGCAATTGGCGCAGGCACCACGGTACTTCTGCCAGACGCGTTGCCGAATATCTCGAGGGATGTGTCTGGTAGGTAACCCCGCTTCCCGGTCCACCAGAGTCTGATTGGCCTTCCTGACAGCGGCTTCGTAGATCGCAGAAGCGACACGGTGATGTTCTCCAAAGAAGTAGTTGCCGCTTCCTCTTCCTGCCGTTCGCAGTGCCAGAGAGTGTCCTTCGTTAAGGATGCCTATTACCTTCCGGTGATTTACGTCGAAGGCCTTGGTCGGTGATTCGAAAACGAAGCGAGTGTCGGTTATCCGAGCCGTACCCTCATGCCTCTCCCGGCGATTGCCGCTTTTGAGCTGGCGCACTACGGAGTAATAAGCCGGGCCCGTGAAATGGATAATCTCGCCGGCGCGAAGGGAGACATGGTCGTGGCACAGAGTGGGGAGTCGCCCTTTCGATGCTTCTCTCAGCGTGGCCATCTCGTCAATTTGGCCTTTGACGTACGTTCCGACCTGTGGAGACAATTGCAGGTGATCGCAGAGCCATCTGAGCATCCGCTCCTCCTCCGGGCTCAATTGCCCGTCGGCCTTGGCGTCTGCCAGGACGTGTTCGATGAAATGCTCGGCCATTGGCTGCAAGCAAGCCAGCAGTTCTTCCGTACGCAGGCCCAGGTGGTTCGCGGTAGCCTGAAGTCGATGCCATTCATCCTCGGTGAGTCGCCCGTCCCTTGTGACATCAGCGAAGACTCCCCTGAAGAACCCTTCGCCCACGTGGCGAAAGCAGGATCTCACAAGATCCTGCACGGTGGTGCCGAAGCAGGAGGCGATTCGGGCCAGATCCCGGGCCTCCGTCTCACTCACGGCCCCGTCCGCGCAGACGTGTCCGAGAGCCTCTTCGAACATCCTCTTCCCGATTTCGGCATCGAGGCGTTGGCGGCTCTGCGAGTCAAGTCCAAGCCGGGATGCCACCCATGCAAGGCCCGCTTTCTCTTTATCGCTTACATCGCGGTCTTCCCAAACCCGATCCAGAGCCATCTGGTAGACATGCTCCTTGACCGGCATCACGTCTCGCGGCGGCACCTGGTACTCCTGGAGAAACTCATCGATTTGAAAGGAATTCTTCTCCTCGCGCAGACGCTTGGCAGCCAGTTGGCCGAGCTGCAGAACTCTCTCTTCCCGCTCCGGGTCGAGAATCCGCCCTGAGGTTGTCTTCAGCCAGTCGAGGAGTCTGCTCATTATGGATGCTCCTGGCACTCGAGCATTCGAGAAGAGGGCGTCGTTCCCGCGAACCTGTTGTTCTCGAACGATCCGTGCTACACTGAATGTGCGTTCCGTCTGCAGCATTTGAGCATGATCGCAGGCTGAATGCAAGCATTGTGTTGGTCATGTACCCTGTCCGAAGTACGGGAGTATTTAAATCTACCGGAGTCTTGCACATGACGATGCGAGAGGCTGTCTATAGAACACTTGAAGATACCGGTCACTCGACGCCGGCAAGCCGGGGCATCCGAACGAGCATTAGCATCCTGATACTGGCCAACGGGGTGGCCGTCGTCCTGGAAAGCGTTGAAAACCTGTACGGCCGATTCAGTGCCTTTTTCGCAGTTTTCGAGGCGGTGTCGGTGTCTGTGTTCACCGTGGAGTATGTGCTCCGCCTCTGGTCGATCACGCTCGACAGCCGCTACGCGGGGGCGTGTGCGGGACGCCTCCGTTTCATGATATCGCCTCTGGCCTTGATAGATCTGTTGGCCATCGCGCCGACGTTCCTCCCAATGCTGATACCGCTGGACCTTAGAGCCCTGCGGCTTCTTCGAATACTCCGAATCCTGAGGATGCTCAAGCTGGCGAGGTACTCACAGGCAGTTCACTCGCTGAGCACGGCCTTCCGGAGGAAACGTGAAGAGATTGTTATAGTGCTGTTCGTACTGGCAACGGTGCTGGTCGTTTCGTCGACCATCATGTTCCAGGTCGAGCATGACGCTCAGCCGGGCGTCTTCTCGAGTATCCCGGCCACGATGTACTGGGGCCTGGCGACCCTGACGACGGTGGGATACGGGGACATGTGCCCGATCACACCCCTGGGCAAGTTTTTCAGCATGGTCATTGCAGTTTCGGGCACGGGGTTGTTCGCACTTCCTGCTGCCATCTGGGGTGCGGCGCTTCTGGAGTCAATTGCTGCACAGAAAAGCAGCAGGCGAGCTTGTCCTCATTGTGGGGGGAATTTGGACGAGCAATAACGGGCTCCTGTTGAACTCAGAGAAACGGCCGGAAAGCTGGATCGGCAGAAGCTGCCGAGATGATTATCGTGACCTGGTCACATTCGCTGCCGGTCACCGTTCCAGCTATTGCGATTCCGGGATGTCTGACGGCCTCTTGCGCGGGCGCCTGGTGAGAGAGAGCGGGACGCCCACCAGCAAGGCCACAATCAGCCCCACGACAACGAGACCGCCTAGCGCCTCGCGATTCGGCTTAAGGGGCACCGTGGCCTTAACGCCGGAGACCCTGGCCACGCCGCTGGTCTGGATCAGCATCTGCAACTGGTTGATGTAGTCGCTGACCCGCCTCAGTTGTTCCTCGAGAAGTTTGTAT
This sequence comes from uncultured Planctomycetales bacterium, assembly GCA_964586235.1. Lineage (GTDB taxonomy): Bacteria > Planctomycetota > Phycisphaerae > UBA1845 > PWPN01 > JAUCQB01. The sequence continues at coordinate 25,799 of CAZPIO010000074.1, forward strand.
TCGCTCTCCCGTGCTTGATATACCGCCATTTGACGATCGAGATCGCGCTGCCTCGCCTTGAATTCCTCGATGCGGTCCAACAGTTGCTGTTCGGCCTGCATCGCGTTGAGGTAGAGCCTCTCTGCCCGATCGAGTTCAGCCTCGAAGATCTCCTTCTCACGCGCCGCGGCCAATTCGGCCAGGTTCCGATTGATCACCTCCAACCGTGCTCTGTTGAGCGAATCGGCGGGTTGAGTGGTGACTCCTGCCATCCCCGAGGCCTCAATCTCCATCTCGTGCATCAGCTTGAGTTCGCGGAGCTTGGCAATCTGCGGGTCCTGTTCGATCATGGCGCGGGCCTGAGCTGCGAGGGCAAAATGCGAGGCATCGAGGGCCTTCAGATTCTGGTATGCGGCCTGGTACTGGAGTTTCTCAGTGCCCATCCGGGCCGCCTCTTCCGCCAGGACGCGCCAGGTGTTGCCGAGCACGTTGATCCCCTGAGCCGCCCCAGGCTCGCTGAGTTCCAGTCTCATGAATTCGGCTTGCTGATCGTGGATCTGTTCGATCCGCTTCTGGATAGCCTGTTCCTGCCTTCTGTACATGTCGAGTTCGCTTTTGTACTTGCTCTCGTTGGCGCTGGTGGTGTGAGCGATGTACCTGTCAATCAACTTGTTGACGATAACGGGCGCATCTTGCGGGTTCTTCGTGCTGAAGGTGACGGCGATGAAGTTGGTCTGCGGGACCTGTTTGACCTCGAGACTACTGGTCAGCTCATCCAATCGTGCATTGGCGTCCTCACCCGACTTGAACCACTCCGTGTCGCGGACGCGCTGGTCGTTTGTCACCAGGTCGCGGAGCAGCCCTTCCCCTTTCAATCGCTGGACCTGGTCGGCCACAGCCCGGTCCATGATGTCCAGCGGGACCGGTGGCTCTGACAGTTGCATCGGAGCCTTGCCGAACGGAGACTCGACGATGACATGGCCGACGGCCGTGTACTTCGGGGGGCACACCATCCAGACCGCCGCAACGACCGCGGCTGCGAGGATCAGAACCGTCACAAACACTCCCCATCGAAACCGCAGGGGGGCGGACGCGTTCGAGGGCGACGGGGCTGCAGGGCTCATGGGTTTTCCTCCTCTGTCATGTGTGTCGCGACGGATTTGCAGCGAGCATCATGACACCAGATGCAACCTTTGGCAAGCGACAGGGGCGAGCACTCCGAACCGCCGCTGAACAGGCGGATTACGCGGACGGGGAGTACAGGCTGACTCTTCTACGTATGCGGCTCATTCTGGTTCGGCCATCTGACAGGAATACCGCCAAGGCCCCGCGCCGGACGCATTTGGCGGAACCGCGCCTTGGATCCTGAACCCTGAACCCTGGACCCTGAACCCTGAAACCCAACCCTAGCCGCCGCCGCGACCGCCGGCGAATCCTCAGTCCATCGCGTCGAGGCCAACGAAAAAGAACACCCCGCCGCTCCAGAGTGAGCGGCAGGGTGCGGTTCGGTCTTTCAATGTGGTCGTCTGCTCACGACCGAAAACTCAGAACTGACGATTACTTCTTCTTCCTCGGCGATGCCTTCTTCGCGGCCGGCTTGGCCTTGCCTTTGGCCGCTTCCTGGGCGACGGCCTGGGCGGCGGCCAGCCGGGCGATGGGCACCCGGTACGGCGAACAGCTCACGTAGTTGAGCCCCACGCGGTGGCAGAACTTGACCGACTCAGCCTCACCCCCGTGCTCGCCGCAGATGCCGACCTTGAGATTGGGACGCACCGCCCGCCCGCGTTCGACGGCCATGGCAATCAGTTCGCCCACGCCGTTCTGGTCGAGCGACTGGAACGGATCCGCCGGCAGGATGCCGTTCTTGATGTAGTCCGGCACGAACCCGCCGACGTCGTCGCGGCTGAAGCCGAAAGTCATCTGTGTCAGGTCGTTTGTGCCAAAAGAGAAAAACTCCGCCGTCCCGGCCATCTCGGCGGCCTTGAGCGCCGCCCGCGGGATCTCGATCATCGTGCCGTACATGAACGGGATCTTCTTCATCCCGAACTTCCTGGCCACTTCCGCGGCCACCCGGTCGACGATCTTCCTCTGGTGGGTCAGCTCCTTCACGTCGCAGGTTACCGGGATCATGATCTCGGGCATGGCCTTCTTGCCTTCCTTGATCAGTTCGCAGGCGGCCTCCAGGATCGCCCGAATCTGCATCTCGCTGACCTCGGGGAAGGTGATGCCCAGTCGCACGCCGCGATGGCCCATCATCGGGTTGACTTCGTCGAGGGCCTCGGCCCGATCGGCCAGTTCCTCCAGCGTGATGCCCAGACTCGCGGCCAGCTTCTGCCGCTCGTCCTCGTCCTGCGGCACGAACTCGTGCAGCGGCGGGTCCAGCAGGCGGACGGTTACCGGCAGGCCGTTCATCGCCTCGAGAGTAGCCTTGATATCGCTCTTGACGTGCGGGAACAGATCATCAAGTGCCGCCTTGCGCTCGTCGAGCGTCTTGGCGTGGATCATCTTGCGGAGCTTGAACAGCGGCTCCTCGGCACCCTGCCCGTAGAACATGTGCTCCGTACGGAACAGGCCGATGCCGGCGGCCCCGAACTGGCGGGCTTTGGCGGCGTCCTCCGGCGTGTCGGCATTAGCCCGCACGCCCAGCTTGCGAAGCTTGTCGCAGATCGACATGAACTTCACGAAATACGGGTTGTCCTCGGCCCCGGCGACCATCGGCAGTTGGCCCTTGTAGACCACGCCTTTGGTGCCGTTGAGGCTCAGCCAATCGCCCTCGCGGATGGTCTCACCGGCGACCGTCACCGTCCGGTCGGCCAGGTCGACGCGCAGATCGCCCGCGCCGACCACACAGCACTTGCCCCAGCCGCGAGCGACCAGAGCCGCGTGGCTGGTCATGCCGCCGCGGGCGGTGAGAATGCCCAGTGCGGCTCGCATGCCTTCGACGTCCTCCGGGTTGGTTTCCTCGCGAACCAGGATGACCTGCTTGTCCTGAGCGGCCCACTCGACCGCCGTCTCGGCGGTGAAGACCACTTGGCCCGCCGCGCCACCCGGACCGGCCGGCAGACCGGTGCACAGCTTGACTGCGGTCTTCTCGGCGGCGGGGTCGAGCACATCGTGGAGCAGCTCATCGAGCTGCGCGGCGGTGACGCGGGTGACCGCCTCTTCCGGCTTGATCATCTTGGAGTTGACCATGTCCACGGCGATGCGGACGGCGGCCGGGCCGGTCCGTTTGCCGGTGCGCGTCTGGAGCATCCACACGCGCCCTTCCTCGATGGTAAACTCGATGTCCTGCATGTCGCGGAAGTGCTTCTCAAGCCTGTCGCGGATGGCATGGAGTTGTTTGTAAGTCTTGGGGTACGCCTTCTCCAGGCTCGGCTCGGTGTTGCCCTCGGGCCGGGTGGCTTCGTTCAGCGGGCTGGGCGTGCGAATGCCGGCGACGACGTCCTCGCCCTGGGCATTGATCAGCCACTCACCGTAGAACTTGTTTTCGCCGGTGGCCGGGTTGCGGGTGAAGGCCACGCCGGTGGCGCTGTTGTTACCCATGTTGCCGAACACCATGGCCTGGACGTTGACCGCCGTGCCCCAGTCGTCGGGAATGCCCTCGATCCGGCGATAGGAGATCGCCCGCTTGCCGTTCCACGACTGGAAGACCGCCCGAATGCCGCCGAGCAACTGCTGCATCGGGTCATCGGGGAAGGGCTTGCCCAGGACGCGCTGGATCACTTCCTTGTAGGTGACGCAGAGGGCCTGCAGGTCCTCGACCGTCAGGTCGGTGTCGACCTTGTAGCCCTTGGCGTGCTTCACCTTGTCCATCTCGCGCTCGAGCTGCTTGCGGACGCCCATGTCCTCCGCCGGCTCGATGCCCTCCGCCTTCTCCATGACCACGTCGGAGTACATCTGCATGAGGCGGCGATAGGAATCCCAGACAAATCGCGGGTTGTTGGTCTTGGTGATGAGGCCGGGAATCGTCCTGGTGGTCAGGCCGATGTTGAGCACCGTCTCCATCATTCCCGGCATCGAGCTGCGGGCCCCGGACCGGCAGGAAACGAGCAGCGGGTTCCTGGCGTCGCCGAACTTCTTGCCCATGATCCGCTCGACCTGGGCCAGGGCCTTCTGGACCTCCTTGATCAGTGCGGGCGGAAGCTTCCGGCCGCGGCGGTTGTACTCGGTGCACATCTCGGTGGTGATGGTGAATCCCGCGGGCACGGGCAGACCGAGGCGGGCCATCTCCGCGAGGTTGGCCCCCTTGCCGCCGAGCAGCTCCTTCTGATCGCCTCTGCCGTCCGCCTTGCCGTTACCGAACGAATAGACCCACTTGGTTGCCATACTCGACTCTTTCTCCTGGTTAAAGCCCCTAACTGGTGCGTGTTACTGCGTTTACGGTTTGACAATACCGGGGTGGGGGCGGACCGCGGCCGCTCCCGTCCTCCAGGGTGGTTCGCCCGGCCGTCCAGGGGGCACGGGTGAACGCCGAAGGACAGAGCAGGGTACGGATTGGGGGTGGTGGTGTCAACGTGGCGCCGCGCGGCATTGCCGGTCCGCACCGCGCGGGGTACAACGCAAAACAGCAGCCGACGGAACGCCGCCCCCGGAAGGGCACCCCGACGAGAGGCCGAGCGCCTGGCACCGGTTCGGCAGGGGGCGTCGATCTGTAAGTATTTTGTCTGAAAGATGTTACAATGGAGCGATTCCTGCGTCTGGCCGTATTTCGCGAAGTTAGCCAACGGCCGCTGCTGCGACTTGCTCCCTCGGCGGAGCCCGCCAACGAGACTGCACGACGCGCACATCCGCGTCCTTCGTGGCAACGTGAAGCCGGAAGGGGCGACTCATCAGATCACAGAAGATGTCACGATGAACTACCCGTTCCGATAGCCGCTTGTTGGGGGGCCAGAGAGACTGTTGGACCGCCAGACCGTTCGACCGGCAAGCAGGAAGGAAGCTTTCAACTCTCAGCTCTTGGCTGATTGCATGGCCTGCAAGAGGCCCCTCACCTGGCTTCCGTCCCTTTCTCCAATGACCTGGCATTCGGTGAAGGCTCGGCAAGCAGCGCGATGGGCGCGCTACATCGAAACCGGTAGGATAGGAACCCGGCGCTACTGCAACGGCATTCTCTGAACCTAAAAAAACCAGGAGACGCAGGCATCGGTCGATTCGTATTCATTCTCGCGTCCGTGCTACTCACGTTTGGCCGGCTGACGTCAGGCCAGGCCATCACTCGACCGGCCGGCGACGAGTCGACCTCCGGGCCGGAGGTGGTCGAAGGGAAAGAGGTGAGCCACTGGTCCGGGTTGCCCATCTGGGGCGAAAAGGAGGCCCGCAAGTACGGGTTCGAGCTCCCGCTGCCGATCGGCGTCTCAGGCAATGTCTACTCGAGCAAAGAGAACTTCCAACTGCCGGAGCTGAAACTTGGGCCGAAGGGCGGTGGGTTGCTGGATATCAGCAACCTCATTGAATTTACCAATGTCAAGATACAGGAAACAGCATGGACCACTCGTTTTGACTCCTGGGTCTTCCCGTTCCTGAACCTGTACGCGATTGCCGGCTACGTGGACGGAACGGCCGACCTTGGAGTACGCCCTGCGGTCTTCCCGATCCTGCCCCCGTTCGGCCCGAAGTTCGATATCAACCTGGAGTACGCTGGACCGACGGTGGGCCTCGGGGGCACCCTGGCCGCCGGCGTTAAGCCTATCAAGGGTCGATCCACGATCGTGTTTGGCCTGGCGGACCTGAACTTCACCAGGACCTTCCTCAATTTCAGCCCTCTCGTCGCATCCTTGGATCCGGTCGATGTCATGGTGTTCAGCACGCGGCTCGGCGTCAGGGAGCGCATCCTGCAGGGCTCGTCACTCGGCGACGTGTTTGTCTCCGTGTGGGGCGGGGCCATGTGCCAGGGCGTCCAGGAGGTCATGACCGGTCGCCTCGGGATCCTCGACCTCAATTTCCGTGCGAATGTGGAAGCCGTCAACCCGTGGAACACAATCGTCGGTGGCCGCGTGGAGATAGGCAAGAACATCATCCTGACGGTCGAGGTCGGCATTGGGGACCGCGAGTCGGTGATGCTGGAGGCCACGGTTCGACTCTGAGACCTGGGCTTGCAGGGGGCGGACGTGGACGGAAGGGATCTCACGCGGAGGTGCCGGGGCGCGGCCGCTCAGCGGAACTGCAGGGCGTAGAGATCCGCGTCCTTCAGGGCGAAGCGGAGTCGGACGGGCCGATCCCTCAGGCTATCCACGGCAGTGCGGCCTTTCCAGGTCACCGCACGCTCCAGGTCGTCGCCGATGATCCGGTCGCAGTCCTCAATCCCGTAGCCGGGCAGCGGTTTGCCTTCCGCGTCCTGAATCTCGACCCGCACTTCGCCCGCGGCCGAGGTGGCCAGGTTCAAAACCAGGCTGTCTCCGGAGAAGATCAGCGGTTTTGTGGTCAGCTCGCCGCCCCCGTAGGGGGCCTTCACCGAAACGAAGCCGTCCGGGCGCAGCGTCAGCCGCTGCAAATGATGTGACGGCTGGGCGTAATGCCGCTGGACATACAGGGACATCCGGCCGTCCGGCGTGGGGACGATGCCCAGGGCCGGATAGTTCGTCCGGGAGGTCCAGTTCGCGGCGCCCCGGCCGGGGCGGATGAACCCTTCCATGAAAACCCGGTCGTATCGTGTGCCGCCTCGGCTGGTCATGAAGCACGCGTCGGAACAGTCTCGCCCGTAGTCGCCGACGACGCTCAATTCGCGCACCTCGCCGGCGGTCAGCACCTGCCGCCCAGGCATGAACCGGGCGAAGACCGAGACGAGCAGGTGCGGGGCGCGGTAATGCGGATTCGTCTGGTTAGTGTAGAAATGCTCGGGCGGCGCGTCGCCGAAGCTCATTTCCTCCGGCGGCGTCCAGGTCAGGAAGTCCTTGGACGTCGTCCTGCTGATCCAGCGGAACCCTTCGGTGCCGATCTTCTTGAAGGTTCGAAAGCAGCAGACGTAGCAGGCCTCGCTCGGGGACCAGAATACGACGTTCTGAGAGTCGAAGGCCCCCTGGGTGATGATGGGCTGGTCCCGCAAGGGCTTCCAGTGAATCCCGTCGGCCGAGATGAACGCGAGGAGGCCGGACTTCTGGTTTCCACCGACGGCCTTGAGCCGCTGGTCGGGGGGCACGCCCGGCCGTGCGTCGACCAGCGGCGAGAAGTTGTGGCAGGCGACGTTGCGGGCCAGGATCACGTTGTTTTCGCGGTTGCCGCCGACCTCGAACAGGCCGAGTTGCGGCCGTGTCCAGGTGATGCCGTCGGGGCTTTCGGCGTAGCAGGTGACCTCGGTTTCGGTGGAGTGGAGGGCCTCGCCTTGCCGGACGGCCGGCAGCCCGCGGTAGTACATCCGGTACGTCTCACCGTCCTTTAACACGGTCACGTAGCCGGCATAGACACCCTCATAAGGCTGGTCAAACTGCAGCACGGTCTCGGCCGGCTGAGGCTCGTGCAGGCGCAGGCTTGCTCCGTCGAGCCGATCGATCAGGTAGTGATCGACGAAGAGTTCCCGGCGCGAGCCGATGTCGAGGGCGGCTCCGGACGGCTCCGCCGCGACTGCAGCGGTCGCGGATAGACACACCACCATCATCCACAGAGTGGCACGCGTGATAAGACGGCGGGTACTCATGGTTCGAGACCTCCAGGATCAGCGGAGGGAAGGGCGCCAGGGCAAGCAAGACGACCGCATGCGCCGGCCGAACCGGCACCGCTTCTGACGCTTTCCCATTCGTGTCGAGCGATATAGCATTAAAGCCCACAACATAGGCAGGAAGGTCCGTCTGTGCCAGAGAGAGGATGACGCGGCGATGCGGGAACGCGGAGATAGGAGGCAGAGCATGAACCGAATCGAAACGGTGATGATCGTGGTGATGACTTCGTTTGCGGGCGTTCGGGCGGCCGTCGGGGAGGGCGGGGTGGTCGCGCCCGGGGCCAAGGTCGAGAGGCTCTCCAGAGAGTTCGAGTTCACCGAGGGGGCAACCTGCGACGCGGAAGGTAACGTGTTTTTCACGGACCAGCCGAACGACCGGATCATGAAGTGGAGCGTGGACGGCAAGCTCTCCGTTTTCATGAAGCCGAGCAACCGGTCCAACGGCATGATGTTCGACACGAAGGGGTATCTGTACTCGTGCGCAGACGAGAAGAACGAACTCTGGCTGATCACGCCCGACAAGAAGGTGACTGTACCGGTGAAGAAGTACGAGCACAAGCTGCTCAACGCGCCCAACGACGTCTGGATCAGGCCGGACGGCGGGTTGTATTTCACCGACCCGTGGTACAAGCGCGACTGGTGGAAGCGCGGGGGACAGGAGCAGGAAGTGGAGGGGGTATATTTCCTCGCACCGCAGCGCAAGGAGGACAAGCCGGGTACTCCGAGACAGCTCACGCGGGTGATAGGCGATCTCAAGACGCCCAACGGCATCACCGGCACGCCGGATGGAAAAACGCTCTACGTGTCCGACCTGAAAGCCCAACGCACGTATGCATACGACATTCGCCCGGACGGGTCGCTGGCAAACAAGCGGTTGTTCTGCGAGATGGGCTCGGACGGCATGACCATCGACAGCGAGGGCAACGTGTATCTGACCGGCAAGGGGGTGACGGTTTTCGACAGGGCCGGCAAGCGGATCGATCACATCGACGTGCCCGAAGAATGGTCGGCCAACGTGTGCTTCGGCGGCAAGGATCGCAGGACGCTGTTCATCACGGCCAGCAGGGGGCTATACGCGGTGAAAATGCGAGTCAGGGGCGTGAATGAAAAGGGCGGCAAGTAGACGGACTGTCACGTAAGGTGTTCTCATAGGGCTCGTGCATTGCCGACAGCACTTGGTACGTCGACCGGATTGTGGCTCCCTGCCCGCCCAGGATGGTCGTCCTTTATGCGGGGGACAACGATGTTGCGTCCGGCCACACGCCGCAGCAGGTGCTCGACGACTACAAGGAATTTGTGGGCGAGGTTCGCCGGGCGCTGCCGGGAGTGCCCATCGCATTCATCTCTATCAAGCCCAGCCCGGCGCGGCTTTCGTATCTGTCGGCCATGCGCGAGGCCAACGCGTTTATCCGGCCCTGAGACCCGAGGGCACTGGTGGATATTGCGACTGGCCGAAGTCAACCTTTACAGCAGCCGCATCTTCTTGGGCGGCGTCTCTGCAAGGGTAGAGCTTTCGGGGCCACGAGCAGAGCACTGCCGGGACTAAGCCGGTAAGGGTTGCTCGGAGCATGGTTCTCGTTTAACTCCTGCCTTGGCAAGAGGTTATGGATCCCCCAATCTATACACATGCTGCATCGACGACGTGCACAACCGGGAGCGGTTGTGAATACAAGAACCGGAACGACCCTCCCTTGGCGAGCGGCCGGACAACCTGAATAATTCAAGAAAAATTCTTGCGTCGTGATCGGAGTTCCGTTAATATCGGCACCATGGAGAGAGGGAGAGAGCCACATATCAAGGGTGCGGCTCCCGTTGGTAGTTGGACGGACCGGGAAAGGTGCGGGCGGCGCCGCGCATGAGCGCTGTGCGTGTCGCGCCTGCGGGACTAAGTGATCTGGGAATGCGACAGAGTCAACTCGGAGGCCCTTCTCTCGCAGGGCAGGAAGGAAAGTAGGAGGAAGGTATGAAAAGGAGCTTTTTGACAGTAGCGGTGTCTGTGTTCGCGGCCGCGTCGTCCGTAAACGCCGGTTTGATGGGGCTGGGTTCGGGATGGCAGGCCGTCTGGGACTCCTCGCTAGATCCGTATGTCGAGATTACGGTTGAACCGACGACGGAAACCGACGCTGTTTACATCCACAAGACGGCCGAGTTCATTCAGGGGCCGAACCGGTACGGTGTTTTTCCGAGCATCC
>CAZPIO010000075.1:0-34843 GCA_964586235.1 uncultured Planctomycetales bacterium
GCCGCCGCCGAAGACGCTGATAACCTCGCCGGCACGACCCTGATCCAGGTGACTGCTTCTGGCATGCCCGCCGCCAGGCTGACGGCCATCGAGGTGGACAATGAGCCCGTCACAGACGTTCTGTATGTGGATGTCGATGCGCCGGGCGTCAACAACGGTGCGAGTTGGGCCGGGGCCTACGTCGATCTGCAAACTGCGATGGGCTTTGCGGCCACGCACTCCAATGTGTATGAAATCCGGGTCGCCCAGGGGACGTACAAGCCGGCCGGACCATCCGGCAGCCGGAACGCGACCTTCCAGTTGAGAAACGGCCTGACTCTGAAAGGCGGCTACGCCGGTTTCGGTGAGGCGAATCCCGATGACCGGTCCGTCAGCGAAAACGAGACGATTCTCAGCGGCGATCTGAACGGCAACGACACGCCGGGCTTCGGGAACAATGGTGAGAACTCGTATCATGTCGTCACCACCAGCGGGACTGATGTCACGGCTGTTCTCGATGGCTTCACGGTCACCGCCGGCAACGCCAATGGTGCGGCCACACCCAGCGGTGCCGGCCTGCTCAACGTGAACGGCAGCCCGACGATCCTTACCTGCACCTTCCAGGCGAACAGCGCCAACAACGGTGCTGGCGTCTACGATTATCAGAATGGCAATCTCACGCTCAACGGATGCCGCTTCATCTCCAACACCACCAGTGTTGATGGCGGAGGTCTCTATGTCCAACAGGCGGGCGCGAGCGTCGTCCGTTGCCAATTCCTCAAGAACAACGCCAACAACAACGGGGGTGGAATCGCGCTCAGCACGGGCAGTAGCCCGCTCGTGGCGAATTGCATCTTCAGTGGCAATACCTCTGGTTACCTGGGCGGGGGCATGTTTCTCATCTCGACAGAAGTCACCGTGGCCAACTGCTCCTTCGTCGCCAATTCGGCGGTGGAGGCGTTCGGCGGCCTGTACGACGACTCGTGGGAGACAACCACGGCCGTGGCCAACTGCATCTTCTGGGGAAACCTGTCCGGGGGTAGCGGGGGGTACTGGGCGCAGATGTCTGGTGCTGACACGGTGAACTACTGTTGCATTGAGGGCTTCAATCCCGAGGAGCCCCCTCCGGGCGAGGGCAACCATGGGGATGATCCGCTGTTTGTCGATGCGGATGGTCCCGATGGGATCGTCGGCACCGCCGATGACAACCTGCGACTCTCCGCCGGCTCGCCCTGCATCGATGCCGCCAGCAACAGTCTTGTGCCGGTGGGTGTCGTGACGGACCTCGACCTGGGTCCGCGGTTTGTGGATGATCCTGCAGTGGATGACACCGGGGTTGGCACGCCTCCGATCGTGGACATGGGCGCTTATGAGAAGCGTCTGCCCGGTCCGCCCACAGACTACGACGGCGACAGCGATGTCGACGGCGAGGACGCTGAGTTGTTTGAAGCTTGTGCCTCAGGTCCGGGCATCGCGTTCGAATGGGGCTGCGAAGACCGTGACTTCGACGGCGATGACGACGTTGACCAGATCGATTTCGCCGTTTTCCAGGGATGCGTCAGCGGTGAAGGTGTTCCGGCCGATTTGAGCTGTGCGGATTGATGCGAGTTTCGCCGACGGGGTGGGGCATGCTCCGCTTGCCGGTCAGGCGACAGGAAGGACCTTCTCTGCCGCCGGTTTGCACGCCCGTTTGATATTGAGCTTCAGGAAGGGCTCGCATTCGCTCAGCGAGCCATAGCACGCTTCCGCCGCCGCCTTGCAGCCGCCGAGACATTCGTGTTCCAGCCGGCATCCGCCGCAGAAGGCCGGGCGGGCACGGCGAAACTCGGCCAGCCGCCGTGAGTGGACAAGCCGCTTCAACGGGGTGTCAAAGAGGTTGCCCAGCGTGGTGGGCGTGTGGTTGCACGGCCGGACGTTACCTGCCGGGTCGAGTGTGTAGTAGGCTCGCTCGGTCCCGGCCGCACAGAAGCCGAAGCCCACGTGCGGGAACTCCTTCGGGTCGATCAGGCATGGCGGGATGGCGATCGAGGCCCCGATGCCGACGCCGTACTTGGAGGCATACTCCTCGGCGACGGCCAGGCCGTTGCGGACCTGTTCGACCGAGGGCATGAGCGTCTCCGGCCGTCCGTGGCACTCGCCGCCGGCGTTGTAGCGGTTGAACAGGAAACCGCGTGCCCCCAGGGCGATGCCCAGCTCCAGGGCGTCCTTCCAGTGGTCGATGTTCAGGGCCGTCCCGACGAAAACGAAGGCCACCTCCGCCCCGTGATAGCGGATGTCGGCCGCCGCTCGCGTCACCTTGTCGAAGCAATCGAAACCCCCGGCCATGCGGTTGTGCATCGCGCGGTCGGCGGAGTTGAGGGGCAGTTCGAACAGCGACGCGCCCGCCTTGATCAGTGATTTCACGCGTTCTTCCGGCAACAGCGTGCCGTTGGTGATCAATGCGACGTGCCGGCAGCGTGCGGCGGCCCGGGCGACCAGTTGCTCGAGGTCGTCCCGCAGGCAGGGCTCGCCGCCGGTGAAGGTGAACTGGCGACATCGACTCTCGCGGATGGCCTTGTCGATGAGCTCAAGCGCACGGCAGGTGTCGAGTTCGTCGCACTCGTACTGGACGTCATCCTTCCAGACGTTGTAGCAGTGCAGGCAGCGCAGGTTGCACCGCGCGGTCACCTCGTACAGCATCGAGTCGTGCGACCACGGCCGCAGCACCTTCCCCAACCTGTGGAGCACTGATTTCACGGCTGCCGCTCCATTTCGACGATGACCTTGGCGGCGTCTTGGGCAGCCTCGGTTGGGATGATCTTGCCCTGCTCATAGTGCTGAGTGAGCCGACTTCCCGTATCAAGCGTGTGGTCTGGGCTGATCTTCTCGGCCTGGTAAAGCATTTCGAGTTCGCGGGCAAGAACCTCGCCGGCCTTTCGGGCTGTCTGATCGTCGATGGTTCCTCTTGCACGAGCTTCGTCGAGCAGTTCAATCTGTTTCATCGCCTTTTCGCGGCTGGTCATCACCGCGCTGCCCAGAATGGTCGGTATGTAGCAGGTCGGCTGCGGTTCCTTGCTGCGCGTTCGCTGCTTGTGATAGGAAAGCTCCTTATAGGCGACGGCCAGCACATCGGCGGTTTTCTGCCGAACAACCCCTTCGCCCACGGCCGCTTCCAGCTTCTTTCGGAAACCCTCGCTCTGTCTGGGATCGAGCGTCCGCCACGCGGACTTAAGGACAGTCAGTTCGTCCCGCTCGGCCTGACTCGATGGCTGGCTCGAAGGCCGAGAGGCCGCGGGCACTGTATAGCACATCACCTCGGGCTGTTTGCGATCACAGGCGGTTAGGCACCCGACAAAGAGCAGAGTCGCCAGTTGGAACCTCCGGCGGAATCCATCGGCCCGGCGCGGATCGGGCAATGGTCGTCGCAGGAAGACCAGCCAGCACGCGTACACAAACGCCGCGATGGTCAGAATCGCTATGATGATTTTGGACACATTCGTCACCTCCGCAGACAGTCAACGCGGTCGCGCGCCCTGGACGGCCTCATGCCCCGTGGAGCATGAGGTGTTTCACGGCCGCCCCGTCTGGCCTGTCTCCAGTGTGCCGATCAACGGAACGCCCAGACACTCCTCGATCGCCCTGAGGTCGTGCCGCTGGTCGAGCAAACTATTCTTCAGCAGCAGACGCACCACTCGCCGCATTCGCAGGCGATAATCGAGCTCCTGCTCCGGCAGCGTGCTGCGGGCGATCCGCACGGCCTCATCGCCTGCAAGCGAGGCCTCCTCATCTCGGTTCAGGGCCTCCTTGAGAGCTTTCATCATCGCTTGCTGTTCGAGCTTATATGAGTCAGGGTCGATCGCCCCGGTCATCTCGCCCCGCCGATTGTCGGCCGGGGGAATCAGCTTCTGCTCCTCGAGCCAAGTGAGCACTTGCCGGTGCCGGGCGTCATGCACACGCCCCCGCAGGCAGAAACCGAGTTCGGCCCGAAGAGCATCACCGGGCTTGAGATCGAGCACATCGACATCGAGTGCGTGCTCGACCTCCTCGACCAGCGAAGGCGGCAGCTCACCCTTCTGATAAAGGGCTCGCACGGCTTCACGGGCCTTCTCCTGAAATGTCTGCAAGTCCTTTTCTGTCACACTCGCTAAGCGAGCCTGGAGTTCGGCGTCTTCCCGGCGCTGTGCCTCGACCAGCCGTGTGTATCGACTCCCGTCAAGGGTGCCCAGAAGCAGGTGCTTGTCCAGGAGGCGCTTCTGCAGTTCGGCCAGTTCCTCGCTGCGCTCCTCAACTGGGCTGAGGGCCCGCGAATAGCAAGTGTGATCCGGAACGACGTCCCGGGCGGAAAGCAGATCCGCCCTGGCCAGTATCTCAGCCAGGTTCGGCTGGATCGCCGGGTCCTGCCAATCGTTCGCCTTTAATCTCGTCTTGAATACGTCTCGTACCCGTTGCTTCATGTTCATCAGCCGACGGCCGGGCGTCAGGCTGACCGCCTGCCCGCTCTCCATCTCCACGATCATCGCAGCCGCGACCTCGGCGGAGTCGCCGGGAACCACTTTGCCTTCCTGATACAATTTGGTGAGTTGCCGTTCGGCGGTTTGACGCTCAGGCTGGCCGATGCGCCTGGCCTGATAGAGCATCTCCAATTCGCCTGCCAGAGCCGCCTGGGCTCTTGACGCGGTGGGGGCATCGATCTTTCCCGCTTTCTCGGCCTCGGCCAGCAGTTGAATCTGCTTGAGGGCGTTTTCGCAAGTCTTCATGAGCGTCTCGCCCATGATGGTGGGTCTGTAGCATGTCATCCTCGCGCCCTCGCCGCGGGTGCGGTATTTGTGGTATGCAAGCTCAGCATGGGCGATGGCCAGCATATCCGCGGTCTTCTGTTGAATGGCACCCTGGCCGACGGCGGCCTCAAGCCTCTGCCGGAACTCGTCGTTCTGCTTCGCATCCAGCGTTCGCCAGACGGCTTTCAAGGTGGCAACGAGCGCTTGCTGTCCCGTCGGCTGCGTGGTCTGAGGTGGTGGCAAGGGTGGCGGAGTGTAGCACGTGGGCACCGGCTGCCCGGCCCTGCTGCCGGCCGTTGTCAGCAGCCCCACGAACAGCAGGGTGGCGAGGCAAAACCGCCGCCGAAGCCCTGTCGCATGTCCGGGGTGTGGAAGCGTTCCCCCCGTCACCACCAGCCACAGGGCATAAGCGAAAGCCGCCGCCGTCAGAACCGCCAGGATTATCTTGGACACCTCACGTACCTCATGCTGTCCGGTTCGAGCAAGCAGGACCCAGCGGGTTGGAGTCCTCCGATGCCCAGGCGACAAATGCGCGCTGCAACCCCCTTCCGCCCGAAGGCTTAGATGCCCAAGCCGCTTTCTGGTTCCCGCAAATCTCGAAAATCCGATGCTCCTCGTAGCCGACCGCTGGCGTCAAGCGGCAGCCTCCGTGGTTTCACTGGGTCTGTCCGGCAGAAAGTACGTCAGCATCGCCGCGGGCAGGAACAACACGCCGGCACAGAGCAGGGCCAGCCGGTAATCGCCGACTTTGGCGAACAGTCCGAAGAAGACCGTGCCCCCGGCGGCCACGATCCGGCCGATGTTGTAGCAGAAACCCGCTCCCGTCGTGCGGAGCAGTGTCGGGAACAGCGGCGGCAGGTACATGGTGAACAGGGCAAAGATGCCCTGGGAGGCTCCGGCCAGGGGCAGGAACCAGAGCAGGCTCCGGTGGTCGCGAGGGACGCCGTAGCAGAGCGTTATCGCCCCGAAATAGGATACGCACATGAGCAGGATGACCCTCCGGTAGCCCAGCCGGGTGGCGAGCAGCCCGGCCAGGAAGTTGCCCGCGATGGCCGAACTCATGACCAGAAACATCACCATGCTCACCAGCTTGTTGACATCCGGCTCGGTCCAGCCCTGCAGGCTGCCAAGCGTCCGGAGGTGCTGCAGGTACCAGAACAGGAACGCCCAATGGGCAGTCAAAGAGGTGGCGCATACGAGAACGGTCAGCAGCGTCGTGCGCCGGATTGAGCCGCGAAAGAGCTCGGCGATGCCGGGCTGGGCTTGCTGGCTGTTCCTGGCACTCTGCCATTGAGCCGATTCGGGTACTGCCCGGCGAATCCAGAACACGATCAGCGCCGGCAGGATGCCCACCAGGAAGACGGTGCGGTTGGGGGCCGCCGCGGCCGCGATCAGGTAGTACGCCAGGCAGGCCAGCAGCACGCCGAAGTTGACGCCGGTCTGCAGGACGGCCGCGACCCACGGCTGCAAGCGCCGCGGCCAGGTCTCCGCCAGCAGGGAGGCCCCGACCGCCCATTCCCCGCCGATCCCCAGGGCAGCCAGAAAGCGGAAGATGAGCAGATGCCACCAGGTCTGGGCCAGGAATGAAAGGCCGGTGAACACGGCGTACGTCAGGATGGTCAGCATGAGAGCTCGTGTGCGGCCCAGCCGGTCTCCGACGCGTCCGAAGAATGCCCCGCCCAGGGCCCAACCCACGAGAAAGCTCGCCTGAATCCACGAACTGCAGTAGTCGGCCAGCGGTTCCCTGGGGGCCACTCGCAGCAATTCCGCGACAAAAGGGACGGCCACCAGGGTATACAAGTGCATGTCCATGCCGTCGAACATCCACCCCAGCCATGCCGCGATGCCGGATTTCCATTGAGCGGCGGAAAGGCTCAGCGGGCGGGTGGCGGACTGGCCTGGCGACTGAGCGACGGAAAGGTCTGGCGGTGCCGGATTGAGACCTTCCTGACTCATGTTCTGATGCCCTGGGTTCCCAGAAGACTGGTCAAAACCTGTCCCGTGCCGGTAAAAATCTATTTGGAGGTGTCCGCGGGCGCTACCTTACGGGGGCTGCCGATACAGATCGACCAGATCATTGCGCGAGGGGGGAGTCGAACCCCCACGGGTTTCCCCACAGGAACCTAAATCCTGCGCGTCTGCCAGTTCCGCCACTCGCGCGACGGGCATTACCGGTGCCCGATCACCCCGGGCTGCGGGCAACTCCTCAACCCGAGCGCGACCATCACCGGCCCCGTGAGGCAGCCGCGCCAGTGTACACTTCCGAGCGCGACCCCGCCAACCGGGGTATCCCGGTGCCGACCCGCGAGCGAGCTGCCTCGTGTACGAACCGTCTGTTCATTCCGCGCCCCTTTCTCGACGCTTCCGGGTACCTCGTCGGCCGGCAGCGGACCGCGAGGGCGGGCGGGCACCCCGTCTGCCGCAAGAAGGTCTGGCCAATTCCTGTTCCACACCCGGACTTCCCGCTGACTCTGCGATATGTTTGTTGGTGGGGTTGGCCCGGTTCGGACCCGTGATCGCTCACGGGACAGCAGGTGCCCGCTCTCCTTCATTTTTGGCCGAGTACTGGGAGGCCTAGGAAGACCAAAAATCAGTGACTCTTCTTGATCTTTTTTGATCCTTAGATTTGTGAGTTCTCCAGGCGCTATGGCAGATTCAGACTAATCCGTTAACTGCGGTGGAAATGCACATCATAGGGGTCTACCATCGTCCTGTAGATCGATGTATCCGTTGTAAGACACCGGGGGCACAGGAGTTAGACAAATTCGTATGGTGATCTGGGGGCTCGATGCTTGTACCAGTCGGCAGGATCTTAGACAGGTGAACTTGCGAACTTTCGTAGACTACTCTCAAGCCATTGACTTGACGAAGGTTAGCTGATTTAGCGTGTTCTAACTCACAGGCGTCGAAAGGATGTAAAAAACTTGGCGATTTGCTTGAATGTGAGTGCGGGGGGGGGTAGAATGCCCCAATGTAAGTGACCTGCTAGCGTGGCACTTTGTACGGGCGTGCAGGTCACCCAAAGAGTCAACTCAGGAGGGGGCACCGCACAGTCGGACACACAGCAACGGGGACTATCAGGGAAGAACGGCTGCCGGCTGTGGGAACAAAACTCCTAAGTGACCAGCAACGGAATGCTCGTAGAGTTTTTCGAGTTGCGCAGCAACTATGAGCGTGACCACAGCGAGACCAGAACGAGGAATCCAATCGAGGTCGCGGCCAAGCGGCGACGACCCGTTGCTGCGGGCCGCCGGCTTTGAAGCTGCCAGGCAAGGCCCTTCAGATCGCGCCCAGGTCGAGGGAATCATCCTCGCCGGCGTGCATACCTGGGGTTATTCAGCACTGGACCGCTTCGTCTGCTGGCCGATTGTCCCGATCGCGGGGCAACCGCTGATCCTGCATACGATCAAGTGGCTGGCTTCGGCCGGCATCCGTACCACGAGCATCTGTGCCAACAGTGACACGTTGACTGTGTCGCGGGCGCTTCGCGAACGGGGCGAGTCGAACGTCAACCTGCATTATTATGAAGATCGCATGCCGCGGGGGCCGGCAGGCTGCATCCGCGATGTGATAGGCGAACGGGATGCCTCCCTCTATGTAGTTGCGGATGGTTCGGTTTTCCCTCAGGTCGACCTTGAGGCATTGCTGAGCACACACGAAGAGTCAGGCGCGGTGGTCACGGTTGCCGCCGTGAGCAACGGGGGAGGCTCGCTTTCGTACCAGAAGCTCAGCCCCGCAGGTGTGTACGTCTTCTCCAGAGAAGTGAATGAGTTTATCAGACGGACCGGATATCAGGACGTGAAGGAGAGACTCATTCCGCGTCTGCACGCTGAGGGTCTGTCGGTCGCCACGCATTTGGTCGATTACTGTCCGCTTCCCAGGGTACGTTGTGCGGCCTCATACTTGACGGTGAGCAAGTGGGTCACGGAGTCGCTGAGCCGTCACGATGGGCTGCCGGCCGAATATGAAGTCAAAGAAGGCTCGCGGGTTCACCGGACGGCCCAGGTCGATCCGACCGCGAAGTTGATTGGCCCTGTCCTCATCGATGCCGACTGCGTCGTGGAGGCCGGGGCGGTGGTTGTCGGGCCGACGGCCATCGGCCGTGGCACGAGAGTCGGCCGGGGTTCCGTCGTCAGTCGATCAGCCGTCTGGTCGTTCTGCCGGCTCGGAGCCCGGGTTATTGTGGATGACTGCGTCGTCGTGGACCAGGTGTGCATCGAAGATGGCTCGGTTCAGCGAAACGCGGTCTGTGTTGACAGAGCAAGGCGGCATTCCAGGGAGAATAGCTGACGCGATGGCGTATGCGGGGGGGCGAAGCGAGGGGAAAAAGGGAGACGTGACTCTGCGTCCGGTTTCCGGAAACGGGCGAACAGACGCCGCTTGGCGCAAGGCTTGGCGAGTCACGTGAGTTTTGACCATATCCCAGCCGCGGTTCTGAACCGAGAATTCGTCGACGCTCTCAGGAGGGGGGCTTCTCAGGC
Source organism: uncultured Planctomycetales bacterium (assembly GCA_964586235.1). Taxonomy (GTDB): domain Bacteria; phylum Planctomycetota; class Phycisphaerae; order UBA1845; family PWPN01; genus JAUCQB01. Next base: position 9,218 of record CAZPIO010000075.1, read on the forward strand.
CGTCGATTTCTCACTGGAATGCTGCTGTTGATGTCGCGGTGAACGAGGGGCAAAGCGTGCGCGCGGTCCTTGGCCGGGCCAAGGCCGGGTAGCGAGATGCTCCGGGAAATAGTCTGGTCTTTCAGATATTGTTTCCCGATTGGTGTGCCTACAATTGGAGGTCCGTGGGGATTGGGCGCAGAGGCAAAGACTGGATGTCGGGTTGTTGAGAGGATCGTCCGTGCGACGCTGGTGGTGAACCTGCCTTGTCGGGCGTTCCAGGGGTTGGCTTGGTGAAATCGGTCGTTCCTGTTGTGATTGACAGCCAGTTCAGATCCGCGGGCGATTCCGAGCCGGTCTGCCTGTTGACCATTCCGCTGGGTGGCAGTTCGGTGCTCGACGAGTTGGCTGCGCAACTGTCCAAGGTCAGCAGCGCCGAGTTGCTGGTCATGCCCTCTTTCAATCCGCCGGTGGGCTACGAAGAGATGATCCGCGCGAGCACCTCGGCGACTGTTCGCGTGGTCCTGCCCGATCAACTCGGAGAGGTCCTTGTCAACCTCGAGATCGCCGATAGCCTTCTGGTGGTTGATCCGCGGTTCTGGCCGGTCAAGGGCCACGACTTCACCGGGCTTCTTACCCATCTGGAAGAGTACCATGGCGCGACGCACATGATCGCTGTGACGGCCGGATCCGAGGAGGTCCGAGAACGCATCGAGTGCGACTCGAACGGATCGGTCCGCTGCATCCAGCGGCTCTACAGTGCCGTCGAATGGCCTGAGACCGCCGAGAAGACCATTGCCTGCACGCTGGCCCCCGCGCGTTCAGTCGCCAGTATCCAGTTCCGGACGCTCTCGGAGCTGAGGACCGGCCTGTTGTCCAGGGGAGGCCTCAACCGCGATCTCCCGCTGGATACCGCGGTGCTCGATTTGAGCGGCCCGCAGGGTCTCCTGGCCCTGAGCGACCGCACCCTTGAGCAGATGACCGTCGAGCGATGGAATGCCCGCTTTGCCGCGCACGCCGAGGGCGTGCTCGTGGGCGCCGAATGCGAGATCCATCCGTCGGTTCGGTTCGTGCCTCCGGTTGTCGTGCACGACCGGGTTCACATCGGCGAAGGAGCGATGATTATCGGTCCTGCTGTGATCGGCGCTCACTCACGCATCGGCGCCCAAGCCACGGTCGCGCAGTGCCTGGTCAATCATCAGACCGAAATCGCAGCCAGGACGGCCGTCCGTCATGACGTCTGCAGCGGACGAAGGAACGGCGACGGAAGGACCGGGCGTGCGCCCGCACACGTGCTGTCCCTGACCTCCCTGCCCAGCGAATCGCAATGGGTCGAGGAAATGGAGGTCCTTGCCGAACGGTCACTCAATACGAATCGACGGTTCCACTTGGCCATCAAACGAGTGTTTGACTTCGTGGCGGCGCTGTTGGGTGTGATCGTGTTGGCGGTCCCAATGCTGGTGGCGGCCGTTGTGGTCAGACTGACCTCGGCCGGGCCGGTGTTTTTTGCCCATCGCCGCGAGGGTAAGGGCGGCAAGGAATTCTCCTGCCTGAAGTTCCGCACGATGACCGCCGATGCACACAAGATGCAGCGTCAGCTATACCGGGCCAACGAGGTGGATGGCCCGCAATTCAAGCTGGAGAATGATCCCAGGATCACTCGCGTCGGACGGCTGTTGAGGGCCTCCAATTTCGACGAGATCCCCCAACTGTTCAACGTGCTGGCCGGGCACATGAGCCTGGTGGGGCCTCGCCCGTCGCCGTTCCGCGAGAACCAGATCTGCGTGCCGTGGCGCCGGGCAAGATTGTCGGTCCGACCGGGTATCACGGGTCTTTGGCAGGTCTGCCGGGACGAGCGTCGTGACAAAGGGGACTTCCACGAGTGGATCTACTACGACATCGACTACGTGCGTCGGTTCTCCTTCTGGCTTGATCTAAGGATATTGGTGGCAACGGTGTTCGCGTTGACTGGCTGGCGCGGAGTGCTCGGGTATCTGGTGCCGACCGGAGGCCGCCCGAGATCCTCCACAATGCGGACTCTTCGAGGCGAATGGATGCGGGGGGCTGGCGCGAGCCCCATCTGAGGCGCGAACTGGGCCGGACCTCCCTCCCAGGCAATCCGGTGTTGATGAGCCGAGCGGCCCCTCCACGCGCGAGGTGCCGGACTCGGTTATCGGGCGTCTCAGGACGGCTGACGGGGACGGAGTGTAGACATTGCCGGACCGGCGGATTTCGATTGGCGTTGCTCATGCAGCTCGTTGACACAACCATTCCCGATGTGAGAATCCTGGTTCCCCGCAAGTTCCGGGACGCTCGCGGGTTCTTTTCGGAGACCTATAGCCGGCGGGCACTCGAAGAGGCCGGGCTGCGACTCGATTTCGTGCAGGACAACTGGTCGTTGTCGATCGATCGCGGCGTGGTCCGCGGCCTGCACTACCAGATTCCGCCGCTTGCCCAGGACAAACTTGTCCGTGTCCTTCGCGGAGCGATCCTGGACGTGGTCGTGGATATCCGGCGGGGTTCGCCCACTTTCGGACAGCATGTCAGCGTCATGATCAGCGAACAGGAGTGGAATCAGATCCTCGTTCCCTCTGGCTTTGCCCACGGCTTCTGCACGCTGGAGCCCAATACCGAGGTCGCCTACAAGGTGACCAACGGGTACTCCCCGGAGCACGAGCGGGGCATCTTGTGGAGCGACCCGGACCTTGGCATCATGTGGCCGGTTTCGGCCGCAGAGGCAATCCTCTCCGATAAGGATGCCCGAAACCCTCGTCTCAGGGATGCACAAGACCTGTTCTGACGCCGGTCGGTCAATGCCGAATCGTGTAACAGACGAAAGGCGTGGGTCGCCCACGCGACGTGAGGGCCCGTCCAGCCGGCACGGTGGCCGGCAGAGAGGCGTTCTGCCTCAGGAAGGATGGTTGACGTGAAAGGCGTGATTCTCGCCGGTGGACTCGGGAGCCGTCTCCTGCCGTTGACGCGGGTGACCAACAAGCACCTCCTGCCGGTCTACAACAAACCCATGATCTACTATCCGGTCGAGTGCCTGGTGAACGCCGGAATCCGGGATATTCTGCTGGTCACCGGCGGGGACAGCGCCGGCGACTTCCTGAAACTGCTCGGGAACGGCAAGGCCTTCGGTCTGACCGAGCTGCACTACACCTATCAGGAGGGCGAGGGCGGGATCGCCGATGCGCTCCGGCTGGCGCAGGATTTCGCCGACGGCGACAAGATCGTCGTGGTCCTGGGCGACAACATCATCGAGAAAAACATCTGCAAGGCGGTGGGAGGCTTCTTCACTCAGCGGCGCGGAGCCCGAATTCTGCTGAAACAGGTGGACGATCCGCAGCGGTTCGGGGTGGCCGAGGTCCAGGGCAGCGCCGTGGTCGGCATCGAGGAGAAGCCCGCCCAGCCGAAAACGAACTACGCGGTGATCGGTATCTACATGTACGATTCGCAGGTGTTCGACATCATTCGAACGCTCAAGCCTTCCGGTCGTGGCGAGCTGGAGATCACCGACGTCAACAACGCGTATATCGCGCAGGGCACGATGACCTATGAGATCCTCGACGGCTGGTGGACGGACGCCGGGACCTTCGAGTCCCTGCATCGGGCGAACGTTCTGGTGGCCGCCGCCGGGGCCAATCACCTGGACGACGAGATTCAGCAGGAGGCCGCCGTACTGGCGAAGGCAGCGAAATGACTACGTATTTTGTCACGGGTGCGGCCGGTTTCATCGGCGGCAACTTCGTCCGGCAACTGCTGGACGAAGACGGGGAGGCCCGGATTGTGGCGTACGACGCGCTGACGTACGCGGGTAATCTGGAGAACCTCGCCGGCTATCTCGACAACCCCCGGCTCCGCTTTGTCCGCGGCAGTATCTGCGAACCCGAGGCGGTCCAGGCCGCGATGGCCGATGCCGACGTCGTGGTGAATTTCGCGGCGGAAAGCCACGTTGACCGCAGCATCCTGGGGTGCAAGGAGTTCATCCACACGAACGTGCAGGGCACGCAGGTGCTGCTGGACGAGGCCCGCGCGCGGAAGGTCCGCCTCTTCGTTCAGATCTCGACCGACGAGGTCTACGGTTCGCTGGGACCCTCGGGCAAGTTCACCGAGCAGACGCCTCTGCGACCCAATAGCCCTTACAGCGCGTCGAAGGCGGCGGCCGACATGCTGGCGTTCGCGTATTTCCATACCTACGAGCTGCCGGTGATCGTTACCCGCTGCTCCAACAACTACGGTCCGTTCCAGTTCCCCGAGAAGCTCCTCCCCCTGTTCATCTCCAACCTGATGGAGGGCCGAAAGGTGCCGGTCTACGGGGACGGTACGAACGTGCGCGATTGGATTCATGTCTCCGATCATTGCCGGGCGATCCGCCTGGTGATTTCCCGCGGACGGCCGGGAGAGGTCTACAACATCGGCGGCAACAACGAGCAGAGCAACATGGCCATCACCCGCATGCTGCTGTCCGGGCTGAACCGGGACGAGTCGATGATCGAATACGTCCCCGACCGGCCCGGCCACGACCGCCGCTACGCCGTCGACACCACGAAGACCATGAACGAACTTGGCTGGCGGCCCCTGGTCGATTTCCGGACGGGCCTGATGGAGACGATTGAGTGGTACCGCACCCATGAGCCCTGGTGGCGCCGGATCAAGAGCGGCGAGTATCTCAAGTATTACGAGCAACAGTATGGTCGTCGATGACGCGATCTGCATCGTCGGCGCTAAGGGGATGCTGGGGCGCGAACTGGTCCGCCTCTCCCACGAGGAGCGGCTCCGGGTTCCGCCGATTCGGCACGCCCTTGACGTCGAGGAGATTGACATCGCCGACGCGGGTCGCGTATTCGAGACCTTGGAGCGGCTCCGGCCTCGCATTCTGATCAATGCCGCGGCCTACACCGACGTCGACGGGTGCGAGAGCCACGAGGACCTGGCCTGGGCGGTCAACGCCGACGGCCCGGCGAACCTGGCTCGTGCCTGTGCGGCCTGCCGTTGCCGCCTGATCCATGTGAGCACGGACTACGTGTTCGACGGTTCCAGGTCTTCGCCGTGGCTGCCGAACGACCCTGTCCGGCCGCTGAGCGCCTACGGCCGCAGCAAGGCCGCGGGCGACGAGAGCATTCGCCGCATCCTGCCGGATCATGCGATTGTCCGGACCAGTTGGCTGTTTGGTGTGCACGGCAGGAACTTCGTGAAGACGATCCTGAGGCTGGCCGGAGAGCGCGACGAGCTGACGGTGGTCACCGACCAGATCGGTCGCCCGACGTATGCCGCCGACCTGGCCGAGACGCTCCTTCGGTTGAGTGTCACGCGCCATTGCGGAACATACCATTTCGCCAACTCCGGCGTATGTTCCTGGAACGAGTTCGCCCAGGAAATCATACGGCTAAGCGGTGGACGGATCCGCGTGCTGCCGATGACCACGGCCGAACTGGCCCGTCCCGCAGCTCGGCCCGCGTACTCAGTGCTCGACACCGATCGGATCGAGCGTGATCTGGCGATCCGCCCGCGTCACTGGAAGGAAGCTCTGGCCGAATGCGTAGCGATACTCAGACAGCCCGCTCGGGCATGATGAGTCCCGCCGTTGTCGGGTGGGCAATCGGCGGGGCGCTTCTGGTCTGTTTGCTCTACAGCTACTGGCCGGTTGCGGCGGGGCTCTGGGCCACGTGGCAAGGCAATCCGGACTACTCGGCCGGCCAATTGGTCCCATTGGTCGCTGTTTTTCTGCTGTGGAGCAAACGACGTATCCTGTCCCGGACGCCCGTCCAGCCCTGCTGGTGGGGGCTTGTCGTGCTCGTGGTCGCCCAGGCAGCGCGGACGTTCGGAACGTTGCTCACCTACGGGTCGATCGAGCAGTTGGCCTTGTGGCTCACGATCGCGGGCAGCGTCTGGACCGTTCTGGGAACGCGCTTCATGCGGCAGGTTGTGTGGCTCCTGCTGTTTCTGACGCTGATGTTTCCGTTGCCCGTGCGCATTCACGAAATGGTGGCCCTGCCTCTGCAGGAATTCGCGACTGCCTCGGCGGTTTACGGACTGGAGATTCTGGGACGCCTGGTGGTTCGCGAGGGCAACGTGCTGCGCCCCAGCGAGCAGACCAGTGTCGCCATTGCGGAAGCATGCAACGGCCTGCGAATGCTGACGGCCTTCGTAATGGTCGCCGCGACCGTTGCGTCTCTGTCCCGCCGCCCGGCATGGCAGAAGGCGATTCTCGTCCTGTCGAGCATCCCCATCGCCGTGCTGACGAATACGGTCCGGCTGATCGCGACGGTGATGCTCTGCGAGGCCGCCGGCAGCCAGTTCGCGGAGAAGGTCTTCCACGATTTTGCCGGCTTGACGATGATGCCGTTCGCGATCATCGTACTGCTCGTAGAGCTGTGGATCCTGCGGCTGCTTACGCGACGCGCCGCAGCGGATGCCGCGTCGTCGGGCAGCGGTTCGGCCCCGCATGACAATCGAGTCGTGCTGCCAACCTGACGCGGACGGTCACTCCGCAGTCGCCGCCGACCGGGCGCGTCGCAGACGCCGGCCGCCCTCGGCCGCGGCAATGCCGGCCACGCCGGTCAGGACGTCCGCCAGATCGTCCCAGCCGGGTGCGTCGATCCGCGGGAAGTGCTGTGTGCAGATGAGTTCGATGAACTCGCTGGCAAACAGGATCGACACACAGATTGCCGTCGCGTAGATCCCGGACATTCGGAGCCGCAGCAGCAGGTACAGACCGCCCAGGGCCAGAGGCCTGATGATCCAGTCGAGCGGTATCCCCGCGAGCTCGTGTTCGCTGAACAGACCGAAGAAGGCCTTCACTTGTTGGACCGCCGTAACCAGCCCGGGTGGCCAATCGATCAGCATGAGTGCATTCTCCAAGAGCGACTATTGTAAGCGACCCGGCAGACCGGAAGAATTCCTTTCGCGGCGACACCCCGTGGCACCGGTCGGGTGGTTTTGCGCAACCACTTCTATTCTAAGGGTTTACGTGGTTCCTCGCTCTCGGTCGCCCAGAACAGCTCATTCCCGCTTTTGGCGGCTTTGGGCGGGTGCCGCGAAGAGCAGAGGACGGAAACGAGGCCGATGGCGCGGCGCGGAACGGTGGATTTCATATCCAAGGGGCCTGAACGGCGTTCATGAACACCTGGCGCGGCAACAAATGAGAAAACACACCGGGTCAGGTCTATAGTAGTCCTGTAACTGCTGGCGGCGTAGGCCGGTCAGAGCCCTGGGTGAGTGGCGGCGGACAGGCGATCGAGGCGATTGGAGCACGTTGCGCCGCCGGCAACGTGGCTGGCTGTGGTGTGGAAGACGTGGAAAACATGGAAACAGAAGGAATCAGCGTCATCATACCGACGTACAACCGGGCCCACCTGGTGGCGCGCGCAGTCATGTCCGTTCTGGTTACGATGGCTCCGGTCGACGAGCTCATCGTAGTGGACGATGGGTCCACCGATGGGACCGAGGAAGTGTTGGCCGAGTTCCGGGATCGTATCCGCTATATCCGCCAGTCGAATGCGGGCGCGGGCGCAGCCCGGAACCATGGCATTCGAAAAGCCAGCCGTCCTCTGGTTGCCTTACTCGATTCGGATGACGAGTGGTTCGCTGACAAGCTTCGGCTGCAGCGGGCCGTTATGCAGGCCTATCCGCGGGTGGTCTATTCCTTCAGCGACTTTGCCGGCCGTTTCCTGGATGGCACCGAGCATCACCATATCGTGGCCGCCTGGCTCCGGGATCCGCGCACCGGTTTCCTGGATGGGCCGCCGCCATGGGAAGAAATACTCAGCCCGGGTGTCCCGTTCTCGTCCATCGCGGAGCTTCCGCCTGGTCGCGGTGACTTTCAGGTCCATGTTGGCAATTTGTATGAGGCGCTCCTGGAGACCCTCTGCGTCTGGACCTGCACCTTCGTTGCCCGCCGTGAAGCCATCGGAGAGGGAATGGCTTTTGCCGAGGACCTGCCCCTCTACGAGGACTGGCAGTGTTTCGCACGTTTAGCGGCCGTGGGTCCCGTTGCCTACCTGGACTGTGAGACCGGCTGGCAGAACGCACACCAGGGTGCGCAGTTGCTCGATCTCGACGGGATTTCCTGCGCCATGTCACGGATCAAACTGCTGGACCGCGTGTGGGGCTCGAACCCATCCTTTCTTGCAGAACACGGGAGGCAATATCGTCGCCTGATGGCCAAGCAGCACCTGTACTTGGCGTCCCGTCTGATCGGCCACGGCCGACTGCGCGAAGGACTCGGACATCTGCGGCAAGTCCGCGACAGCACGTTGTGGGACAAACTGGTAACCGTTCTGCCTGGCGGCTTGTCCCGCCGCCTCACCAGCTTGCGCGAGAACGGGGGAAACGGGAGACAGCATGGACCGATGTTGCGGGCCCAACCGGTTTGCTCGCCGCACCCGGAACCCGAGCAAAAGGCCCTTGTGTCGTGATCGCCGCCCGGGTGGGTCCCATTGGAGCACAGGCTGCAGAAAGGTCGACAGCTCCCGATGGTGAAAGGCCCCCGTGCGAGCAGACGAAAGCCTCGGCAGGCAGCGGCCAGATCATGAGCGGATCCTGACGGGAGTAGCTCTTGTCGTAGACGCCGACTGGCGAGAGGGGTCTGGCCTTCTTTCGCGGGTGTACTCCGCAAGAAGGGCTGCGCGCCGGTGAACCCCGGCGCCGAGAGCGGCTTGCCCCTCGTTGCGTCCCGTCGGGCTGCTGTCGACTCAGTTGCGGCGGCCCAGGCAATGGGGCGAAGCGGACATTCCGCTGCACATCATGACTGACAGCCGACTGGCATTGACGGAGGATCAGATCGCGGGCAGGCCGACCGCGGTGAATCGCAGGCGGTTCGTTCCGGCCGCCCTGGTTGTGGCAATCATCCTGGTATCGAGCGGGCTGGGGCAGCGGTGGCTTGACCGGCAACTGGTTGCCGCCGACGCACGGCCGATCCCGCTGGAACGCCCGCTGTCCACCCTGGCCCTGGAATTCGGCCCCTGGCAGGGCACCGAGATTCCCCTGGACCAGCGCGTGCTCGAAGTGGCGGGATGCGACGACTACGTCTACCGCCGATATGTCGACGGGTCCACGGGCGACACGGTGGATCTCTACGTCTCCTATGCCGCCAGGCCGGCTAAGATGCTCGGTCATCGGCCCCAGGTGTGCTACCCGGCCCATGGATGGGTCCCCGGCGGCCGGCATCAGGATCGCTTCACGCTCCTGGACGGCAGTACGCTGGACTGCCTCATGCATCGTTTCGCGAAATCGAGTTCCGACGGAGCGACTTCCGTCGTGGTTTTGAATTACTACATCCTCCGCGGGCAGCACGCGACCGAGTGGACCGATTTCTGGGGTCCACGGTGGCGGGTGCCCAATCTATCGCGGGATCCCAGCTTTTATGTGGCGCAGGTGCAGGTCGTCGCCGCGGTCCGCGATCGGACCTCGGTACAGCGGGCGGAGGCCCTGGCCAGGCGATTTGCGGCGGAGATCGCGGCTCCGATACGGGCTTTGCTTCCGGCCGCTGAGCGCCAATAATGGTTTAGGTCCTGTCTTTGGCTGCTTGTCAGGGACCCAATGGCCGAATATGTGCGAAGTGAGAGGTGCGGGTGAAACTCGAACAGGACATCCGAGCATTCGTCGTGGAGAACTTCCTCCTTGGCAATGACGACGGTCTGAGCTCGTCACAATCGCTCCTGGAAGCCGGGATTGTCGATTCGACCGGCGTCCTGGAACTGGTGGCATTCCTGGAGCGAACCTATCACGTCAGGTTAGCGGATGAGGATCTGGTGCCCGAGAACCTGGACAGCATCGACAACATGGTCCGGTTCATCCAAGCCAAACAAGCTGTGTAAGGTGCCGCTTAGGAGAGTAGAAAGCTGATGCGGGTTCTTGTCCACGATTTCCTGCGCGACAGCGCCGTCCGGCACCCGGGTAAACCTTACCTGAGATGCGACGGGAAAGCGAAGTCCTTCGGTGAGGTTGATCGCGAGAGCGATCATCTGGCCTGCGAGCTGCACGCGGCCGGTATCCGCCGGGGAGAGCGGGTTGCCGTGTTCATGGATAACTCGGCGGAGCTGGTGGTCTCGGTTTTCGGCGTGCTCAAGGCTGGCGCGGTTTTCGTCATCATCAATCCGACCACCAAGGCCGGGAAACTGTCGTACATTCTCAATGATTGCGGAGTAAAGGCCGTTGTGGCCCATCCGGGGCTCGCCCAGGTTATCGGCCCCGTGTTGCCGGCGGTTCCGTCGGTGACCGCGGTCATCTGGACCGACCAGCCACGCGAGGGGGCACCCCCAGGACGCACGTTCAAGGAGATCATGGCCCGCCCGCACGAGACGCCGACGGACCCCGGCCTGATCGACAACGACCTCTGCACCATCATCTACACCTCCGGCTCGACGGGCAATCCCAAGGGCGTGATGCTGACACACCGGAACATGGCCAACACCGCGTGGGCGATCTCCACCTATCTCGGTAACGTGCCTGAGGACATCGTGATCTGTGTCCTGCCCTTGTCCTTCGATTACGGTCTCTACCAGGTGATTACCGGCGCGAGGATCGGCTTCACGGTGCTCATCGAGAAGTCGTTTGCCTACCCGTACCAGATCCTCAAGCACATGGCCGAGCATCGGGTCACGGGTCTGCCCGGGGTGCCGACCATCTTCGCCACCCTGCTGCAGATGGCGCCGTTCGAGGGGCTCGACCTTTCCTCGCTGAGGTATCTCACCAATACCGCCGCGGCGCTGCCCCCCGCCCACATTCAGCGTCTGCGCGGGCTGTTCCCGCAGGCCACCCTCTTCTCCATGTACGGCCTGACCGAGTGCACGCGCGTCTGTTACCTGGATCCGAAAAGATTGGATGATAAGATCACCTCCGTCGGCAAGGCGATGCCCAACGAGGAGGTGTACATCGTTGATGACCAGAGCCGCCGGCTCGGGCCCGGCGTCGTCGGAGAACTCGTGGTCCGCGGTGCCAACGTCATGCGGGGTTACTGGGGCAAACCCGAGGAAACGGCCAACAAGCTGCGGGACGGCGAGATTCCGGGAGAGAAGGTGCTCTACTCCGGCGATCTGTTCCATACCGACGAGGAGGGGTTCCTCTACTTTGTCGGGCGCAAGGACGACGTCTTCAAGTGCAAGGGCGAGAAGATCAGCCCCAAGGAGATCGAGAACGTCTTATACGCACTGGAGTCCGTGGCGGAGGCGGCGGTGGTGGGCGTCGAGGATCCGATCGACGGCATGGCGATCAAGGCCCTGGTGGTTCCGCGAAATGGCGCGGTGTTGACCGAACAGCATGTCCGGCAGCATTGCCGCGCGAATCTCGAAAACTACATGGTGCCGAAGTTCATCGAGATCCGCGGCTCGCTCCCCAAGACCGACTCGGGGAAGATCAAGAAGAGCGGCTTGAAGACGGAATAGGAGAGCAGCCGCCGCGGATTCGGGCACAGCTTGAACCGCGGCGGATCCTCGGCGACTGATTATGTGCGGCATTGCGGGCATTCTGGTCCGGCCCGAGCAGGGCCCCGTCGACTTCGAGGAGCTTCGGCGCATGGCGGCGATGCTTCGCCATCGCGGGCCGGACGGATTCGGCTTCTACCGCGACGCGTGCATCGGGCTCGCCCACACGCGGCTGAGCATCATCGACCTGGCCGGCGGCGCCCAGCCCATGCATAACGAGGACGGCTCCATCTGGATCACCTTTAACGGCGAAATCTTCAACTACATCGAACTGCGCGGGCAATTGACCGCCCTCGGGCATCGGTTCTCCACCAGCAGCGATACCGAAGTGATCATCCACTGCTACGAGCAGTACGGCGAGCAGGCGTGGTTGAAGCTCAACGGCCAGTTTGCCTTCGGCTTGTGGGATGCCCGGCGGCGAAATCTGCACCTCGTTCGGGACAGGCTCGGGATCTTGCCGCTCATGTTCGCCCGGCAGGGCGGACGCCTGCTGTTCGCCTCGGAGGCCAAGGCGATTTTCGCCGGCGGTCACGTCGCACCGAAGCTTCATCCCGCTGCTCTTGCCCAGGTCTTTACTCGCTGGGCGGCCGGTCCCCCGTTGACGATCTTCGAGGGAATTTGCAGCGTTCCGCCGGGGGGGGCCGTGAGCTTCGACGAGCACGGTCGAGAGACGCAGCAATTCTACTGGCGGCCCGATTTCAGCGAGGATGAGCGGCTCGCGTCCCTCCCGCTGGATCAGGTCGCCGATTCACTCGAGGAGAAGCTGACCCAGGCGGTGAGCCTGAGACTGCGGGCGGACGTTCCGGTCGGCGCTTATCTCAGCGGCGGCCTGGATTCCTCGGTGATCGGGAGGCTGATCCACAAGGCCGACAGCAGTCCTCTGCAGACGTTTGCCATCCGGTTCCAGGATCGGGCGTTCGACGAGACCCCGGAGCAGCGGCGGATGGCCGGCCTGCTGGGGACGCAGCATCACGAGATTCTGTGCGGCGGGAACGAGATCCGTGACGCTCTGCCCGAAGTCATCTGGCATTGCGAGACGCCGTTGCTGCGAACCGCGCCGGCGCCTCTGTTCCTGTTGTCACAGCTTGTCCGCGACAACGGGATGAAGGTGGTGCTCACCGGCGAGGGCGCCGACGAATTCCTCGCCGGCTACGATATTTTCAAGGAGGATAAAGCGAGGCGGTTCTGGTCAAGGCAGCCCGCGTCCAAGTGGCGCCCCGGCATCCTCTCGCGGCTCTATCCGGACGTCGGCCAGGCCCGGCAGCGAGGCAACCGGATGTGGCAGCAGTTCTTCGGGCAGGGGCTCACCGAGACCGATCACCCGTTCTACTCGCACCTGATTCGCTGGCGGAACACGGCCTGGACGCTGGGTTTCCTGGCCGAGGACGTGCGAAACCACGGTTCGGTCAAGGACGCGTTCGACGGCCAGTTGGCCGAGTCGCTGCCCATGGGCTGGCGCCAGTGGCCGCCCCTGGCTCGCGCCCAGATCATCGAGATCGCGACCTTTCTGAGCCCTTACCTCCTCTGTTTCCAGGGCGATCGGGTGGCAATGGGGCACGGAGTCGAGGTCCGGTACCCCTTCCTCGATCCGGACGTGGTTGAGTTCTGCACGCGGTTGCCCGGACGGATGCGGTTGCGAGGTCTTATGGACAAGGTGGTTTTACGGCGGCTCGCGTCCCGTCACCTGCCGCCCGAGATCTGGCAGCGTCCGAAGAAGCCGTACCGTGCTCCGATGACCCAGGCCTTCTTCGATGGCAGGGCCGATGACTACGTTGATGAACTCCTGTCACCGGCCGCCCTGAGACGGCTGGGACTGGTGGAACCGCGCACCACGGAGAAACTGGTTGAGAAAGCCAGGCGGCAGGCCGGAAAAATGTCGAGCGAGCGTGAGGAAATGGCCCTGGTCGGCGTCCTCACCCTGCAGCTTCTTGGATGCTTCTACATCGAGCAATTCTCGCGCCGCTCCGCCGAGGCCCGTCGCAGGCTCGGCGAAAGCGAACCATCAGTTTGTTGCGACTACTCTGACCGAAAGGCAGCCGTTTCATGACCACCAGCCGGTTTTCGTTTGAGCACGAGAGAGGCAGGCCTGCATGCTAGAGACCGGCGACGGGGCGTTTACTCGGGACTGCCTGCGGATCGATTGTCAGGGTACTTCGCGGCAGATCGAGGAGGCCATACGCGATATCCTCAGCCGCCGGCTGCGTCGTCGCGGCGTGGTGGTGGCGGTGAGTGGCGGCGTGGACTCCGCAGTGTGCGCGGTCCTGGCAGCGCGGGCGCTGGGGCCGCAGCGCGTCTTCGGGCTTCTGCTGCCGGAGACCGATTCCTCGCCGGACACCACCGCCAAGGGCCGGCTGGTCTGCGAATTCGCGGGGATCCGCTACGAAATCCACGACATCGCCCCGGCCCTGGAGGCCCTCGGCTGCTACCGTCTTCGCGACCAGGCCGTCCGAAGCCTGTTTCCCGATTATGGACCGGGCTGGCGAATGAAAATCGCCGTGGCCGACAACCTGCTGGGCGAGGATCGGCTCAACTACTTCACGCTGATCGTCGAGTCACCCGACGGCCGTCAGGCCCGGCAGCGCATGCCGGCGGAGGTGTACCTGCAGGTTGTGGCCGCGACCAACATGAAGCAGCGAACGCGAAAGATGATCGAATATTATCACGCGGAGCGGCTGAATTACGCGGTCCTTGGCACGCCTAACCGCCTGGAGTACGACCTCGGCTTCTTCGTACGCGGCGGCGACGGGCTCGCCGATCTCAAGCCCATCGCCCACCTCTACAAGACCCAGGTCTACGCGCTGGCGGCTTTCCTCGGCATACCCGAGGAGATACGCAGCCAGGCGCCGAGCACCGACACCTACAGTATGCCCCAGACGCAGGAGGAGTTCTACTTCGCACTGCCATACGATCAAATGGACCTGCTGCTCTGCGCGTTTCTGAACGGCGTGCCGGCCGATCGGGCCGGAGCTGCCCTGGGCCTGACGCCGCTGCAGGTGGAGCGCGTCTACCGCGATATCACGGGCAAGCGACGGACGGCCGAGCACTTGAACCGGGCGCCCGTGCTGCTGAGCGATTCAGCCGCCGCGGGCGACGGGAGCCACCGGGTGTAACGGTGCGCTCACCTCCCGCGCCGACAGGCCTGGAAATCGAGATGACCACAACGACACCACTGCCCGATCACAATCCTGATGCACCGCCCGGCAGGTCCACCGTGACCGGGCAGACGCCGGTCGGTCCGGCCGGTCTTTCCGGAGTTGTTGACGCTTGCCGGGAGTCAGACATCCCCCAGGTCGCGGACCTCCATTGCCGGACCTTCTACGACACGGACGCACCAGCGTCCGACAAGCTGAAAGAATACTATCGAGACATCTTCTTCAGAGGTCCGTGGACGGATCCGGAACTCCCGTCGCTGGTCTACCGGACGGCCGGCGGAGAGGTAATCGGCTTCATGGGGCGTATATCCCGGCCGATGCTGTTTCACGGCCGCCGCATCCGGGCGGCGACCGCCCACCGCCTGATGGTCAAGCCCGACAGCGGCCATCCCATGGCCGCGGTTCGGCTCGTCCGGAAATTCCTGGCCGGTCCCCAGGATCTCACCATCAGCGATGGCGCCAACGACAAGGGACGACAGTTTTGTGAATCTGCCGGAGCCACCACCGTGCCGTTCTACAGCATGGAATGGATCTGGCCCGTGCGCCCGAGCCGTTATCTGCTGCGCGTGCTGGCTCGCGGAAGGTTCGGACAGTTGGCCGACGCCGCACTATGGCCCGTCTGTGCGATGACCGATCTCCTGGCGTCGCGCCGATGGCGCAGCGGAATGGGTGCCAGGCCGCAGGATGCGTCCGGGCGGCCCTTCGACGCCTCGACCCTTGCGGCCTGTGTCTCGGAGGCATCGCAAGGTCTCGCCCTGAGACCCCTGTACGATCAGGCTTCCGCGGAATGGCTCTGGGCCCGCCTGCGGGAGAACACCGACCGGGGTCGTCTGCGGGGCAAAGCCATGCTCGATCGGGGAGGACAACCGCTGGGCGGGTTCCTCTATTATGCTAGGAAAAACAACTTCGGAGAGGTTGTTTTTCTGGGGGCGCGCCCCGGCTCCGTCGACGCGATTCTGAGGGCCCTGTTCCACACAGCCGCGGCCGACCGTCTGGCCGCTGTCGGCGGCAGGGTCGAGGTTCGTTTCCTTACCGCCTTGCTCGAATACAACTGCATCTTCAAACGGGGGTCGTGGGGGCTCATCCATGCTCGCGACCCGGAGATCATGCAGACCGTCAGTCGCGGCGATGCCGTCATGTCCGCGCTGGAAGGAGAGCTGTGGCTGCGTTCACCGATGGATCGCCTGTGATGACACCGAGCATCGACGTCTCGGTCATTATCGTCAATTGGAATACGCGGGAGCTCCTGCGCGACTGCCTGGCGAGCGTGTACGCCGAGACGCGCGGGATCGGTCTCGAAGTCATTGTCGTGGACAATGCGTCCTCGGACGGCTCGGCCGTGATGGTGGAAGCCGAGTTCCCCCAAGTGCGACTGATTCGCAATCCCGATAACCGGGGCTTCGCCGCCGCCAACAACCAGGGGATTGCGATCGCGACCGGCCGGTACGTGCTGCTGCTCAACTCCGACACAAGGGTCCTCGACCGGGCCATTTCCAGGTCCGTGGAGTTTGCCGACGCCCACCCCGAGGCGGGGGTCGTGGGTTGTCGAACGCTGCTGCCCGACGGCACCGTACAGCAGAACTGCTACCAGTTTCCGAGTTTGTTGAACCTGGGGCTGTCCCTGAGCCGGCTGCCTATGCTGTTCCCCCGCAATCGGTTCTTCGGTCGTGCCAGGATGACCTGGTGGGCCTATGATACGGTCATGCCGGTCGATGTTGTTGCCGGCTGCTTCATGCTGGTCCGGCGCGAGGCTCTCGACCAGGTCGGGCCTATGGCGGAGGAGTACTTCATGTACTCCGAAGACACCGACTGGTGCTGGCGGTTCCACCGCGCGGGCTGGAAGGTCCTCTACACGCCCGAGCCCACGATCACTCACTACTGGAAGGGTAGTTCATCGCAGTGCGCCGCCGATATGCATATCCTGCAGCGCCGAAGCGTGCTGATGTTTCTCGAAAAGAAGTCCGGCAAACTCGCTCGCGCCCTTGCCAACCTGATGTTCTGCGTGTCTTCGCTCTTAAAGCTGCCTGTTCTCATGATGTGCCGCATCGGTGCCGGCCCGCGGGCACAGGCCGCAAGGCGGCAGTGGGCCCTCACGGTGACCGCGCTGCGTTTTCACCTGACCGGTCGCGTGCCTGACTGTGTATAAGGGACACTCTCACCCGTCACTGGCGGAGGTGGTTCCATGACGATTGCATCCGTGAAACCTGTTCGCGTTCTTCTGGTCTATCCGCCGTCGCGCAGCCAGCTTCACGAGAGCTGCCCGACCGGCCTCACAATGGTGGGGGCTGCTCTCGAGCAGGCCGGCTTCGAGGTGCGTCTCCTCGACGCCAATGCCGCCCGCCGCCCGCAGACGTCCGAGCAGATCACCCGTTTTGCCTCGCAGTGGAAGCCGCAGGTAATCGGCATGACCCTGGTGACGCCGCTTGTCCTCGAGAGCTATCGGCTGGCCGCGATGCTCAGACAGACCGGCGCGCTGCTTCTGGCGGGTGGTCCGCATGCCACGATTCTGCCGGACGAACCGCTCTCGCACGGGTTCGACGCGGTGGTGATCGGCGAAGGGGAGCCCGCGGCCGTCGAGGCGGTCCAGGCGTTAGTCGGCCTGATGCCGAAACATGAGGTGAAAGGGTGGGCCTATCTTGGCCCTGACGGCACGGTGTGCCGGACAGACGACCGGCCGAGGGAGCCGGACCTGGACAGCCTGCCGATCCCGGCCAGACACCTCGTGGACCCCGCGGATTACGGCGAATCCGCCGGCGGAGCGCTTCACCAGAACCTTTTCACATCGCGGGGATGCCCGGCCAAGTGTGCGTATTGTGCAGGTGCCCTCTTTGGCAAGCGGTTCCGCCCCCGCTCGGCCGACAGTGTTCTGCGCGAGATGAAGGAGGTCCACGAGGCCTACGGCACAACCCACTTCCATTTCATGGACGACGCCATGACCGCGGATAAGAGCCGAATGGAGGCCTTCTGTAGGAGCCTGGTCGACAGCGGGCTGAAGGTCACATGGAGCATGATGACGCGAATCGACCTGGTCAACGAGGAGCTGCTCGCGATGTTCGCCCAGGCCGGCTGCGTCAGGATCGATTACGGCGTGGAAAGCGGTTGCCCGGAAACGCTGAAGCGGATCCACAAGCCGCATACGGTGCAAATGGTCAGAAAGATCATTCCGGCCACGGCCCGTGTCGGCATCCGCCCTTACGTGTTTTTTATTCTCGGTTTTCCGTGGGAGGGCCACGAACACCTCGAAGCCACCGAGCGGCTGATGGCCGAACTGTCGCCCTATGTGGACTGCTTTCACCCCGCCGTGGCCTCGATTATCATTCCCTTCCCAGGAACCGAGATATACGAGCGCTACAAGGATGAGTACGGCTTCCAGAATTGGTGGCTGAGCCCCGAGCGGACATATGACTCGCCGGCGCGCGGGCGGCACTCCTTTTTCGAGCGACGAGTGTTCACGCGCGGGGCCGTGCTCGACGCGGATTTCTTTCACTATCACGCTTCGATCAAGACAAGGATCCGCCAGGTCTTCAAATTCATGTACATGCACAACCTGCGCAACGCCGGCCGCCTGAGCCGCTGGGCTCATGCGCTGATGCTTGATGTCTCGGAGTCACTGCAACGGTCGTTCCCGGCACTCGAACGTCTGCTCTTCGCGCCGCTTGTCCTGGCGGAACGGGTTGTTGCACGGCGGTAGCGCGCTGCACGCCGCTTTCTTGTGGATGGGTCTGCAATGGACAAGCCTTCAGACAAAGATCTGCACGACGGCTGCCAGATGATGATCAATACGGAATGCGGCAGCGAGCCGCTTACCTGGTACGTGCGCCGTCGGGTTCGCAACGTTTTCCGGCGTCTGCGACGCATGTTGAGCATCCGCCGGACCTGGGAGAACCCGTTTGGTGAGGCGAAACCGGGCGCGGATCCACCACCCCCGGCCGACCTGCACACGGGCGACCCGGTGAGGGTGCGGCCGTTGGATGAAATCAAACGCACGCTTGACGCCAATGGCATGTGCAAGGGCTGCGGCTTTCTCCTCCCGATGGCCAATTGGTGCGGCCGGGAGCTGCGCGTGGCCCAACGCGTGGATCGCTTCTTCGACGAGAGACGGTGGAAGATGCTGAAATGCAGGAACCTCGTGCTGCTCGAAGGGGTGTATTGCGACGGATCGGGTCATCCCGATACCCAGGGCTGCCAGCGGCTGTGCTATTTCTTCTGGCGGACGGAATGGCTGGAGAAGATCGAGTGACGAGCGGGCTTGCGGCGCCTGTCGCCGGCGGAATGTCAGCCGTGGCCGCCGAGCCGGCCGCGCGATCGGGCCCAGGCCTTGCAGGAGGCACATCATAGATGACCGGGCATTCAGAGCCGCGTGAAAGACCTCCTTGGCCGTCGTCATGCACCTGGCGGTACTGTACGGGTGCCGTCGGCGCCCAGGCGGACGGGAGTGCTCCGGCTTCCGGGCCTGCAGACTGCGCGAAGTCCTACCCCGCATGCCAGATATGTGAGACCGGACGGGAAGAGGGGGCCTTGATTGAGCAGGGCGCGCCGCTTGAACATCGGGTATACCATGATTTCAAGACCGCCTGCGAGACCAGAGAGGCGTGGGATGCCTTGGCGGCCGCGGAAGGGGACTTCTTCAGTTCCTTCGACTGGTGCGCGATCTGGTGGCAGCACTACGGAGACGGGCGGCACCTCGAGATTCATGTGTTCATCAAGGGCAACGCCCTGGTCGGGGCCATCCCCCTGTTCCGCGAGCGCGTGCGAGTGGGCCCGTTTGCGGTTCAGGTGGTGCGGATCGTGGGCAGCGACCATTCGACCGCCTGCTGCCACCTGAACCTCCACCACCGCTTCGCAGAAGAAGTCCTGCAAGGCCTCTTTCGGACAGTTCTGGCGGACGGCGACTGGGACCTGGTTCACCTCGGACGGCTGCCCGGCTACTTCCGGCACGTCGACCTGTTGGCGAGGGTGCTGCGAAACACCGGCCGCGTCGGGAAGGTCGAGAAGGCCCGCGATCCCCTCCCCCAGACTGTGATTGATTTGCCCAAGTCCTACGAGGAGTACCTCGAGGGCCTGTCTTCCAGGGAGCGGCACAATATCCGCAAGGAGACCCGCCGCCTGGTGTCTGAGCACACGCTGACCAGCAAAGACCTCGCCGAGGAGCAGGATGTCCTTGACGGGCTCGAGCAGTTCATCGAATTCCATCAGTCCCAGTGGATCGAAAAAGGGGAGCGGGGGCACTTCGAGGATTGGCCCGGCTCGCGGGCTTTCCATCGGGACCTGGCCCTGGTCATCAGTCGGGCGGGCCGCCTCTGCATGCGCCAACTGCTCGCCGACGGCCACCCCCTCGGGATGGTCTACTCATTCTACTTTGGATCTCGAATGTACTACTTCCTGACCGCCCGCAGCACCGACCCTCGCTGGCATTTCTGCTGGGGCGGTCGAGTGGCGGCCTGCGAGGTGGTCCGGAAATCCATCGAACGGGGAGCCACCCAGATGGAAATGGGTGTCGGGTATTACCTCTACAAGCTTAAGCTTGGCGGCAAGCTGTACCCGGTCATGGGAATCACGGCGGTGCGTGCCGGCGTGTGGCCGGCGCTGAAAGTCTGGATGCTGCGGAAACTCGCACTGCTTCATGACCTGCTGGGTTACCGGTTATGGTATCTCCGCATCGAGCCGCGCCTGAGCGTCGTGAACAAGGCCATGAGCCGCCGTTGGATTCGCACCCGCATGTGGCCGAGCGACACCTTCTATTTTGCCCGGCGCGTGCGGAGCATCTGGCAGTGGCCGCTTTCACTCTTCGTCAGAGCGCGCCGGCGGATGCGCGAGGCCCAGGGGCTGTCAGGCTATTGGGAGGTAGTGGCTCACCAGTTCCGGCGGAGTTTTCTGCGGCGGGAATTGGTATTCTCGCTCGATCCCGCCGAGCCTCTCCCCGACATCTCCGAGCCCGCCGGCTTTGAGGCGAAACGTTATCGCATGTTCTACGAAGTGGATGAGGCGGAGCAGAATGCCATAGCTTCGTTTGGAGGTAAATTCCTCTGGCTCAGGTTTGAATGTGATCTGCAGCGGGGCAACGAGTTGTGGATCGCGTATATCGGCGGGGAGGCGGTCGGCGTGGGCTGGGCCGCCCGCGCGGAGAACCTGCGCAGCCGCCGCGATCAGCTTCGCGATGCGGATGTGATCATCCAGAAGTGCTTCACACTTCCGAAGTTCCGGAACCGCGGCGTGTTCACGGCTCTGCTGCAGCGGATGGTGACGGATCTCAGGGCCTCGGGAGCCGAGAGGATCTTCATCAAGGCTCGGTCGTGGAACGAGCCCTCCATCAGTGCAATCGAGAAGGCCGGGTTCTTCCTCGAATCGGATGAGGAGTGCGAGTAACGGCAAGCCGGCCGCGAACGCCGGGCGTCTCGATGCATCATCGTCAGGCACCCCGGTCCGGTATCGATGGGGACGCCGGCTTTGGAGCGGCGGCTCCCGCCGGCGACAGAGTCTGAGGAATACAGTGTTGTCGGGCAGGCGAGCGTGTAACGGCTGCGGGAGCATCTATGGCAGGAAGGGCACGCTGGTTCGGCTGGTCTATCTCTCGGCCGCGCTGTTGTGGTGGCTGCTCGCCGGGCTGATTCGTTTTCGCCAAAAGGGCACCGTCGTGCTGTGCTATCACGGTGTGACGGCCTCGCAGCGAACCGCTTTCGGCTGGCAGATGAGGCAGCTTGCCGGGCGGTGTGTTGACCTCTCGGATCCGGCCCGGCCGCCACGGCCGCGCCGAGGCCGATACCATGTTTGCGTCACGTTCGACGATGCACTCGCGTGTCTGCTGGAAAACGCCGTGCCCGTCCTGCGGGAACTGGGGATTCCGGCCGTCGTCTTTGCCATTGCGGAAAACCTCGGGGCCAGGCCGCGCTGGGAGATTCCGCCGGGACACCCGGACGCTAACGAGACGGTCATGTCGGCCGAGCAGGTTCGCATGCTCGCCGAAGGGGGGCCATGCCGGATCGGCTCGCACACGCTGACTCACGTCCATCTGGCCGCCGTTCCGCCGGACGAGGCCATGCGCCAGCTCGTCGGCTCGAAAGCGGCCCTGGAGCAGCTTCTGGGGACACAGGTGCTGGATCTCGCCCTGCCGTACGGTTCGTATAACCAGGCGGTTCTCGATGCGGCGGCGCAGGCCGGCTATCGGCGCGTGCATACGCTCGATCCGCGTCCCTGCCCGTCCGGGCAGTCAGAGGGAACGATCGGCCGATTCCTCATGTCGCCGGATGTCTGGCGGATCGAGTTCCGGCTGACGTGCGCGGGAGCATATTCCTATCTCTACGGTTGGCGACGGTTTGTGCGCCGCGTTCGATCATGGCTTCCGAGTTGAGTGGATAATCGACTTGTGCAATGACAGCCTGTCGAATCGAACCTGTTGACCGCGATGGCTGGAGCCAGGCTGCTCCTGCTTTCCTGGACTACAACTATCGCCAGCTTTGGGCGTTCGGCGTCGCATGTGCCGAGCGGGTCGGGGCCATCTGTGAACACGTGGCTGTTCTGGACGGTTCGGAAACCATCGCGCTGGCCGACGTCAGGATCAAACGCATTCCCGTCATTGGTGGCGGGATCGCCTATATCACCGGGGGCCCGCTGGTGCGCAAGAACCATCCCCGCGACGCCGAGCGGCTCGAGGCGTGCCTGGGCACGCTGGTGGCCGAGTATGTTCGACGACGCTCGCTGGTCCTGCGGATCGCACCGGCCCTCGGTTCGCCCGACTGGAACGATCAGCAGGCGAGCGTATTCGGGTCCCACGGTTTTGTATCCACCGACCGCGCCAGGCCCTACAGGACGCTCGTCGTCGATATTGACCGGCCGGTGGAGAGCATCCGGAAATGCCTGGATCAGAAGTGGCGCAACTGCCTGAACCGGGCGGAGCGGAACAGCCCGGGCTTCCGCTGCGGCGAGTCCGCCGACCTGTTCAAAGATTTCTGCGGGCTGTATGGGCAACTGCTCGACCGCAAGGGGTTTGACGTCGACCTCGATGCCGGTTTCTACGCGGCCGTTCAGCACGATCTCGGTAATGGTGAGCGGTTCCTCGTCGGTATCGCCGATATCGAGGGCCGGCCCGTCGCAGGCCACGTATCGAGCATGCTCGGCGACACCTGTGTCTATCTTCTGGGGGCCTCGAGCGAGGAAGGCCTGCAGAGCAAAGCATCCTACCTGCTTCAGTGGCGCACCATCGAGGCGGCCCGCGGGCGCGGGTGCCGATGGTACGACTTGGGCGGCATCGACCCCGATGGCAACCCCGGCGTGTATCACTTCAAGCAGGGTCTTGGCGGCGCTGACATCCGGGCCCCCGGCCCTTACGAGATGGCGCCCGACAACGTGTTGTTTCGAGTGACCATGTGCGGCGAGCGGCTCTATCGGTGGGCGAAACGGGTGCTCCGGTCCAGGCCGGGGTGAACCCCCACAGGGTCTTTATCGTGCAGGTAGCTGCTGTTGATGTCGACTCAGTTTGACTCGGTTCTCTGCTTCGGCGATTCAGACTGGTGGTACCACAACCGCGGTCACGCGGACATGCAGTTCATGAGGCGGTTCGCGCGTCGCTGGCCGACGTTGTACGTGAACTCCCTGGGAATGCGCGCGCCAAGCATCCGCGAGGGGACCATGTTCTTTCGTCGGGTGCGCCGCAAGCTGTTGAGCATGACGAGGTACTGTCGCGACGGCGGCGAAGGGTTTACTGTCCTCAGTCCGGTGTATCTGCCGGGAGTGAACGGGACGCTCGGCCGTATGATGGCCCGCTCCCTCGGGCTCCAGATCCGAACCGTTCTCAGGGTTCTGGGCATGCGCCGTCCGCTGGTGTGGGTTGCTTGCCCGGCGGCCACGCGCGTGATCGGCCAGCTTCCGAGAGCTGGCATGGTTCACCAGTTGAGCGACTACTACGAGGGGATGAAAGACGGCGATGCCGCCGCCGCTGCCGAGATGCAGCGTTCGATCGCCGGCCAGGCGGATGTTATTGTCTGTGCCAGCAGGCCGTTGCTCGAATATGCACAACGCCTGTACGGCCGCGGCGAATACGTCGATCACGGCGTGGATTTCGACCTGTTTTGCTCGGCCGCACGGAGGAACTGCGTGCCGGAGGAGCTTCACCGCGTTCGCCGGCCGATCGCCGGATTCTTCGGCAACATCGACCAAAACACGGTGGACCTCGAACTGCTTCAGCGCGTGATCCGGCTGCGGCCCGAATACAGTTTCGTCCTTGTGGGACCGATGGCGGCCCAATTCGAGGTGCTCAAACAACTGCCCAACGTCGTGGCCGTACCCCAGAGGCCTTACACGGCCATCCCCGACTACGGCGCCGCGTTCGACGTGTGCCTGATGCCCTGGCTCCAGAACGAATGGATCTCGTACTGCAATCCGGTGAAGCTCAAGGAGTACCTGGCCCTCGGCAAGCCGGTCGTCAGCACGCCGTTCCAGGAGCTGCGACGCTGCGGATCGCTCTGCTACGAGGCCCGCGGAGAGCAGGAGTTCGCCGACGCCATCGATCGCGCGCTGGCCGAGGACAGCGACGAGCGCAAGGCTCAACGGCGGGCGTGGGCTGCGGAGCACACTTGGGATGCCAAGTTCAACAGGGTCCTGGAGTTATTGCGGGCCAGAGGGATAAGTGGTGATGCGTGAGTCTGTAACAACCTGCCCCGAGTTGTCGGATCCGGCGAGCTGGAAGCCGTTGGCCGAAGTGGCCATTCGCGGCCTGCGAGAGACCTATTCCGGCGAACAACCGGCCCTGCCGTACACCCGTGTATGGAACGGCCGGGAGGCGATCTGCTCAGGCCGCAGCATCCGTTATGCCCTCATCTCGCTGCTGGGGCTGGACAAGGCCGCGGCCCTGTTTGACGCACGCGATGATCTGGCAGACCGGCTCTGGAACCGTGTTCTGCAACTTGCCGGCACCCTTGACCTGCCGGCCGGGGATCTGGGGCTCGGATTGTGGGTGGCGTCAGTCTACGGAAGTCAGGAGGACAGGTTCAGCGCCGAGGCCGCCTTGCGCGTCTACCGCGCACGGCCAGGCATTGTCGATTCGGTCGAGCGGGCATGGCTGTTGTTGGGGGCCGAGCATGCCCTCCTGACCGCGGCCGGATCGTCCGCCGTCGAACAGCTTGCGGACGTCGCCAAGAGAGACCTGCTGGCGCTCTACAACAGCCAGACTTCACTCTTCTTCCGCCATGCCAGACAATCGCCTCTGCACGCCGTCTCTCGACGAGTGGCCTGCTTTGCAAACCAGGTCTACCCTCTAATGGCCTTGGCGGTACATGCCCGTCGAACCGGCTGCCCACAGGCCCGCGAGGCGGTGGCGGCCCTTGCCGACAAGCTGTGCCGTTTCCAGGGTCAGCAGGGGCAATGGTGGTGGCTTTATGATGCCCGCGACGGAGTGATTGTCGACGGTTATCCCGTTTTCAGCGTACACCAGCATGGCATGGCCCCGATGGGGTTGTTTATGGCAGGGGGGGCATTGGACCGATCATTTGGCGGGGAGATCCAGCGCGGGCTCGGTTGGATCTTCGGCTCGAATGAGCTTTCTGAAAACCTGGTCCTTTCCGAGCAGGGAATGATCCTCCGCGAAATCCACCGCCGCGGATTCGGCCGCGCGCGACGCATGTTGCGGGGGACACTGTGGTGCTGCGGCTGGCGGCGAGCGGGGGGCGGGGCGTCTCTCCACGCTCGCTTCGAGGTCAATCCGGAGTGTCGGCCGTACGAGTTGGGCTGGCTTCTTTACGCGGCGGGGTTGGCAACTCAGGCCTGCGCGGCTGATGCCAGGCCCGGCAGGAAGGCGTTAACGTCGTGAGTCCACACAACGGCAGAGTGCAACTGTGCGGCGTGGGGATCGACCCGCTGTCGATGGACGAAGTCGTTTTGCGGGTGGAGTCGGCCATATCCGCTTCTCGTCGGCTGGCAATCTCGGTCATCAATGTCGCCAAGCTGGTGAATATGCAGCGGGATCCGCTGCTTCGCGGAAGCGTCGAGGCCGGAGACGTGATCGTGGCCGACGGCATGCCGCTGGTCTGGCTGAGCCGGCTCAAGAGACGGCCGCTGCCGGAGCGGGTGGCGGGGAT
>CAZPIO010000076.1:0-34535 GCA_964586235.1 uncultured Planctomycetales bacterium
ACCTTCTCCGACTCGGACACCGGCATCGGTCTGTACGACGTCGTGTCCACCTCGTCCATCGCCTCGCAGCCGCAGATCGGCCTGTCAACCACCTCGCTCAGCCGAACAACCCTCGTCGGCAGCGCCGTTTCGGATGACACGCTGATGGTCGGCAACGCCTGCGCGGGCGAGCTCAACTACACCCTCTCGGACGACGCCATCTGGCTGGATATCTCGCCGACCAGCGGCTCGGCCATCGCGGAAAGCGACCCCATCACTATCAGCTACCCTACCGCCGCGAGCATGAAAGCCGGTACCTACAACGCCGCCATCACCGTCAGCGGCAACGCGAGCAACAGCCCGCGGACCGTCGCTGTCGAGTTGAAGGTGCAAAGCGTCAAGCCGGATTTCGACGGGGACGGTGACGTTGACCAGGCGGACTTTGGACACCTGCAGAAATGCATGTCCGGCTTCGGAGTGCCGCAACTCGATCCCACGTGCGCTAACGCACTGTTGAATGTCGATGACAACTTCGTTGACGCCCAGGATCTCGGCATCTTCCTCGGCTGCTTCAGCGGATCGGATGTGCACGCCGACACAGCCTGTGCGGCGCTGTATCCTTAGCGAATGAAGGGCTCTTCGCCTTGAATGCCGGCCACGAGCTGGCGTGCGGCTTCGACGTTTTCGCGTTTGCCGCGCCAGACGATCCAGACTGCACCTTCGGCTCCGGCGATCCCCCCGGCCGAGGCCTGGAACGCCTCGACATTCGCGAGAATCCTCAAGGCCTCGATTTCCGTCACGATCTGCCCGGGCAGAATCCGCATTTGAGGCGACTTGGCGAGTTGCTCGATCGCCTGGTTGATCTTCGCGGCGATGTCCGCGACCTTACCCGACACCTGCTTCTCCAGGCCGATGGGAACGACCAGATGGGCCTTGCGCTGGGCGACGGCGGGCACGATCTTGCCGGTCGTGCCCCCGGTCGGGTTGCCGATCCACACGCCCACCGTCTTGCTGGCATAGTCCAGAGCGTTGCCGCCTTTGATCACCACGTCGTTCGGCCCGAGCTGCTGCAGGGCCTGGTCGAGCGTGAGGTCCGGCCGATGCTTGCCCTTGACCAGAACAACCTCCGGCATCGGCTCGGTCTTGGGGATCTCGTTGCCACCTTTCTGCGGCGTCACGCGTCCGAGCACGAAAGCCCCGGGCGCGATCTTCCTGCCGAGCAGTTCCTCGGCCACGTAGGTGGTGGTTGTGCCCTTGCACACGATGACCATGCCGTCGCGAAGAGCGTTCTCCACGATGGGCATCCGGGCCACGGCCCTGGCGATGAGCCGCTTGCCCTCGGAAACGGTCAGCACCGCGTGAGCCTGCACGATCGGCTCTCCGATCGCGGATTCAATCGTCGCGGACCGCGGGCTCTGACAGCCGATCGGGACGATGCCTGCCACAAATGAAACCAGCCACAAGACTGTTGTTCCCGCTGAAATGCGATTCGAGGCCATGTCATGATCCTTTCTCGTTGACTCCGGCACGATGGCATTGAGAATAGTACCGCCGGTGGCGGAGGCGGACAATTGCGCCACGGCATGGGCATCGGGCGAAGCCCGACCGCACTGGCGGACAAGCCGCCAGTGGCACCCGAGCGGCGGTGACCGGCCAAAAACACTGCTCACAGAGCAGTGGCACACGGAGACGGAAAACACTGCTCACAGAGCAGTGGCACACGGAGACGGAAGCACTGCTCGCAGAGTTCGCCACGGTCGCCACGGCGACCAGGACGAATCTCGCTCGCCACGGCGAGCAGGCCTTCGGCCGACAGTGGCACACGGAGACAGACGATGCAGTACCGCCGTTTCGGCAGGACGGAGATGAACCTTTCGGTGCTCACACTGGGGCTGATGCGCTACATGAGCAAGGACCCCGAGCGCAGCGCCGAGGTCGTGCGGCGGGCGGTGGCCGCGGGCATCAACCACCTGGAGACCGCCCGCGGCTACGCCGACAGCGAGGACCTGCTGGGGTACGCCCTCAGAAGCATTGATCGCAAAAAGGTGTATATTACCACTAAAGTCGGGCCGTGCAAGACCTACGACGAGTTCATGAAGCACTTCGACACCAGCATGGCCAGGATCGGCATCGACGTGCTGGACAACCTCGACGTCCACGGGATCAACAACGAGGACAAGTTCCGGATGGCCATGGACGAGAACGGCACGCTCAAGGCCGTCCGGAGGCTGCTGGAGGCGGGGGCCGTCCGGCACGTCGGGTTCTCCACTCACGGCAAGACCGACATATTGCTCAAGACGATCGAGACGGGCGTCTTCGAGTCAATCAACCTGCACTACTACTGGTTTTACCAGGCCCACGCACCGGTCGTGGCCCGGGCCGCCGAACTGGACATGGGCGTGTTCATCATCAGCCCCAACGAGAAAGGCGGGATGCTGTTCAAGCCTCCCGAGATCCTCAAGCAGTTGTCATCCCCCTTTCATCCGATGAACCTCGGCCAGCGGTGGCTGCTGAGCGACCCGCGCATTTGCACGGTGTCGCTGGGGCCGGCCGTAGCCGAGGAACTCGACCAGCATCTGGCGGTAGCCGACGATGTCGGGCCCCTGACCGACCAGGAGAAAGCCGCTCTCGACCGCTGGGAGCGGACGATCCGCCAGCGGCTTGGAGCCGACTTCTGCACCCAGTGCGGGCGGTGCCTGCCGTGCCCCGAGTTCATCGACATCCCCGAGATCCTGCGGCTGCGAAACGCGGCCGTCGGCCTGGACATGACCGAGTACGGCAGCTTCCGCTACAACCTCCTCGACGGCAGTCACGACTGGTTCCACGGCTGGCCGGGGAACCGATGCACCAAGTGCGGCGACTGCCTGCCGCGGTGCCCGGAGAAGCTGGACATCCCGCGCCTGCTGTTCGACGCTCACAAACGGCTCAAAACCGGCATCGGGCAGCGATTGTGGCACAGGCTGGTTCGATAGCAAGCGCCGATGGGCGCGCGAACGCGAAGTTTTTGGTTACGCGCGTAGGTAACAGTCGTAGCACTTCTCTATCGGATTCTTATGTAAGTATCTACATAGCAGGAGCTTTCAATTCTGGCTCTCTGCCACGGTTTGGGTTCGTTTGGCGCAACGAGCTTTCAGCGATCAGCAATCAGCCGTCAGCCAGATAGGGCCGGAGGCGCCTGGCGGCGATGGCTGACAACTGATAACTGACAACTGAGCGTCTCCTCTTCGATTTTCAAAGAACGCGTGTCGCCGGGAGCGGGCAGAGTATCTCCGCGGGTCCGGTTGCCTTCATAACACGGCACGCGCTCGGCAGGACCTGGTTGGAGCAGAACCCGCCTTCGCCGAGGCTTCGGCGTGGCGAGCGCGGGGGCCGAGCGGAATGACGAAGGACGAAGGCCGAATGACGAATCAATGACAAATGACGAAGTCCGAATGTCGAAGATCCGCCGAGGCGGGACGAAGGCAGAATGAGTCAAACCGCCAAGACGCCGCCTTCGACAAGCTCCCTTCGGGTCTGAGCCTGAGGCTCAGCCTCAGGGTCGAAGACAGGCCAGGGAAGGCGGAACGCGGAAAGATGAATCAAGGCAGAAGGCGGACAGAAGGTGGTCCGCAGATTTCGCAGATTGCGCAGATTTCGCAGGTTTTGTGGGAGGGCGGCCAGGGTCGCCACGAGTCCGCCGGTGTCCCTCGCTGATCGCTGATAGCTGATAGCTGACGGCTCGGCCGTGGCCGTCCTTGCATCCCGAAACCTGCGGGAGTAGGGTATATGCGGTGTGGTGTGCCTGGCCTGCGGTGGATGGAGTGTTTATTCGCCCGGGGCAGCGCTGGCCGTGGTTGGAGCGATCGGCAGGGCCGGGCTCGGCGAAGAGAGATGCATGGCAGGGAAGGTAGGGAAGTGAGTGAGAAAAACG
The DNA here is from genome assembly GCA_964586235.1 of uncultured Planctomycetales bacterium. Taxonomy (GTDB): domain Bacteria; phylum Planctomycetota; class Phycisphaerae; order UBA1845; family PWPN01; genus JAUCQB01. Next base: position 3,890 of record CAZPIO010000076.1, read on the forward strand.
AACCTGGCCCCTTGTCCGAGCCCCATGTCAGCTGCGTGTGGATCACCGTTGCCACCGCTGTGCTTGAGTGCCTGCTTCACGCTCTGCCTTGCCGGCATGAGACCGGTGACGGCTCAGACCGAATTAGCCTCACCTCATGAGCAAAAGTATGGGTATTTCGGGAGCTCCGTTTCGGCGATTCCTGACTTGGACGGTGATAACATACGCGACTTGGCAGTTGGCGCACCACAGGAAGATGTCCATTTCGCCCCTTGGTGGGGCGTCGGTCGCGTCTACATCTTCGCCGGCTCGACTGGCGCGCTTTTGCGGCAGCTCACTTCGTCGCGCCCTGAGTCGTCGGGCTACTTCGGTTCGGCAGTGGCTGGGCTTATGGACGTGGATGGTGACGGGGCTGGCGATCTTCTCGTAGGTGCCCCCCAGGAGGAGAACGGTCGCGCTTACCTGTTCTCCGGGGCCTCCGGTACGTTGCTCAGGGTGCTGGAATCGCCGTATCCCAACCCGCCGGGCACCGCCAATCACAGCTTTGGCTGCGCGGTGGCGGGCCTGGAAGACATCAACGAGGATGGACGGGGGGACCTTGTCATCGGCGCTCAAGCTGACGGGCTGGCGGACAGCGAGCTCGTGTCCGGGCGGGTGTACGTTTTCTCTGGCGCCGATGGGACTCTCTTGTTCACTCTGTGGTCGCCGAATCCGTGCTGGGCAGGCGGCTTCGGCCACAGTGTAGCCGCCATGCCGGATACAGACGGTGACGGCCTGAATGATCTCGCGGTCGGTGCGTACTTGGAGAATGATGAGCCCCATAGTCATGCTGGTCACGTGTACATTTTCTCCACCGCCACGGGCACGCAGTTGGCCCAGTTGGACTCACCTTATCCAGTCGATTACGGGGAATTCGGCAATTCCGTTTCGGGTGTATCGGACGTGAACGGCGACGACCGCGGCGACGTCCTCATCGGTGCTCCGAATGAGAGCTTGCCCGGGCATCTCTACGGGACTGGGCTAGCGTATGTTTTCTCAGGAGCCACCGGTCAGGTATTGTCAGTTCTCACCTCGCCAGATGAACAGTACTGCGGCCACTTCGGCGGGCCGGTTTGCGGAGCGCCGGATCTCGACGGTGACGGCCGTGGCGAAGCCTTGGTCGGCCCCTACGTGTACTCCGGCGCCGTTGGGGATCTGCTGATGACGCTCTTATCACCGAACCCTCAACCCGACGGGCGCTTCGGAGCCGCTGTTTCTGTGATCCCCGCGACCGTTGACCGCCCCGCGTGGCTGGCGCTGGGAGCGCCCTCCGAAAGCCCGGGAACAAGCCCCAGTTACGCCGGTCGCACCTATCTCTTTCCCTTTGTCTGGCTCCCAGACGCTGATAGGGATGGAGTGCCTGATGAGGTCGATGATTGCCCAAACACGGTGCATGGATCGCCGGTGGACGCGGTTGGATGCCCGCCGTCAATCCCTGGCGACTTCGACCGCGATGGCGACGTTGATCAGAGCGACTTCGGCGCGTTCGAATCGTGTGCTTCTGGGCCGGGCATATCGCGATCAGCCGGGTGCGAGAACCGGGATCTCGATAATGACGGTGACGCAGATCAGGCAGATTTCGCCGCTGTTCAGCGATGTTACAGCGGCGAAGACGTACCTGCAAACCCGAATTGCGCGAATTGACCCTGCCGAGCTAAACAGAGCTTCGGCTACACCGAGCGGCAAACGGACCAGGTTGGATTTCAGTGATGTCCCGTTTCCCGGTCCAGTGATGTCCCGTTTCCCGGTCCCGTGGGTCGGGCTGACATATGGAAAAGACTAGTTCATGACGCAGACGAAGGGCACGGTACTGGAGGTGGGCGGCTTTGTGACCGCCTGTTGTGTGATCGCAGCCATGCTGCTCTTGTGTGCTGCTACGTACTTCGATCTCGATTGGCCTCCGGCCCGATTGCGCGCCCTCTATCGGATCATGGTGGCTGCGACCGTTATCTCCTTCTTGGCAATGCTGTTTCTTGCCCTCGCAGTGCGCTCATGCATTCCAGGAGCCATGCCGGGCCGGCGGTTCGAGATTGTCTCTGTAGTCATAATGACAGCGTTACTATTCTTGATCTTTGTCAATTACTTTCTATCACCTCCAAGTTCGGTGCGCCTTTCCTCACAGCGATGGGAGGCTGCCGATGGCCGCTGGGGTGCTTATCACGCAGTATCTGACGCAGAAGCCGCCGAGAGGCTTCGTCGCTGTGTTCGATGGATGGCGGGAGGCCCCTTGCTTTGTGCGGTTCTTTGCGCCCTTCATCTGCTGGGCTTGCTCATGACACCTGGGATTCAAAACGGAGACGCATCTGTTTTCGCCGGCGTTGAACATGAGAAGACAGAGGGCGAAGGTGGGCGTCCGAACAGGGGATACAGCTAGTTTTCGAGAAGCGGTCAGGGACCGGGAACGCGAGCCATCGGCTCTTGGCGTTCTGCAATCAGTACGTCGCGACGATCACAAACCGCGCGGCGGTTCGCGAGAGCGGCGACCTAATCCCAGTAATCAAGGCCGTTTTGCATGGCGTCCCTTATGTTGTCAAAGACACGCATCGGCCACTCCGTGAGGCGGATTTTCATTGCCTGAGCCGAGACCTCGAACGTCTTGGCCAACAGGCTCGCAAGGTGGTTCTGAACGGCAGCGACGTTGCCGAAGCCGGCAACCCTGACGAGCTTCGGGAAGACGAGCCGAGCCTCCCGAGTCACGGCATCTCCGGGCATGAGGATCGCCGCCCCGAATCGTTTGGCGTTGCGCTCCATCTCGTGCCACCGGTAATGCTGCTGCAGCTCGCGGAAGTCGGCGGGTTCGGTGATCTGATCGATCATCTGTCGATGCAGCACGAGATGTGCCAACTCCTCGGCTACGGTCATTCGGTAGCGTGTGGGCCGCGTGTCTGCCAAGTCGGCATCAATGAAGACGTACAAGGCCCTCTTGTGCACATCGCGAGCTACCATGCCTTCGAGCCCGTGATTGGCGCGCAGGCCGGGCCAGTAGTCGAGATCGACTTCGGGAAGCTGCTCCAGCAAGAGGTCAACGTCGACAGGGATGGAGACGTCCTGGCCCAACTGCTCGTGAAGGAACTTTTGCGCCCTTCGTTCGAGGTCGGCGACGGTGTAGGTCGGCGGCTCACCGAAGGGCATCGTCTCGTCCTCCGTGACGGGTGTTGATCTCGTCGATCAGCTTGGCGATCTCCTTATCGTCGAGCTGCCGGTTGTCGATCGAGCGGAGCAGGGCGGGCACGAGTTTGCGGTCGGCCATGTGGCGCAGATCCGCGGGTAACTCCTGCGGCTCGCGTGCCGCGTCGAAGAATCGCGCCCAATCCTGCGATCCCTCGACGAGTCCGAGAGCTTCGGCGATCTCTCGCAGCTTCTCCGGGTCGGCGGGCGGATTGCGGCGCCCGTGCTCGATGGCGCTCAGGTTGGACGGCTCCAGGTCGACCATCTCGGCGAAACGCCGAAGACCGAATCCGGCCTGTAACCTGAGTGTTTTCAATCGTTTACCGAATTCCGCAGGCATGGTCATGTTGCTCCTTACAGCCATATGTTATCATGGTATGATAACATATGAATCGGCATGCGGCAAGCGGAATCTGCACAAAATGTGGCGGGCGGCCCACACGTCCGCGAGAAGGGATGCACGGCGGCCCTGCAGAGGACGAGGGCGGACAGCGGGACAGGTTCGTCTATTGACACAAAAGGAGGGCGTGCTCTTCCGCCCGTCCTCGACGTGCTCTGTGGTTGTTGGGAAGACCGAGCCGTCAGCAGTCAGCGATCAGCCGGGCCGAGTGATCAGACAAGAGATTATCAGCTTGCCAGGGCGGGTCTCCCCGCGACGGTGGGCAGGCCTCCGGTCGACTTTCAGCTCTTGGCCAAACCAAGAGACTGCTCGCGCAGAGGCGCAGTGACGCGGAGAGAGCGGGCGTGGCCGGGCTGCCTTTTGCGATCTCTGCGGCTCTGCGAGAGAAGAAGGTCGGGGAGTTCACCACGGCGGCGCGGAGAAAGGGAGAATGCGACCCCCTCCGGCTCCCCCTCGACAAGCTCGGGGCGGGCCCCTCGACAGGCTCGGGACATACCCCTTGGTGTACGTGTTTGGCGTGCAAGAGAGCGGGCGTCGGCCCTACTGGTTTCCGAGAACTGCGGACGAGGAGCCTGTCCATGCAGGGACGCGGGCACAGCCGGCACTGGCGGACCAGCCGCCAGTGGCACCCGGCGGACCGGACTTGAAATGAGGACGAGAGTCCTCGCTGAGAGGGCCCCAGAATGGATTCTGGGGCCAGCGGCCCTTCGACATGCTCAGGACAAGCCCCTTGGCAAGGGGGAGAGCAGAACGGTCCGCCGGGGCGGACCCTACCGCTCCGACACGGAGAACAGGAGAGTGCAACCCCCTCCAACTCCCCCTCGGCAGGCTCGGGACATGCCCCTTGGCAAGGGGGAGAGGCAGAATGGTCCGCCGGGGCGGACCCTACCGCTCTTGGCAAGGGGGAGAGTGCGACCCCCTCCAACTCCCCCTTGGTAAGGGGGAGAGTGCGATCTCTACGGCTCGCCGCGCGGCGTTGCGATCGTGCGGGCGTTTGGGGGGCCGGCCGGGACGCGGTCCTCGGGCCGATAAAGGGGTTATAATAGATAGAGGCGATTTGGCCTCGGTGATGGTATGTGCCGATAGCACCAGGGGTTCAGGATGGATCGAGACCTCCTCGGGAGGTGATGCATGAGACCGGTTTTCGGAATGACGTTGGGGCTCGCGCTGCTCGTCGCGGGCACGGCCGGCGCTCAGTCATTCTCGCCGCCGCCGTCAGGGTCAAACAACACTTACACCTCGCCGGGCTTGCCCCAGCCCTACGGCTTGCGGTGGCAGAGTCTCGGGGGGGGCTACAGCTCACTGGGCCTCGATACGACGGCCCGCTCGCTGGATCTGCAGTTTCCACAGAGCACGGGTGTCCCCAGCACGATCTACGGGAACCGGACCAGCCCGATTGAGCGGTACACATCGCGCTCTGCGCCGCTCAGCCCGCTGCAGCAGACCTTCGGCTTGCCGAGATCGATCCAGCCGCCGGCGGCCTCGTCGACCCCGCTTTTCGGTCGCAATCGGCTTGCCGAGCCGTATCAGCCTGGACAGACTCCGTCTTCAGCCGGGGGCTTGCAGGCCGGCCGTGCCAGGCCGACCGGTCCGCTGCCTGTCTACCCGGTCCAGCCTGTAGCGCCTCTGGCGCCGCGGGACCAGGGCCCGACAGCCTATGGCGGACCGCACGCCGGCGCGGCACCCGGCGGTGCCGGGATGCTGGCCCTGCCGCGGCTGCCGTGGGAGCGTCCCGAGGAAAACGTGCCTCCGCCTCAAACAGGCGGTCCTGGGGCATCCAACCTGATCCAGCAAAGGCCGTTTGAGACCGGGACTTTGCCGGGCCCCATGCGGCTGGGCTCGCCCTTGGATCAGATCGTCCAGGAACAACCCTATGGAGCCATGGGCGGCACCCGGCTGGCGGCGCCGGAGGGAAGCCTTCGCTCGCCCGCTCCGACCCCGGAGAGGCCTGCCGCGCCGACGGGCCCACCGCCCGCGACACCGGGCCAACCGTCGGCGGCGATTCGCGCAGGCCAGCAGCCCCTGCTGACGCCCGCCGGCGTGGAAGATGGCACGACACGCAAGTATCTCGATAAGGCCACGGCCGAACTTAAGGCCGGCGACTACCCGAAGGCGGCCGGGTCCTACGAACTGGCCCGCGTCGTGGCCCCCAGGAGCCCTGCGCCCCTGCTGGGCAGAACCGTCGCACTGGTCGCGACGGGCGACCTCCACACCGCGGCCAACAACCTCATGCTCGCCGTCGACCTGGAGCCCGGCCCCGAGGTTTTCCGCCAGGACATCAGGAGCATGCTGCCGGACCAGGAACTGCTGAAGCGGCGGGTCGCGGAACTGCAGGAGTCATTGAAGCTCTTCGACGACTTCCGACTGCGCTTTCTGCTGGGCTATCTCGAGTACTGCACGGGTGACGAGACCAGCGGCCTGCTCGACATGACCCAGGCAGTGCAGAAATTCCCGGCGGAGCGCCCCGCGGCCCGCAAGCTGGTCGAGACACTGCGGAAAAGCCGCCTCCTGCGGCAACCTCCGACGACGGCCCCCGCCCCGGCGCCGTAGGCCCCGGCTCGCGGCCGCGACCCGTCGCCCCGTTCGACACCTGGAACCCGGTTCGTGGCCAGTCCTGCGCAACCTTACAAGTGAACCGGCGTGCTGAGCGTCGCTCGAACGCCCCGCACGCCGGGAATGGTCTCAAGAACCTACAACGCGACTGTCAGTAGCAGTCCCGGTCAGGATACACCTTGGAACCGGCCACGCAGTTCGTGAAGTACGGCAGATCCGCAGTGGTGACATAAGAGTCCGCGTTGAGGTCCATAAAAACGCACGGCCCCGTCAGGACCTGGGTCGTGCCGGCGTAACAGGCCTGGAGTTTGCCGAAGTCGGCCTGATCCACGTCGCCGTCCAGGTCGAAGTCCGGGGCGACCGTGGTCACTGTGACGGTCACCTCGATCGTCTTGACGTTGTGCGTTCCGGTAATGGTGATCGTCCCCGTATGCACACCCGGCGGCAGAGGATCATACGAGACCGCATGCAGGTTGATGGTCGGCGGGGTCGTCTGGCCTGAAACGCCGCCATCCGGATCCACGTGAATCCATGAGGCCTCGGGTGAGACCTCAATGCTGTAAGTCAGATCCCCGCCGGCACTGCCACAGTTCCAGACCTCCACCGTGTCACCGGGAATGGGATCCGCCACGAACACCTCATGCAGGAGCTCGTCCTTGTTGGCACAGACCCATGGGTGCTCGGGGACCGGAGACAACAGAACATTGCGGTAGATGCTGGCCTCGTTCAGGGCCGCATCATACACCGTGACGCGCAATTCGCCGGGGTACTGGCCCGGCGGCAGTGCGGTCAGATCGGCGACGAGTGTGGCCGGGGAGACGACATTCGGCGGGTCCGTGGCGTTAGGCATTCCGACCGAGGCCACAATGTAGTCGTCGCTCTGGACTTCCCGCAGGGTCACGTTGTCGAAGTATTCCTCGACGCCTCCGGAAGCATTCGACCCGGCCTTGAGAACCACGGTCATCGTACTGCCCGTGGCCTTGCGGCGCCCCAGGCGGTTCTTCCAGTCGACCTGGTCCTTCGGGGGCGCATACTGTTCATGCGTCCAGATCCAGCCGAACGACGTTCCCGCGGGCCCCATCAGGCCGTAGGTGTTGTCGTCGTAGGCGAACATGTAGTTGTCGCGGACGCCGGGATCCTGATCCGCCGCATTGTAGTCGTACGGCCCGTCGATCAGGATCACCTCCCACCAGTTGGCGGGGTCGCCCGGGGTTGGGGTGTAGTCCACGTTGCGCGTGCCCTTCCACTGACAATCCACGCGATACGTCTTGCCGGGCGTGACCGCAATCTGCTGGTACACGCCGAAGCTGCTCTGGGTGTACGGCCCACCCAGCCTAAGGCACTTCTGCCCGCCCATGGGGCTGACGTTGGGATTCTCAAAGTCCCACACTTCGTTGGTGCCCCACGACGTGGCTCGCCAGGTTGTCCAGCCCTCGCTGCCGTTCTCGAAGTCGCCGTTGGTCACCAGGTTCGTCGCGCCCAGGATGGTCACCGCCGCTTCAACACGAGCCACGCCTGTCTGCCCGGGTGGAGGGCTGGTGTCGGCGAAGTCGGTTACCGTGATCGTATCGCCGTTGGTCAAGGAGGCACCTTCCGGCGTCGAAATGCCGGCCACGGTCGGTGGGATCGTCTCACACGGGGAACGGTTCGTGTCGCTCTTCGGCCCGAAGTACTGCCGCCACATCGCCGGCCGATCACCGATTATTCCGATGGTTCCTCTGTTCATCGTGCCCAACTGGCGATTGTAGGCCAACCGCAGATACCGAACGTATTGCGGGTCATACCCCATCATCAGCGTACTGATCGTGTCGATGGCAACCGAGTCTGTGCCGGCCAGGATCATCTGCATGTCCGTCGGGGGCTTGGTGGTTCCGGTTGGGCCGTCGGTGATGCCAACCAGACCGTCAACCACCGCGAAGTCCTGCGGGCGCAGCATGTTCATGTCCACGATCGAGTAGTTCACATAAGTGTTCTCGTAGGTCTTGTCCGGCGGCGCGATGTACGGCGGCTGCGGAGGATAATAGAAACCACCGCCCGAACCCGGGTCCCAGGCGTTCAGGCCGGGGATGTCCACGAAATGCAGAGCGTACTTCATCTGCGAGGTGTGGCCGGCATCATAATTCGACCTGGCGTGGTAAATATCGGAGGGTGCACAACCGATGCGGTTCTTCATCGCCGCGGTGATGTCGGCGTTGCCGTGATTCTTCAACGTGGGCACGCTGATCAACACGTCACAGTCCAGCAGAATGTTCGGCACCCAGTAGTTGCTGCGGATGACCCCGTAATCGAGATGCTTGAGTGTGACCTTGTTGGGATCGATGAGGGGGCTGTTGGGGTCATACGGCTCCAATAGACCCCCGCTGTCGTTGAGGTCGATCAGTTCCACGCTGCTATCATAAATGAACAACTGCTGTCCGGTGACCGGGTCGGTCGTGTAACCGGTTGCGATGAACGCGTGCTTGGTGATGTCGGGGCCCATGTAGCCGTTGAACCAGTCTTCCGGGCCCGCGGTGCCTTCCACGATAACGACTCGGGTCGGAATACCCGCGCGAACACCGGCCTCCTTCACCATCCGAACCACAGTTTTCATGACCCGGGGATCGGTTACGACGCCGTTTTCGGGATGCGCGGTGATGGAGATATCGTTAACCAGGTTGGGCTTGAGGGCGACGAGGATTTCGTTATTCTGATCCTTGTCCGCCATGATCTGATCGAGGCCGCCCGCCCGCTGGATGGCGCGCTCGACCATGGAGTCGATTTCCGTCAAGGTGTACTGAGCACCCGCACGCGGCTGATGCACGATGCCGACCGTCGCCTCAGGCGGTTCAGCCGGTGGTGACGGAATATCAGGCAACGTGGCGGCCGTCTGGAGAAGATCATCTGCGTACTGGTAGGTCTCGATTCCGATAACGCCAACCAGACACATGATGCCGGCGGCGATGAGCTGTCGTCGAACGACGACCGCCTTGGGCAACGCAACGCCACCCTTGTTCCTGCGCAGGAAAAGGCTGACCGGTATCAAGGCCGCGATGAAAGCTCCGACGTTAACCGCCGCGACCTGCTGGCAGGGATACGACAGTCGGCGGGGCTGGGCGCCGCTGCGATAGAGGAGCCAGAACAGCGAGGCGATGAAGATCGCGACACGGTTCCTGAAGACCAGGTGCCAGAACCACTGCCAGCCCCACTTGGCCTTGGCCAGCAAACCCTCGCCGGCCGGTGCAGGCTTGCTTGAATGGTATTTACAGCAGTGATGATGGCGATTCGAAGACGGACCTTGCGCGATGGCGTGTCGCTCAGGATTCATATCTCTCCTCACTGATTCGAGTTATGACTAAGAGTCCTTCCCGCTCCGGCCCACCGGCCGGGTTCTCCGCACTAACCACCAGCAGATTATATCAGAGAGACATGTGCCGTACTAGCGCGATCTGTCGCCGGGCTGCGATTTTTTTCGCGCCTGTTCGATATCAGGACAGCCATTTCGATACCGCAACACGCGGCTAACTTCCGTCAGCTTCGTCGCTTATGATACGAGCTCCTCCTCCCGGCGTTTGCCGGTGTTGCCTGGCATTCGAGACCCAATGAAGCGTCGACTGTGGGCGATAACAAAGATGAATCACAGATCCTCACGGCTCCCGGCAAGCGTCGATCCTGCTCGCTCTGCCGGCGCGGGGCGTCTGGCCAACGCGCCACCTCGGGCGAGGCATCGCGGACGGCCGTGGTTGCGGATGCCGCCGACGCTGAGGAATCCAAGCGGCAAGCCGTCCTGCCAGGAACGGGATTCAAGTCCGAAAGAATCGCTTCGCGTTCTCGAAGTACAGCTTGCCGAGCACCTCATCAGGCAGATTCAGACCTGCGAGGAAAACCCTCCCATCGGCATCCTGGTCTCTGATGGGCGACGGATGCGTCTCGGCCCGCTCGTACAGAAAGCGATGCACCCAGTAGCGCGAGCAGTGGTGCTCGATGGTGGTGTGCTTGAAGGCAACCAGGTCGCTGCCGAACAGCAGCCGATCGGCGTGGCGGATGAGGAAAGCCCGGGCCTCGGCCGGCCTTCGCGAAAGCTCGCGGGCGATCCACTTGGTCCCGGAGGTGTCCAGGTGCAGGTTCTCAAATCGCTCCAGGAGGTCGGAGAGGAACGGCAGGTTTTCAGGCCAGCCGCCCATGTGGGCCATCATCACGCGCAGCCTGGGAAACCGGGTCAGGGTGTTGGTCAACTGCCGGTAGGTGAACCGCTTGGCCTCGAAACGGGCGGGGTCGGCGTAGCGATCCTTCCACCAAATGTCCGGGTCGGCGATGTGGACGAGCACGGCCAGGCCGGCCTCGCAGATCGCCTCGAAGACCGGGTCCAGTCTCGGGTCGTCGAACCACACGCCGGACCGCTCATTGAATTCGGGCTTGTACCAGAATTTGATCGAGACCGCCCCGGCATCCGCGGCCCGCTTGACGATCTCCAGGTTCGTTCGGGTGAACGGATCGCCGGGGCCGGTCGCCTTGTGCTCTGACCAGGCGTTGAACAGCAGCCGTGATCCATGCTTGCGACGAAGCCCTCTGATTTCGTCCACCTTGCAGATGATGACCCACTGATGCACCCCGTAAAGGCCGCCCGCACGGATCATGTGTGCCAACGGACGGGGCCTTCCGCTGTGGCAGTGAGCATCGATGATCGGACCGGTATAGCGAAACGACGGCGGCCGGCGAAAGTCGATCGACCCGTCAAGCCCTTCTGTCATACTCACAACCAGAACTCCTCAATCCGGCCGTCCCGACGCCCGCCGATGGCCGACGCCAACTTCCCGGCAACAATACCACGCCGCCACAGTGCCCGCACCATTGTAGCGCCGTCCTCAATTGGGATCGGAGAATCGGCCCGTACGCAGCGGCTGTCGGATCGGCAGTACCTGTTTGAGGATAATATGGCTGACGAGGCGTTCGAACGGGTGCCGGCCGGGGCCCGGGAGCCCGAACTGCTGCATGAGTCGGCTCCAGCCCCGGGGTCATGACGCCTGGACGAGGCGAACGGCACGGAATCCGGTCTGGAAAGCAGCCTCCGCCTGGTCGGACGATTGAAAAAAGCGGCGGAGAAGACAAAACTGGCTTCTGACCCCTTTTTCCGGACACCGTGAAACGCATCGGATGGTAGATGCTACTATTAGCCCGCAGCGGACAAACAGCTACGTCCCCGTTTCGAGGGACCGTCCCCGTTTCGAGGGACCAGAAGCAGATTTCGAGTCCGGCGACGCTATCAGGAGCCCAGGCTCTTTTGTGGGCGCCATTGGCGGAGCTGCTCGCCGTACGCCTTCAATGGCGGTTCGCCATGACGTGACACGTAGTCAGCGTCAATATAGACCGCAAACGTGGTGACGTGCCGGATGCCACGGCGGCCGTAGGTGTCGAGGTCGGCGGCCAGGACCTTCGGATCAAACGGAACCTTTACGGCCGGCTTCTTCCACTTGGAGAACAGCGAGACGTCGAGCCAGTATTCCAATGCCTGGGCGTTTGCCCGGCCAAAGACACCCAGGTTCGCGTCAAGCATCTCGAACTGTTGCCGGGTTTTCGCGTCGTCGGCCCGCTCGAACGGAACGTCATATCGCCGGTGAATCGGCGCGTATTCCAGGAAGATGCCCGGTCTCGGCTTGATCTGCTCAGGTGGCGGGAGCGTGTTGTCATAGGCCAGGTACGCTAACTGCGCTTTTGCATCGACCTTCCGAATAGCGTCGAGTATCCGGTTCGCGACGAGCAGCGATTGATCGCTGTCGGTCAGTCCGGCACATTGCCGGCAGCGGCACCAGGGACAGCCATCGTCGCCCCAGTAGAAATACCGGCCGGTTGTGGGACGGAGCGTCTTGGCAAGGTCAACCGCGTTGTCGGCTACCAGTTGCATCGCCTGCTCGGAATGGACGCACAGGTTCCATTCGCGAACCCGTGCACCCTTGTCGTCCATCCGGAAGAGGTCGGGGGCCTTGTCGAAAAGCTTGCGAGGCAGCAGATCCTGCATGGCGTGCAGTTCGTACTCGACGGCCAAGCCGAGACGCCGACAGGTGTCGAGAAGCTTGCGCCCCGCGTCTGACTGAATGTACTTGGCGAGGAGCCGCGGAGACTTCGGCGCGTGCAACCCGATGGTCGTCAAGCCCGCCGCCGCCGCTCGCTCGGGCCAGTCGGTGAGGGTCAGGTCCTCGGCGGTAATGACCACGCCGCGTGTGAGGAAGAACGGCTCGTCGCCGGTTCTCGTGGCGCTTGCCGCGAGAGCCCCCCTACCCATCGCCAGTCCGCAGGCCACAGATTCAAGAAAACGCCGCCGTGTCAGGCTCGTTCGTTCGGATGTGTTCATGCCGCAAGACTACCCGCTTGTTGTCATGGACGCCACTGTCCAGTCGGCATTTGCGTTTCATCTGCTGATGACCGGCAGGCGTGGCAGAATCGAGTTGACCAGGAGTGGATTCATCGAGTCCTCACCATCGGGAGGGTAAGGCCAATCACGCAGCGACCAACGCCAACCCTGGGTAGATCGAGGATACCTCTGGACGAAGGATGCGCCGCCGGAGCATCGCGGAATCGAAAGAGGAATCGCACAGAGGGGACATCACTGATTGTCTCTTGTTTTTCTGGGCGAGTAAGCCATATGAAGATGCACAGTGGCCACACTCTTGCTCCTTCCTCCTGTCAATAATCAGTGATGTCCCCTTTCGAATTTGACTTTCTTATTGCCAGGGGGGTCCTCCGACGAACTCGCCGGCACCACCTCGACCAGCCGACTCCGATTCTCCGCGCCCCTCTGAGCTCTGCGGTGGAAAGCATTGTCCGTTCCTTCGACGATGGAAAAGACCGTTGAACCACAGGGCGCGGAGGTGCGAGTGCCGGGGTGGAAGAAGCGGAAGAATGGGTCCGCAGATTGCGCAGATTTCGCAGATTGGCGACGTTGGGAAGTCGAACGAGGGTGTGAACCACTAGGCACCAAGGCACGAAGAGACGAGAGCGACGTTGGCTCCTTTGTGTCCTGGTGTCTTGGTGGTAAACCGGGCTGGGACGGACCTGAGCCGGTTCGCGGTCCGGCGGTCGAGGGGTTCGATGGGTTTGAGCCGACGTCGATGCGCGAAATGGCTTTTGACCCCTTTCCGCCCGCCCTGCCCCCACTGCCCGTTCGTGTGACCCCCTACGGCTCTCCTTCGACAGGCTCAGGGCAGGCCCCTCGACGAGGGGGAGAGAGGATTCTCAGGCAGAATGAGGACGGGAGTCCTCTCCGGGAAGGCCCCAGAATGGATTCTGGGGCCAGCGGTGTTTGAGATTGCAGAGGGAACACCGCTCCCTCCAACCACCTGCCCCCACTGCCCGTTCGTGTGACCCCCGCCGGCTCTCCTTCGACAGGCTCAGGGCAGGCCCCTCGACGAGGGGGAGAGAGGATCTCAGGCAGAATGAGGACGGGAGTCCTCTTCGGGAAGGCCCCAGAATGGATTCTGGGGCCAGCGGTGATCATCGTGCCCTCATCCATCCGCCGTGGCCCCTCGACAAGCTCGGGACTGAGCGGATGGGTGGCCACCCGTCGTAATTGCGAGCCCAGGTTCAGGAAAGAGCTGGGCCAGCCGTCGTCGCCGTTACGAGACTCACTGGAAAGGTGGTTGCGCGGTGACCAACGATCCGGGATTCACCGTGTCTGAATAGAATGGAGGACAATATCATGAAGGCTGTTTTGATCGTTCTGCTACTGGCGACCACTGCCCTTGCTGCCCCGAAAGCCCCAGCTCCGACTGTCACCCACCGTTACGTCCACAGGGCATCGGCCGGGACCGTCTACCGGGTCACCGCAACGGATCATCGAGGACGGATCGTGGAGCGGCATACCCTGGTGGTGCTGAAGCACAATCGGGGATACCTGTTCGATGGCAAGAAGGTCAGGAGCCGATGAGTGGAATAAATCAGCACCGGGGTGTCATCGATCGCGGTCGGATTTCGGTGAGTTTTGTCGAACCGAGACCGCTCTTACCTTGATTGCGCTTCGACGGTTGGGGCGGAGCCGCGGGAGAGGATGTGGCTGGCGCGGTCGCGGACCTGCTTCATCTTCGGCCGGCGGATCTCGGCGTAGCCCCGCACCGACTCGGGCAGCCGGAGCAACTCGAGGTAGCGGTCGTAGAGCGTTTCGGGGGCCGAGCAGTAGTCGTCGACCAGCCGCTCGTACCATCGCAGGAAGCTCCGCTCGCGCAGACGGTGCCAGAACATCACCCGCCGCAGGAAGCGCAGATTGCGCAGCACGTACAGCGACCAGTGCGGCATGCGGATGTCGACCTGCCGGCCGAGGAGGCGCGGATGGAACACCCGGCGATAGCGGATGCGGTCGCCGTTGGCCGGGTTGACGTTGTAGCGCTGGCGGTCGCGGCGGAGCTTCTCATAGCGGGTAAGAAGATCGGCGACGTAGAACTCATCCTTGATGAGCATCAGCCGGGCGAGGTTGTGGGCCACGGCCTGGGTGGCGGCGAAACCGAGCGTTTCGTGGTCGGCCAGGAACACCCGCCGGATCCGCTGCACGTAGCGCCGGGCATAGCGGATGCCGCCCCACTGGATCAGGTCGTAGATCCGCACGGCGATGTCGCGCATCGTGCGGCGATCCAACTCGCGGCAGGCCCGCAGCGTGGTGTAGACCATGTGCTTGTAGGTGCGGGTCAGCGGCGTGTCCGGCAGGCGCCGCCTGCTGCCGGCCCCGGACTGCTCGCTTCGCAGGGCCCGCCGGGCGCCCATCTGCCGCATGTTGAGGTAGGCGGCCTTGGCCCGCACGGTCCGGGCCAGCGAGCGGCTTTCCTGAACGTCGCCGAAAATCTCGCCGAACAGCTCCGGGTGGCTGACCAGCTTGCGCCCGACTTCGAAGGCCCGCAGGTTCTTCTCCACGTCGACGGTCATCGTCTTGCGGATGGCGGCCTGCATCGCCTCGAGCGAAAGCGGGATGAGCCCCCGCTGGCAGGCAATGCCCAGCATTGTAAGGTTCACGTACAGCTTGGTGCCGAAGATGCGTTCGCAGAGGGCGGCCACGCGGGCGGAGAAGTACTGCCCCGGCCGTGCCGTGCGGCGCAGGGCGTCCTCCCATTCCTCCGGGCAGGCCGCTTCCCGCCCCAGCAGCGTTCGGATCGTCGGGGCCATATCGGTGTTGACCACCACGGCCGTCCGCTCGGGCGAGGCCACCTGGAACGGGGCCGCGGGGTCGATCGCCCGCACGGTCTCGAGCAGGTCCATGCCCAGCAGCAGGTCGGCCTTGCCGTAGCCGAGCGTCATGCTGGCCGTCCGGCCGTTGCGGCTGAGGGTCAACTGCGAGTAGACGCCGCCGTTGCGGATCGCCAGGCCCTTCTTGTCGCTGAACTGCACGCTGTAGCCGTCGTGCTGGGCCGCGTGCACGAGCACGGCCGCGGCCGTCCCGATCCCCATGCCGCCGACGCCCGCGATCCACGCCCGCCACACGTCGCCCTTGAACTGCGGCACCGGCTCGGGGATGTCGGCCAGCATGATCTTGTGGCCACGGGGCGTCGGAGGCTTCTTGCGAGTGACGATCACTTCCTCGTAGGCGGGGCACACGCCCAGCTTGGCGCACGCCCCGTCGTTGACGCACCACGACAGATCGGTGGCAATCTTGGGGCCGTAATCGGTCGACTCGACGGTCAGCCCGGGGCAGCCCGTCTTGCTGCTGCACTCCAGGCAGTACTCGCAGACTTCCGGGGTGACGTTCATGTACACCTTGCGGTGAACAAAGCCCCGCCGCTGCTGCTCGGCCCGTTCGAGCTTCATGCGGCGCCGCTGCGTCGTGATGCCGCATTCCTTGTCGGCGATGATCACCTTGACCCCGTCGGCCAGGATGGTCTCCTCCAGGAGCTTCCTGTAGTTGTCCCGGTCGCTCGGGTCGGTGCGGATGACCGGGCAGCGCCCGCCGGTGATCCCGCGGACCACGGCCTCGATTTCCTGGGGAGGCACCGGCCGCTGGAGCAGGTCCAGCTCCACCGTGGGCAGCGGCTGGTGGCCGGTCATGGCCGTCGTGCCGTTGGCGAGGATGATGTAGGTGATGTCCTGATGGTTGGCGACGGAATTGCTGATCGCCGCGGAGCCGGAGTGAAAGAACGTCGAATCGCCCATGAAGACGAGTTGCTTGTTGCGGATGAAGGGGTCGATGCCGCTACCGGTGGCGCCGCCGAGGCCCATACCCGAGTAGTTGTGCATCAGCGGGCTGTTGGGCTCGAACATCAGCATGGTGTAGCAGCCGGTGTCGCCGTGACAGACGAGGTCGACCGCCCCGCGGCGGTGGTGCTTGCGCATGTAGGCCTCGTCGGCGAACTGCTCCTTGATTTGCAGCAGGAGGCTGGAGGAATCGCGATGCGGGCAGCCGGGGCAGAAGGTCGGCGTCCGCGGGGGGATCTGCAGCCGGGCCGTGGTCGCCCGATCGTGCAGACGCAGTTCGGCCTCGATCCTGGCGGCAGCCTCCACGGCCAGCGGCGACTCGATCGCCCGCAGCAGCCGTCCCAGCCGTTCGGTGACCATCGACACGTTCAGACCGAGCGTCGAGCGAAAACCGGGTTGACCATCCGGGAATTGCTTGCCCCAGATCCGAGCCACCCGGCCGGCGCCGTTTTGCGTGAGGCCGAGGGCGAACTGGGCGATCTGCTCCTCGATGAACGCCCGCCGCTCTTCGACCACCACCACGTGCTTGAACCGGCGCAGCAGCGGCTCGATCTCCCGGCGATCCAACGGCCAGGTGACCGCCAGCTTCAGTACTGACACGCGATCGTCCAGGCCGAGGTCCTCGAGCGACTGCTGAACGTACTGCCATGCCAGCCCGCTGGTCACCACCAGGAGTTCGTCATTGCCCGAAGCGTCGGTGAGCCGGTTCAGCCCGAGCCGTTTGACCGCGTCGGCCAGACGCCCGTAACGCTGGGCCAGATCCCCCTCGCGACGGCCGGTCCTCGGCGGCAGGAGCACCCGGTCCTCCAGCGGAAGCGACAGCGTGTCGAGATCGATCGGGTTGGCGGTGTTGGTGAGCGGGTAATGATTCGGCCCGCAGGTGACGGTGCCGCCGCCGTCGGCCAGCGGCGTGGTGATGACATACCCGAGGTAAAGACCGCCGGCCCGCGACAGCTCGAACGCGTCGCGGATGTAGTCCTTGATCTCCTGCGGCGTGCTGGGTTCGATCACCGGCACGAAGAGGTGTCGGAACAGGAACCGCGAGTCGGTCGGCACCTGCGTGCTTTCGCTCCACGGGTCGTCGCCGACGACGATGACCGCCCCACCGTCGGGATGCGGCCCGGCCAGGTTGCCCAGGGCGACTGCATCGCTGGCCACGTGCAGGCCGACGCTCTTCATTACCGCCATGGCCCGCAGCGGAGCCATCTGGGTGCCGTTGACGGCGGCGACGCTGTGGGCCTCGTTGTTCGAGATTCGGCCTTCGATGCCGTGCTCGCGCAACAGGGACGCACAAGCCGCGATCACGTCGAAAAACGCCGACACCGGTGAGCCGGGGTAGCCCGTCAGCAGGTGGACGCCCCCGGCCGTCTCCAATGCCCCTTTGACCAGGAGTTCGTTGCCGTTGAAGACGTCGGTGCCTTCATGTTTGAGGAACTTGGCGGCAATGGTCTTGCTCATGGGTGCGGTTGAAAACCAGGCGCGTCTGTTGAGAGGCCGGCCGATCCGCGCCAGATCCGGCAGGCATGTCCGGTGAAGCCGGGCTATCCCCCTGCCGTGCCCGGAGATACCGATACTGTATCAATCGGCATCCTCTCTCAGCGGACACGACACCCCGACTCCGCCAGCCCGGTAATTCGCACACACAAGCTGAATACCTTACCCAAAAACCGCCTGATTTGCCACCCCCGTGAGCCCGCGGCAGCAGCCGGGGAAGGGTCGCCCGGCTCGCAAGCCGGCCGAGGCCGCCTCTGCCGGTGGAATCTATACTGCATTCGGCACGTGCCGTGTCCATGGCCTTGCGCGGACATGCTCAACCTCGCCCGAGTGCTGAATGCCGAGCGCTGACGGTTTCCCCCGACTGGTGACCGCCAAACGGACACTGACCGATCCCGGTTCGCCGACTGTCCCGCCTTCAGTCTCGCGGACAGTCAAACTGCGCCACCCGGTCGCCTTCAAGGACCGCAGTCGGCAGCCTGCTTTTCTGGTTCCGTTTTTTCGCGTCTTTGCTGATCTGTTCCTGCGGTTGCTGGATCTCGATGTTGACGGCTATTTTGTTGATCTCGCGTTGACACTTCGGGCAAACCCATTGCCCATTCCTGTCCTGATACCAGCCTCTCTTCAATGCGGCTTGCCTGGATTTGGCCTGAGGGTGGTCGCTGACTCGGCTGCATTTGACTCTCATAGCTGCACACCTCCGAGTCGTGCCCCGCGATTTGTCTTCAGAAAAGATACGATATCTTCTCCGTCGCTGTCGGACTGAGGCCTTGTCCCAAACTGCGTTCGCCGGAGTACTTAGCTCCCACCGCCGCCTATCGGACCTCAGGCATACCTCTTTTCCTCAGCGGTCTACAGTCGGACGTATCCCAATATCAGCCATATGGCGCGTCTGTCATCCGATATTGGACAGGAGCGATAAATAGTGCAGGAGTTCCAATGGTCCGCCAGGGCGGCCCCTACTGGCCCGGCCGGGTGTCCAGCGTCAACAAATACCGCCGGGCGGTCTCGAGCACGGTGTCCTTGCCGGCGGCCAGGTCGGCGGCGTTGCACCGCACCGGCACATCCGGCACCAGCCCGCGTCCCTCAATTGGGCGGTCCAGAAAGCCCCGGCGTGCTCTGACCGCGAATACCACCTTGTACAAACCATTGCTGAGCGTGTAGATCTCCTTGGCCGACGACGCTCCGGCCGTGGCGGAGCCGAACAGCCGGGCTCGCCTGGTGGCCACGAACCACGACGCCCAGCCCTCGCCCGCGCTGATGCAACGCTCGTCGATCAGGAGCGCGATCGGACCGGCGTACCGGGGCCGCATGGGCTCGACGCCGTCTTCCACGTTGAAGTTCCGGACCGCCCGGGCGCCGTCGAAGCCGCCTCCGGAATTGCCGCGCACGTCGATGATCAGGCCCCGCACGCCTCTGAGATCCTTGACCGCCCGGTCGAGCAGTTCGGGCAGCTTCGGGCGGATGCGCCGGACGTAGATATAGCCGATGTCATCATCCAACCGCGTCCAGGACACCTCGGCCGAATCGCGGATGCCCTTGATCGGCACCGGCAGCCGTGGGATGTAACGCACGCCCATCTTGGCGGGCAACTCGAACATACGGGAGCTGCCTTTGACATCCTCGACCCAGAGCTGCACCACGTCACCCCGCTGATGCCGGCGAAGGAACATGCGGGCGGCGTCGTATTGCAGGCACCGGTCGCTGGAATAGCCAATGTAGGTGCTGGTCAGCCGCATCCACTCCTCGATCGCCTGCCGTGCGGGTTTGTCGTTGACCGTCAGGACGGTCATGCCCACCTTCACCCCCGCTCGGGCGGCCGGCCCATCGGGATCGACATGGTACACCACCGGGCGGTCGCGAT
This sequence comes from uncultured Planctomycetales bacterium, assembly GCA_964586235.1. GTDB lineage: Bacteria > Planctomycetota > Phycisphaerae > UBA1845 > PWPN01 > JAUCQB01. The sequence continues at coordinate 23,530 of CAZPIO010000076.1, forward strand.
CGTCAATCAGGCACGCCAGTCCGGGGTCCCAGAGCGGCAACGGTGCCTGTGGTGGCTTGGCCGAACCGGCCTGGACGTACGCGTGGCTGTCCTTGAGACTTGCCACCAACTGAATGCACAGCAGGCCGAACTCTTTTTCGTCCTTCACCTGCGCGGCCCTGGGCAAAAGGTCCCCGCCGACCTTCTTCCAGTCGATCCGCTTCATCGCGAAACAGGGATACCGCCGACCGAGATGATCGTACAAATCTTGAAAAGCCTCTGCATAGCCCGGTTGGCTCGTGGCGGCGCCGGACGTGGTTGTGGGCTGCTCGGGGAGTGTTGACTGACCCCTCGCGGCGGTGACCGCAAGTGCTGCCAGGCAAGACATCATCGCCGCGCCGGCGCAACGCACATGTTTCATGGCTACACCCTCGAACAGGACCCCCGGATCGTGATATCCTACCCTCCGCAAGGGACCCCATCATCCCCCGTCAAGATGCATTGCCCGAACGTCCCGCCGCGGTTAGGCTACTGTCCCCCCTGTGGATGGGGCAGAGCCAGGGCGATGCCGGCTCGGGGTCACTCCCCCGGACAGAAGACGATGGGAAGCGCGTTCGGCCCGGCCGCGGGAGCCGAACGGCGAACGAGACATTCAAAAGGAGAGCGTTCATGAGCATCAAGACGAAGCGTCGAGATTTTCTGAAGAACAGCGCCCTTGCGGGGGCAGGCTTCTGGGTGGCTACGCGCAGCACCTGGGCCCAGAGCAGGTCGCCGAACGAGAAGATCAATATCGCGTGCATCGGCACTGGCGGCATGGGCGGCGGCGATACCGACAGCGTCGCCAGCCAGAACATCGTGGCACTGTGCGACGTCCGGCCCAGTGCCCTCGAGGACAAGCAGAAGAAGTTCCCCAAGGCCAAGGCCTTCGCCGACTACCGCAAGATGTTCGACGAGATGGAAAAGGAGATCGACGCGGTCACCGTCTCGACGCCCGACCACACGCATGCGCCCGCGGCCATGTCGGCCATGAAGCGGGGCATCCACTGTTTCGTACAGAAGCCGCTCTGCCACGACGTGTGGGAAGCCCGCGAGCTGACCCGCATGGCCAGGGAACTGAAAGCCAAAGGCGGCGGGAAGCTCTGCACGCAGATGGGCAACCAGGGCACGTCGGAGCCTGGGCTGCGCAAGGCAGTCGAAGCGGTCTGGTCGGGCATGATCGGGCCGGTCAAGGAAGTACATGTCTGGACCAACCGAGCTGGCACATGGTGGCCGCAGGGGGCTAAGGCCATCCTCGGCCTCGACAGCGTGAGGCACACCCTGACGGGCAAGGGCGACCCGAACCCCGAGCCCGACGACGTGGATTGGGACCTGTGGCTGGGCACCTCGCCGAAGCGGGCCTATCAGCCGCAATACCAGCCGTTCAGGTGGCGCGGCTGGTGGGACTGGGGCACGGGGGCACTCGGCGATATGGCGTGCCACACTGCGAATATGGCCTTCATGGCCTGCAAGCTCGGCTACCCGATCAGCGTCGAGGCCGAGATCTCCGAGTACAACCCGCAGACGTACCCGACGTGGAGCGTCATCCGCTATGAGTTCCCGGCTCGCTCGAATCTGCCCCCGCTCAAATGGACGTGGTATGACGGCGGGAAAGACAAGCCCGCCTGGGTCAACAAGAAGCTCAAGGAACTGGCCCACGGCCACAACATCGCCGACAGCGGCTCACTGCTGATCGGCGAGAAAGCCACACTCTTTTCGCCCGATGACTACGGCGCGGACTGGGTGCTGCTGCCTGAAGGCCAGAAGCGCGACCAGGTCGAGGTCGCGCAGGTGCTACCGCGTTCGCCGGGTCACAAGCAGGAGTGGTTCCAGGCCATCCGTGAGAACAAGCCGGAGCTGGCCATGTCCAACTTCTCTTACGCCGGTCCGCTGACTGAAACGGTGGTCCTCGGCTGCGTGGCGATCCGCGTCGCCCCGGGCATGGTGGTCGAGACAGAAGGGCCGGACGGCAAGACGAAGAAAACGACCCACACACGCATTGAATGGGACGGGCCGAACATGAAGGTCACCAATATTCCGGCGGCAAACGAGTTCCTCAAACGCGAATACCGCGAGGGCTGGGAGGTATAATCCCGGCCAACACGAGAGCTGCTACGGGGCGGGCGGCCGCGAGGCTTCCCGCCCTGTTGCTTCTGTGGCGGCGGACATGGCGGCGCCCCGGCAAGCCGGGGCTTGGCCATGCCACCCTGGTGAACAAGGGACTGCTCGCGCGGCGGTCGGGCAGTTTGCTCCTGGCGAGCCGTAGCCGCTATGATCTCCGCCTTGTCGGTCACAGGAGACGAATGAATGCGAACCGCGCTGCGTACGGCATTGTATGCTCTGATGTCCTGGACGGCGGCCCTTGGGGCAGAGAAGACTCCGACGACGCTGCCGGCGCCGGCCGGAAAAGCGCCCGCCGCGATCGCCGACCGCCTCGGCAGCACTCATGCATCCGGCAGGTACTGTTTCACCAAGGACGATTTTCTCAACGAAGGCGCCGATCGAATCCTGTCGCTCGGGATGCGGGTCATCAAGATCTATCTGAGCGACCCTGCGACCCATTACCCGCACAACAGCCAGTGGCCGGAGTTCAACAACCTCGTCCAGATGGCCAGCCACCCCTACTATCGCGAACTGTTCAAGAAGCCCTTCAGCACCTTCGTCATGACCGTGTATGCCCTCAAGCCCGACGGCGGTTCGTTCAACTGGCGCGACGGCGTGTCCGACGACGAATATCGCGAGGAAGAGCGGCAGTTTTACGAGCTGACCCGACACTTTCTGCGCACCTATCGCGGCACGGGCAAGACGTTTGTCCTGCAGCACTGGGAGGGTGACTGGGCGGTTCGCGGCAACACCAGCAGGAAGGAAGAGGACGACCCCACGGACACGCCGATTGAGGGCATGATCCGGTGGTTGAACGCCCGCCAGGACGGGGTGGAGCGGGCCAGACGGGAGACGCCCGATACCGACGTGAAGGTCTACCACGCGTGCGAGGTCAATCTCGTGGACATTGCCATGAAGGGACGCCGCACGGTGACTAACAACGTGGTCCCGAGGACCCGGTGCGACCTGTATTCCTACTCTGCCTACGACACGATCAGCCTGGCGAGCCAGGACCCCGCCGAGGGCCGCAAGCTTTTCCGCAGGGCCCTGGACTACATCGCCTCGAAGGCGCCGGATAGCCCGGCGTTCGGCGACAAGAACGTTTACGTGGGCGAGTTCGGCTGGCCGTGCGTGCCGTCGGAGCAGGACCACGGTGCCAGCGACGAAAAGAGCCTCCGCGTCATTCGCGTGACCGTCGAGGAGTCATTGGCCTGGGGCTGCCCTTACATGATCTACTGGCAGGTGTTCGACAACGAATCCCGCGTCGGCAAACGGCGTCCGACGAATGATCAGGTCAGAGGTTTTTACCTGATCCGTCCGGACGGAACCAAGGGGCCAGCATGGGACTATTTCGCCTCGCTGCTGGGTCCGGCGGCCCCGTAGGTCTGAGCCAAGCCGGAGGAGCACATCAACTTACCCTGTTTTGGTCGTCTGCTGCATCCTTGCCTGCTGATGGGTAATCCAGGCGTTCTTGAAGGCGCCTTTGACGAGGCGAGGGAGCGAGAAGCCGATGGGCAGAAGGTACGGCAGCTTGAAGCCGGCGACTCGGGCTTCGGCCAGCGGCACGCCGGTAACGTCGATCTGGTCGAGATGAGACACGCCGACGCCCAGTTCCCTCGCGGCGGCCAGCGTGCGCAGCCGTGCGGGCTTGATGCCGACGATCTCGGCGGCGACCCGCTCCAGGGCCGGGCCGTCGGTTGAGGCCATGATCAGGTTGAGAGCGCGCGGTTGACCCTTGATCGGGCCTTGGCCTTCCATCGCCACCACGGCATCCACGATGGTGATGGCCGGGCGCAGCATCTCGTAGGTTTCGACGAGCATCCGGCTGAAGTAGTTGTCGTAGCTGCCGGCCTTGACGTGCCACCACGCCTTGCGCCGCCCGATCACGCAGCCGAACATGTTCTTGAGCGCCACGGTCATGAGGAGCTGGCGATGGCTCTTGATCTTCGGGAGGTTGACGATCGCATCGGCTTCGAGGGCCTCGGCCGCCACGGACAGCTTGTGAAACACGCGGCCGTTGGGGTTGACCGCTTTGACCGGCCTCTTGAACGGGACCACCGGCACGCCGAGTCTGGCCAGGTCATCGAGGACGCCGAGAATCCGAAGATTGCCGATCAGTGATCCCCAGGCCGGCGAATCGCCCACGAACGGCCGGGCGCCGTAATCCAGCAGTTGCCGGCAGACCTCGACGATCACCGCGGGGTGAGTCTGCGCGGGACGATCGGCGGGCACGTTGCTGATGCAATTCGGCTTGACCAGCACGCGGTCGCCGGGCCTGATACCGGCTTGCCAGCCGCCGGCGGCCTCGACGGCTCTGCAAATGGCCGGCCCCACCACGGGCGGCTCGTACGAGTCAGCCCGCTCGAGAACCACAAGCGCCCGCTGCTGCGAAGTGATCTGGTCTGGCATGACCGGCCTGCCCGTGAAGGGTGTTTACGCGATCCATCAGCGCCGTGTGCTCCCGGCGCAACAACAACCGGAAGCGGCGGAACAGTTCGGCCGCTTCCGGTGACAATCCTGATCTTCACGCCGGTCGCCTCACTGCGATGAAGCGACCGTCGTGGCGCGATCACTCGTATTTGATGGCGCTGGTCGGGCAGGCTTCCGCGGCGGCAACGACGCCTTCGCTGTTCGCCTTCACATCCACGCCGGCCTTCACGACCGCCGTATCCTTGCCCATCTCGAACACCTCGGCGCACGCGTCCACGCACGCTTCACACGAGATGCACTCGCTGGCATCAATCGTGACCTTGTTGACTTCCGCCATGGTCCTGGTTTCTCCTTTCATCAGGCAGCCACCGGCCGCCCCACGTCTCAATGGGTGACGCGCCAGAAGGCACGACCGGTTTCCGCCCGGCCGTACGCCCCGGCAACACGTCACTGGGCGAAGCGATACTTGTCTCAGAAACACCGTCGCCTGTCAACGGGGTCTCGCCTCTCGCTGATTATACGTAAACCGCGGACGATGCGGTACCGCCTGGAATAGGAATCGGTACCTGCAAGGCGCGTCGCGTGCAGGGAGAGTTCCGCTTGTATCGCCATCGGTCATCTCGATCCCGGCTGCGGGGCGAGGCGCTCATCGGAACCGGATCAGATGTTGAGCGAGGCTTCCGGAATCGCAACGATGTACTTGATATGGAACACCCATCGCAGGAGCATCTTGATCAGGATGAGGCTCATCATCGCCAGCAGGATGGTCACGACCAGGAATCGAGATCGGCCCATCTCGGCCGCCGCTGCCCGCATGACCGTCCGGCGCAGGACCACCGGGACCTCGATGAAAAGAATAACCAGGATACACAGGCCTGGCAGCTCACGGATAAACCAGTATCCCGGGCCCAGCGAATCCCGCGAAGGTAACTCCCGGCCGAGCCATGTGCTCCAGAAGATCGTCGAGAGATCGACGCTGGCACCCGGCGTGGCCCTGTTGACGTCCCACGGCTCGAACGGCCCGAAGAAGCTCCAGTTGGGCCCGCGCAGGAAGGTACCCACCACAATCGGCAGCAGCCAGAGCACTACGAAACCGAACAGGAAAACGCCATGAGCCAGGGGGCGCTCGCGCAGCGTGTAGTAACCGTTGCCGCGAGAGTTGACGTCCAGATAAGGCAGGGCGCACAAGCCGATGACGATCAGCGACGGCAACATGAAGCCGGCCAGCCACGGATCGAAGTAAACGAGGAGTTCCTGGAGGCCCACGAAGTACCACGGGGCCTTGGACGGGTTGGGCACGTCGGCCGGGTTGGCCGGGGCCTCCAAGGGGGCGCGGACCAGGATGGCCCAGACGATCAGTGCGGCCACCGCGATCAACAGGATGGTCAGCTCAGCCATGAGGACGTCGGGCCAGACCATCACACGCCGGTTGTCCTCGGCCTCGAGCGGGGGCAGGCCTTGTTCAAGCCGGGCGTCGTTCAAGGCCATCCTGCGGGCGCCGAGTCGCAGAAAGATCGCCGTCACGAGAACCATCAGCGTGATGGCCACGTTGTCCGGCTGAAGCAGGATCCGTCGAAAGTCCGGATCGAAAGCGGCGGCCGCCCAGCCCGCAAGGAATGCGATGCCCAGGAGCGCCGACCAGCCGGGGCGGCTCCAGCACCGATATGAAAGGAAGCCGACAATCAGGGCCACAGCCACCAGAGGCAGGAAATGTTCCGGCAGACAATACCAGTTGACCAGACCCTTAAGGCCGGTCCACGAGCCGAAAGCCGCCGACACGAGCAGGATTGCCAGGGCGATCCATGCAACCACGAGTGCCGGCGATTTTGTTCGGCGGCTGGTTTCTGGGGCAGGCCGCGGGGTGCCACTGGCGGCTTGTCCGCCAGTGCACGGGCAGACAAGCTGCCCGTGCCACCCTGGGCTCAATTTGCCCGGCCCACACGGCAACGGCGGTCCGCTGAGGCCGCCATCCTTGCGGATTCGCCAGAGGTGCAGGGAAATGAGGACGGCCGAGGCGACGGGCAACGCCGCGCAGTGGAGGACGTAGAACCGCAGCAAGGAGGCCGGCCCGACGCTGTCGCCGCCCAGCAGAAGTGACTTGGGGTCCCAACTCGTCAGCAGCCAGCCGGAACCCGGACCCTCCCTGCCGATCAGCGGTGCTGCCGCCACCATGTTGGTGCCCACCGTAACCGCCCACATGGCCAGTTGGTCCCAGGGCAGCAGATAGCCGGTGAACGAGAGCAGCATGGTCAACACGAGCAGAAACACGCCGATGCACCAGTTGAACTCTCGCGGCTGCTTGTAGCTGCCGGTCATGAAGACGCGCAACATGTGCAGCCACGCCGTGATGACCATCGCGTGGGCACCCCAGCGATGGATCTCCCGCATCAGCCCGAAGGAGACCACCGATCGCAGGGCCTGCATATCGGCATGGGCGTGCTCGGCCGCCGGCCGGTAATAGAACATCAGGGCAATGCCGGTGACGACCTCGATCACGAAGAGCATGAAGGTGAGCCAGCCCATACCCCAGGTGAACGAGAATCGCAGGGAATGCCGGCTCATCTCGACCGGGTGAATATGCAGGAAGAGGTTGCTGAGGACGGCCAGCGCGCGGCCCTGGCGGCTGCGCGGGACTCCGTGGCGAAACACGGACTGCCAGATCTGCGATGAACGGATGCGACTGCCGATTCCTGTCATCGGGCCACCAATCATGTGATGCAGGCATCCTACCTGCAAGTAGGAGCGGCATGTTGCCGCGATTCTTGACGAGCCGGCGGGTTTATCGCGCCGGTAGGAGCGGCCTGTAGCAACAGGTGCCGCATTGAGCCAGCGGGTTGGCCCGGCGCAGCCTTCGGCGAAGCCGGGTGGGGCACCCCGCCCTCGCCACCCGGGTCACACCGCGACGAAGCTGTCGGGATTATCCCATCCGCCGTTGTGCTTCTGAAAGCGGCGACTTCGATCGACGATCAAACGGCCTTCGCGGATGCACACTGCAAGCCGATACAACTCGCGCGGGGCCGGGCCGTCGAGGTTGACGCCGTCGATGGCGAAGCTGCTGCCGTGACATGGGCAGCGGAATCGGTGGTCGTCGCCAAACCAGGCGACACGGCAGCCGAGATGCGTGCAGGTGGCATCCAGCGCGATGATCCTGTCCGACAGCCGCACCAGCCAGACCCCCGCGGCTCTGGCAGACTCGCTCACCTGGCCGCCTGGGAGGGAGAGGTACTGGCTTGCCGGGCCGGCGTCAATTTCGGGTCCGGGCTCGTCGGAGGCATTGGGCCGCATGAACCGGGCGGCCGTCCAGGAGGCAGTGATGGCGCTGCCGCCGAGCGCGATCCAGCCGGCCCCGGCGACCGAGAGCACTTGTCTTCGTGGTACCTTCGGGGTCTGCGAATCCTGGCTCACCGAGCGAATCTCCGTTAGGGGGCTGTTCGTACGGATGCCGTGGGGCTCGGAGCCCTGTGGCTGCCTCAGGTCATCCTAACGGATTTCAGGAAGGCTCGCGATGGCTCGGTGTCACGCCGCCTCGGCAGATCGTCGAAGCCAATGTGAGCCGGCCGCTTCTGACGACATCTCGCCCCACAACCATGACTGATCCGCCGTTCCACCCGGTATCAATAGCATATCAGCCCGGTCCGGCGCGCTTCGCATTCGGGACGCCTCTGAGCATACCGGCGTACGAGAAGGCAGCCTCTGCCCACAGGGGTCATCAAGAGCTTCTCCGTCCTTCGAACGATGCCTCGCCAGGAGCATCCCAGCAGCCGGCCAGAGCGGAATGTGTTTCGTTAACATCTGTTTTCGAAACATCTTACATGCGTTGAGGGCTGCGCATCCATCCGGTTGCCCCAAGATTTGTCCGGGCAGACACCAGACCGCCACAGGGGCAATAAGCCAAGCCCGGGCAAGCCTGGATAACCGTGAATCGCTGTCCAGTCGGGGCGTAATCTGATAAACCTTTTTGTGGAAACAGACAAAATCAGAGGTTTTTCGCTTGCGGTGAGCGGGTTGTCGGGGTAATATCACTAAGAGTGGAGTCGCGCACCGTTGTTGCAGCAGGACATGTCAAGTCCGACGCAGCCTACGGGCGGAGTCCACGGGCGAGAGGGGAGAGCGCAAGAACCAGGGTCGGGAAAAGCAGGTGCGGGAAGAGGTCCCCTGCAAGAGCCTGACAGAGGCTGCCCAAGTCTTTCGCTCTCAAAGAAGATCAGGGTCATGGCTGATTGAGAACGTCGAACCGCGCGGTTCGGTTCTTAATGTGTTATGGCAATACGGGACAGCGATCGAGTCCCGTTTTGCCCGGGAGTCTTTTTAACGAGGAGGAGACAAGTTATGAGAAAGTTGGTGAGGATCGTGGTCCTGGTAACGGCGCTTGCCTGCACTGCTACGGCATTCGGTCAGTACCAGTGGACCGAAGATTTCAGCACCGGCATCGGTAGCTGGACCCAGTGGACCGAGCGCGGTACTGCTCAGAACGCAGCCGAAGCCGGGTGGGCGCACGTCGGTGGTGACAACTTCAACGGCGGCATCTACAAAACGATTGCCCTGCCGTTAGGGGCTGGTACGTACACGATCGACGGCTTGTGGAAGACCCATGGCACCAGCGCCGACAGCTTCTGGGCCGAGGTGCTCATGTACGAAGGTGTCAAGACTCTCAACAACGGTGCCGACTACAACCCGGGACAGAACGGCACCATCGCGGACGGCGAGACGTTGTACAAGAACGACACCTGGACGACTAAGAACGGGTGGAACGGCCAGATCTCGGCTACTGCCCCCGTCTTCAATTCGCCCAGCTTCACCACCACGACCGGCACGATTACGCTGGTTCTCAAGACCGGAAACACCGGCGGCACGGGTGCGGCTGACTTCGACGACATGAGCATCACCCCCGAGCCGGCCGCAGCGTTGCTGCTCGGCCTGCCCTTGCTGTTTGTCCGTCGTCGTCGTGCATAAGTCACGCTGACTGACTGACAAGCAGTCGTCATTACGGATTACGGAGATCGCGGCGTCACTGGCGGCGCGATCTCCGTCTTTTTACACACACGGCCTTGGGCTGGCGGTTCTTGCCTTTGCTGGTTTGATCTCCGGCGACCCGCGCGCTTTCTTTCACCTGTCCTGCCTCCCCTGGAGAGACGCTTCGCCCGCCGCCTCGATCGGTTGCTCCCTCGCTCATCGCTGATACGCCATCTGGCCGAGTATCATTCGGCGTCAGACCGGGCAGACGCGTCCCGCGCGGGGCGCCAACCGGCGCGCGTGCCCGTGGGAGGATTGGCGGACGCCAGCAGGGCTGCCGACGGACCGGCCGGGTCGTGGATCGACGCGATATCAGCGGCTTTCAGCTAGTGATGCAGACATGACTCCATATTCGTAAAATACGTACTGACAATATCTTAAGTTTATGATATGCACAGAAGAGATACCGGTTGGCGTCGGCCTTAGTTCCCGGTGACGTGAAACGACTGGCCGGGTCGCAGGGCAGCGTCGGGGGGCCAGACCCACCAAGCACGTTATCCAGCCCCGGCGGAATCAGATCAATCTGCTTCATTGAAACAGAGAGAATCAGGACTTTTCGCTTGCAGTAGGCAGCTCGTCGGGGTAATATCACATACGAGTGGAGTCGCGCATCGGTGTTGTCGTTCGGCATGTGAGCTTCGACGCAATCCGTGGTCTGACTCCATAAGAGAGAGGGAAGAGCGCAAGCACGAGGGTCGGGAAGAGCAGGTGTGGGAAGAGGCCCCCTGCAAGAGCCTGACGAAGGCTGCCCAAGTCTTTCGCTCTCAAAGAAGACCAAGGTCATGGCTGATTGAGAACGTCGAACCGCGCGGTTCGGTTCTTAATGTGTTATGACAATACGGGACAGCGATCGAGTCCCGTTTTGCCGAGCGGTTGTTTTGAGAGGAGGAGACAAGTATGAAGAAGATTGCATTGACTGGGCTACTGGCGGTCGTAGTGACCGCGGGCGCAAGTGCGGTGGAGCAGGACATGGTGGCCGAGTTGCAGAAAGGGAGTTGGATCGAGGCGGGGTCAACTTGGGGCGCCGGGACGAAAACCTGGGATTCGGCCAACATGAAAGCAACCGTTTCGGACGGTGGCAGCATTGGCTGGTTCCAGGTCGTGCCGGTGACGCTCGGCGACTCGTACACCATCACCGGCAACTGGCAGGGCAGTGTCGGTGGTGGGGGCTGGTCGGAGGTCCTCATGTTCAACGTTACCGATAATGAAGTGGAGTCAATGTATGATACAACTGATCCCGAGAATCCTGTTCTGAAGGTACAGCACGTGTGGGACAACTTCGTTGACGGCCCCGCAGACGGGATCAACACCAAGATCAGCAACAAGTACGACAGTTGGGATCTGCCCGGATATCCGGACGGGCCTCTGTACACCTCCTGGGGTTGGCAGTCGATTACACAGGACATGCCGGCTCCTGGCACGATCATCCAAGCCAATCGCGGCCC
>CAZPIO010000077.1:0-34289 GCA_964586235.1 uncultured Planctomycetales bacterium
CATGCTGTGGACGTGGATGTCCATGCTCTCCTTGTCCGGGGCCTCGGGGTCCGGGTAGGACAGGTCGGCGGAGAAGAAGTCGAACTGGTCGCCGGTGACGCGGCGGGCCCGACCGCCCATGGCCACGGCTTTGCGCGGAGGGCTCTTGATCGCCCAGTTGACGATGTCGAGGTTGTGAACGTGCTGCTCGACGATGTGATCGCCGGAGAGCCAGCACCAGTTGACCCAGTCGCGGTGCATCCACTCCGAGTCGGACCAGCCGTTCTGCCGGAGCTTGTACCAGAGTTGACCGCCGTTCCAGTAGCACTGGGCGGCCCGGATCCTGCCGATTTCCCCGCCGTGGACCAACTGCATCATGGCCAGGTACTTGTTTTCGTGGCGGCGCTGGGTCCCGGCGACGACTGAGAGCTTCTTGGCGTCAGCCATTTTGCCGGCCGCCAGCACCATCCGCAGTCCGACGGGGTCCACGCCGACCGGTTTTTCGGTGAAGACGTGTTTGCCGGCGGCGATGGCCGCGCTCAGGTGTTCGGGGCGATAGTAGGGTGGGGTGGCCAGGATCACGTAGTCCAGGTCCAGTTCGAGGAGCTTCTTGTAGGCATCGAGACCAAGAAAGCAGTGCTTGTCCTCGATCTCGGCTCCTTTTTTCTTCAGCTCGCCGCGGCAGCCTTCGAGCCGGTCCTTGTAGACGTCGGCCAGGGCGACGATCTTGACGTTCTTGTCGGCATCGATCGCGTTACGGCCGGCGTCGGTGCCCCGTCCGCCGCAGCCGATGAGGCCTATCTTGAGCGGCTTGCCGGGTTTCGCCGCTTTGATGCTCGGAGTTGCGAGGTGTTTCGGTGCCGCCGGCTTGGCCGGGCCGACGCCCGTCTCCACCTTTGGCTGCAAAGAGTCCTGGCCGCACCCTACGACATACGGGAGCGCCGTTGTCGCGGCCGCAGCGATCGCGGCGCCGCGGACCACGTCCCGCCGAGACAGTCGATCGGACTTGCCGGATTTCATGGGAATTCCTCCTGGCTTAGAGTTAATGCGTCGTGTAAACCGGATGAAACGGCCGGTCGACAGTGCCGGCACGGGCCCTCAGGTTCTACGCATGCACAACGCGGTCTGATCCGGACATGATGCCGAAGGGTGGTCAGAAGTCAACCTTGGCGCTCGCCGAGGCCCGGCGGTGTGCCTGGGCGACCGGCCTGCGACAGTTGCATGCGGACAAGACGGCCGATAGCCTAGTCGCCTCGGCACCTGGTCGACCTGCGGGGACCGATGAGCACGATATTTGAGAAGGCCGCCGGCTGCGAACCACTGCTGTCAGCTTGCGGGCTGGACAGCCTGGATGCCCTGTTCCGCTGGGATCGGGGCCAGCGACTCGACAAGCCCGGTCTCGAGCCTTGGCGGCAGCGATGGCGGGCCACGCTGAGCTCTCCGGGCGGCGATCCGGAGACCTTTTACCTGAAGCGATTCCGGAGGCCGCCCTTGCGGCGGCAGTTGGGCCGGTGGCTGCGAGGCGACTGGTTTCTCAGCACGGCCGGGGTGGAATGGCGGAATGCCCGCGAGTTGGCTCGGGCAGGCGTGCCGGTGGCCGAGGTGGCGGCATTCGGCCAGGAGATGGCGGGCCCGTGGGAGCGTCGGAGCCTTATTCTGATTCGCGAAGTCGCCGGTGTTTCGCTGGAGCGCTGGGTGCCCGCTCATCTGCCGCCGGCGGCAGAGGAGACCGACCTCGCCCGGCGTCGCGACCGTCTGGATCGGCTTGCCGCGTTTGTCGGGGGCTTTCATCGGGCAGGTTTCGTGCATCGGGACCTGTACCTTTCGCATATATTTATCCAGTCCGCGACCGAGCACCGCGAGCCGGTTGAGAGCCGGCCGGGTCAGACAGGCGTGGAGGAGGGCGGCAGCGGGCGACACGAGGAGTTTCGGTTGATTGACCTCCAGCGGGTGTTCCGGCCGAGCTGGCGGGGGCGCCGCTGGGTGGTCAAGGATCTGGCCGCCCTGCACTACTCGACTCCGGCGGATCGGGCCGGCCTGCCCGAGCGGCTGAGGTTCCTGTGTCGATATGTTCGTGCGTGCGGACGTTTCGGCACCGCGCGGCAACTGGCGCGGGCGGTGGGGGCCAAGGCGTCGCGAATGGCCGCGCGTGAGCGGGGGCGGAAGAAATACACCCATGAGGCTGCGGGTGGCAAGGCATGAACGTGGCGCTGGTGATCGAACGCGTCGAGACGTGGCGGGGCGGGGCTGAGACCTCGACGATGCAGTTTGCGCATCATCTCGCTGAACAGGGATGCGAGGTCACGGTCCTGACCATGACCAACATCCCCTCGACGCCGGCGATGACCATCGTGCCGATCCCGGTCATGCCCGCGATTCGTTCCGGGCGAACGTGGATGTTCTCGCGAGGTGTCGACGCTTACGTTCGTTCGCACGGGTTTGATATCGTGCATGCGATCACGCCTTGCCAGACGGCGGACGTTTACCAGCCTCGCGGCGGCACCGTTCCAGAAATACTCCTGCGCAACCGGGCGTTGAGATCGTCCAGCGTCAAACGGGGGCTCAAATGGATCGGCCAGCGCGTAGACCTGAAGTACCGGATCATGGGGCGCCTGGAGCGTCGGCTGCTCGCCCGACGGCCGCGGCCCTGGGTCATCGCCATTTCGCAGTACGTCGCCGACCAGTTGAAGCGGCACTACCGCTTCGACAGCCGTCACGTCCGTCTGATCTTCAATGGGGTCGACCCGGACGAGACGCGGGTTGAAGAACGACAATTGCATCGCACCGAAATCCGCCGTCAGTTCGGTCTTGCCGCTGACGACATGGTCTTGCTGAGCGTAGCCCACAATTTCAGGCTTAAGGGTGTTGACCGCATGATCTCGGCTCTGGCTCATCCCCGGGTCCGTGGGCTGGGCGATGTTTACGCGGTCATCGTCGGCCGAGATAACCCGGGGCTGCTCGCCCGGCAGGCGGCGGATCTGGGCGTGGCCGACCGCGTGTTCTTCGCCGGTTCCTCCCAGCGAGTGAGCGTCTTCTTTCACGCGGCCGACGTTCTGGTGCATCCGACGTACTATGACCCCTGCAGCCGGGTGGTGCTGGAGTCTCTGGCCGCCGGGCTTCCCGTCATCACGACCCGATACAATGGGGCCGCCGAGTGCCTGTCGGACGGCCGTGAGGGCTATGTGGTGGACAGTCCGACGGATATCGACACCCTGGCGGATCGGATTGTGCGATTAGCTGACCGCGCCCACCGCCGGGAGTGTGCCCGGTCAGCGCCTATGGCGGTTGAGCGCTTCAGCATGGCTTGCCATGCGGCCGAGGTCGTGCGGTTGTACGATGAGATTCGGCGGAGCGGGCAGACGCGGAGCACCGGCCGGTGACACCGGTGTATCCGACGCGGCCGCTTGTTGAGCAGCCTGGAGGTTCCTTCGAATGCCTTGCATTCCCTGCGGATGGTTGGCTGCAACAGGCCTGGTGGTCGTGAGCTATCTGTGCGGGGCGGTTCCGTTCGGCCTTCTGGTCGGGCGGCTCAAGGGTGTGGATGTCCGCACGCGGGGAAGCTACAACATCGGCGCGACCAACGTTGGCCGGGTTCTGGGGCGCCCATATGGCATTCTGGTCTTTATCCTCGATGGCCTGAAGGGTTTTTTGCCCGTGACGGTGGGCCGGTTCGTGCTCCTGTCGCGGGAGGGGACGGCGGCAAGCGCGGGCGCCCCCAGTTCTCTGCCATACCTCATGCTGGTGCTGGTGGCCGTGGCCTGCGTGATCGGGCACATGTTTCCCGTCTACCTCAGGTTCAAAGGGGGCAAGGGGGTGGCCACGTCGCTGGGCGTCGGCCTGGGAATGTACCCTTACTACACGCTGGCAGGATTGCTGGCGTTCATGTTATGGGGCGTCGTCCTGACGGTGACACGCTATGTGTCCTTGTCCTCTATTATCGCGGTGGCGGCATTCCCGGTCATTTTTGCCGTTTCGGCCTGGTTCTGGCGCGACCAGTGGGGCCGGTTCGCCGATCTCTGGCCGCTGCATGTGTTCGGTGTTGTGATCGCAGTCCTGGTGGTGTATCGTCATCGTACTAACATAGGCCGTCTGGTGGCAGGCACCGAACACAAGATTGGTGCTTCACGTGACCAGGGGAACTGACGACAAGTAATTAACCGCGGCAGTCGGGCGGCGTTGGATGGGCAACTGCGATGAGCGCCCGACGCCCTGCGTCTGTTGGAGAAAGGCAAAATGGTGTCGAAACGAGCAAGGGGTGGCGCGGGCTACGGATTGCTGTTGTTGGCGGTCGTATTTGCGGTGCAAGCGGCGTGTTCCGGCTCCAGGAAGCCGGCCAAGGCGGAGCCGGCCACTCAGCCGGCTGCCACCCAGCCTTCTTCCGAGCGGATTCTCGTGCGCATCGGCGACAAGGCGGTGGTGACCCAGGCCGAGGTGGAGGCTCTGGTCAGGAACCAGCAACCCGCCCGGCGGAGGGCCGCCGCATATGATGCCCTGGGGAAACTTGCCACCAACAAGCTGTTCCAGTTGTATCTCGAAGACCATCCCGGTTTTGTGACCGAGGCCGACGTCCAGAAGGAAATCGACGCCGACATGAAGAAGATGAGGATGAAGTCGCAGGAGGACTGGAAGAAGTCCCTCGCAGAGTCCGGCATCAGTTGGGAGAGTTATCTTGACCTCGCCCGGATCCGGTCGGGCCGCTCCAAGTTTGCGATCGAGGGCAGTGCGATGGCCAAGGACGAGGCCCTGCTCCGCAAGACCTTTGACGAACACCCTGACCACTTTGACGGTTCCACGGTGAAGATCCGCCAGATTCTGTTCGCCGTGCCGTTGACGGCCACTCCGGATCAGAAGAAGCAGAGGCTTGAAGAGATCACCAAGCTGCGGGAGGAGCTGCTGTCCGGCAAGAAGACCTGGGAAGAGGCGGTGAAGCTCAGCAACGATAACACGCGGAACAAGGGCGGCCTGGTCGGATCGGTGCCGCGTTACATGCGGCTGAGCGAGCCGTTCATCAGGGAGGCGTGGAAGCTGCAGCCCGGGCAGACGAGCGAGATCGTGGAGAGCCCGATGGGATATCACATTGTGCAGGTTCTGCAACGATCGCCGGGTTACCGCGATTTCAACGCGCCACACACTCAGTTCGAGCTTCGAGCGGTTATCGAGATCCAGCCCGTCCAGAAGGCGATGGAAGAGGCGGGGCAGAAGTACCCGACCGTCGGTGTGAACCCGATTGACTTGAATGCGATCATGGCCCTGCCGGCGCCTCCGACGCAGCCGGCGAGGACACCGGCAACTCGTCCGACCCGGTCGGCCACCCGTCCAACGACGCGGCCATCGACTCGACGGCCGCCGATCGGCCGTCCGACGGCGCGGCCCGCGACTCGACCGATGGCCGTGGGAGTACCGGCAACTCGGCCGGTCAGGCCGGCGGTGCCGCCGCTACCCCTTCCCGCTGCCGCGACCATGCCCGCCGCTCAACCGTTGCCGGGCAGGTAAGCCCGGGCGTGAGAATACCGGGCAGTCGGAGTGTTGGCGGCGCGGTTCCAATCACCGGATCTCCAGCTCCAATCCCGCGCTGCCCCGCCGCGCGTCGATGTGTTTGCCATCCCACTTCGGAACCATGTCCGGGTGATCGGTGCGGAAGTGAACGCCCCTGGACTCCTCTCGGGCCAAGGCTGAGCTGGTCATCAGCCGGGCAACGGTAAGCAGGTTCTGCGTTTCCCACCCCAACTGGTCATCGAACAGCTTGTCCATCACGTAGCGGCCCCAGAACTGGATGATTTCCTCGGTTTCGGCGAGCCGTGCGCCCGTGCGTTCGATTCCCACGTTCCGCCACATGACGCTGCGGAGCGAGTTGAGAACGTCGGCCAGGTCCAAGGCGGTCCTCTGCGACCGTTCCAACTCGCCGCGAATCAGCTTCGCCTGTGTCCCGCTGTTGCCGCCGGCCGCCTCCTGGCCGGCGACCATTCCGGCGACACGGCCGAAGACCAATCCTTCCAGGAGTGAATTGCTGGCCAGCCGGTTGGCCCCGTGAACGCCGCTGCTGGCCGACTCACCGCAGGCCAGGAGACCCGGCATCGGCGTACGGGTATCGGGGTCGACGACCACGCCCCCGATCATGTAGTGGGCCGCCGGGCGGACCGGGATTCGGTCTTTGCTCACGTCGATGTCAAATTCCTCACACAGCCGGCAGATGGTTGGAAATCGCTTGTGGAACTTGTCCGCGTTCAGGTGCCGCACGTCGAGGTACACGCAGGTCAGGTCCTGGCGGGCCATCTCACTGAGGATCGCCCGGCTGACCACGTCGCGCGGGGCCAGTTCCTTGTCCGGGTGATAGGCTTCCATGAACCGACGACCATCGCGGTCCACGAGGTAAGCTCCCTCGCCCCGGACGGCCTCGCTGATCAAGGCGCGGCTTGCACCGGCTACATACAGCGTCGTCGGATGGAACTGGACCATCTCCATATCCCGCAACGGCACTCCTGCGCGGTAGGCCATGGCATGGCCGTCGCCGGTGGCAATCGAGGGATTGGTTGATTCACGGTAGACCTGGCCGGTGCCTCCGCTGGCCAGGATGACACGCTTGGCCCAGAAGATCTGATGCCCGAAATGACGGTGGTACGTCGTAACGCCGCGGCATCGGCCATCGATTTCGACCAGGTCGATGACGAAGCAATCCTCGAAAATGCGGATCTGCTCGGTTCCCCGAGCCACGCGGATCAGGGTGTTGGCGACTTCCTGGCCCGTGGCGTCACCCATGGCGTGGACGATGCGCGGAGCGGAATGTCCCCCCTCCAATCCGAGGCTGATCGAGTTCTGCCGCCGGTCGAACAAGGCTCCCCATTCGATCAGCTCGCGGATCCGCTGCGGGCCCTCGCGGACGATCCGCTCCACCGCCGTCCGATCACACAGGCCGCAGCCGACCCGTAGCGTGTCTTCGATGTGAGAGTCAAAGGAATCGTCTGGCGACATGACGGTCGCGACGCCGCCCTGGGCCCGAGCGGTGTTGGACTCCTCCACCCGTCCCTTCGTGACCACCAGGACGGAGGCGAGTCTGGCCGCCTCGATGGCCGCGCGCAGGCCCGCGACGCCACTCCCGATCACCAGGACATCGGTGAACAGGTTGGGAATCCGCCGAACATCGAACTGGGTGAGATAACGCCGCGTGTCATATAGCTCTGTCATTTCGGGACATATGGTAAGGACGGCGGGCCTGGAGTTCAATGAGCCGGACTGATTCGTTCGAGCCGAACAGCCGATAACACCACAGGGGGTCTGGCGTTGGCGGGTTAGCTGCGCGCTGAGCTGGAGACGCTCAACTCGCCGGCGGGGGAGTTGATGCAGACGTGCAGGCCGGATAACGGGCGGACGGACAATAAACCGGATGCGACGGCCAGGTTGGCAGCCCGTGCCCGGTCGTGGCATGGAGTGCACTGGCGGGCAAGCCGAGACCGTCCGGGAATTCACCGAGCGGAATGGACGCCCGGGTGGCCCATCGCTTGAGCGATGGGGGAGCGAACTCGCGGCCGAGTTGATGTCCCCCACGGCTGAAGCCATGGGGCACCCACCGAATTCCCGGACAACCTCAGGCAAGCCGCCAGTGGCACCCGGTGGGCAGGCCGCCAGTGGTGCCCGGCGGGAGAACCGATGGGTACAGGCAGACTAGTTGCTTGTGGACTGATCTTCGGGGTGCACCTCTGCGTCGGCATGAAAGCCGCCGTTGCCCAGTCTCCTCCCACCTCGCGTCCGGCGAGCCGGGTCGCGACCCGGGCAGACGAGACCACATTGCCGATCGAGCGTCCCGCGATTGCCGGCCGGCGGGTGGTCAAGCATTTCGACTTTGATGAAAAGCGGTTCGGCAACTATGACCCGTATCCCATGTACTGGAAGCAACACGAGGAGTCAGGTTTTCCCCTCTATCTCGAGGGTCAGTTTGATGCGAAGGTCGGGCACGACGCGGCGCCGAGCTTCCGGCTGGATCTGGACGGGGGTTCGCTTGCTTTCCACTATGTCGGGCGGGACATATCCGTTCGCACCAACAGCGACTATCTGGTTGTGGCATGGTGCAAAGCCACACCGTTGAAGACCGCAAGGGCGTACATCAGTGCCCAGTACCTTGACCGCAAGGGCGCTGCGATCGAAGGCACCGAGCGGCGCAGCGAATTGCACGGCGGGCCCGGTGCTTCGCAGGACTGGGTGCCGTTGACCATTGGGTTGCCCGGCAACGTCCCTGAGAGCCGCTATATCGGCGTGTCGGTATGGTTGACGCAGGCAACGGTCTGGGACGCGAGCCCGCGAGCCATGCGGGAGGTGGAATTTCAGGACATTAAGGTCAGCGCGTGGTTTGACGACGTCGCGGTCTATCGCCTGCCGCGGGTGAATCTGAAATCCAGCCATCCGGGCAATGTCTTCGAGGAGACCGAACCGGTTGCGCTTTATCCCGAGGTGAGCGATCCGGACGGTCTGAACCTCTCGGCCAGGCTGGTGATTCGAGCAGCCGATGGGCGCGTGGTCGAGGAGCGTCCCGTACCGGTGCGGACGATCGAGAATCTACCCTCCGAGCCGAGCATCTATCGCGGTTTTTCGGTGGGGGCCTACGACGCCGAGCTGAGCGTTGTTTCCGATGACGGCGCGAACCTGCTTCGTCGGCACCTGAGCTTTGTCAGGCTGGCGGGGCATGTCAGCTCCCCGGCGGACATCGGGAGGGGGTTCGGCATCGTTCTCGATGAGATGGGAGCGGCGGTGGTGGCCGGCCAGCGCGAGCTGCTCTTGCGCCTGCGGCCGGAACTGGTCAAGGTGCCGGTGTGGTGGGCGGGTCAGCTTGGCGCGGCCGGAAACCAGGATGCCGCGATCGATCGCTACCTCGAGATGATCGCCGAAACACAGGCGGACCCGGTGGGGATTCTGGCGAATGGTTTTCCGGCGAATGCTCGCAGACCTCAGACCGACGTCCGCTCCATGCTGGAGATCCTGAACGAAGACCCGATCGGCTGGAAGCCGCTGATTGCCGGTCTCTGGTCGAGGTACGCGGGTCTGATACACGTCTGGCAGGTCGGCGTCGACGGCGACGAGTCACTCTTCCTGGACTACAAGTATCCGCGGGTGATTCCGATCCTGTCCCGCGAGATGAAGACCCTGATGACCGACCCGCTGCTGGCCTCGACTCTATCGACGCAGTTTACTCCCCCGGCCGCACGGCTGGCCCAATATGAGGCCCTGCTGCTGCCCGCCAGCGTGCCCCCGGACGACATCGAGCGGCAACTCGAACCCTTCCTGGGTAAGGACCGCTCCCGCACCTGGGTAACCGTGGAAGCGCCCGACGTATCGAGCTATCCGCGCACGCAGCGGCTGAGTGACCTGGCTCGCCGGCTCGCGGAAGCGTACTTTCAGAGAATGGGCGGCGTGTTCCTCGGGGCTCCGTGGTCAGCCCAGGCGGACCTGATGTCCGCTCAGGTTGACCCGAGCGAGGATTACATCGTATTCAGAACGGTCGCCGATCTTCTCGGCGGCACGGTGCCCGTGTCCCGCAGCACCATCGACGGGCAGGCGAAGTGCCTGCTCTTCGACCGCAACGGTCGATCGGTCATGCTCGTCTGGGACGCGTATGCCCCGCCGGCGGGCCGTGAGCACATCCTGTGGCTGGGTGAGAATGCCCAGCAGGTCGATCTCTGGGGCGTTCGCCATCCGCTGGCGACCGTGGGGAAGTGCCGCTCGGTGCGTATCGGGCCGATGCCCACGTTTGTGATCAATGCCCCGACCTGGCTGATGGAGTTCTGTCGTCAGTTCATCCTTGCCCCGCCCGTCGTGGAGTTCAGCTTCGACGCCTACGAACGCGAAGTGGTGTTCCGCAACACCTACCACGAGCCGATCAGCGGCCTGCTGCGTCTGATCGCGCCGCCGGACTGGGACGTGCGGCCCAACCGCATCCCGTTCTCACTCCAGCCTCATGATGTGTTCCGGATTCCGGTGCAGATCCGCTTCCCGATCAACGCGGAGGCCGCGGTCACGCCGCTGGTGGGGGAATTCGAGATCGATGCCGATCAGCGTTACCAGATCGTCACGCCGGCCTGGTTTGAGCTCGGTCTCGAGAATGTGGATGTGAACGTCAACGTCTACCGGCTCGGGGCCCGCACCGTCGTCCAGCAGTCGCTGACCAACCGTACCGACAAGCCCATCAGCTTCGAGGGCTACGTGGTCGCCCCTGCCCGGCGGCGGATCAGCCGGCGGTTTGTCAACCTGATGCCCGGCCAGAACTCGCGCAAGGAATTCATCATCGAGAACTCCGACGACCTTGTCGGCAAACGGATCCGTGTGGGCCTGGGCGAACTCCAGGGCACCCGCATCTGGAACCGCATCATTGCCGTCCCCTGAGCCGCCATGTGAGCACCACTGCCGTCCCCCGAAGTGGCGCCGACGCCTTCGTCGGCACTCTGTCGGCCGGTCCAGTCGTCAGAGAATGACGAATGCCGAAGCCCGAATGACGAAAGAAATCCGAATGGTCAAATGACGAATGCACAAACCGGGTGAGCGTTCCTCGTTCATCCCGCCACGGCGGATCTTTGACATTCGGATTTCGTGATTCTGTTTTGCCGCTTCGGTCGGGTGCCCGGGTTCTTCGTGAACCGGGGCTCGCGATCATCACCGCGGTCATGCTATACTCCATCCCTGCGGGTCGTCCCTAACGGTGGTGCGGTTGATGCGTCGATCATCGCTAGTCGTGTTTCTGCTCGGTCTGGCGAGCCTGATGGCCTGCGCGGGCGGCTGCCGGGATGGCCTGCTGGCCGACTGGCCGAAGGGGCCGCGGGCGACCGACGTTGTCCGCGAAAGGTTTCTCCGGCACCACAACCGCATCTGCTCGTTCGGCTCTCGCTTCGCCGGCCAGCCGGGCTGCGAGCAGACCGCCGACTATATCGAGTCGCAGATGAAGACCGCCGGCGTCCCGCGCGTCTGGCGGCAGCCGGTGGAACTGGTCGTGCCGGTGACGGAGCGATGCAGCCTCCAGGTCAACGGCGAAGCGCCTGTCAGCGTCCATCCCGTATGGCCCAACGGCGCCAACGCCTGCGTCACGCCGCCCGAGGGCTTTACCGCCGAGGCCGTTTATATCGGCGACGGCGAACTGGACAAGCTGCCTGTCAACCGCCTGAACGAGCGCATCGCGGTGATGGAGTTCAACACCCGCGATCGCTGGCAATACGCTGCGATGTACGGGGCACTGGCCGTCGTGTTCCTGCGCCCCGAGCAGACCTCCTGGACGGAGGCGAACGGGAAGTACACATACGCCTCCGTGCCGTTCCCACGATTCTACGTGGATGATCGCGAACTCTGCGACCGCCTTCGTGGGCAGCCGGGGATCAAGTTGATGGTGAATTCCCTGGTGCGGTGGCAGCGGCGGACGGTCTACAACATCCTCGGCTTCGTCCCGGCATCCGCGCCGGCCGACAGCAAGGCGGTGGCCGTTCTGCACTGCCGGTACGATGCCAGCGGCGTGGTCCCCGATCTGGCCTTCGGGGCCGAGCAGGCCATCAACCCCGCGGTGGCCATCCAACTGATTCGCGAACTGGCGTTCCGGCCGCCGGCTCGCGGTGTTCTCGCCGCATTTACCTGCGGCGACACGTTCGAACTGACCGCTTCGCGGCAGCTCATGCAGTCGCTGACCGAATCCCAGGACTTGCTGGGCAGCACGCTGGCCGAGGACCAGCGTCAGTTGTCATGGCTGCGGCATTGCCGAGATGGGATCACGTCGCCTGACCCGCTCGCGGCGATCAGCGGCTGGGCGAATCACAGGTTCCGCAATGAACACGTCATCTGGCAGACCAAGTTCCGGGTCCTGCAACTGATGAACGAGGCCCGCCGCCTGCGCAAGAGCGGCGCAGACGAACAGGCCCTGGCGGAGGTGGATGGCCGCCGGGCCCGGCTTCTATCACTGCAGCGCCAGCTCCATCACGACAGGACGGATGAGATGGACAAGGCCCTGCTCGGTGAGTTGATGCCCGACATTTTGAAACGACTGGACCGCATGATCTCCGATCGGGCGCAGAGGCTGGAGCGGGCCCAGGTGGATCTGGAGGTTGTGCGGACCGCCGGCCTGGGTTCGGGCAAGGGGGCCAAGGATATCCTGTTCCTGAGCCTCGAACTCAGTTCGCACGGGCGGCAGTTCGGCCCCTTCGCCCAGAGCTACTTGTGCGACAAACTGGTTCAGAATCGGCTTCTCAGCTATGGCCAGTGGCTCCGCGATGCGGCCGAGCGCACGGACCTTTCGGCTGATGTCCGCTCGACCTGGGTGGCCGACACCGCCGAGGGCCGGCGTCACTGGCAGAGTGACCTGCCCGCTCCGGTGGTCAACGGCATTGACGCTGCGGTCAGCGCCGGCTGTCTGGGCATGATGATGGCGACGGCGCAGGACATGCGGCTTTTTGTAGATACGCCCCTGGACACGCCCGACCGGCTCGATGTCGACCGCCTCGTGCCCCAGATCGTCATGTGCGGTGCGCTGATTGACCGGGCGGTCCGGCGGCCGATGCCCGTGGCGGGCGGGCGGTTGCGCCGCTGGTTCTGCAAGTGGGAGGGGATGGCGGCCATGGCGGCCCCCGGCGAAGGCCAGCTCGATCTGGGTGTTCCGGACGCTGTTATCTTCGGGAAGTCCTACTGGGCCACGAAGTCGTTCGGTGTTCGAGGCATCGGCGTCCGTGACGCGATCGTGCTGATGACTGACGGCGAAGGGCGCTACGAGGTCGACGACATCCTGCCGGAGGAGGTGCGGTGGGACCCGCTTCGCTCGGAGGTGTATACCTTCGACGCCAACGGGCGGATCACCACGGCCATGACGCGGCTGGGCAAGTGGAACACGCCGGCCGCGGGTCACGGCCGCATGGATGATCGCATCAATCTGCGGGGCGAGATGTTCGAGTGCGCCCAGATCGGCCTGTTCGGGCTCCACGACGCCCGCTACCTAGAGGATCTGGACAGGCTTGTGCCGGTCGAAGTCGCCAGGGGCAGCGAACCGCAGGCCTGGAACTTCGATTTTGATGATGGCGTCTTTTCCGTGTTTTTGCCGACGGACGTGGACCGCTACCAGCTTGTCTTCGCGCGCGGCGATGCCAGCCGCCGCATGCTCATGCTCAACGCGAGCCCGGATTGCCCCGAGGGCCGCGGGTTTCCGTTGAACTGGCGGCAGACCGAGCCGATCGCGCTGATTTCGGCGCGAGATTTCTCCATTCTGAACGGCTATCGCATGGAAGGCCTGAAGGGCACCGGTGTGATCGATCCTTATCTCCTCCAGCGGCAGGAGGAAAGCCGTGAGGAAGTCGTCGCGGCCGAGCGTTCGCTGGCCGCGGGCGACGGGGCCGCCGCCTGTCGGCACACGACGGCCGCCCTGGCAACCCAGGCCCGCGTGTATCAGCAGACGCGGTCGGCAACCGACGACACCATCCATGCCGTGCTGCTCATGCTGGTGTGCCTTGTGCCGTTTGCCTACTTCTTGGAGCGTCTGATCATCGCTTCTCCGGGCATCTATCGACAGATCGGCGGTTTTGCAGGCATCTTCGTGCTGATGGTGCTGCTGATCGGGTTGTTCCACCCGGCGTTTCGCGTCAGCCTGACGCCGGCGACCATCTTGCTGGCCTTCACGATTCTATTCCTGTCGGTTCTGGTGATCGCGATCGTGCTGGGCAAGTTCCGCCTGGAACTCCGCTTTTTGCGCTCCGGTGCGGCTGAGGACGGCGAAACCGGCGGGGCTTCGGTGGCGTCCTCGAGCGGCGATTTTCGGCGATTTTCGGTGCTCAACAGAGCCATGCTGCTGGGCATCGCGAACATGCGCCGCCGACGGATGCGCACCGCGCTCACGCTGATCACCCTGGTGCTGCTGGCATTCCTCCTGATGAGTTTCACCAGCCGGGGTATGAAGCGCCATCCGCTGCACTACGAGGTTGCACGGCTGAGCGGGCCGGAAGCGAGCCGCAGCGCGATCATGGTTCAGCGAATGAGCTGCAACCCGATGCCGGACTGGACGCTGGACTATCTGCGCACGTCTTACCGCGACCGCGCGGGCGTTTTCGGTCACTGGTGGATCACGCATAACGATCTGACCACCCAGGCGCCTCGCACGCTCATGTTGTCGGGCCCCGACGGCCGTTCGGCACTGCTGTTGACGCTTTCCTGCGTCGAGCCCGAGGAGGCCCGATTGATGGGCGTGGGGGAACTGGCAGGTGAATCGGCGATGGCGGACTTTGCCGCGTGGAGCGATGCCGTTCTCATGGGCGGCAGTGTGGCCGAGCGCGTCGGCGTGAAAGCGGGCGACCACGTGGAGATGTTCGGATCGCGGTTCAGGGTCGCGGGCATTATTGACCACCGCCGGATGCTGTCGATGACCGGTTTCAACGGCCAGCCGTACGCGCCGCTCGATTACATGCGCTACGTTCAGTGGGACCCGGATCCGACGATTATCCAGGCCAAGCTGGACCTGATCGACAAGGCGGACTCGGCCTCGGACCTGACCGGCGCTCCGCAGTCCGACCGGTACCACGGCATATCGCCGGACGAATTCGTCATCATTCGGGCCGGTCGTGCGGCTGAGTTCGAAGGTACGCTGCGATCGGTATTGCTCGTGCCGCGCGACCCGCGGGATACGCTGGCCCTGGCCGACGCCGTCGCCGCGACCTTCCATCAGCCGGTGTATGCCAATGCCGACGGCCGGGTTCTTCTCTGTGCCACGGCCGAGCTGACCACCCTGGAGGGGCTGGGTTCCGTGATCGTGCCGCTGCTGATTGGTGCCGCGATCATCTTCAACACCATGCTGAGCTCGGTCTACGAGCGGCAGCGTGAGATCGGCACGATGATGGCCGTCGGGCTGGCTCCCATGCACATCGGGGCGTTGTTCGTGGCCGAGGCGGCGGCGTACGGAACGATCGGCGTGGTCGCGGGTTTTGTTCTCGGTCAGGGACTGGGCACGCTGGCCGGGCGGTACGACCTGATCCCCGGGATCAATCTGAACTTCTCCAGCGGCGCGGCGGTGTGGACCCAGGTGGCGATGATGGTCGTGGTGCTGCTGTCGTCGCTGTGGCCGGCATGGAAGGCGGCAAGGCTCGCTGCGCCCGGCAGCGAGAGCACCTGGAGGTTGCCCGTGCCGCAAGGCGACGAGATGACCGTTTCGCTGCCGTTTACCGTTGCCGGCCGCGATGCCCGGCCGCTGCTGGCTTACCTGGGCGAGTGGCTGGCCTTACACACCGAGTCGTCTCTCGGACGCTTTACCAGCGGGGCGATCGAGGAGTTCGGCGACGCCCGCACCGGCGGCCGGGGCCTGGTCGCCCAGGTCTGGCTGGCCCCGTTCGACCTGGGAATCATGCAGACGGTCGAACTGGAGATCCGCCCCGGCGGCGACCCGGCCATCCACGAGGTCGGCATCTCCCTGCGCCGCGAGGCTGGCCCCCACAGCTCCTGGGTCCGAGGCAACCGCCGCTTTCTCACCGAACTCCGCAAGCGTTTCCTCCTCTGGCGCTCGCTGACTCCCGCCGAGGCCGAGCGGTACCGCGTGGCCGTAGGGGGCGGATGAGGCTCCGACCACGCGTGCCGAGGTAGTCGCTTCTGTTTCTACTTCATCTGTTGATTTTAAGTCGATTCTCGTGTATATTGGCAATAGCAGGTGGGAAGTTCCATGGGTGGCTGCCCGCCGGATTGAGTGCGCAACGCAGTAGTTCATTCCAAAGAATTGGCTTTTTACAGACAGGTCCGTGCTAGCGGACCACGGAGTTTGCTTTCGGTGGCTCAAGGATGATGAGGCGACGACGCCGACTCTTTGAAAGGGACGCTGTTGAAACGGCATTCACCTGCAGCATCGATGCCGTTACACGGGAGAAACAACTCATGAACCGGATAGGTTCCAGTCTCCTCAGTGTTCTGCTTGCGGTTATTGGCTTCGTCTTCGGATCGCCTGTTGCGGCCGATACTTTCTTCTATCAGGACGACTTCGAGACAGACAAGGCGATGTCCGACAGCTACGCTCATTCGCCTTTTGTTGCCGTGGTGCCCGACATCAGCCTAGGAGGGTTCCTACACTACGAATCAGGCGCGATGGGCCGAGGCCTGGGATTTTACCAGGGTTACGAACCGTACGGGCAAGCCAGCCTCCGATACCATGTCCTCGAGCAACCGATGATCGCGATTGGGGGATCTGTTTCGTTCCTTCTGATGCCCAATGCCGAGGTCTACCCAACTATGGGCGAGTACATCAGTGTCTATGGTTCAGCCAACGGCACCACGTGGTCCTTGCTGGGCAGCGGGCAATCGTCCGGACCTTTACCCCAACTTGTGTCGGCGCCCATCCTCCCCGACAGCCCAATCCAGTACTTGGATCTTCGAGGTCGCGGTCTGATAGACGATCTTCAGATTGACGTGTCATACGTGGTTCCCGAACCAGCCACGCTCGCGCTGCTTGTTCTTGGCGGGCTGTCAGTGATGCGACGGCAGCGACGATAAGGGCATGAACGGGCACATGGCGGACTCTCCAGCGGCGATGGAAGGGCGAGGGAAAGATGTCGACCACGAATCGGACGAACGACACGAATGACGTGGATTTCGCCCACTTCGCCGAGATCGGAGTCCTGAACCCTGAAGCCTCCCCCCAAGCTTTGCCGGCTCAGCAGGTTGCGTAGACGTCCCAGCCCAGTACAATCTTGCCCTTTGGGTTTCCGGCCGAGGGCCGGTTCGGTTTTTTGTGGATCCTGCTCATGAATCATCAGACCGACGCACCGGCGGCGCGAGCCGGGACATCTCTGCTGGCCGCCGTGTTCCTCCTGTCGGCCTCGGGGCTGATGTTCGAGATCACGCTGACCCGGTTTTTCTCCGCGACCATCTGGTACCACTTCACCTTCGTGGCTATTTCGGTGGCCCTGTTCGGCTGGGGCCTCGGCGGGCTGCTGGTGTTCCTGCTAAGGCTCTCGCGGTTCGAGCGGCAGGTTCGGGCAATGCTGGTGGTGCTGTCGCTGCTGCTGGCGGTCGTTCTGCCGCTGTTTCTGGCCGGGGTCCTGCAGTTGCCCTTCAACCCCAACCGGCTCAACACGTACTTCATGCTGAGCCTGATGCCCTTCCTGGTCGGGGGGGCGGTCATGAGCCTGGCGTTCGAGAGCTGCGGCAAGGATTCCAACCGTCTTTACTTCGCCGACTTGATCGGTGCCTCGCTGGGCACGCTGCTGGTGCCGCTGGCCATCAGCAAGCTGGGGGCGGAGACGGCGATTCTGGCGACCGCGGCCTTGCCGGCACTAGCGGCCGTGCTGCTCAGTCTTTCGATGCCGCAGCCTTCGAAAGGGCGCTGGCTGCCGGTGGCATTGATTGTCCTTGCCGCTGGTGTGGGGCTTACGGGCTGGAATGCAGTTACCGGCAGGATGACCGTCCGCGATGCTCCGGAGAAGGAGTTGTACAAGCTTCTGGCCAAGCATCCCGGCAAGGCTCGGATCGACTTCGACAAGTGGAACGCCTACTCGCGGATCACCTCGGTCGAGGGCTTCAGCGAGGATTACGTCCGCCGGATCTTCATCGACAGCAGCGCGGAGACCAGCGTGATGCATTGGGATGGCACGCCGAATAGCCCGCCGGACGCGAAAAACTGGTTCCGGGCGTTTCCATTCCGGGTAGTGAAGGATCCGGAGGTGCTGGTCATCGGACCGGGCGGCGGCACGGATGTCGTCCTGTCGATTGCCGCGGGGGCAACTGAAATCACGGCCGTGGAGATGAACGACCTGATCGTGGAGTGCGTCCGGGGCTTGGGTGCCGAGGCGGGCAACCTCTATGACCATCCGAAGGTCGATCTGGTCATGGACGAAGGCCGCAACTACATCCAGCGGTGCGGTCGCAAGTTCGACATGATCGTGCTTGGCTGGGTGGATTCGTGGGCCTCGGTAGCCGGCGGCGGTCTGGCTCTGACCGAGAACTACCTGTACACCCGCGATGCACTGGAGGCCTACTACGAGCATCTCACCGACGGCGGCGCGCTGGTGATCATCCGCTGGCCGGTCGACGTGCCGCGACTCGTGGCTAACGCCGTTTCGTTCATGAGCAACCGTGGGATGAGCATGGACGAGATTTCACGGCACATCGTGGCGGTCAGCATGCGCACGCCCGGCCCCGAGGAAGCATCCGCGGTCGAAACGGTGTTCATGATGAGCCGTTCGCCCCTGACCGCAGAGCAGGTCGATGCGATGCTGGCCGGGCACGAGGAAGCCCACATCTGGTACGCACCCTTCCGGCCGTCCGACCCCAAGTATTCAGATCTGTTCGAGCGAAAGATCACCTTTGCCCGATACACCGACTCCTTCCCGACTCTGGCGACGCCGGTGACCGACGATCACCCGTTCTACTTCGCCTGGGACAAGCCCATGGGCATCCCGGACTTTGTCAAGCGGCTGCTGAGGGTACCGGTTGCCTCGGTGGTGGGTTTCACTGTGCTGTTGCTGATTGCGACCCGATATGCAGGCTTGCGGGCGCCGGGTCCGCGGACGGTTGCATACTTCGGGGCCCTGGGCGTCGGGTTCATCGTGGTCGAGGTGGCCCTGATCCAGCGGCTGATCCTGCTGCTGGGTCATCCGATCTACGCGCTGGTTGTGATCCTGTTCACCCTGCTGCTGGCCGGAGGGCTGGGCAGCCTGTACGCCCGGCAGATCACCCCGGAGGGTATCCGCCGCGCTCTCGGCCGGATCATCCCGCTGGTGGTCCTGCTGGTGATACTGGCCGCTTTCGTTCTGCCCGTGTTGGTAGACAAGGCCCTGCCGCTGCCTCTGCCGCTGCGCATCGCCGCGACCGCCCTGATGGTGTTCCCGTACGGGTTCCTCATGGGCATGCCGTTCCCGCTGGGCCTTCGCAAGCAGTCGCAGGACCAGGCGGGCTCGCCGCCCTCGGTGCTGTGGGGCATCAACGGCGTGGCCTCGGTGGTCGGCTCCATCGGCGGCGTGGCACTGGCCGTGGCCACCGGTTTTACCTGGGTCTTCATCGTCGGTGCGTTCTGCTACGCCGTTGCCTGGGCGACGCGACCATAGCGTCGCCACCCTGCAGCCGGATCGCGGCTGAACCCTGAACCTCGCCACGGCGAGCCTCGTCGACGGCGGACTCGTGGCTTGCTACGGTCGCGGCTACAAGCCGCTCCTACCGATGATCGCGGTCGGAGACCGCTCCTACCGATGATCGCGATCGGAGACCGCTCCTACACTGAAGCCCGAACCCTTCCTCCGTTCTTCCCACGTCACCGTGCTGCCATTACACTCTCGCATGCCAATGCGAGAAGATCGCGAACTAGCCGAATTTCGAGGGATCATGGCCGCTCCCGACCGGTGGGAGGAGGGCTTCAACCTCAAGAGCGTTTTCGCGGCCTTGTTCATCGGCATGGTGATGATGCCCGGGAGCATGTACATGGGCCTCATTGCCGGGGCCGGCCTGGGCCCGGCCGCACAGTGGGTGACCGTGATCCTGTTCATGGAGATCGCCCGGCGGGCCTTCTCGACGATGAAGAGCCCGGAGATATTCGTACTCTACTACATGGCGGGGGCGGCGATTACCCTGCCCTACAGCGGGCTGCTGTGGAACCAGTTCCTGGTCCAATCGAAGGCTGCCGAGGCGACCGGTTTGGTCCATCAGTTCCCTGCCTGGTTCGCACCCGCCGAGGATGTCATCAAGCAGCGGTCATTTTTCCACTGGGGCTGGGCCCCGGCCATCCTCCTGGTCGTGCTCCAGCAGGCGTTCACGCGGATTGAGCGATTCGGCCTCGGTTACATCCTTTTTCGCATCACCTCGGATGTCGAGAAGCTGCCGTTCCCGATGGCCCCGGTCGGAGCGGCCGGCGTCGTGGCCCTGGCCGAGACCTCCGCGGGCAAGCCCTCGTGGCGGTGGCGGGTTTTTTCGATCGGCTCGGTCCTGGGCCTGGCGTTCGGCGTGATCTATGTGGTCATTCCGGCGGTCAGCGGCACATTGCTGCTCGAGCCCATTCAGCCGCTGGAGATTCCCTGGACGGATCTCACGCCGCGGACCGAGAACGTCCTGCCGGCGGTACCGACCGGCATATCGTTCGATCTCGGGCACTACATCCTGGGGATGGTCCTGCCGTTCTGGGCGGTGGTGGGGGAGTTCATCGGCATGCTGATTACCATGATCGCCAACCCAATCCTCCACCGCACGGGAGTATTGAACTGGTCGCCCGGCAGCGGCACCGTCGGCACCCAGTTCTCCAACACCCTGGATTTCTACTTCAGTTTCGGCATTGGCGTCACCATTGCCATCGCCCTCATTGGTTTCTACCACATGTTCACTTCGATGCGCCGCCGCCACGCCCTCGACCGAAACCCGCAAGTCGGTCAAGGGCAGGCCGACGGTTCTCGGCCGGACTGGCGCCGTTTGTTTCGCCCACCGGCGGGACGCGGTGATTTCAGCCTGTGGGTTGCCGTCGCCATCTACGTCGGCTCCACGCTCACCTACATCGGTCTGTGCCGGTTCTGGCTGATCCCCGACTTTCCCCTCTGGATCCTGCTGGGCTACGGTTTTGTCTACACGCCGATCGTCTCATACGTCTCGGCGAGGATGGAGGGTGTTGTCGGCCAATATGTCGATATTCCCCTGGTCCGCGAGGCCGCGTTCATCCTCTCCGGGTACCAGAAAATCGACGTCTGGTTCGCCCCGATCCCGGTCACCAACGACAGTGCCAACGTCGTGTACTTCCGCCAGGTTGAGTTGACGGGCACCCGCATCAGCAGCGTGCTCAAGGCCGAGCTGGTCATCCTGCCGGTTGTCTTGATTGCCGGGGTGGTGTTCAGCCAGTTCATCTGGCGTCTGGCGCCCGTTCCATCGGCCGTGTATCCCTTCACGCAGGAGATGTGGGAGTTGCAGGCCTACAACCTGTGCCTGACGTACTCGGCGACGAGCGAGGGCGGGGGGATGTTCGCCCGGGCCTTCCAACCGGTTTACGTATTCACCGGCGCGGGGCTTTCGGTGGCCGCTTACGCGCTGATGGCGAGGTTCGGCCTGCCGGTTATGCTGGCCTACGGCCTGATTCGCGGGATGGGGGGCGGGATGCTGCCTCATTTTGTCATCCCGCACTTCGTCGGGGCCCTGGTCGGGCAGTACTTCTTCCGGCGGCGCTTCGGGCTGCGCTGGCGGCAATACGCCCCCGTGCTCATGGCAGGCTTCGGCTGTGGTATGGGGCTGAGCAGCATGCTGGCCCTGGGTTTTGTCCTGGTGTCCAAATCGGTGTTCCAGTTGCCCTATTGAGGGGCGGGCGTTTATGCGGGATATCGCCGACAAGTTCGTGGGTGGGATCGAGCGGATCGATGCCGGTCTGCCATCGCAGCCCCGCGGACTGACCCTGCGGGCGGTGCTCATCGGGCTCGGCGCGGTCGTCGCTCTCGGCCTGCTCGAACCCATCAACCAGGGCGTCTTCGAGAACACCATGCTGATCGGGAATCAGCTTCCGGTCGGCGCGGTCTTCTTCGCCACCTTCCTTGTGCTGGTGGTCAATCCGGTGTTGTCTCTCCTGGCCCGTCGTTGGCCGATGAGAATCTGCCCCCTGTCACCGGCCGAGCTGGTCGTGATCACGACCGCCATGCTGTCGGCCTGCGCGGTCATCTGGAGCGGTTTTCACCGCCTGTGGTCCCATCTGCTCGTGGCTCCGTTCTACTACCTGCAATCCAACCCCCGGTGGGCGCCGCTGGTCGACTCGTTGCCGTCGTGGCTGGTGCCGTCAACGGACCCGGAAAACCGCGAGATCGTGTACGCCTTCTTCGCCGGCGGGTCGACCGTGCCATGGGGGCCGTGGTGCCTGACGGCCATGATGTGGGCGCCGTTCGTGCTCGCCTTTTTCGTGGGCTGCTTCTTCATGGTCGCATTGTTCAGGAGGCAATGGGAAGAGGCGGAGCGGCTGTCCTTCCCCCTGGCGACAATCGCCATGGAAATGCTTCGCCCTCCGCCGCCGGGGCGACTGCTGAATGATCTGTTCCGCAGCCGCCTGTTCTGGTGGTCGCTGGCGATCGTGGTCTGTTTCCAGATGCTCTACGGTCTGCACGCCTGTTTCCCGGCGTTTCCGGAGGTGGTCTTCAAATACGACCTGAATTCGGCATTCGAGACGCCGCCGTGGCGCTATCTGCCGCCCTGGATCAAGGCCAAGGATGCATTTTCCATCGCTATCGGCGTAGCCTTTTTCCTGTCGACCGAGATGTCGTTCAGCCTCTGGTCCACGGTGATCATCCTGGCTGTTGTGGAGATGCTGGGTAAGACCTACCAGTACCCGATCCATGAGCGGTTCAACGATCATCAGGTCGGCGCTTATTTCGTTTATGCGCTGGTCATCCTCTGGGTCGGACGCGGGCACCTTAAACGCGTGTTTGGGTCGATCTGGCGAAAGGGGAATCGCGGCGCGGGCGACGATCATGTCTCCGAGCGGACCGCGGCCGTCGGTTTCCTCGTTTGCTTCGCGATCGCGGCAGTCTGGCTGAAGGCGGCCGGCTTGCCTCTCGGCCTGGCGGTGCTGGTGGCGATGATGGTGTTCATGCTGGCGCTGGTCGTGGGGCGGGTGGTGGCCGAGTCGGGTCTGCTCTTTGTTCAATACGGCTGCTTTCCGGCCCGGATCGCCGAATCGTGTCTCGGCTCACTGCTGACACCTGCGACTCATACGTTGATTCAGTTCACCACTGCGGCACCAACGCTCGATGCCCGCGACTCGCCGGCCCCGTTCGCTTTCAACTCGGCCCGCATGGCCGACGGCGTCCAGCATCTCCGCCGACGGCGTCTGTTCGTCGTCTGGATCGCCGCGTTGGTCATCGGCCTGCTGGTGGCGGGGGCGACGCAACTGAGTGTCGTCTATCGGCGGGGGGCGCTGCTGACCGATGAGTTCGCCGGCCGCTTCGCCCCGCAGATTCTCTATAACAGCTCGGCGGACTTCGCCGAGTTCCTGCAGCAGTCTCCCGAGAAAATCAGCCAAGAGGCGCGACGCCACTTCCAGGATGTGTCCGTGGGCGGCGGCATTGTGTTGGCGCTGTGTTTTCTGCGTTACCGATTCCTCGCCTGGCCGCTGCATCCGATCGGTTTCATTGTGGCCAACAGTTACCCGATGCGCGTCTTCTGGCTCTCGATCATGATCGGCTGGCTGTGCAAGACGCTGGTGATGCGCCTCGGAGGTGTTCCGGTGTACCGCAAACTGGCTCCCATCTTCATGGCCATGATTGTCGGGACCGCCTTCAGTTCGGTCTTCTGGATCGTGGTGAAAATCGCCGTGTATGCCGGCGGCGAGGAAGGCCGGATCATCTCATTCCTGCCGAACTGAGCACAGGTCCGATATCGCTGCTTGGCGTGCTTCATGGGAGGCCGGGATTGGCCGATATGAGAGACTGTCGGCTGCGGCTCGGACGCGTGGGAGGCAACGTCGGAAACCCCTGATGAGAGCATTCCGGAAGCTCAGCATACGTAAGAGCTTATGGGTTGGCGTCGGTCTGGCGGCGGCGTGTGCCTTCGTTGGTGGAGCGGTGCTGAGCCTCTATCTGCGGGCCCTGGACGGCCGGGATGCAGCCAAGGCACGGGCTGTGGCCTTGGCCGAGGGTTATGCCGCTCAGGCTGCCCCCGTCGTGTTAACCGGCTTATCAGAAGACACGCAGTCGTTTCTCGATAGACTCCCCCTTCATCCGGGTACGTGCCTGCTGGCGATCCTGGACCGGCGGGACCAGGCACTGGCCAGTCGTGGGAACACGGCATTGCTCGAGACACTGGAGAAGCTCAACCAGGTCGAGCATTTCGGCAAAACACCGGTCGCCTGGCCGATCGCAGGTGACCCGCCTCGCCGCGTGCCGCCGCTGATTCTCGCGGTTGTGCCCGTACCGGCGCCTGATAGCCCGGAACCGGCCGCATTTCTGGTCCACGCCCTGCGATTCTCCGAGACGGAGGGCCTGGCTTCCAAGCGAGGTGGTATTTTTCTGGTCGGGCTGGGATTTGCCTCGCTCGGTGGTGTCGTTCTGGGATTCCTGTGGCTGCGGTCACGCATCCTCATGCCGCTTGTCCGCCTGGCCGAGCACGCCGCGGCGGATCATCTTCTCGGAGGCGAGCAACAGGCGGATTCGCTCGCTGAGCGGATCGACGAAATCGGGGAGGCCGCCCGGGCAATCGGGGAGATGCGGCAGGAACTGAATGAGGCATCCGGCCGGGCCACCCAGCTACAACGATCGGCGGATCACCGGGTCGCGGCCGAGACGCAGCGCATCACGCGGGAACTGCGGCAAGTGGAAAGGAGGATCTCCACCGATCCGCTGACTCGCCTGGGTAACCGCCAACTGCTGCTGGACAAGTTCACGCCCATTTTCGAGGCGCAGAGACAGGCGGGGAAGGACCTCTCCGTGGTCCTGCTCGATGTGGATTACTTCAAGGGAGTCAACGACACCCTCGGTCACAAGGCCGGCGACGAGTTGCTCGTTTTTATCGGCGAACTGCTCCAGCAGTCGCTGCGGGAGCAGGATCTGGCTATTCGATACGGGGGCGACGAGTTCCTGTTGATCCTGCCCTCGGTCAACATCACCAACGCGGCCGGAATCGCCGAGCGCACCTTGAAGCTCTTCGCGCAGCAGGCTCGTGTCCTCGCGGTTCATCCGAAACCGTCGATGAGTGCCGGGGTCGCTTCCTTGTTGGCCCACCAGCCTCGCTCCGCGGAAGATCTCCTGAACGTGGCCGATCAGGCCCTTTACGAAGCCAAGAAATCCGGCAGGTCGCTCGTCAGGATGGGTGGCGGCCGGCTCGCTGTCGCAAGCCGCAGGTAGAATCACCTTTGCAGGACGGGGGAGGAGAGACGCGGGGACGCGCAGAGGGCTGAAAACGGAAGGTCGCCGCAGGCCTGCCCGCCGTGGAGGGCGACTCGCCGTGGTGAGCTGAGTCGAGAGAGGTCGGCCTGTCTGGCGGTGCGTGTGCGTAACATGTTCTTGCGGCAATGCCGGGGTCAAGTCTTCACTCTTGACATTCTGAGCGGGGCTGCACACCTGACAACCGGCTATTCAAAGGGAGCTCCGCCGGTCAGATCGGGCATAGTGTGGTGAGGAGTGTAGCGGCGGGACTCTGACTCTTGACGTTGCAGTGGTAAGGTGGCACGATGAGTTAGCCATGCACACGGCAACAGAGGTGGACGCAAATGTGTCAAGAGTCAAGAATTGCCTCCGAACTGTTCTTGAGGCCCATCTATGAAGTTAGCGATAGTTTCACGATGGGCACGACACTGAGCGACGAGGAATTACGAGCCGGCGTCTTGCACGCGATGAGAATGCGGCTCGCCGCCGTGAAGGTGTGTGCGGATGGCCAGCTTGTTTTCAAGGGACCGTGGTTGGCACCCTTAGGCAATCCCTTCGTGTTGGCAGCCGGCTCCGTTGGATTTCATTCCACTGCCAAGGGCAGGGTGTGTGTGCGCTACCGTCTATCTCTGACGCCGGCACTGACGGTTTGCCTCCTATACGGTGCTGGCGTTCTGGTGCTTGGTCTCATTTCAAGGGCACCCGCTCTGGTGGTACCTGTTGGGGGAGCACTCGTAGTGCTTCTATTCTGCTTCTGGCGGCTCGTCAGGCCGTTCGGATTCCGCTGGTTCTTGAGGACTGCACTCAGAGAGCTGGGATGTCAGAACGGGGATTGAGGAGGGCAATGTTGAGGTCAAGGCAACGCTGGGGTCAAGGCAATTCTAGGGTCAACTCTTGACTCTTGACATTCTGAGAGGGGCGGCACGCCTAGGATTTGGAACGGGGACGGGGGATTTGGAACAGGGACGGGATTTGGAACAGGAACGGGGATTTGGAACAGGCACGTAGCTCTTTTTCTGGGACCAGCTTATAACAGCATATGCCGCGCGATGCGTTCCGTGGGGCCGTCCTTCGGGCTTTGTTGTCTCGGCGTTTTCCTCTGCGTTCTCGGTGCGCTTCAATGGTCTTCCCGGCCGTCGGATCGATGGACAGGACGTTCTGCAGCGATCCTTGCGTCGTGAGTGTCGTCACCGATTTCAATGGTTGCCCAAGCGATCCATTCGGTCCCCCACCGCTGCGCGATGGGGCACCCCGCCTCACACGAAGACGCGTTTGTTGTAGACGATCCATTCGAGCAGCAGGACGGCGCCCATGGCTCCGAGGATCCATGGCCACAGCGGGCGATTGACGTAGTCGCTTCCGCGGACGGCCACCGTTTCGCCGGAGGCGACCTGCAGCTTCTCGTTCGAGGCGATGAAGCTTTCGGATGCGTCGAGCAGATTGACCGCGCGGGCGTCTTCACCGGCGATACCGGTATCCACCGAGTAGAGCCCGACGCGATCCGTGCGGCCGTAGCTGGCCAGGCCCGAGGGGGTGACCGCTGCCTTGTCGGTCGTTCCGTCGGGCCGCCGGACGTTGACTTGCCGCACGCCGGGCTTGGCGCTGACGGTGAAGGACTGGCCGGGGCTGACCGACGGCTGCTGTCCGATGGTCGAACTGCCGGACAGGAATCGCAGAGCGTTGGCCATGAACACCACCAGGCCATCCTGGTAGACCCAGTCGGTGTTCAGGTGGGTTCGGTCTTCATCGAAGAGGCCGAACGAACAAAGGAGGTACTGGTGACGCTCTCGAGCAAGCAGCGACATCACCGGGCCGAGCGTGCCCTCGACCAGCGTCCGGCTGTCGGGCGGCATCTCCAGCTTGTGGCTCGAGAAAAGCGTCATCGTGCCCAGGTTCACGTGCCGCAGGACCGGGTGCGTGTCGTCCCAGTCCAGGAGTGTCTGCCCTTTCTCAGGGTCGCCAAGGGTCACGCCGGGTATCAGTGGGGCGGCCGCAAAGAAGAGATAGTTGCCCGGCGGCAGCCGGTTGGTGGAGTATCCGTCAAAGACCACGACGTTGTAGACGCACCGGCCGTCCTCGATGAGCTTGTCATCCGGTGCCTTTTCGTATTCGGCGGGCTGCCAGACGTCGAAGCGGTCGATCACGGCCGCGATGGCGTTCTTGAGAAACCGGTTGCCCGGGCTGACCAGCAGGGCCTTGACCGATCGCGGCGGGGTGACCACGGCGAACGCACGGTCGTCGATCGCCAGGCTGTCCTGTCCGGACAAACGGGCCTCAATGCGAGCGGCGGTGTCGATGATCAGCTCGAACGAGGCCGTGGCCTCGGTGTTCTCGACCGGAATCGCGGTCAACGGGGTGTCATGGATCTTGTCCGTGTGGGCCAGCGGTGCGAGTTCCGGCAGGCCCTGGACATTTTTGACCTGTCCGTCGACCACCAGGGTGATGTCGCGCTTGGCGGGTCTGGAGCCGAAGTTGCGAACGCGGATCAGCGCGCTGACCTGCTCGGGCCGGTCGTAGTTGCGACGGACGTCGAGGCCGACGATGCCGATGTTCTCCGTTTCTTCTCCGATAGCGGCGATTTCCATCGTGCCCCGCTCGATGCGAACCTGCGATGAATCCGGAAGCCGCCCGTCGGTCAGAAGGATGTACTGCGAGGAACTGATCTCGGTGACCTCGCCGATCGGCGTGGAATGGGCCTCGGCCAGTTCCATGGCTTCGCGCAGGCGGCTGGGGCCGTCGGTCTGCTCGATCGCGTCGATGGCGTTGTGCAGTTGCGGTCTGTCGTTGGTGAAAGCCGCCACGACGCGGGCCCGGTCCGAGAAGGCGATGACCATGGCCCGCTGCGAGGAGCCCAACTGGCTCACGATCCGGTGGGCCTCTTCCTTGGCCATCGCCAAACGAGTCTGCCCGTCGGCCTCCTTCGTGCCCATCGAAGCGGACTGATCGACCAGCAGCACCAGCGCCTTGTCGATGCCGCGCTTGCCCGGCTTGACGGGCTCGCTGATGGCTATGATCGCCGCCGCGAGAATGAGCAATTGCAGAATCAGCAGCAGGTTGTTGCGCAGCCGCTGGAACGGCGAGTTCACCTGCAGGTCGTGTACCGCCCGCTTCCACAGCAGGGTCGAGGCGATCGGCACCTGCCGCCGCTTCAGCTTGAGGAAGTAGAGCAGGACCAGCGGCGGCAGGGCCAGGGCCGCGGCCAGTACCGGAACAGTCCAGGGCGCGAGGAAACTCATTTGAGCAACCCCCTCTGCCGCAGGTAAGTCAGCACCAGTTGATCGAACGGCACGGCGGTGCTGGTGAACATATAGACGCCCCCGCGGCGCGTGCAGAAGTCGCGAACGCCGCCGCAGTAAGCGGAGAGCGTCTGCTTGTAACGGTTGAGGAGCGCCCGGCTGACGGTGATCTCGGCCATGTCGCCGTCCTCGACGTCGCGCAGCCGCAGGTCGCCCGTCAGCGTGGGGTCGATCTCCTCGGGTGAAAGAAGCTGGATCACGTACAGGTCGTACTTCCGCCCGATGAGATACCGCAGCCCGGCCTCATAGCCGGTTTTGTCCATGAAGTCGCTGAGCAGGACGCACACGCCGCGCTGTGGGTGCCGGATGGCGAACTGCTTGCAGGCCCCGGTCATGTTGCCGATTCCGTCGGCCCCCAGGTCGCCCAGGAAACCCAGAACCTGGTGTATGAGGCGACGGCCTCGGATGCCGACCATCTCGGGACCGAACCGGTCGGAGAAGGCGGTCAGCGTGACCCTGTTGTAGTTCACGAGGCCGATGTAGGCCAGGGCCGCGGCCACCCGCCGGGCATAGAGGGCCTTGCCGGGCTCGCCGAAATCCATCGATCGGCTGCAATCGATCAGCACGTTGACGTGCAGGTCTTCCTCCTCGAAGAACAGCTTGACGAACAGCCGCTCCAGGCGGGCGAAGATGTTCCAGTCGAGGAAGCGCAGGTCGTCGCCCATGACGTAGTTGCGGTAATCGGCGAATTCGACCGACTGCCCTTTGCGTTTCGACCGCCGCTCGCCCTTCATCTTGCCGGCGAAGATCTTGCGCGACACGATGTCCAGTCGGTCTAACTGGCTCATGAAGTCAGGGTCGAGCAACTCGTTGTTCTTCGTCACCGGTGGCATCTGTCATCCTAGCTATTAGCTCTTAGCTTTTAGCTCATTCACTGAACCCCGAACCCTGAACCCTCAAAGGCCGACGAGGGCGTCGGCCTTACTACGCTGCCGCCTCGATCAGCGTCGGCGTCTGCTTTACGAGGTCCTCGATCACGTCGTCGGTGCTGATGTTCTCGGCCTCGCCCTCGAAGTTCAGCAGCACGCGGTGGCGCAGCGTCGGTTTCGCGACCTTTTTCACGTCCTCGAACGACACGTTGAAGCGGCCCTCGAGCAGGGCATGCACCTTCGCCGCCAGGGTAATCGCCTGCGCCCCGCGCGGGCTGGACCCCCAGCGCACGTACTTGTTAGTCATCTCGGTGGCGAATTCGCCCTCCGGGTGCGTCGCCAGCGTGAGGCGTACGGCGTAATCCTGCACGTGGGGTGCGATCACCACCCGGCGCACCAGCCGCTGGGCCCCGACGATCTCGTCCTGTGTCATGACCGGCTCGATCTTGGGGTCGTAGCCGGTCGTGGTGCGGTCGAGAATCGTTTTCAGCTCGTCGCGTGACGAGTAGTTCACGAGCAGCTTGAAGAAGAAGCGGTCAAGCTGGGCCTCGGGCAGCGGATAGGTGCCCTCCTGCTCGATGGGGTTCTGGGTTGCCATCACGAAGAAGGGCTCCTGCAGTATGTGCCGCTCGCCTCCGACGGTGACCGAGTGCTCCTGCATGGCCTCGAGGAGCGCCGACTGCGTTTTGGGCGTTGCCCGGTTGATTTCGTCGGCCAGCACGATCTGGGCGAAGAGCGGGCCCTTCTGGAAGCGGAACTCGCGCCTTCCGGTGGCCGGATCGTCGGTAATGATCGTCGTGCCGATGATGTCCGCCGGCATCAGGTCGGGCGTGAACTGGATCCGGTTGAAGTTCAGGCTCAGGGCCTGCGACAACATGCGGATCAGGTAAGTCTTGCCCAGTCCGGGCACGCCTTCGAGCAGGGCGTGGCCGCCGGTGAACAGGCAGATCAGCACGCCGTCGACGATTTCGTTCTGGCCGACGATGGCCTTTCCGATCTCCTCGCGCAGCCGCTGGAACTTGTGGCAGAACTCTCGTGTCGCCTTCTCCACTCTCGGGTCAATCGTATCAGCCATCGTACGTACCTCCTGGTCATCTGCCGCGAATCACGGCTCTTTCTTCTCGTCGTCCATCTGGTCACGGGCCCGGCGCTTGGCTTTCAGCAGGCGGCTGGTCAGCTCGTCCGCTCCGCCGGGCTGCCAGCCCGGCCGACGGGCCGGTTTGCCCGATTCGTCCTTCTCCACGGCCACCGCGCCCCCGAGCGACTCGGTCAGATCACCCGCGTGCTTGGCCGCCGTCTCTTCGTCCACTTCGAAGCGGGCCTTGGGGTCGGCCGCGGGCTCGAGCGGCATGCTGAACGGCTCCGGCTGCGCCTCTTCCTGTTCGCCGCGCAGGTCCTCGCGCACTTTCTCCCGCACTCCCTTGAGCTGAGAGAGCGCCTGGGCGCTGCGATGGCCCGCCCGGGCCAGGCTGGTGACCGACGACGTGAAAAACTCGATCGTCGGGAGGATATAGCGGCGTCGCACGGTCCAGCCGACCACTTCCGCCAGCAGCAGTGCTCCTATGTAAGCCAAAGGTGTTGCCTTGGCGGCGTACAGAATGCCGAACAGCACGGCGAACACCGCCACCTCCACGTAGATCGACATCGCCAGGGTCGAGGCCAGCCGCCGTGCCGCGACATCGAGAAGGAAGATCGGAATCAGCAGCCAGGTGATCACCCATCGCCACACCGGCTGCCGCATCTCGGCCGGGGGCAGCCCCTTGGGATCGAAGATCTTGTCGCTGGCCAGGTCCATCTTGAGCCGGCGGCCGCCCGAGTTGCTGACGATCCGCTCCAGCAGCGGCGTGTTGGTCTGGAGCTCGCGGAATTCCTGCGAATAAGGCATGCTCAGGCCGCTGCGGATCAGGCCGTGCCTTTTCTCGGGGTCGGTCGGGTCGCTGTAAATCAGATTGACCAGGTAGTCGCCGTTGTCGGTCACGTCAAACTGGCCTTCGTACTGGCCCGGGCCAGTTTGAACGAGTTGCAGCGGCTGGCTGTCGCCGTTGGGCAGAGTCAGGCGGCCGCCGATCTGAAGGAAGTTGAGATACGAGGCGTCTTTCTTGAGCGCTTCGACGGTGATCTTGCCGACGTTGCCCTCGATGCGGGGGGTGACGTCGAAATCGTGACCGGCCGGCTGCCGCATGCACCAGCGGATGAGCTGCGACCAGAATTTCCCGAACTTCTCCCATTCCGCCCAATTGGCGCCCCATTTCTTCCACAGCCCGCTGGTGAACACGGCCATCTTGCCCATCTCGAAGTGCCGGTATGCCAGCAGCGGGTCGTCCCGCCCGTCGGCGTTCTTGCGGACCAGCGGCATCACGATGTCGCGCTTGGGCTCGGTCAAAACCAGGCCGTGCAGCTTCGGCATCGGGCCGTCGGCGATGCCCTGAACGGTCTGGATGTCGTACTGGGCCAGGGCAGGCGTGAAGCTTTCCTCCGAGATGAGCGACCGGCGGATGACTTTCGCCTCCTTGACGAAGATCTGGGGCAGTGTCCGAGGGTTGGTGCAGCGGAAGAACTTCTTGGGGTCGCCCGACGTCTGCCGGGCGATATTGATCAGCGTCTGCTCCACGCAGTGGGCTCCGCCGTAGCCGATCCCGATGGTGCAGGCGGTGATCTTATTGTCGACCATCTGTCGGATGATGCTCTGGCTGGGCGGCGAGGGGTCGCCGTCGCTGATGATGATCATGTGTCGCTGGGAGACGTCCTTCAGGGCGACCAGCCCGTCGACCGCCATCTGCATGGTGGTGCCGAAATCGGGCATGTCGCCGATCTGCAGGTTCTTCATCCTGGCGATGACTCGGGCCTTGTCGGTCAGCAGATCGAGCGGAACGTCCCAGTTGGCTCCGCCGACGCTGTAGTTGTAGGTGATCACGCCGAGGTAGTCGCGCGAGCTGAGGGTCTCGACCGTGGCGATTGCTGCCTTCTCGCCGTAGTCGTTGCCTTGGGGGCTCTCGCAACTGTGCATGATGATGACCAGGGCCCCGCGAGGCATGACCTTCTTCTGCCGGATGTCGAAGTAGACCGGACTGACCTCCTCGACGGGCTTGCCGATCCATCCGCCGGCCCCGAACGACTCGTTGCCCCCGACCATGATGAGGCCGCCGCCCGAGTCTCTCACGTAGCCGGCCAGCGCCTTGTGCTGCTCGCCGTTGAAGGTGTCGGCCGAGATGTTGGACAGGATGACCGTGCTGTAGTTCTGCAGGTTTCTCGCGTCGGCCACGAAGTCCTCGGTCGTTCTCACGACGGCGTTGACTTTCTCGCGTCTCAAGGCGCTGAGCAGCAGGTCGTGATCGTCCTTCTCGTCCGCGTTGGTGAGGATCAGGACCAGGCTCTGTTCGTCGACGACAGTGAACGCGGTGGCCCGGTTGTTCTCGACGATTTCATCGGTGCCTTCGAGAACGGGGGTCAGCCGGGCGTCGAAGCTGTGCCACTCGCCCGCGTCGGCCATGCCCGCCAGAGAGAAGAGTTCCACCGTGGTCTTGATGACCGTCGGGCGCATGTCGCCGTCGAGGCTGAACTCCGATTCGGGCAGCGCGACAACCTGTCCGTTGTGATAGAGCGTCAGTCTCGCGAGGGTGGGCCTTTTGCTTCTGGCAATGATTCTGACCGGCAGTCGCGTATCTTTGCCGGCCTGGCTGGGCACGGCGATGCGGTCCAGCAGGATCTCGTTGTTGTGGGAGTACTCGAGGGGGATGACATCGACGGCCACGCTGTTGGCGGTTGCCGCGCCGACCTCTTCCTCGAGGTTACCGGCATTCTGGTTGCCGTCGGTGATCAGCACGATTCGCCGTTTGAACCCTTCGGGGAGGGCGGCCAGGGCCAGCCGCAGGCTACCGGCGATGTCCGTGGCATCCGGCCGGACGGGAATACCGAAGCCGATGGTGTGGCCCAGCTCCGGGTCGCCGCCCCGGCTCGGGATGAGATCGATATCCGCCTGCCCGTCGAAGGTGATCACGCCGACGCGGTCGTCGCGGCCGGCCTGACCGATCGCCTTGCGGACATACTGTTCCGCGGCGGTTCGACGGTCCTCCGGGATGCTGTGCGACTTGTCCATGACGAACATGACCGCGACGTGTTCATTGCGGCGCACGAACTGGATTCTGGCCAGGGCCATCGCCAGCAGGGCGACGACCGCCGAGCGGAAGACCACCGCCAGCCACCGCCGATGGGGCTCGAGCCCGGCCAGCGATCGGCGCGATACGATCACAATGACCGGAATGACCAGCAGCAGCCACAGCCACGCCGGTTGCTCGAAGGACACGGGCCAGTTGATCGCCAGCAGCATCAGTCACATCCTGAACATCTGCACGCGGTGGTTTCGCGCGTCCACGACGTAGACCCGACCGTTCTTGCCCACGGCCACGCCCCAGGTAT
The DNA here is from genome assembly GCA_964586235.1 of uncultured Planctomycetales bacterium. Classification (GTDB taxonomy): domain Bacteria; phylum Planctomycetota; class Phycisphaerae; order UBA1845; family PWPN01; genus JAUCQB01. The sequence goes on from CAZPIO010000077.1 coordinate 33,343, forward strand.
CGAGCATCTGTCCCGGCTGCGTTCCGGGCCCGCCCCACGTCTCGAGGCTTTTTCCCGTGCGGTCGAACCTTTGCAGACGGTTATTGCCGAACTCAGCCACCAGTATGGTGCCATCCTCGCAGAATGCCAGCCCGTACGGGTATTGGAGCTTGCCCGGCTCGCGACCCGGGGAGCCGAACGACGAGAGCAGCTTGCCTTCCCTGCTGAACCGGCAGATGCGGTGGTTGCACGAGTCGGTGACCCATAGGTTGCCGTCCCGGTCGAACACGATCGCTTGCGGCCGGGAAAGGGCGGCCGGGCCGTCTTCGGGGCCGCCGAAAGAACCGAGGTATTCAAACTCCGGCGAAAAGCGGCTGATGCGGTTGCCGCTGCCGTACTCGCTGACGTAGATGTCGCCGTTGTCGCCGACCACCGCGCGGGCGACGAGGTCGAACTCGCCCGGCCCGGACCCGGCGGCGCCGAAGCGGGCCTGCTCGTGGCCGTCACGGTCGTAGATGAGCACCCGGTGGTAGTGTGAGTCGGCCACCAGGACGCGCCCGCTCGCGTCAACCGTGATTCCCGTCGGCTTGCCGTTCTCGCTTTCGGGCGTCCGCCAGACTGCCTCGAACTCGCCGTCGGGGCTGAACCGCTGGATGCGGGCGGTCATGTCGATGACGAACACGCTGCCGTCAGGGGCGCAGGCGATGGCTCGGGGCCGGTGAAACTCGCCCGGCCCGAAACCGTGCCCGCCGATGATCTTCTCCGGTTTGCGCCCCGCAATATGAGCCCGTTTGCACCCGCCGAGCGAAGCGATGAGAACGACCGCAACGAGAGAGCCCGCAAGAAAACGAAGTACCGTTCGTAAATGACCCTCGCCCCACGCCCCTCGCCCCTGGGCCCGTGGTGCGGAATCGGTCCGCGACGCGATCAGGTGGCCCCGGTTGGGAATTGGCGTGCTCAATGCTGCC
>CAZPIO010000078.1:0-34276 GCA_964586235.1 uncultured Planctomycetales bacterium
GAGCTGTACTTGTGGGATGTGATTCCCCACCCCTTTGATCCGCTGGCGCGGCTCAAAGGGATGGGGCACCGAGCGCTGGCGATCGAGACCAGCTTTGTCGACTGAGGAGCGAGGCGCTTGGCAGGATCGGCAGCATCCGTCAACCCGATGGTTCGCGACGAGATCTATGTCCGGAACATGGCCGTGCTGTTCCGGGCGGATCCGCGGCTTGCGCAGCGCATCGACGAGTGCGCCGACGACGGCTCGGTGGTCGTCGAACAGGCGAAAACGGGCGTGCCGACGGTTGCGGTGCGCATAGCGGGCTCGGATCGGCCGCTTTATCTCCACAGCCGTGTGGATCCCGAGGCCGAAGCCCGCCGGTTGGCCGAGTCGGTGGACGTCGGCGACTCGCTCTGCTATATCGTGGGCGGATTCGGGCTCGGCTATCACCTGAAGGCGTTGTTTGCCCGCTTCAAGGGTGAGGCGTTCATCGTGGTTACCGAGCCGAACCTGCGGCTGCTCAAGGCCGCGATGGAGACGGTCGACCTGTCCGACCTGCTGGCCGCCAACCGCTGCATCATCCTGACCAGCACCGACAAGAACGAGGTGCAGACGCGGCTGGAGCCGCACAACACGGCAATGATGATGGGGGCCCAGTTCGTCACTCACGCACCCTCTGAACGGGCCGCCGGCGACTTCCAGGCCGCGATGCGAAAGCTCCTGGCCGACCACATGACCTACTGCCGGATGAGCCTGGTCACGCTGGTGGCCAACTCCCGGATCACCTGCCGCAACGTCGCCAACAATCTTCCTCGCTTCCTGAGTACGCCGCCCATCGACGTCCTTCGCGAACGGTTCGTCGGCTACCCCGCCGTCGTCGTCTCGGCCGGTCCGTCGCTGCGCCGGAACATCGGCCAGTTGGCCACCCTCAAGGGCAAAGCGGTGATCATCGCGGTGCAGACGACCTACAAGACCCTCCTCGGCCGGGGCGTGGTTCCGGATTTCGTCACGACACTCGACTATCACGAGATGTCCCAGCGGTTCTTCGAGGGCGTGGCCGACTTCAGCGGCACGCACCTGGTGGCCGAGCCGAAGGTCAACTGGAACGTGCTGGACATCTACAAGGGGCCGGTCTCGGTTCTGGCGAACAACTTCGCGGCGCTGATCCTCGGCCGTAGGCTGTCCGCCCGCGACGGGCTCAAGGCCGGGGCGACCGTCGCCCACCTGTCGCTGTACCTGGCGGTTTACATGGGCTGCGACCCGATCGTGCTGATCGGCCAGGACCTGGGCTACACCGACAACGTGTATTACCTGCCGGGCGTGGCCATCCACGACCTGTGGCGGCCGGAACTGAACCGTTTCTATTCCATCGAGATGAAGGAGTGGGAGCGGATCGTCCGGGCCCGCACGATCCTGATGAAGGCCAAGGACATTCACGGCAACGACATTTACACTGACGAGCAGTTGTTCACCTATTTGCAGCAGTTCGAGGGCGACTTCGCGGCTCTGCCGCCCGGCCGGGTGATCGACGCCACGGAGGGCGGGGTCCGCAAGACCGGAGCCACGGTGATGCCGCTGGCCGAGGTAGCCGCCAGGTACTGCACGAAGCCCCTGCCGGCCGAGAGGTTCGACTATCTCCGCGAGCTCAACTGGAACGACCAATCGCTATTGCCAGCCGGCCGGGCCGAGGTGGAAAAACGCCTGCACGACATCGACGAGATGGGCGAGACCTGCGACCGAATGCTGGCCCTGCTGAAGGAGCTGACCGGCCTGGTGGGTCGGCCGGCCGAGTTCAACCGCCGCATTGCCGAGGTCGATGCCTTGCGGGTTCGCGTGCGGCAGCTCATACGGGCTTACGAGATCATCAGCGCGGTTTCGCAGATGGCCGAGTTGCAGCGGTTCAGTGCTGATCGCCGGATTGCGATGGACGATCTGGACGAAGCGTCTCGCGCTCGCCGCCAGTTGGAACGGGACATCCGGTTTGTCGAGTCGATCATCGAAGGGGTCGGCGTGGCTCGCGAGGTGTTGACCGAGTGCCTCGCTCGCTTTGATGAAGCGATTGGAGAGGGGCGACGCGATGTGTAAAGAGCTGTCAGCTATCAGCTATCAGCTATCAGCCAGAACTGAGGGTGTGGCCGTCTTGACTCAGGCTTCCGCCCTCCGCCTTCATCCTTTGTCCCCGAACCCTGAACCCCGAACCTCGCCACGGCGAGCAGGCCTGAACCCTGGTCTTCTGAAATGAGAACCATCGCCGTCATCGAAGCCGACTTCACACACGGAGCTCTGGGCACGCCGGCTCGTCTGAACGACGACCTGCTGGGCGAGACCGTCCTGCGCAGAACGCTGAAGCGGACGCTGGCGGCGAAGAGAATTGGCTGCGTGCACCTGGTCGTTCACCACCGCGAGAAGGCCCTGGCCGAGGCGGCGGTCGCCGGTCTTGATGTGACCGTCCAGACGCATGACGCAGGGCCGGTCCCCTGGCGCGAGATGATCGCCAGCGGCCGGAAGTGGTCGATGGACGCGTGGCGGGGCGGGCTGGCCGGGTCGAGCGTCTTTGACGAGAGCCTGAACCCCTGGGTGATCAGCGCGATCTGCCAGATGGACCACGCCGAGGCGATCGTGGCCGTGCCCCCGGCGGCTCCGCTGCTGGATCCCGGCCTGCTGGACCGTCTGGTCGAGCATTACGAGCAGGTACGCGGCGAGATGCGGCTGGTTTTCACGCAGACGGCGCCCGGCCTGTCGGCTATGGTCTTTCAACCGGCGCTGGTCGCCGAGTTGGCCAAGCTGGGCCAGCCTCTCTGCCGGGTGATGGCATACCGGCCGGAGGAGCCTCGGAAAGATCTTGCTCAGCAGAGTGCCTTCTACTCGGTGCCGGCCGAGATGACCCATGCTGTCGGGCGATGCATCGCCGATACCGGCTGGGCCCTCCAACGCGTCGCCCGAATTCTGCGCGACACCGGCCATGCCGGCGACGCTGAGGCACCCGATGCCGATACGGTCTCCCGATGGCTGAGCGAGCACAAGTACGACCAGGTGGGGGCGCTGCCGGAGGAGATCGAGATCGAGTTGACCATCGAGGACCCGCTGCCGAATACGACTCTCCGGCCGCGAGGCTCGGCGGTGGGGCCGCGCGGGCCGATGAGCATGGAGCTGTTCAAGCGGCTGATTGATGAGCTGGCCGGCCGTGACGATGCCCGCATCGTCCTCGGCGGCTTCGGCGACCCGCTGCAGCACCCGCAGTGGGCGGCGATGGTCGATTACGCGCGGCAGGGAGGCATTCTGGGCATCGCGGTGCGAACTACCGGCGTGACGCTGGACGCTCGATGTGTCGAAGCCCTGGTTACCTCACGCGTGGACGTGCTCAACGTGCTTGTCGATGCCATGACGGCCGGCACGTACCGCGTCGTTCACAACGCCGATTCTCACCAGCAGGTGCTGGCCAACGTCGAGGCCGTCTGCCAGGCCATCCACCAGCACCAGCAGCCTCAGCCGCTGATCGTCTGCGAGATGGCCAAGACCCGGGCGACCATCGGCGAGATGGAGCAGTTCTACGACCATTGGGTCAGCAAGACCGGTTCAGCCTTCCTCGCCGGGCCCAGCCATTACGCCCGGCAGTGGCCGGATCTCGCGGTGATGTCCATGGCCCCGCCGTCGCGAGCGGTCTGCCACAGGCTCTTTTTCCGCACGCTGGTGCTGGCCGACGGCCGGGTCACCGTGTGCGACCAGGACTTCAAGGGCAGCCACTCGATCGGGTCGCTGGCCGACTCATCGCTGTCGTCGCTGTGGACCGGTCCGGCCATGACCGCCGTCCGCCGCTCGCACCTGGATCGCCGCTTCGACGGCATGCCGCTATGTCCGGCGTGCGAGGAGTGGCACCGGCCGTAGAGACCGGTTGCCCCGTCGGCAAGCTGCAGAGCTCAACGGCTGTCTACGGATGAGAGCGCGTCAGTGGCACACCGCTTCATCCGGCAAGCATTACCAACGAGTGACCCAACGCATACACCCTCCCTCCTGCGAGGTCCTGTCTGGGCAGGGTAGTCGAAGCTGGGCGGAGCCTGCCAAAGCCATCTGATCACTCATCTTGACTTGATTGGGCCGAAAGAGTGAGTAAGATCCCTGGAACCAGCCAGACTAACAAACGCGTAGTCAGATCGGCCGAAGCCGACTTGACAACCGGTGTGATGGTCCACGAGGGTGCTCGTGAACGCCCGGACAAGGATCGCAGAAATGAACGCACATCGATTCTTGAAATCCATTCTCTTGGCGCTGTCAATCGGTCTGGGTACCGGGCCCTCAGTTCGGGCGGCCGAGCCGTCGCTCGATCTGCTGACCGAGGATTCGCTGTTTGACCTGCTGGAGGGGGAGCTGAAGCAGAATGTCGAATCCGAGCGAAGGTTCATACCCTTGCCTCACGCAGTACAGGGCGGCACCATGCTGCCGGACGGGGTTCCCGTATTTACCATCTACCGCAATCCGTCGCGAGCCCTTCGTGCCGGTGGCAGAAGGGGCCTGTTTCTGCGGTCGTCAAAGGGTCTCCGCATCCTTTTTGACGCACACATCGTAGGGCAAAGCGCGGCTGGCCAATGCTTTGCTATCGGCGTCAATGGATACGAGGCGGCCGTATTGGACGGAGACGACCTTCGCCGCATTGACCTGCCTCGGACGATCACCTTGAATCGAGCTCGCTTCGTTGACGGCCGCTGGATCTACATGACGTGGGCCGGTGTTTTCACCGACCTTAACGGTACCGCTTGGCCGGAATCGGAGCATCTCCCATCATGTACCCTTGTAACGGGTTCGACCGAACTGGCGGTCGTCGGGCTGATCAACGAACGCGACTCGACTTCGCCCGCCAAGTCGCTGTTCGTGGGAATCGGTAAGGATCCCAACTGGACGCACCAGGTTTACGCAAATGTACCGCTGGCATCGGTCAGTGGGCTCGTTCGACACAAGGACGGGCATCTCATCGTTGTCGGGGGCAAACTGGTGTCCTTGCGACAGGACTTGAAACCCGCTCCGACAGAGGCCCAGTTGATGGCCGCGCACAAGGCGGCTGAAAACGCGGATATGGCTGGCTTCGAGTCAACCGTGACAGAGCTGACGCTTTTCCCGGCACAGACTCTGAGCGGTTTGGTCTCCCTGCTGCAGCAGAAGCCATATGAGCGTTCGTATGGCGAAAAGGTGGAGGAAGCATTGGAGGGTATCCAGCGGACGGTCGAGAGCTTGCGGAGGCCCGATGCAATGGCCGTCACTGATGGTTCGTTCAGGCAGTTAGAGCAAGTGCTCGATCGATACCTCCATGAGACGAAACAGACACTGGACGAATGCCGCCGAGTCGGCAGCGAGGGAATGTCCCTGCGGGTTTTGGCCGACTTGATCGGGCGAGGATTCCAACGATATGAAGACCGCTGGATCCAAGGCGCCGAGGTCATCTGGCAGGACAGCTTGGCGGAGGCCCTGATCATGGCCCGCCATCGCGACCCCGTGGCGCGTTCTGTCCGATACGCCATCTTCCGATTGAACAGCGAAGGTCATCTCCAGTTCATATTCGATCTGGGAGGAGACTGGCCCTTCGGGCGCCCCAGCGTGCTTAAGGACAAGGCTGGTCGGTTGTGGTGTCTTGCAAGGGGAGGAGGATTGGCTCGGATTGAGGACGACAGGTTCGAGTGGGTGGATCAAAGCGTCCGCATGAGAGGGATGGCGAGACTTCTGGGTTGCGACGGTTCGGGGCGATTCATCCTGGTGCAGGATTCCCCTCAGTATCCCGATGGGGGTCACATATGCTGGCTCTACAATATGAAGGCACCGACGGACAAGCCGAACCCCTATTGGTGGTATCCATCGGCGGAGAGAGCGGCCATGGACGACATTGGCCGCTTGTGGTTCTTATCGCGAGACGACATACCTCCCAACAGATGGGGCGAGATTCCGCAAGCCCTGCCTTTGGCAAGCCAGCCGACACAGCGGAAATGGCAATTGGCGCCCGGTACTCCTCCGATTCCGGAATTGTCCGAGAGCCCCGGAGTGTCACGGTATGCCGGCAGGAGAATCACGCTGTACTGTCTGGACCACGGCGATAGGCTCTATCGCTACTTTTCCCTGCCGACCGAGAGCGCAGGCTATCTGAAGGCCGGAGCGGGGGGATCAGTTCTGGTGCAGACGCGCAATCAAGCCCTGCTCGTTAGTAATGACGTCATCTATGGAGCAAAGGACCTGGGAGCGTTGGTCCAACAGCACTTCAATGCGATCCTGGCTGCGAGCCCCAAGAATGCGGGACAGCCTCCGAGGGAGCAAGAACCGGCCGATCTCAACACGCTACGAGAGTACTTCTCGTGGTTCAGGGCCGGCGATGTGGTGTGGATTGCCCCTTACGGGCAACTGGAGGCGTACGAACGGGGCACGCCGCTTTCCATCCAGACCCGCCTGACCCTCCTGGACGGCCGGATGGGGCAACCCATCCCCATCGGACCTCTCGTCAACGGCGACAAGAAACTCATTTTTGCGGGTGATGCCGTGAGGCCGTTGCGCCCGGGGACGACGCGATGGATCATCCAGGCGGCCGAGGGAATCTCCTTTGAGCCGACGCAGCAACCTTTGACAGATCCGCCTGCCGCTCATTCCTACCCACTCCATCAGGTAAGCCCAATCCCGGTGGTCGATTACGAATCCAACTGTCTCTTTGTGACAGATGCGAGCGGCAGCCTCTGTCGGCTGTCGGGGCCAGATCGGGTGGAGGCTTGGGGACGGCAGGGGGAACCCGTTCTGTCCGTCGGAGACAACCGCGTCCTTGTTCGCGCATACACGGGAGGAATGTCGATCTGCCGGTTGGTCTCGGCGGAATCCTTGGTTGACGTGCCGATCACGTTTCTGAAACCGCTCAAACCGATCCTGATCGACAAGGACGCGTCGATCCTGTGCTTGACGCCGGAAGGTCTGTCTTGGATCGGCCCAGACGATAAGGGCAAGTACGCACTCCGCGGTAACCTGCCCGTCGAAATGCCCGGCTCTGCTGTTCGGCTGATCGGACGCTCGCGTGACCGCGTCTATGTCATGCCGAGGAGTGGCCCTCTGGTGGCCGTGCCCGTTCAGTGACCCGTCGGACCATCGGCATCGACAGGAGGAGTGCCCGATGTGCTCGCGTGGTCGGCCATCGACACTAGAGGCGGTCGTGGGGAGGCATTCGCATACGCTGCGCAGCATAGCATACGGCCTGGCGGGCGAGGAGTGGCATCGGCCGTGAGGAACCGCTGGCTGGGTGAGGCCGGTGCAGTTCGCGATCGTCTTTGCCGACAGGGACCGCGCAAGATTAACATGTTTGCGATATCTGCCCCATGGGAGGCGATTATGGACGCGAACCCGCATCCCCGAGTGCCTGCCAGAACACCCTTGTCGCGTGCGCTTGCTGACGGCTCGGCCGGGGCAGTGACTCGGTTGCTGGTCTCGCTGGCCGTCGGCTCGCTGCTGGTCGCCTTCGGCGGGTTGATCGCTTACACGCTGAGCCATCTCTTTCCACCGTCCGGGGCCCGGACGTCCGGAGGTGGATATCCGGCCCACATGATCTACATCAGCGATGAGGTCGCGGCGATCAGTTACATTCTAGCCGGCCTGATTTACCTGGCCTTGCTGGTCTGGATCTGGAGCCGTCAGCGACGCAATCGGGCGATCTGGTTAGGCGTCGTCTTGACCGTCGGCATCGGGCTGGCCACCCTTGCGTTGTGCCTTCTCGTCGAGGTGGTTTTCACCGGGGACGAGGAATTCCTGATCGTTGCCACGGCTTGCGCGGGTGGTGGTTTTGTGCTGCTGGTCTGGATCCGCCTCTATCGCTCCTATGCCGGCGGGCGGGCGCTGTACGACGAGAGCGGCGTGATCGATCTGCGCTGCCCGGCGTGCCAGTATCGCATGGTGGGACTCAAGCAGTCCCGCTGTCCCGAGTGCGGCCAAGAGTACACCCTGGATGAGCTGGTGAGCAAGCAGGATTTTGAGATACTCCGGTTGCGGCGATCGCTGATAGGACCTCCCGATCAGCCGGCAGAATGTCCGCGACCTGCTGAGGTTGCATCGGCAGACGATGGCAAGTGAGTGGTTTGGCAAGGTACGCTTATTGGCGATTTCGCGGAAACCGACTTGGGCAGAGTAAAGGGTGGGAGCATGCGATGGTTGGTCACGGTCATGGCGATGCTGTTACTGAGGTGACCCGCGGGCGCTTTGGGCTGGCTTGGTCGCGACCTGTCTGGTACTCTTGAAGACTGCGCGGTTTCCGGGATTGGCGCCCGGGGTCGCAGTCTGCTCATGGGAGTCCAGCTATTCCTTCGTGGAGGTTCGTCATGTGCCGTGTTTCCTGCCTTGCGGCTTTGGGCTTGATTCTCGCAACGGCCGGTTGTACGCCCGCGCCGGTTAAAACGGATGGTGTCGGGAAACAGCAGGTTGCTGTAGCGAAGGTCGAAGTCAAGCGGCAGGCCGAGTGCCGATATCTCCTGTACCTGCCCCAGGACTACGATTCGAAGGCCCGCTGGCCGTTGATCCTGTTCCTGCATGGCATGGGCGAGCGGGGCGATGACATCGAGAAGGTGAAGATTCACGGGCCGCCGAAGCTCATTGCGGGAGGCAGGCAGTTTCCGTTCATCGTTGTCTCGCCGCAGTGCCCGGGCGATCAGTGGTGGAACGTCGACGCGCTTATTGCCCTGCTCGACCGCCTCGAGCGTCAGTACAAGGTCGATCCGGCTCGCATCTACGTGACCGGCCTGAGCATGGGCGGCTTCGGCACCTGGGGCTTGGCGTGCGCTCATCCCGACCGCTTCGCGGCCATCGCCCCGATCTGCGGCGGCGGCGATCCGAAACTGGCCGGGCGAATCCGGCACCTGCCGACGTGGGTTTTCCACGGCGATGCGGACCGGGTGGTGTCCATCGACATGTCGAAGAGAATGGTCGAGGCCGTCAAGGCCGTCGGGGGAGACGTGAAATTCACCGTCTATCCCGGTGTCGGGCACGATTCCTGGACCCGGACGTATGAGGATCCGCAGCTCTACGAGTGGTTCCTGTCGCACCGGCGGTCGGATGCCAAACGGCGGTAAGAATCGCTGCGGGGTGGCAGGCGCTCCGGCATCGGATCGCGGCTGCAAGTTGAGCGGAGCGAAACCCGTCGTGGCGGGCCGCTCCTGCCTTGACGAGCCGGCAGGTTTATCCTGCCGGTTTCTCCGGGTCAACCGAGGGGATAACCCCTCGGCCCGCCAAGAGTCGCGGCTGCAAGCCGCTCCTACCCTCGACCCTGAACCCTTCTCTCACACTTTTGGCGGCCCGTAGGGCTCGCGATACGTCTGGCGCCGGATGAGTTCGTTGGCCGCCGCGTCGGGGATCTTGAACTCCGCGTCGCTGAAGCACAGTTGCACCTTGGGGTTAAAGTAGATCTTGTGGCCGGTGCGATAGGCGATGTTCGCGAGGTGGCACGCGGCTGCGGCATAGTTGCCGGTCTCGATGGGGGCTTTCGGCTCGCCGCGGGTCCGCACGCAGTTGAGGAAGTCCTCGACGTGGGCCATGGTCACTGCGTCGAAGAGCGGGTTGGTGCGGTCCTTGACCGGCGTGTCGATCGGCTTGTCCTGTCGCTGGGATGTTGGAAACGTCGCCGATCCGCGGGGGTCGACGAGCAGAGTCGCCTCGTCTCCCAACAGCAGAGTGCCGTTGTGCATTGTGGTGGCGGCGTCGAGGTTGTCGTTGTGGGCGGGCACCGGCGGGGCCCAGACCGCATGGCCGTTGCTGAGTCGCATCGAGTAGACGTGGATGAAGCGGCCCGGCCGGGGCGGCAGTTGCGTCTTGTACTCGAAAACGACCTCGAGCGTGTCCGGCGTCTCGCGAAAATCGGCGAGGCCTTCGTTCCCGCCGACGGCCGTGATGCTGACCGGCACATTGGTCCTCATGGCCCAGTGAATCAGGTCCTGATGATGAGCGTTCCAGCGGGTTGCCATCCCGCCGCCGTATTCCCACCAGTTGTAGAACATGCCGTGGCTTCTGGCCGGGTTGTACGGGCGCATGGGAGCCGGGCCCACCCAGCGGTCGTAATCCAGGGTTGCGGGAGGCTGGGCATCATCCTGCGGGGCGATGGGTTTGGCCCGGGCAAATTGCCAGCTTCGCGTCTGGGCCACCTTGCCCAGCTTGCCCGCCCGGACCTGCGTGACCGCTTCGGCAAACCAGGGGGCCGCCCGATGCTGCATGCCCACCTGGACGACGCGGCGATATTTGCGTGTTGCCTGGACCATCGCCGCCCCTTCGATCAGGTTGTGGCCGACCGGGGTTTCGACGTAGATGTCCTTGCCCGCCGCGCAGGCGTAGATGTGCTGAACGGCATGCCAGTGGTCGGGCGTCGCGATGATCACCGCCTGAACGTCGGACCGCTCCAACACCTTGAGAAAATCGACGACCGCTTCAGGCTTTCGCCGTCCGGCCTGCTCGATCCGCTGTACCGCCAAACCGGCCGATTTCGAATCCACGTCGCAGACTACCGGTACGTCGACGTCGTCGCGCCGCAGCAGCAGCTCGAGCAACTGGCTGCCGCGCTGTCCGCAGCCAATGAGCCCGATCCCGACGCGCTCGGCGGCACCGAGCGGCCGGTCTGCCGGGGCGGTCGATTGGGCGAGCAACGACGGCATCCATGCGGCTCCGGCGGCGACTGCGCCGGCCTGAGCCAGGAGCCGGCGACGCGACAGTGGTTTAGTCATGAGATCTCTCCACCTTGTTCATCTTCCGCCGCAGATCGTCGTAGAACGCCCTCGCTTTGGCGAGGCGCTCGCGGATGCCCTGGCCTCGGGGGGTGTTGTTACCGGCAAACTCCGACTCGATCACGTTCATATCCTTGAGCATCTTGTCGATGACGATCGGGCCGCGCTTGGGGCACCAGGTTGGGCCGTTGTTGACGATGACGTAGACGGGGGTGGTGTGCGCCAGGGCCCTGTTGTCGCAGATGGTGCCGGCGACGATCCAGCGGCTGCGCTCGACGGGGACCTCAATTTCAGCGATGATCTCGGCCCGCTTGTCGTCGTTGATGACTTCTTTGATGACGCCGTCGTTGTCGACCAGGCTCAGGACTCGCGGCAGGCCGACCTTGGGATGGCCCCAGGCCCTGGCGACGATCTTGACCTTCTCGCCGGGTCGCTTGGCGATCTCCGAGCCGGGCAGTTGGCCATCAACCGTGAACTCCAGGGCCGGGCCGTTGGTCACGAAGGTGTTGCCGGCCTTGAGGCCTGCGTACCAGGCGTTGATGTCGAGGTTGGGGCCGGTATGGACGTAGGTTCGCACCTCGCCGATGGTCGAGCCCCACGGCGTATCACTGCCGGCCGCGGCGGTCAGGCGGAAGCCCAGGTTGAGGTAATCATAGTAGTCGATGGCATTGAGCAGGCTGAACTGGAGGACTTCGACGAAGTCGAGATCGCCGGTGGTGACGTACCAGGGAAGGCCGCGTGGCAGGTCGCAGCCGTTCCACGCCAGGTGGGCGAAGCCGACCAGGCCGCCCGGCTGCTTCTTGATCCGCTTGAAGTTCAGGTCGTAGAAGTCGTACTCGACGGCCACGTTTTCGACGCGGACAAACTCGGTGAGGTTCAGGCCGATGATGTGGCCGAAGGTGCTGCGAGGCTCCTCCTGGCCGGGGACCAGCCAGTAGTCGCCGCGGTTGCACCGGAACTTGCTGCCGAAGCCGACTTGCTTGAATTCGCTGCCCTTGTGGTGGCCCATCTCCAGCAGGTTGACCACGTGCAGGTCCTCGGCGATGGCGTACTGGAGCAGGAACTCGCGATGTTCCGGCTTCAGAGACGGATGATGCACGTGGACGTCGCCCGACCACCAGTTGCGCTCGGCCAGGTTGACCCAGCGCTTCAGGTCGATGGTCTTGGTGAGCTTGCCCTCGTTGCCGGTGAGAGTGAACTCCTCGGCCACCGGGATGTATTCCATGCCGTGCGCGACGGCGACGCGCCAGTTGCCGGCCGGAAGCTCGATATCGAAGTCGCCCGAGGTCTGGTACATCACCGGCTCGCTCCAATAGGGCAGCGAAGGGCGCATCTCATACACCCAGGCGCGGTCGTCGTTGTCGCCCTTGCCGTTGGTCTTGCGGACCGGCCCGATCCAGTTGCGGTCGGCGTCAAATTCGACGCCGCGAACGAACACATCCACCCTGGACGGCCGGGTCGAGACCGCCCCCGCAGGCGGCAGGCGGACCTCGCCGTTGCTCGTACCGGTGATGCAGACCATGGCCGGCGTGGTCTTGCCGGTGGCCGCGTCCACCAGCTTGAACTGAACGGTGGTCTTGTCGGCGGCCAGGGCGGGAACGGTAAGCACTGAAGTGGTCAAGACTGACAAGGCAAATCGCAGCATATTTGGCGTCCTCTCTGCTTCCAGGTCGAAGCAACGGAGTGCAAGGGCATCGCGGCCGCTCACGGGTGATTATAAGGATTCCGTGTCAGGAGGCGAACCCACGCGAGCGGGCCGGGTAGCCCAGGTCCTTCCCGGACCCGGGCTCTCGATTCGGATTCGCAGAGCAGACGTGTGTGACACCAGTACCGGATTCGTCGCCACCGACGAAGGAATCGCCAGCCCAGGTTCAAAAGGAACCTGGGCCACCCACCCAAGGGCCCGGCCGCGCCCCGCGCTTGATCTTCGAGCCGGGGGCGGCCAAGATGCTGGCTGATGTGGTGCAACTGGAGACTCGATTTGCCCCCTTCGGGGAGAGGATGTCAGCCATGATGAAATCAATATCGAGACTGGTCGTTTTCGGATTGCTGGCCGTCTGGGCGGGCGTGGTGACCGGAGCCGATCCGGCCGAGGTGCCCAAGCCGCCGCAGCGAACGAACAAGCTCCGCGTGCTGATCGTCACTGGCGGCCACGATTTCCAGCGCAAGGAGTTTTTCGAAATGTTCGACTCCTTCCCGGACGTCACCTGGAAGGAAGTCCAGCAGCCCGAGGCCCAGAAGTGGTTCGCCCCCGACAAGGCCGACGGCTACGACGTGATGGTCTGGTACGACTTCAACGCAAAGCTTACCGACGAATCCCGCCAGGATTTGGAGGCCCTGCTCAAGAAGGGCAAGCCGCTGGTGGTCCTGCACCACGCCGCCGGGGACTACCAGGACTGGCCTGAGGCGATCAAGATCATCGGGGCGAAGTTCGATCTGAAACCGGGCCCCAACGACCCGAAGCCCTCGTTCAAGCACGATGTCAAGGTGCCGGTGAAGATCGCGGACCCGCAGCACCCGATCACCCGATTCATGAAGGACTTCGAGATCGAGGATGAGACGTACAAGAACATGCAGTTCCTGCCGGGCACTCACGCCCTGCTGACCACTGACGAACCGACGAGCGACAAGGTGATCGCCTGGACGCACACCTATGGCAAGAGCCCGGTGGTGTACATCCAGCTTGGCCATGACGCGAAGGCGTATACGAACCCGGCCTACCGCCGGCTGCTGGCCCAGTCGATCCGGTTCGTGGCCGGCCGTCTGCCGGACGGCTCGACCGAGGGCTTCGTGCCGCTGCTCAACGGCAAGGATTTCACCGGCTGGACGGTCGTGGGCGACCCGAAGGGCTTCTGGTTCACCGACGGTGTCCTGCGGAGCGAGAGCAACAAGGGCGGGCTGTGGATGCGGACGAATAAGAAGTACCGCGACTTCATCCTGCGGGTCGAGTGGCGTGTGGGCAAGGACGGGAACTCGGGCGTCTTCGTGCGGTCGGCGGCCGAGGGTTACCCGTGGGTGACCGGCAGCGAGATCCAGATCAGCAACGAGCCTCGCGACATCGCTCACTGCACCGGCTCGCTGTACGGGAGCGTGGCCGTCGATCCGCGTCCGGACGAGACCGCCGACGTCTGGCACCTGTTCGAGATCGAGTGCCGTGGGTACCACTACAAAGTCTTCGCGGACAACGTCCCGATCGTGGACGTCGATGGCAAGACCGTGCCCGCCCTGGCCGCCAAGCCGCTCGAGGGCTACATCGGCCTGCAGGATTCACACAACCGACAAGCGTACGTCGAATTCCGTGGTGTCTGGGTTAAGGAGTTGCCCGCAATGAGCGCAGAGAGCGAACCGGCCTGGCGTCTGGCGACACAGGCGTACACCTTCAACCGTTTCACGTTTTTCGAAGCCGTCGACAAGGCTCGTTCGATCGGTCTTAAGTACATCGAGGCCTATCCCGGCCAGAGGCTCAGCCCGGGGTTGGGCGGCGCGAAGTTCGACCACGGCATGGCCGCCGACCTCAGGCAGACGACCAAGACCAAGCTGGCCGAGGCGGGCCTCAAGCTGGTCAACTATGGCGTGGTCGGCCTGGGCAACGATGAGGCCTCGGCGCGGAAAGTGTTCGAGTTCGCCAAGGACATGGGCATCGAAACCATCGTGTCGGAGCCTGAACCCGGCACCTTCCCGATGCTCGACAAGCTGACCCAGGAGTACGGCATCAATGTCGCGATCCACAACCATCCCAAGCCCTCGCGGTACTGGGATGCTCAGACGGTGCTCGATGCGGTCAAGGGCACCAACCCTCGGATCGGAGCCTGCGCCGACACCGGCCACTGGATCCGCTCGGGGCTGGATCCGATCGAGTGCCTCAAGAAGCTCGAGGGCCGGATCATCAGCCTGCACCTGAAGGACCTGGACAAGAAGGCCCGGAACGCCGAAGACGTTCACTGGGGCGAGGGTGTGGCGAACATCAAGGGCATCCTGGCCGAGTTGAAGCGGCAGAACTTCAAGGGCGTGTTCGCGGCCGAGTACGAGACCAACTGGGAGAACAACGTTCAGGATGTGGCCGCGTGCATGAAGAACTTCAACGCAATGGCGAAGGAGTTGGGATACTGAAGGAGCTATTAGCTGTCAGCTATTAGCTTTTAGCTGGGTGGCATGCGACGGCTTTGCGTGGCCGTGTCCTTGCACGGTCACCGTGCCCGTACGGACGTTCGACCTTCGAGTGTGGAGGATACGACGATGTCAAGGTATTTGATTACGGCTGCACTGCTGATTGAGGTGGCTGGTATGGCGGGTTGCTCGGAATTGAAGATGGGCGGGGCCAAGGCCCCGAGCCACTGGCGTCTGGCGATGATGGCCTACACCTTCCGCGACTTCCCTATGTGCGAGGGCATCGACAAGACCAAGGCCCTGGACCTCAAGTACCTCGAGGAGTTCTCGTGGCACAAGGTCGGCGGGCCGTTCGGGGATGCCGTGTTCAACGACACCGCCTCGGCCGAGGTCCGCGCGGGAGTCAAGAGCAAGCTCAAGGAGTCGGGTGTCAAGCTGGTGGGCTATTACGCCGGCGAACTGGGCAAGGATGAGGCCGCCTCGAGGCGGACCTTCGAGTTCTGCAAGGAGATGGGCGTCAAATACATCGTCTCCGAGCCGGATCCCGCACATCTGGCCCTGGTGGACAAGCTGGCCGGAGAGTACGAGATCTACGTCGCCATCCACAACCATCCCAGGGACCCCGACAAGCCCGAGTACACGAACTGGAACCCCGACGAGGTGGTCAAGCTCTTCGAGGGCCGCAGCAAGTGGATCGGGGCCTGCGCCGACACCGGCCACTGGGCCCGCTCGGGGGTCAACACCGTCGAGGCCATCCGCAAGTACAAGGGCCGGCTGGTGTCCGTACACCTCAAGGACGCGGCCAAGGCCGAAAAGGACGCCCCTGACGTCGTCTGGGGCACCGGCATCGCCGACATCAGCGGCGTGCTGGCCGAGCTGGCCTGCCAGAAATTCCATGGCGTGTTCTCGATCGAGTACGAGGCCAACCCGGCCAACAACGCCGCCGAGGTCGCCCAGTGCATCAAGTACTTCAACCAGGTGGCCAGCGAACTGGCGAAGTAGCTACCCGCCCCCGCGGTCTCAAGGGGTGCCCAACCCGCGAGTCCCCCACCTGAGGGTGCCCCACCTGCTTCTTGCAGGTGGGGGAGCGATGATCGAGCGTCGAAACGGGAACGCAACTCAGTGACATTAGAACCTTACGGCCAGAGATGTGTGCAGTCTGCGCGCATGTTTCCGGACTGCAGTGCTCTTTGGTTGCGGCCCGCAGATAGGCGGTCCGCCTCAGTACTTTAAGTCGCGAGTGATGCGCGATTTGCGCGCATGTCTGAGGATTGGCAGGGAAAGATGCTGGACATGAGGGTGGAAATACTGGATGATGAGCGCGTGGGCTCGTCATGAGGGCAGGGGCGGGCGGAGGACACACCTTGTGACGAGGGAGGGCTCAAATGGCCGCGGCCGCGCGTTCTGCGGTGCCGGCCGTACGGCGATGACGGCTCGGTCAGGCGGACGGCCCGGGAACGGGGCCTCGAACGCAGCCTTTGCTCGGTTGGATGGCCAGGAAAGACGCGGGAGAAGACGCGAGAGGGCTTCTAACCTCTTTTCTGTCCCCAGTCGCCTCGGTGTCTGGAAGAGATCCATGAGACCGTCAGCTCGAGCTGGTTTCACCTTGATCGAAGTGCTGGTCGTCGTGGCGATCATCGCTCTTCTCGTTGCGATCCTCATTCCTTCCCTGGTCAACGCGCGCAATCTGGCGCACAGCACCATGTGTGCCAGTAATCTGCGACAGGGTCTGACCGGCGTCCTCTTGACCCAGGCCGAGACCCAGATGCGCAAGGAGCAGTGGAGCCTGAACTATGGCTGGGCCGTGGACTCCTTCAAACGCAATGCAGGGGCCCCCCACATCTTCCGGTGCCCGGCCGACCCCGACCCCAAGCCTGTCCCGGCGGTTTACGACGAGCAGTATGGCCACCAGGGTTCCGAGGGCATCAGCTCCGGCGCATCGATCTTCAACCGGTCCCGACGCAGCGGAAACCAATGGACCTTTGATTTCCAGGATCAGGTTCTCGGCAAAATGTTCGGCGGCGACTCGTACTCGGAGCCAACCGGCGACTGCCTGATGGACTTCACGGCCACCCCGGGACAAAGCACAACCACGGCGACGGTCCGGCGCGACGTTACCTACTACGATCATCGAGGCTATTCGTACCGGGGCGGGCAACTGTGGACCAACACCGCCTCGAATGGCCCGATCAGGGTCCCGCTGCTCTGGAGCAGCTTCGGAGCCAATGCCAGTGCCGGCCTCCGTAATGTCAAAGGATCGCCCATCGTCGTGGTGGAAGCCGGCAAACTCGGCGTGTTCGCCGAGGACTTCGCGGTGACCAGCCAGGGAACCCGCCCTCGCGATCATCTGGGCAAGGTGCTCCGCTTCCGTCACGGCGGCAAAGCAGTGAAGCCGTTCCTCGGCGGACGCGGCTCGGACTTCACCAGACAATTCCACCAGCCGACCCAGGCTGTCGACAGTTTTTACGAACCGCGGACCAGAGCCAACTCGGGCTTCATGGACGGGCACGTGGAGTCACTGGCGTACTACCAGTTGTTCCAGGGCGATCCCGCCAATCCGGAGAACCCGCCCGCGATCAAGCGGTTACTGTGGATCGGGTCGCGGAAAGGCGGCCCGGAGCAGGGATACTGACGACTGAGGCGGGTTGGCTTGGGGCTGAACGACTGACGCCAGCTATGGGGTCAGCTCTCGCGCCGGGGTCCGCCCGTCATCGGGTCGTCTGAGTCG
This sequence comes from uncultured Planctomycetales bacterium, assembly GCA_964586235.1. Classification (GTDB taxonomy): domain Bacteria; phylum Planctomycetota; class Phycisphaerae; order UBA1845; family PWPN01; genus JAUCQB01. The sequence continues at coordinate 17,524 of CAZPIO010000078.1, forward strand.
CGCCGCCGGTGATGACGAGTTCCGTCTTTTTCGTCGTTGAATCCGTGTCGTACAGCTCAACCGTGACCTTATCCCCTGGTTTACGTGTACGAAGCACGTCCAGCAGATCGGCCACGGAGCGCACCGGCTTGTCCTCGCACTTCACGATGGTTTCTCCCATGCCGGAGGACCTGTGAGGTCGCGTCGTGGAGGCTGCGGAAGGAGGCAGTTGAATCCGCACTCCGCGAATGTCGTATTCGCGTTGCTCCGTCGTATCTCCAAATGAGTTGTGCTGGTATGATGTTCTTCGAGACATGCCGCTGCGAAGTGTCCGCAGGCGGTATGGAAACTGCGGTATCGTACGGTCGTTGATGCTCCGCAAACGCCTCTTGGCCACCTCATCGGGAGCCGACTCCAGCTTGACCGTGAGTCCCCTGCGCACTCCGTCACGAATGATCGCGAGTGTGACCGTTTGGTCCGGGTCGAGGTTGGCCAGCCGGTTCTGGAACTGAGCGAGGTTGCGAACCTGATTGGACTGAATGGCGATGATGACATCATCCACCTGGAGCCCGGCCGATTCCGCGGTGGTTCCCTTGAAGATGCCGGGGGCCAGTACGCCCCTGAAGTGGGTGTAGTTGAATCAAGCGTCTCGACGCCGCTTTCAGCCGTTGAACTCGTGGACCGCGTCGATCATCGCGACGATGTTCGCCACGGGGGTGCGGGCCTGGACGTTGTGGATGGCGTCGAAGATGAAGCCGCCGTCTTTCGAGAAGATCTCGCAGCGGGCCAGCACCTGCTCGCGCACCTGGGCCGGCGTGCCGAAGGGGAGCACCTTCTGCGTGTCCACGCCGCCGCCCCAGAACGTCAGTCGCCGGCCGTAGGCCTGCTTGAGGTGTGCCGGCTCCATCCCGCTGGCCGAGCACTGCACGGGGTTGAAGATGTCGAAGCCGGACTCGATGAACGGGTCCAGGAACTGCTCGACCGACCCGCAGGAGTGCTTGAAGGTCTTCCACTTTGTGTGCTTGTGAATCCAGTCGTTGACCCGCTTGTAGTAGGGCATGTACAGCTCGCGGAACGCCTCGCGCGAGCAGAAGGCCGACGTCTGCGTGCCGAAATCGGTGCCGCAGATGAAGACTGCATCGACGGTGTCGCCCACGCGGGCGTGAATCTTCGCGAGGTTGGCCAGGGCGATCTCGCACTGCTTGTCGAAGATCTGGTGGACGTAGTCGCGGCGGGCGACGGTCGAGACGTACCATTCCTCGATGTCGCGGATGCCCTTGGGATGTTTGAGGAACGGCGCCGGCACCAGGGCGATGTCGCCGAAGGCCAGGCCGCCGAAGGTGGCGATGACCGCACGGCCGGTGGCGGCGGCATGTTTCACCTCACGCTCGAAATGGGCCAGGTCCGCCTCGGAGACGGGCCCGAACTCCTCCAGGTTGTCCCGCGGGTCGAGCTTGTCCTCGTCGATCGGCTCCTGCCGGACGATGGTGTCGAAGAAGTAGCCGCCGTCGGGCATACGGCCGCTCGGCGGGACGGAGGTGTCGCCCTGAGGGTAGATGAACACGTCGCCCTTGGCGTCGGTCGTGGTTTTGAAGTGTTCGGAGACCAGAACATCGAGACCGAACGGGGCCTTCCACGGGCGCCAGTTGGTGTTGGGGAAGCCGAACATTGTATTCGGACCGTAAGCCCCGGCCACGTCGATTCCGATGGCCTCGGCCAGGTCGTCGTCGATCCAGCCGAGCATCTGGTACGGCTCGTGGACCTTCACCGGCCGTTTTTCCAGCCCGTAGTGGTCCCGCAGTGCGGCCACGCAGGTGACGTGCATGCCGGTGACCGCCGTGCCGCCGAAATCGATCGGTACCGCATCCGGTTGCCGATGAGACAGTGCCGCCTGAACTCTTTCCTTGCTGGTCACGGTCAAAGCCCTCCCGTGCAACGAGTCCAGATGCTATACGGCGTATGCGGCCGTCACAAGTCAAGCACACCTCGCACTGCCCGGCGGATCGAAGCGGCGGATTCCGCTTGTCTTCATAGATTCGATGGCAGCAGTCTTTTCCAGATTTGAGTGGTTTGCGCGTTCGCATCCTCAACTCTCAGTGCGACGAGGCTTCCGCGGGAAGAAACGCGCGTGAATGGAGCCCGAGGTGAGCTCGGCGATCAAGCCGCGACAACAGTCGGAATGGCCCCTCTTTCTTACGTGTCCAAGCCTCGTTACGACCACCAGATTGTATCACATCGTCGGCAATTATTTGCGGCAAACGTGCAGGCAGCCAGGCATCCCGCGAGGCGCGCCCAGCTCCCGTACAGAGTGGCCCGCTATTGTGACGTCGTGTAGGAAGATCCCCGGTTTGTTCTTTTGACAGTGGTAGGGCATCGGGCACGGGCCTAGCATCGAACTGGAATGAAGGCTCGTCGTTGGGAGCGCGTATCGAGGGGGCCGATGCCGGTGTGTCGCTGGCCTTTCCGGCCATGCGAGGGCCCACTCTGAGTTGAACCATCCAGGCAATCGGGATGCCGTCGCCGAAGCGATGATACTCACGGAGCGCGCAGAAACATCACAAAGGTTAACAATTGAAAGGAGAACAAGAATGAGGACAAAGTATTTGGCTATTCTGGGGGCTCTGACCGTTCTCGGCCTGACCTCCGCCTTCCGGGTGCAGGCCGTGCAGGCGGCCACGATTCTGGATCCAACGCTCATCCCCAAGTACGTGGATCCGCTGGTGATCCCGCCGGTGATGCCGCAGACAGGCACGATCAAGGTCAAGGGCGGTAAAGGGGGCGTCATGGGCGGCAAGCCCATTGATTACTATGAGATTGCCGTCCGGCAGTTTGTCCAGCCGATCCTTCCGGCTCCACTGCCGGCGACGACCGTCTGGAGCTACGGGTCGGTGAATCACCCGGGGACGTTCAATTACCCGGCGTTCACGATCGAAGCCAAGGCGAACCGGCCGGTGCGGGTAAAATGGATCAACGACCTGAAGGATCCGGTGACCGGTGCGTTTCTGCCTCATTTGCTGCCGGTAGACCAGACGCTGCACTGGGCCAATCCACCCGGCGGCGTCATGGGCAGGGACATGCAGGGCCATGACCCGGCGCCATATGCCGGCCCGGTTCCCATCATCACGCACGTTCACGGGGCCCACGTGGGCGAGGAGAGCGACGGATACCCTGAGGCGTGGTACCTGCCGGCGGCCAGCGACATCCCGGCGGGGTACGCCACTGTGGGATCGTTCTACGACCAGTTTGCGGCACAAGCCCTTGCCGGCTTCGGCGAGGTCTGGCAGCCGGGTTCGTCCACCTTCCAGTATCCTAACGACCAGCGGGCAACCACGCTGTGGTACCACGACCATACGCTGGGAATGACGCGGGTAAACGTGTACGCGGGCCCGGCGGGCTTCTACCTGCTGCGAGGCGGGCCGTCGGACCTGGCCCTGGGCTACCGGGCCCCGAAGGCCAACGACAACCCCAACGCCAATCTTGTCTACACCGAGATTCCTTTGGCCATCCAGGATCGAACGTTCAACACCGACGGGTCGCTCTTCTTCCCGGACAATCGGGCATACTTTGAGGGTCTGCTGCCCGAGCAACTCCAGATCCCGTTCATTCCGGACATGGCGTGCGACGGCCTCATGAGCGACGTCTCGCCGATCTGGAATCCCGAGTTTTTCGGCAACGCCATGGTCGTGAACGGAAAGACCTGGCCGGTGCTGAACGTCGAGGCCCGGCGGTATCGATTCCGCATGCTCAACGGATGCAACTCGCGGTTCCTGTACCTGCAACTGGCCCAGGACAATACCCCGCTGGATGGAACCATCGACGACGGGGACTGGACAGCTCTGCCGGGAGCGTTCTGGCAGATCGGCTCCGAGGGCGGTTTCCTGCCGGCGCCGATCCAGCTCGATTACCTGCTGGTTGGCCTGGCTGAACGGGCCGACGTGATCGTCGACTTCACCGCTTTCGCGCCCGGCACCGTACTGTACATGGTCAACATCGGACCGGACGAACCGTTCGGCGGTGGAGTGCCGGGAGTCGACTTCCCCATGGCCAACCCGGCAACCACCGGGCAGGTGATGAAGTTTGTTGTGGGACCGGCCACGACGTTGGACGCCACCCTCCCGGCGGCGCAACTGGTGCTGCCGGCGATCACGCCACTGCCTCCTGAGACGTTCACACGCCAGGTGTCGCTCAACGAGGAAGACTCGGAAACGGTGCGGGTCATCACCGACCTGAACGGAAACGTGGTCCTTGACTGCGTCGACCCGTTGGCCGGGCCGTTCGGGCCCAAGGCCGCCAAGCTGGGCACCGTCATGTTCGACGGGATGGGCATGCCGATGGGGATGCCCATGATGTGGATGGACGCGGTCACCGAGAACCCCGCCGTGGGGGCCACCGAGGTGTGGGAGATCTACAACTTCACCATGGATGCACACCCGATTCACATTCACCAGGTGATGTTCGAGGTGGTCAACCGCGAACCGTTCATGGGGCCCAACATGGGCGTGGTCCGGCCGCCCGAGCTCTGGGAAAGCGGCTTTAAGGACACGGTGATCGCGTACCCCGACGAGATCACGCGCGTTCGGGCGCGGTTCGACCTGCCTGGCCTGTACGTCTGGCACTGCCACATCATCGATCATGAGGATAACGAGATGATGCGGCCGTACCGGGTGGGGCCGTGATGGGCTCCCGGATGTAGCCGGGATGACGGGTGGGCTGCCCTTGTGTGGGCAGCCCACTCTTTGAGCTTGTTTTGTGAAATACTTCACGTAAGTTTCGTTTCCGCTGCGCTGCACTGGCAATTTGCCTCTCGTGGATGGACGTGCGTGTTGGTGGGGAACGCGCAGCGGCAGACAGAGATCGTGAGGCAGAAGGGCGGTCCCCTGGTCCGGGGCCGCACGGGACATCACCCGAGCAAAGAGGGTGCAGCCGACTGTCCAGGACACACCCCGCAGACGGCCATGAGCAGAACGGATGCTGAGAATCGTCGCTGCATTCCTGGCGGTGTTGGCCGGCTGCGTGTGTCCCTGGACGGCTGCCATCGGCAACCTGCCACAAGATCGAGCATGATGGCATCGGCATGATGGGGGTGCGACATTTCATGAGCATAGTGGACACGGGATCATGACGGAAGACACCAGACATGGCCAGAATCCGTCCGCCCCGCTATCCATGGCAACGCGGCGCGGCCCACCCTCGACGTACCCGTGCATGACCTGGCGGAAAGGGTGCCAGACGCGTGCTGCGGTCGCAACTGCATGATAGAATGCGGCCTCCTGGCAAGGAATTGACCGCAGGTCTTTTTTCCTTTTGGAGGCCCGATCATGAGAAGTCGTCAGCGGCTGTGGTGGATATGGCTTCTGCTGTGCGCGCCGGTTGCGGCCGAGACGTTGACGCTGCCGCTCGATCAGCGGCCCGAATGGGTCGCTCGCGACGGCATCGTCATGGCCGGGAGCTGGGAGCCGCTGCTGTTCCGCGTGCGGCGCGACGGCGGCGAGGGATATGAACCGACGCCCGAGCAGAAGGCGGCCTATGCTCGCGAGCAAAGCCCCGAGATGCTCGCCCAACTCAAGCAACTCGGGGTCAACTTCGTCATGATGCACTGCTACAAGGGGGGCGGCCTGCAGGCCGAGCGCGAGAGCATGGCCGACGCGGTCCGTTTCGCGAAGCTGTGCCGGGAGGCGGGCCTGCGCGTCGGCGTCTACAACTACAGCGGCGCGTTCATCTGGGAGCTGTTCTTCAAGGAGATGCCGCAGGCCAAGGACTGGCTGGTGCTCGACGCGAACGGCCAGCCGCTGCCCTACTACCGCACGGCCAGATATCGCTATTTCTGGAACCGCAATCATCCCGATGCCCAGGCTTTCTATCGACAACTGGTGAGCTTCGCGGTCAAGGACATCCAGGTCGACCTGATCCACTTTGACAACTACAACATCGGGCCGGGCGGCGATGAGAACTCGGCTGCGCGGTTTCGGGAGTACCTGGCCGCGAGATTCAAGCCGCAGGAGCTGGAGGGCATGGGCGCTGCCGATCTGGCGTCGGTCCGGCCGCCGCTGACCGGCGCTTCGGACAAGATGCTCGGCCGGGCGTGGCTCGATTTTGCCAGCCAGTCGCTGGCCGACTCGTTCTGCGATATGAGCCGTTATGCCCGCGGTCTGCGGCCGGACATCCTGATGGAGGTCAATCCAGGCGGCCCGGGCGATCGCATCCACCCGCCCGTCGACCACGGGCGTCTTTGCCGGGGCGGCGAGGCGTTCTGGGACGAGGGCGCCGAGCCCGGCTTCCGCGAGGGCAAGCTGCAGACTCGCATCCGCACCTACAAGGTTGCCCGCAGCATGAACAATATGGCCTTCGTGTACACGACCACGCCCCTGGAGATGGCCGAGTCGATGGCCTTCAATCTCGACAGCCTCGGCTGCGTCTGCTGGTTCGAGTACGGCACATTGGTCGCCCGGCCGGGTGTGAAGGACCCGGTCTCGCCGGCCCTCAAACCGTTCATCGAGTTCTTCCATCAGCGACGCGACCTGCTGCGGGATGCCCAGGTCGTCGCCGACGCGGCCGTGCTGCGAAGCTTTCCTTCCCAGGCATTCGGCAATCCGCAAAACGCCGCTCTGACTGCACGCGTGGAGCAGAAGTTGATCGAAGAGCGCGTCCCGTTCCAGATCATTTATGATCACCAGCTTGGCGACCTCCGGCGTTACCCGGTACTGGTTCTGGCCGGCTGCGTTGCGATGTCCGATGGGCAGGTCGACCAGATCACCAAGTACGTCCGGGATGGGGGAAGCCTGTGCATCGTCGGGCCCGCGGCCACGCACGATGAATGGATGCGGCCACGGCCCAAGCCCGCCCTCGCGGACCTGCCCGCCGGTGAAGTCCTCCGGCTGGGCGAACAGGAAGACTCGGTGGCGGGTGTTGTCACCGTCTGTCCGGGCGGGCTGTCGCTGGAGACCAGGGCCGAACCCGGCCTGTGCGCCGAACTGACTTCGCAGAAGAGTCGGCGACTGGTTCACCTGGTCAACTACCGCCAAGGCCAGCCGCCTAAGAGCGTAGGCGTCAGGCTGCGCGTGCCGGACGGGTACGAGGTCAAGGATTTGACGCTGGCCGGGCCGGGGCACGCCGATCGGAGCCTGGACTTCCGCAGCCAGGGTTCACACGTGCTCGCGGAGGTGCCGGCCGTCGAGGTGTACGAGATTGTGGTTGCGAGCCTCCAGCCGATCGCGAGGTAGAGAGGGCGGGGTCGGATGCTCGCTTTCCGGTCCAGACTTTCAGGTTTGTGCGGCCTGCCCACAATCGCGGGTCTGCTGACGGCGGCGGTGGTCGTGTTGTCAGCGGGCTGTGCTCCGAGACCGCTCAAGGAGGTTGAACAGGCCAGAGGCGGCGTCGCCCTGGGCCGGCGCGTGTGCCTCGTTTATTCGCATCGGCGGCACATCCTCAGATGCAGTAGTGCAGGGCGGCCTGGTCCTGCAGTTTCTTCTCGCGATCGACGAGGTCCTGAAAGGTCACGGAGTCGTAGACGGCCTCCACGGCCTCTCGTGCCTGCTTCCACAGATCAACCAGTGCGCACTGAGCGAGCAGCGGGCAGTCCTTGTTGGTCTGAGTCTCCGCGCAGCGGACCGGCTCCAGGGGGCCGTCCACCAGGCGGATGACTTTGCCGACGGTGATCTGATCGGGAGGAATGGGCAGGTAGAAGCCGCCCTGAACACCCCGGCGAGACTCGACCAGGCCGGTGGGTTTCAACTCGTTGAGAATGACCTCGAGGAAACGCTGCGGAACCGCCTGGTTGCCCGCAATCTCGGCGGCTGAAACCGGCCCCTGTCCGTAGTGCCTGGACAGCTCCAGCACAGCTCGCACGGCGTATTGACACTTCTGCGAAAGGTTCACGGTCAAACCCCCAAAACATCACTCGTTAGCCGCTAATTATGTCTCAGGAAGGGCAACTCAGCAAGCCCAAAACAGCAGCCGGCGGCTGTATATGTTTTTAAGTTGTTTGTTTACAATACCTTAAGTATTTCTCATTAAGATCATTGGTTTAGTTGACATTACTCTCCGACCTGGTATACTTACTCTGGCAGACGACCAGGGAATGCAGGTCTGAAAGGCCATGTGAGATGAGCCGGAATGGCATCCGAATCCGACACCTCGACCGCGCGGTACCGCGCCCGATGCGTATCCCTTGTTTGCCGGCCTCACTCGCATTGATGGTTGCGTGTTGAGGCTGATCCTCAAGTCGTGAGCGATCGTATATCCGCCGACAGGCAGCTACAGGAGACAGGAGAATGGAAGACATCTATTCAGAAATAACCGAAACCATCGGCCGCACCCCGCTGGTTCGTGTCCGCCGGCTCTTCAACAACGGCGCGACCGTGCTGGCCAAGCTCGAGAGCCACAATCCGTTGTCCTCGGTCAAGGACCGTATCGGCCTGGCGATGATCCGGGCGGGCGAGCGAGCCGGCAAGATCAACGGCCGGACGGTGATCGTCGAGCCGACGAGCGGGAACACGGGGATTGCCCTGGCTTTCGTGGCGGCGGCGCGGGGCTATCGGCTGGTTCTCACCATGCCGGAGTCGATGAGCGTCGAGCGGAGGAAGGTGCTCAAGGCCCTTGGGGCGGAGGTGGTCCTGACGCCCGCGGCCGAGGGTATGCCTGGTGCAATCAGGAAGGCCAGTGAGATCGTTCAATCCGAGGGAAACGCCTTCATGCCACAGCAGTTTGAGAATCCCGCCAACCCGGAGATTCATCGTCGCACCACGGCGGAGGAGATCTGGAAGGCCACCGACGGCAATGTGGACGTCCTGGTCGCAGGGGTGGGCACGGGGGGCACGATCACCGGCGTGAGCGAGGTCATCAGGAAGCGCAAGCCGGGCTTCAAGGCCGTGGCGGTCGAGCCCGCCGATTCGCCGGTCATCGCGCAGAAGCGGGCGGGCGAAGACCTCAAGCCGGGGCCGCACAAGATCCAGGGGCTCGGCGCCGGGTTCATTCCCGCCAATCTCAACCTCGACGTGGTGGATGACGTGGTGCAGGTAACGAACGAGCAGGCGTTCGAGTATGCAAGGCGGGCCGCGAAGGAAGAGGGGATTTTCTGCGGTATATCGTCGGGTGCGGCTCTGTACGCGGCGGGGCAGGTCGCGCAACGCCCGGAGAACAAGGGCAAGCTCATCGTTGTCATATTAGCCAGCGCCGGCGAGCGGTACCTGTCCACGCCGCTGTTCCAGGACCTGGTTGCCTAGGCGAGGATGTTTTCGGGGCGATGCCTTGCCGGCCCGTGCGGCGCTTGTCGGCTGAATGAAGCAAGGTTCAGCGGGTCGATTGGCGTTGAAAGACGACAGGAGTTGTGTGCAGCATGCGGTTCTCCACAAGAGCAATCCGGATGGGCCAGCGACCGGACCCGGCGACGGGATCGGTCATCGTGCCCGTGTACCAGACGGTGAATTACGTGTTCGACGACGTGGGCCGGCCGCGCGGATACGAGTACTCGCGGACCGCCAACCCGACGCGAACCGCGCTGGAGGAGTGCCTGGCCTCGCTGGAGGAAGCCAGGTTCTGCACGGCGTTCGGATCGGGGATGGCGGCGGTGGACGCTGTCCTCTCGGTGCTTCGGCCGGGAGACCACGTGGTATCGGTTCAGCACGTCTACGGCGGGACGTTCCGGCTGTTCGAGAAGGTGTACGTGCCGCGGGGCATTCGCTTTACGTACGTGGACGGCACGCGCGTCGAAGCTTTCGCGGCGGCGCTCCGCCCGGAGACGAAGCTGATCTGGATCGAGACGCCCGCCAATCCGCTGCTGCAACTGGTGGACGTTCGCGAAGTCGCGCGCATTGCCGACCGTCATGGGGCACGACTGGTTGCCGATAACACTTTCTCGTCTCCGTATTTTCAGAGGCCTTTGACACAGGGTGCTGCGGTGGTGCTGCACAGCACGACCAAGTACATCAGCGGTCACAGCGACGTGATCGGCGGTGCGGTGCTGACCAACGACCCGCAACTGAATGAGCAGATCAAGTTCTATTCGAACGCCGTCGGGGCCGTGCCCGGTCCGTGGGACTGCTGGCTGAGCCTGCGAGGCCTCAAGACGCTGGCGGTGCGGATGCGGCAGCACGAGGCCAACGCCAGGGCCATTGCCGACCACCTCAGCGCCCATCCGGTGGTGGAGGAGGTGATCTATCCCGGCCTGGCCAGCCATCCCCAGCATGAACTGGCGAAGCGTCAGATGGACGGCTTCGGCGCCATCGTGGCGTTTCGCCTGCGGGGAGGAAACGAAGAGGTCGGACGGTTTGTCAGGGCGCTGAAGATCTTCCTTTTCGCGGAGAGCCTGGGCGGGGTAGAATCCCTGGTATGTCACCCGGCCACCATGAGCCACGGCGCCCTGACGCCGCAGGAGCGGCTGGACGCGGGCATCACTGATGGCACGGTCCGCCTGTCCGTCGGCATCGAGGACATGCAGGATCTGATTGAGGATCTCGACCGGGGCCTGGCGGCGTGCTCGGGGAGCCGCACGCGGTCAGCGTCGCTGTGCAAGGAGCCGACCAGATGAACGGCGGCGGATCGCGGCTGCAAGTCGCCACCGGCGGACCTCGCCGAAGGCGGGTCGGTCCTACGGACCGTTCGCGGTCGGAGACCGCTCCTACAGGGAGATCGCGGTCGGAGACCGCTCCTACAGAGAGATCGCGGTTGGAGACCGCTCCGATAGGATCGCGGTCGGTGGTCGGAGATACTTCAACACGCCGGGGCAGGTTCCTGACTTTGGGGATCGATGTTGCCGGAATGAAGTGCCTGGTCGTCGGCGGCGGACGTGTCGGCACGCGCAAGGCATTGACCCTCGCCGATCACGGCGCGAAGGTGGTGGTCTGCTCGCCCCGGATCAGTCAGCCTTTGAGCCTGGCGGTGCGGGCGGGACGATTGAGATGGAAGGCGGAGGGCTACGGCACCGCTCTGCTGCGAGGCATGCAACTCGTCGTGGCCGCAACGGATGATAAGGCGCTCAATGCTCGAATCAGCACGGAGGCGGAGAAACGCGGGATTCTATCCTGCCTCGTCTCGGACCGGGGCCGGACAAAGGTCATTTTCCCCGCTGCCTGCGAGGCCGAGGATGTTGTGGTTTCCGTGCACACGAACGGACGATCGCCAAGACATGCGGCCAGAACAAGGGACTACATCAGCCGGCTTCTTCGCGCTCATGCCCGGCGGCGGACTGATAAGGCACTGCCGGCCGGCGGATCCGAATTTGAGTTCCCGCAACCGGGTAAGGTCTACATCGTCGGCGCCGGACCCGGCGCGGCCGACCTGATTACCGTGCGCGGCCTTCGCGTGATCCAGTCGGCGAACCTCGTGATATACGATCGCATTCTGGGCCGCGATTTTGCGGAGCAACTCGGCCTGGACCCGGCTCGCAGTGAGATCGAATGGCTGGGTGCCGGGAAGGTGGCGCCGCGGCGGCAGGCGGAGATCAACCATCGAATGCTGGAGGCGTCGGCGCGGGGCAGGATTGTCGCCCGGGTCAAGAATGGCGATCCGTTCGTCTTCGGCCGGGGCGGCGAGGAAATCGATTTTCTCCTGGAGCATGGAATTGCTTTCGAGATCATCCCGGGCATCAGCAGCGCTTTCGGGACGCTGACGGCGGCCGGGTATGCCCTCACCACCCGCGAGACCGGCAGGTCGTTTGCCGTGACCAGCGCCCAACTGGCCGGCGGTGAATTCAACAAGCACTACCCGAAGGCGGATTCGCTCGTCGTGCTGATGGTCGTGGGCGTGCTGGATCAGGTCGCGCGTCGACTGGTGTCATGCGGCTGGTCGCCCCAGACGCCCGCGGTCATCATCGAACGGGGCACGCAGGCGGGCGAACGGGAGGTGACCGGGCACTTGCGGGACATCGCCCGGCTCGCCTCGCATCACAACATCGAGTCGCCGGCGATCCTGGCTCTGGGTGTCGCGGCGGCCCGCAAGTATGCCTCCGCGCGGCATGTCGGCGCACGACTGGAGTCCGACAGCCGGCTCGAGATCAGCGGCGGGGGGAGACGGTAAATGCCCGAAGACCGTCAAGGCCCCTTACTGGACCTCGACCGCCTGAACGCGGAATTCGAGCATCGTGACGCCGCGAGCATTGTGCAGTGGGCCGTTTCGACGTTCGATCCGGATATTGCGGTCTCGTCGTCGTTCGGGGCGGACAGCGCGGTGATGCTCCATCTGTGCACCCAGGTGAAGCCGGACATCGTGATCGTGGCCGTGGACACGGGTTTCCTGTTTCCGGAGACGATCACTTTTCGGGAGGAACTGGCGCGGCGTCTGAATCTGAACCTGAAGGTCTATCGGCCGGTGCTCTCGCGCGAGGCGTTCCTGGAGGAGTACGGCAAACTGTGGCGGTCGGCCCCGGACGCGTGCTGCGCGTTCAACAAGCGCGAACCGTTCGAGCGGGCCAAGCGGGAGTTGAAGCTCCGTAGCTGGATGACCGGCATCCGCCGGGAACAGTCGTTCACGCGGCGGGAGGCGAAGATCGTCCTGCGCGACTACGATGGGCTGGTCAAGGTCTGTCCGATCGCAACCTGGACGGCCCGCGACGTTCATGAGTACATGAAGCGGCACGATCTGCCGTATCACCCGCTCCGGGACAGCGGTTTCCTCAGCATCGGCTGCCAGCCGGAGGAAGGCTATTGCACGGTGCCGGTCAAGCCCGGAGAAGACCCTCGATCCGGACGGTGGGGGGGTTTCGACAAGACGGAGTGCGGGCTGCACAAGTTCGACAGCGGAGGCGGCATATGATCAACGCTATCGTTCAAGGCAAGGTTCCGGCGGCCGGAGCCGCACGCCGACGCTGTCTCGCGAGCGGCGCCCCGAATGACAGGACTTTGGCGGGAGACACGCATGCAGCGTAAGCTCGATTTCACGCCCCGCAGCGACGAGGAGATCATCAAGGAGGCCGGTCTCGTCCTCGACTTCGACGAGATTGCCCGCAAGGGCTCGATGACGCGCGAGGAGGTGGCGACTGCCAAGTGGTACGGCATCTACCACTCGCGACAGTCGGGCACGCACATGGCCCGGGTGGTGATTCCGGGCGGTCGATTCACCAGCATCCAGGCGAGGGCCCTGGCCCGAATCGCGGCGAAGTATGCCCCGAACCGGCTGTCGTTCACCACGCGGCAATCGGCACAGCTCCACCGGCTGAAATTGCCGGACCTGCCCGGTCTGCTGCGAGACCTTCATGCGGCCGGGTTGAGCACTTTCCACGGGTGCGGAGACGTGACTCGCAACGTGGCGGCGTGCTCGTGGGCGTCGACGTGCCCTCATCGGCGCTTCGACGTGTTGCCTTACGCCCAGGCGACAGCGAGGTTCCTGTCCGACAGCCGCGACCTCGACAACCTGCCCCGCAAGTTCAAGATCAACTTTTCCGGTTGCCCGGGTGACTGCGGCCAGCCGTCGATCAACTGCGTCGGTCTTACGGCCATCACTCGCCGACGGCCGGATGGCGGCGAAGAAAACGGTTTTCGCGTACGGATCGGCGGCGGGCTGGGCTGGCGGCCGTTCATCGCAAAGGAGCTGTTCTCCTTCGTCCCGACCGACAAGGCGCCCCCGGTTTGCCGGGCGGTCGGCCTGCTTTTCCGCGATCACGGTGACCGGCTGATCCGGATGTATGCGAGGCTCAAGTTCGTCGTCGATCGGATCGGGATCGAGACATGCCGTCAGATCGTGTGCGAGAACCTTGATCGCGAGGGCGTTGACCGCAGCGGCTTCGAGACCGCACGCGTCGCTGACAGCAGGGGCCCGGTGCCGCTCCGGCCGCAGCGTTGGCCGGAGCCCCGCGACGACGACGGCCTGGCCATCCAGCAGATCATGATTCCCAAAGGCGAGATCGAGGCCCCGCACCTGCTTCGCATTGCTGAACTGGCGGAGATCTACGGCGACAAGTGTCTCAACAGCACCAACCGTCAGAACCTCGAGATTCACGGCGTCGATCCGGCCCGGCTGCCCGAGCTGCGCCAGGAGATCGCGAAACTCGGCCTGCGAACCGAGGGTTTCCATGGATTGCGCGACATGGTGGCATGCGTTGGCACCACCTACTGCCCGCTGGCCGTGTCCTGCACGCACGAGATGTTCGACCGGCTGCACAGCGTCGTGGATCAGGACAAATACGCGCCGATTCGCGACCGGGTGCTGATTCACATCTCCGGCTGCCCGAACGCGTGCTCGCAGTTCCAGATCGGGGATATCGGCCTGCGCGGGCTGCGCATTCGCGAGAAGGTCGGTTCCACTGAAGGCTTCCAGGTCGCCGTCGGCGGCGACCTCGAGCACTTCGGCCAGGCGCTGGGTGATTTCAAGGATGACGACTGCGTCCGCGTGGTCGCCGCGATCCTGGACGCGTTCCTCGACCATGTTCGGCGGACCGGCAGCGAGGACACGCTGGCCGGACATGTGCAGCGCGCGGGTATCGAGCCATACCGCCGGGCCGTTGACCGACTGGCCATCCGGTATGACGAGATGGCCGCGAATCCGCTTGAACTGTCCGTGTTCACCGGTGAAGGCCGCACGGCCATGGACCTGGCCACGAACGCCCGCGACATCCCTTGCCAGGCGGCGTGCCCGGCGAATACGAACGTGCCCCAGTACATCCAGCATATCGCCCACGGACGATACGAGGAGGCTCATCGGATCAACCAGGAAGACAACGTCCTGCCGAACATCCTCGGCCGCGTGTGCACGCGCCCCTGCGAAAGCCGGTGCCGTTACCAGTGGACCAGCACGAGAGGGCAGGTGCGCATCTGCCACCTGAAGCGGTTTGCGGCCGACCACAAGCCCGAGCCCAGCCGCCCGCTGCCGCCCTGGTTCGGTCCGTCCGGCAAGCGCGTGGCCGTCGTTGGAGCGGGTCCGGCCGGGCTTGCAGCGGCGCGCGAGCTCAAACGCTACGGCCACGAGGTGACGGTGTTCGAAAGGGAGAAGTACGTCGGCGGCCAGATCTCGATCGGCATTCCCCGGTTCCGGCTCCCGCAGGCGGTGATGGACGAGGATTTCGGGGCGATTCTCGCCAGCGGCATCGAGGTGCGCCTGGGCGAGGCGATCGGTCGCGAGCGGCTGCCGGAGTTGCTGGCCACTTATGACGCCGTCCTGCTGGCCATCGGTGCGAACCGGCCGCACACGCTGAAACTTCCCGGTCTGCCGGAAGGGCTGGCGATCGAAGGTCTTCATTTCATGAAGCGCTACAACGAGGGCTACCCGATGCCGGTTGCCGGTGACGTGGTGGTGATCGGCGGCGGCTTTACGGCGGTGGACTGCGCCCGGACCGCCCGGCGGCTGCTGGGCCCGAACGGCCGAGTAAGCATCATGTATCGCCGGGGCCAGGCGCAAATGGCGGCGACGGAAGAGGAGCACCAGGCGTTGCGGGAGGAGAGCATTCTTGTTGAGACGCTGGTGACGCCGATTTCCGCGGGCGTGTCCGACGGCCGGATCGAGAGCGTGACGTTCGAGCGCAACCTGCTGGGCGAGCCGGAGGGCAGCGGCAAGCCGCGGTTTTCGCCGATTCCCGGCAGCGCTTTTACCGTGCCCTGCAACACTCTGGTCTTCGCCATCGGCCAGACGCAGGAACGGGATGTGCTTCCGGATGGGTTCGGGCTTGCGGACGGCTGCGCGACCAGCATCAGAGGCTTTTTTGTGGCGGGGGATTTCGCCAGCGGCAGCGGCGACATCATCCATGGCGTAGCCAGCGGGAAGCAGGCGGCGGACGAGATTGACACGTTTCTTACCGGCCGGCGGCGGCGAGAGACGGTCGTGAGCATCCAGAAGGCCGCCCTGACCGGCCGGACGCGCGACCACGACCTGGTATACCCCCAGGCCATGCCGTTGCTGGATCTGACGCGTCGGAGCGGAAACGAGGAGGTTGAACTTGGCCTCTCGACGGAAGCGGGGCGGGAGCACGCGTGGCGCTGCTATCTGTGCAACCACAAGTTCGAGATTGACCAGGACAAGTGCATCCACTGCGACTGGTGCATTCGGGTATCCCCGCGGGACTGCATCCGGCGGCTGCGCACGCTCGAGCGGGATGAACGCGGCCAGCCTGTGCGATGGGAGGAGGTACCCAAGGACCGCGAGGCGGACACGACCTATATCTGGATCGACAGCGACAACTGCATCCGGTGCGGAAACTGCATTAATGTCTGCCCGGTCGATGCGATCTCTCTTCGCCGGGTGGATCAGGTGTCCTGCAATTGCCCCGGCAAGTGAGGGGTTGGTGGGGGCAACCCGATTGACCTGTCTTGAGCGAGGTTGATTTGGAAAGTCATCTTCGAAGCATCGTGAAGGCAGTGACGTACCGCTTCGGCGGGCTGGTCGTGACCGGTCTGGTTACGCTGGTGATCACCCGGCGGGCGGACCTGGCTGCCTCGGTCGCACTGCTTGACACTGTGGCCAAGATCGGCGTGTTCTACCTGCACGAGCGAATGTGGCTGCGGATCGGATTCGGCCGACGGCCGCCCGATTACGAAATTTGACAGTCACCGGCCGGGCCGGCGGGCGGGGGCCGCAATCAGACACATGGCCCAACGGAAAGCTGCCCTTCTCGAAGGGCAGGAACGTTCATTCGGTCGGCAGAGCCCGACAACCAACGCAGATGTTCTCAGCGAACGCCTTTCTTGCGGCCGTTGTCTCAGCTTAGTATTCTTAGATTGTAACGGACAGGCACATGCCCGCGCCGTCAGCGGTGCGTTGTGCAACTTGTCAACCCGGAGGCGTGCCCGAGTGGCTGAAGGGACCGGTTTTGAAAACCGGCATGCGGGAAACTGCATCGGGGGTTCGAATCCCT